>NZ_JBALDN010000111.1:0-122590 GCF_036917375.1 Nostoc sp.
TCTTATACATGGAAGAACATGTGTTGCAAAGTATTAAGCCTTTGCAGCAATTGCTTATATAATTTTTGGAAATACTTAAGCCTTTCTTATACATGGAAGAACATGTGTTGCAAAGTATTAAGCCTTTGCAGCAATTGCTTATATAATTTTTGGAAATACTTAAGCCTTTCTTATACATGAAAGAACATGTGTTGCAAAGGTTTAAATTATTACAGCCTGAAGCGTAAGAGCGTAGGCGTAGCCCATCGTAGACATCGCTTTTGCCTGTTGTCTAACAATAGAATCTTCCCTTGAACCCTGTTAACGCGATAAATGAAGTCCTGTTGGTATTAAAGCAGATAATTTATGACAGCCAGAGAGCAACTTATTCAGGAAATTGAGCAGGTTTCAGATTCTCTAGTGGAAGAAGTGTTAAACTTCTTGCTATTCATAAAAGGTAGACAGGATCGGAAAAATACATCTGATGATGAGAAAAGCCAGCCATCTGAGCAAAGCATTCTAGAGTGTATGGGAGGAATTCCCCAACATTTGCTCAGTGTTGGTAATTTATCAGACCGAGATGTTTGGAGAGGGGTTATTGCATCGCAGATAAAGCAGAGCCACCAAGCCGTTTCCTCAAATTTTTTACCCCTAAGCAACTTCGTCCGCGATCGCCTATAAACATAAGGATGTTAGGATATCTTTCACTAGCTGCATCTGACTTATGAAATTAGTTTGCTCCCAAAGCGATCTCAGTACAAACCTCTCACTCGTTAGTCGTGCAGTACCTTCACGGCCAACTCATCCAGTACTTGCCAATGTGCTGTTACAAGCGGATGCTGAAACTAACCAAGTAAGCTTAACAGCCTTCGATCTCAGTTTGGGAATCCGCACCAGCTTTAACGCAGAGGTATGGCAAAGTGGTGCGATCGCACTTCCTGCTAAGTTACTTGTAGACATCACCTCTCGTCTTCCAGAAGGCGAAATTACTTTAGACGATGAATCAGCCGTGACAGGTGCAACATCCGGTGGAGAAGGGTTAATTGTCACACTCACACCCAAGAGTGGACATTACCAAGTCCGAGCAATGGGGCCGGAAGAATTTCCCGAACTACCTATAATTGAAAATACAGAAGTAATCCATCTCACCACTACCGCATTAATTGAAGGATTACGCGGTTCATTGTTTGCTACAAGTGCTGATGAAACCAAGCAAGTACTCACGGGAGTGCATTTAACAGTTAAACAAGACACCCTAGAATTTGCAGCTACCGACGGACATCGCCTCGCAGTCGTAGAAACTAGCAACGAACGTCCTCTAGGCGGAACTACTCAACTAGAAGTGACAGTACCAGCGAGAGCATTACGCGAACTTCAACGAATGTTAGCTCATAGCGCCTCATCAGATGAACCTGTAGCTTTATATTTCGATCAAGGTCAAGTGGTGTTTGCATGGCAAAATCAACGCTTGACTAGTCGTACATTAGAAGGGCAATATCCTGCTTATCGACAATTAATTCCGCGCCAATTTGAGCGACAAGTGACAATTGAACGGCGACAATTTGTCAGCACTTTGGAACGGATTGCTGTGTTAGCCGATCAAAAAAATAATATTGTCAAACTCAGTATTGATAGCGAAGCTCAAGAAATTACTTTATCATGTGAGGCTCAAGATGTGGGCAGTGGTAGAGAGTCGATGCCTGCACAAATTTCTGGGGAAAATATTGAAATTGCTTTTAACATTAAATATTTGATGGAAGGCTTGAAAGAGTTACCATCTTCAGAAATTCAAATGCATTTAAATCAAAGCCTAACTCCAGTAATTTTTACACCATTGGGGGGTTTGAAAATGACCTATTTAGCTATGCCAGTACAACTTAGAAGTTAAAAAGAGTCAAATTATCTTATACGAATGGCACGCTTGTAAAGCCCAAAGACTTATACCATTTTGGATTTTAGATTTTAGATTTTGGATTGTGAAACATCCATTTGATAAGTGTTTCAGTTTCCCATCTGTCGCAATCATTATTCAAATTGGTATTAGTTGTATCCTTGTTCCTAGTCTCCAGGCTAGGAACGAGTTCCGAGAGGCTTTGCCTCTTGTCAAGCTCTGGAGGCGGAGCCTCCCAGAATGGGTTCCCAGCCTTCAGGCTGGGAACCAGTCAGAAAGCACTTGCAAGAGACTTCATAAGCTGCGCTCACAATGAAAATGTCTTTTCCTCCTGCCTTCTGCCTCCTGCCCCCTGCCTCCTGCCTTAAAATAAGGCAGGTCTAATGAACTACTTGACGATATGCTTTACCAGTGCGAGTTCCGACTCTTTGATCTCTACTTAACTGGAATAACTTCAAATTGGAAAGTACCGATCAAACGGTTATCAATATAGACTTCTATTCTATGCTTACCAACTGGATCGCCAGGAGCGATTGTCCAAAAATTCTCAATTACACCTTCTGGAGCCGACTGTGTGCGCCGTGTTACAGATGTCTTGCCGTCTGCTGATATTGAAAAATCTTCACCATTATCTGTACCCCAAGTTTCTGGAGGTTTTGGTAAATACAAGACTTCACGCCATTTCACTTCACCTTGGTAGTTTTTGAGTTTAATCCGCCACCCGTAGGTGTTTCCTTCCTGAAGTGGCACTCTTGTTGTCTGGAAAATGGTAACGTTTCCTTTGGAGTCAACTCTCTTCAGACCAAACTCGGTGTTACTGACAGTAATTTGTTTTGCATTCGTTGGCGCCGGAGATGATATGGCATTTTCTACCAAAACAGAAGTAGCGTTGATTGGCTTAGAACCGATGACCCCAGCTATTAGCCAAAAAGCAGCTAGCACAGCAGTAGTAGTCCAAATTCTCATTAGTATGGTTTTCCTGTCAGACTTTTGGTACTTATTCAAGTAATCTGCCATGTTTTCCGGGTCAAGGTTAGCGATGGTTAGATAAGTTTTGGGAAAAGGTTAAAGGGTAAGGGGAAAAGGGAAAAAACCTTTAACCATTACCCGAATGGCACTAAGTTAAAATACAGCCTTTGCCCCAACTGGTTCCCAGCCTGGAGGCTCCGCCTCCATAGCTTGACAAGAAGCAAAGCCTCTCGGAACTCGTTCCTAGTCTCCAGGCTAGGAACGAGGATACAACTAAGTCTTTGGACTTTACAAGCGTGCCATTCATCCTTAGAGGTTGTTTGAAAAGGGTCAGTTCGAGCCTTAAATGCAACTCAGAAAAGCGATCGCAAGTCCCCAACCCTCACTATATCGTTCAACTTCTTGATAGCCAGAGTAGTCAAATATACCTTGGATGACTTTTCAAACATCCTTTTACCCTTTTCCCCTTAACCGAGAAGTATTGGCATCGCATTTACTGCATACCCATTCCTCACCGTCTTACTCTACAAGACACTTCCCGAAGGGGATAGTGTGGCATGGATATAGTATTCTAAATCCTGAATTCTGAATTCTGACTCCTTCTTTATCTCCTCCTTTTTAATCACACTTTGCCCATGAGATACCAAGTTGGCGGTAGCCTCCACAGCGACGATCCCACTTATGTTGTGCGTCAAGCAGACGAAAAACTTTATAACAGTTTGAAAGGTGGCGATTTTTGCTACGTCTTCAATTCTCGCCAAATGGGTAAATCATCCCTACTACAGCGAATAAGTCATCGTCTCAAGTCAGAAGGCTATAAATGTGTTTACTTAGACGTAACGCAATTGGTTAGTGAAGAAACCACATCAGCACAGTGGTATAAAGGAATTATTGTCAGCATTTTCTACGGGTTAAATCTGGCGGAACACGTCAACTTTAAGCAATGGTGGAATATGCAAATAGGTCTGTCTCCTGTACAAAAACTACACCACTTTGTTGAAGAAATATTGTTGCCAAATGTCAATAGTCATTGTGAAGGAAACGGCGAAGCTAAAGGCATTTTCATTTTAATTGATGAAATTGATAGTTTGCTGAGTTTGAATTTTCCGGTCAATGACTTTTTTGCTTGGATTCGTCATTGCTACAATCAGCAGGCACACGATCCGAATTTTCAACGTCTGGGATTTGCATTGTTTGGAGTCGCCAGCCCATCTGATTTAATTGCTGACAAACACCCAACACCTTTTAACATTGGGACAGCTATTGAGTTATATGGCTTTCGATTGCATGAAGCTAGCCCATTGCTAAATGGGTTACAAGGAGCAATCAGTCAACCAGAAGTTGTGCTGCAAGAGGTAATTTATTGGACAGGGGGACAACCGTTTCTCACTCAAAAACTTTGTCAGTTAATTCTCCAAACTGCCTTAAAGACATCAGAGCGGAAAATTTTTCTACCCCCAAAAACTGAGGCCTATTGGGTAGAAGAATTGGTGCGATCGCAGATTATCCAAGACTGGGAATCACAAGATGAACCCGAACACCTCCGCACGATTCGCGATCGCCTACTTTTCAACCAACAACAAGCCGGACGGTTGCTGAGTCTTTATCAGCAGGTATTGCAAGCACAGGAAATAGAAGATGGGGGGATGGGGGGACGGGGAGACGCAAAAAGGAAAGACACTAGCGACTTTTTGCTTTTACCTCCAATATCTCCCGTGGCTACCGATGATAGTCGAGAACAGACGGAGCTTTTACTATCGGGATTGGTTGAGAAGTACAACGGCTATCTCAGAATTAAAAATCCCATTTACCGACATATTTTCAATACTGAATGGGTATTAAAGCAGTTAGACAATAGACTTCTTGGCATTGTAGGGACAAGGGGAAGGGGTAAAGGGTAAGGGGGAAAGGGGAAGGGGTAAAGGGTAAAGGTTTTGTTTGTATTTCACTCTTACCCTTTAACATGAGTCCCTTTTCCCTAAGAGTGCAAAAATATATTTTTGCAACAGACTCCACGAGCTGCGCTCACAAGGAACAATGAAAAAAAAAATCATGTTGGAACGATTTTGCGTACTTTCAGCCTCTATTTTCAAGGCAGGTCTAATTAGTCTGTTTAGCTGAATCTTTGATTAACAATAATTAAAAACCATCAAAAATTCTATGCTTAAACTACTCAGATCCATTAGCATTTTCCTCATTACCGCCTGTTTACTACTTGCTTGTAATACTTCAGCACCAACTGAAGTAAAACGCCCTCCCTTGAAAGTGATATTTGGATCTTTTGTTGGAGAGCTTCCAGGTATCATTGCTCAAGAAAAAGGATTCTTCAAAGCCCAAGGGGTAGATGTAGAACTAATTCATACACAATACACCCAATTGGAACAAGCAAACTTCAATGCAGGTAAGTATGATGGGATTACATCGTCCTTGGGAATTTTTATCATCTTGAGTGCCATAAATCCAGATATACAATGCCCGATCGTTATAGATGAATCAATAGGAGCGGATGTGGTAGTCGCCCAATCAAAAATTAAAACTGTCGCTGACTTGAAAGGTAAAAAGCTGGGTGTAAATCTAGGCGGTTTTAGCGAAGTTTTCGTGACTAAAATGTTGAAAACTGCCAATTTAACCAGTGATGATGTGAACTTAGTTCAATTAGAGGCTTCAGAAATTCCTCAACGCTTGAAAAATAATACGATTCAAGCCGGACACACTTGGCAACCCTATCTCTCTGAAGCGATGAAATTAGGAGGAAATATCCTATTTACTAGCAAGCAAACCCCTGGCTTGATTTTAGATTTGATTATCTTTCGCGGTGAGACAATCCGCGATCGCCCCGAAGACATTCGTGCATTTGTGCGAGGATGGCTGCAAGCCTCAACCTACTGGAAAGCAAATGTTGAGGAAGGAAAAGCGATCGTCAGCAAAGCGTTAAAAATTCCGTTCGATACTCTCTCTCTAGAGGGAATAAACCTAACTGATTTAGGTGAAAATCAAAAATATTTTCAATCTAGCAACCCTAACTCCATTGATAAAACTGCCAAGATATATGCAGACTTTTTTATTCGCTCTGGAAACATTATGCGTATTCCTGAACTAAAAAGTTTGTTTAATTCTTCCTTCTTGAATCCCCCCTAGTTTGAAGCCATGCAGCACTCGTTTTTGGGCGGCATCCGTACAAAATTAATCGCCTCGTTTTTGGTTGTTGCTTTGATTCCGTTGCTGTTATTGGCATTTGTCAACAAACAGACAACTGAAAAAGCACTAACTGACAACGCCCGACAGGCCCTATCTGCGGCGGCTAACGAAACCGCTAACAGAATAGATGCCTTTATTGATGGAAATCTCAATGCCGTGCGCGTAGAGGCGATTTTACCAGGTTTGGCGCGCTACCTCAGCCTAACTCCAAAACAGCGAGACGACAGCCCCGAAATGCAATTGGCGACAGAAACATTAATTCGTCTCAGTCGCAAAGATATGCTCAATATTCTCTCTTATGCTTTGCTCGACTTAAACGGTAAAAATGTATTGGATACACGTACACTGAACATTGGCAAAGATGAATCAGTTCAAGATTATTTTAAAAAACCGCTAAAAACTGGTTTCTCCTTTGTTTCTAGCATGAAGCGATCGCCGACAATTCCCGATCTTATTACCCTCTTTTTTAGTAGTCCGGTTCGCAATGCCAAGGGAGATATATTAGGTATATTGCGTGTTTCATATAATGCGACTGTTGTTCAGCAGTTAGTAACTCGACAAACCGAACGGGCTGGGGCAAAATCTTTTGCGATTCTTTTAGATGACAATAATATTTATCTGGCACATAGCACTGCACCAGAACTGCTTTTTAAATCAATTGTGCCTCTGCCTGATGATGTTGTAACTCAACTGCAACAGGAAGGTCGTTTGGCTGATTCTTCTGTCAAAGAATTGGCAACTAATGAGTCAAAGCTTAAACAAGCATTGGATAATAAACAGTCGTATTTAATTGCATCCTTAGAAGCAACAGGCGATCGGGTTAATTTAATTGCGATCGCTCGTTTGCAATATAAACCTTGGTCTGTGTTGTTTGCCCGACCCCTTGCCGTTGCCCTAGCACCTGTAGAAAAGCAAATTCGGAACACAATTTTTGTATTTGCATTTATCGCTGGAGTAGTGACAATCATTGCTTTTGCTATTGGGCAACTGCTAACAAAGCCAATAATTCACCTTACCAATATAGTTTTCCAGTTTACCGCAGGTAACTTAGATATCCGTGCCAAAAATAAATCAAAAGACGAAATAGGTCAACTAGCAAAATCGTTTAATAACATGGCACTTCAGTTACAAACATCTTTGGAAACTTTGGAACAACGAGTACAGGAGAGAACAGCAGAGTTAGCCATTGCTAAAGACAAAGCCGAAGTAGCAAATCAAGCTAAAAGTTTATTTATTGCGAATATGAGTCATGAGTTGCGATCGCCCCTCAATGCTGTTCTAGGTTTTTCTCAATTAATGTTACGCGCTAAAAACTTGCCTGCCGAGCATTATGAAAATGCCGGGATCATTTATCATAGTGGTGATTATTTACTAACGCTCATTAATAATATTCTCGATTTATCAAAAATAGAAGCTGGTAAAACTACTCTTAATCCTAGAGACTTTGACCTGTATCGCTTGCTAGATGATTTAGAAGATATGCTACATTTACAGGCAAGTAATCAAGGCTTAAATTTAATATTTCAACGTAGTGAAAATGTCCCATGCTATATTTGCACAGATGAGGTAAAACTCCGGCAAGTATTAATTAATTTGATTACTAATGCCATTAAGTTTACTCAACAAGGAACAATTAGTTTAACAGTAAATAATACTAGTGAAGAAATTACAGATATTTTCACTCTTGATTTTCAAGTCTGTGATACAGGAGTGGGGATTGCAGCCGCAGAATTACCCAAAATTTTTAATGCTTTTTCTCAAGCACAAGCTGGAAAAGAATCTCAAGAAGGAACGGGTTTAGGTTTAGCAATTAGTCACAAGTTTATTCAGTTAATGGGAGGAGATATTTCTGTTGAAAGTAAATTAGGAGTCGGGACAACTTTTAAATTTTATATTCAAGCAAAATTAGGTCAACCAACCAATAAAAATACTTTAGAAATACATCCAAAAGTAGTAGAACTTGCACCAGGACAACCTATATATAAACTATTAATAGTAGATGATAAACCTATTAATCGCCAATTATTAATTAAACTTTTACAACCGTTAGGGTTTGAGATGAAAGAAGCTAGTAATGGCAAAGAAGCGATCGCTATTTGGAATGAATGGGAACCCCACCTGATTTGGATGGATATGCGAATGCCCGTCATGGACGGTTACGAAGCTACAAAATATATCAAGTCCACTACAAAGGGGAATGCTACAGCTATAATTGCTCTGACGGCAAGTGTTTTAGAAGAAGAGAAAGCGATCGTTCTTTCAGCCGGATGTGATGACTTTCTCCGCAAACCTTTTGCAGAACATACAATTTTTGACACACTAGCTAAACATCTTGGTGTCAAATATATATTTGCTAAAAATAATTATTCAAATTGGGAATATACAGAAAAAAATCCTTTAACATCCAACAATCTAATTTGTATGTCTCAAGAATGGATTAATCAATTCTATGAAGCTGCTTTAGAAGCAAATACTAATCGGGTCATGGAATTAATTAGAGATATTCCCAAAACAGAAACTTTTTTAATTCAATCTTTAACAAAACTTGCTCGAAAATTTGAATTTGAGGAATTGGTTGATTTAGCCGAACCCCTGAGAAGCAATGAATCTTAATTCTGATAAAGAAAATAAAGGTAATATTCTCCTAGTAGATGACAGTCCCAAGAATTTACATTTATTAAGTGATTTTCTGGTCAAACTCGGCTACACTGTTCGTAGTGTCACAAGTGGACGGATGGCACTAAAAACAGTAAAGGCAAAGCGACCAGACATCATTCTTTTAGATATCAAGATGCCAGAAATGGATGGCTATCAAGTGTGTAGAACTCTGAAAGCCGATGAATTTCTCCGCACCATTCCTGTTATTTTTATTAGTGCTTTAGATGATGTGTTCGATAAAGTGATAGCCTTTGAGTCAGGGGGCATAGACTACATCACCAAACCCTTTCAGATGGAAGAAGTTGTAGCGCGTCTAGAAAATCAGTTAACCATTCAACGCCAGCAACGGCTTCTAGAACAAGAAAATATTAAGCGTAGGGAAACAGAAGAGATACTGTATCATTCCAGGGCAATGCTAGCCAGTATTTTGAATAGTTCGCTAGATGGTATAGCCGCTATGCAAGCTGTCCGCAACCCTGTAACTGGAGACATTGAGGATTTTCGTTGCTTAGTTATCAATCCTGTCATTGCTAGAGCCTTCGGAAGCAAATGTGAAGAGATGATTGGCAAATTACTATTCAAAGAATTCTTAGCTCATCTTGAACCAGAACTCTTTAATCACTTTGTTAATCTTGTCGAAACGGGGGAAGCTTTAAAACGAGATTTCTACCATCCATTAGGCAATTCTTGCTGGTATCACTTTGTTGCAGTCAAACTAGATGATGGTTTTGCTATTACCATACGCGACATCACTGGACGAAAACAAATTGAATTGGCTCTCCAAGATGCAAATCAGAAACTAGAACAACTGGCAAATTTAGATAGCTTGACTCAGGTGGCTAACCGTCGTTGCTTTGATGCACGACTAGAAGCAGAATGGAGACGCCTTGCACGAGAACAACAACCCCTGTCACTGATTATGTTTGACGTTGATAAATTCAAACTTTACAACGATTGCTATGGTCATCTTGCAGGCGATGATTGTCTAATAAGGATAGCGCAAACAGTGCAACAGACAATTCGTCGTCCTGCCGATTTAGTGGCGCGTTACGGTGGAGAAGAATTTTTGGTACTCTTGCCCAATACTGAGTTAGCGGGAGCGAATAAAGTAGGGGAAAGTATTCGGCAAGCAATTCATGCTCTGGCTATTCCCCATGTACACTCTGATGTCAAGAATATTATCACCGTTAGTTTAGGAATTACCTCTCGCATACCTATTTGGGACATCAAGCCAGATACACTCATTGCCTCAGCAGATAAAGCACTGTACAATGCCAAACAAAATGGGCGCGATCGCTATTGTAATGATTGAAACATTTTTTATGGCAATACCTTCATTTCCGCCATGACTACATCAGTTACAATCACATCCGAGGCCTTTTTTCTCAAATTAGACTAACTTACAAGCACGTTGCAACGCTTGCTCAAGTAAAGATTGATATTCTTTATCCTCAACCCGATAAGCGCCAAACCTTTCCAAATGGGGATTCATCATTTGGGCATCAAAAAACACAAATTTCCTTTGACGCAATCTTTCCACCAACTTTACCATCGCTACCTTTGAGCCTTCGGGAATGCGGTAAAACATTGACTCGCCAATAAAAGCCCCACCAATCACAATCCCTAAAATTCCCCCGGCTAATTCGTCACCCTGCCAAGTTTCAAAACTATAAGCATAACCACTCTGGTAAAGTAGCCAGTAAATCTTTTCCAATTCCGGTGAAATCCAAGTTGTCTCTCTATTAGCACAGCCAGCCACTACAGCCTGAAAGTCTCGATTAATCGCTACAGTAAACCTTTCTTGATTCAAAACGCGCTGCAAAGACTTGGGGTAGCGAAACCGCTCATCCAAAGGAATAAAAGTCCGATCGCGACTTCCGTACCAACTCAGGCGATCGCGTTCATCAGCCATGAGAAAATAACCTTGTGCATAGCCCTCAACAATAGCGGCGATATCATATTGCATAAATAAATATAAAAAACACTCTTAGAAACGCAATTTGATGCTAAAAAATCAACCTTAGCGTTCCTCTGCGTTTCTTTCCGCGTCCCTCTGCGTTTAAAAAAGATGACTCAACCAATTCCACCCATCACCCTACCACCGCCCGAAAATCCGTTGCTCGAAGGTGAATGGTTACGAGAACGCTTACAACGGTGGCTAGATACAGAATTTATCCCCGAAGCAGTCAACCAAAATATTGCTCAACGAGCCGCACAAATTTTTGTGCGTCAACGGATGGAAGGAGAAAATGACCTTGGTTCTCTGGTAATTGCCATTGTCACAGAGATGCAGTCCTATGATTTTTCCAATAGCTTCTACGGAGAGTTTGCGATCGCTAACGCCGTCAGCGATCTACTCTTAGAAAGTCTGGGAATTGATAAGTGTTGTGGTCAATAATTTTTGTCATTTGTCCTTTGTCATTAGTCCTTTGTTATTTACCAATGACCAATGACTAATGACTAATGACTCTTGACTACCAACTAGACTTAACAACTCCCGGTAAAAGACCTTCATGCGCCCATTCTCGTAGTACGTTCCGAGACAACCCAAAATCGCGGTAAACTCCTCTAGAACGACCAGTCAACCAGCAACGATTGCGGTGGCGGGTGGGCGCACTATTCCGGGGTAGCTGTTGAATCTTCCGGTGGATTTCTAATTTATCCAAAGGAGATGCTGCACTTCTGAACTCTTCCAAGAGAGCTTCCCGCTTGTCAGCATACTTTTCTATCAACTTGGTGCGCTTTTTCTCGCGCTCAATCATGCTCTTTTTTGCCATTATTCTCTAACTTATTTTAAGACACCGTTTTCCATTCTACAGTCTCTCTATCAATTCTGGGGTTACTGATGTCGCTTATCCTACAACCACTGGCTTATTTGCAGCAGGACATAAATCGGCAAGCTCACAAGCAACGCAGACAGGGGAGCGGGCTTTACAAATAGCACGACCGTGATAAATCAGCCGAATTGACCAATTTTCCCAATCAGGCTGAGGCAATAAACCCATTAAATCTTGCTCAATCCGAACGGGGTCTGTATGTTCAGTTAAACCCAAGCGTTCGCACAGGCGCTTGACGTGAGTATCTACTGTCACGCCAGCATTAATGCCATAACCATGAGCTAGGACTACATTTGCTGTCTTGCGTGCCACACCTGGAAGCTTTAATAATTGCTCCATTTGGTTGGGGACAACAGAGTTAAACTCAGTGACAATCATCCGACAGGCGGCTTGAATATTCTTGGCTTTATTGCGATAAAACCCTGTTGAACGCACCAAACTTTCTAATTTTACCAAGTCAGCGATCGCTAAACTCTCAGCATCAGGAAACTTACCAAACAAAGCTGGTGTCACCTTATTCACCCGCTCATCAGTACATTGAGCAGAGAGAATCGTTGCCACCAACAATTGTACAGGCGTTGAGTAATTCAAAGAGCAAGTAGCATCTGGATAAAGACGCTTCAGACGAGCTAAAACTTCTATCGCCCGTTGCTTTTTAGATAACGATTTGCGGGTAATGCTCACTGGAACAATTTTTGTACCCACTCCAATTGGCTAGTTAATTGGGTGGTTTCTTTGACGATCAGAAAAATCCCTAACCCTAAGAGTAACACCAAACCGGTTTGCATTACACCTTCTTGAATCCGGGCGGGTACAGGCTTACCGCGTAAACCTTCAATTAGCAGAAAAGCGAGTTGTCCGCCATCCAAGGCTGGTAAAGGCAAAATATTGATAATAGCCAAGTTAATGCTGATAATTGCCGCAAAAGACAACAAGTTTGCGCTATTATCATCAGCTAATTTTGCACCGATTTTGACAATATTAACTGGGCCAGAAACTTGTCCAGCAGTTTGTTGAAAATTGGTAATCAACTGCCCAAAACCGCTAAGTGTCCCAACAAATAATTGTTGAAACCTGTTAGCAGCAATACCAAAAATTTCAAAAGGACTATTAGGACGGCGATAAATTGCTGTAGCATTTGGACTGAGTGCCACACCAACTACACCTTTGCCATCGGCTCCCAGTTTCGGCGTTAATTTCAAGGTTTGTTGTTGTTTTTCACGCAGAATTTTCAGTTCGATTTGCTGATTGGGATGAGTTTGAATTTCTTTTGTCAGCAAAGGAGTTGATTTATCAGAAGCCGGGAGTTCTTGACCGTTAACAGCCAGAATAATATCTCCTTCCCGAATTCCTGCTTGATAGGCAACAGATTCTTGATTAACAGGCTGTACAACGACACCAGCTTGATAGTTTAACTCTTTGGGAATGCCAACAATACCCAATTGCAGAACCAACACCAAGTAGGCAAATATTAAATTTGCAATTACTCCGGCACTGATAACTATCGCCCGGTCTAAAACTGGACGGTTACGCAGCAGATTTGGGTCATTGGGTGGAACATCGCTATCGGGGTCATCATCGGGAAAGCCGACAAAGCCGCCCAAGGGAAAGGCGCGGACAGCATATTCGGTTTGCGAACCTTGGTACTTTAAAAGAACTGGGCCAAAACCCAAAGAAAAACGGTTAACAAGAATGCCTTGAGAACGGGCTGCAACAAAATGTCCCAACTCGTGTACCAAGATCAAAACAGCCAAGACTGCGATCGCTGCTAAAACTGACATAGAGTAAATTGTGAAGATATTAAGCTATAGTTATCTCCATTCTAATTGGGCATTGGGTATTGGGTATTAGTCACTGGTCATTGGGAAATAACAAAGGACATAGACGCGCTAGCGGCTTCCCGCAGGGTAGAACAAATGACCAATAGACTTCTTGGCATTTGTCGGGAAAAGGGGAAGGTGGGGCCCCCTCTGGGGATAAGGGGCAGGGGGAAGGGGAAAAAGTTCTGTATTGTCTGTCCCCTTCCCCTTTAACCTTTACCCTTTTCCCCAAGAATGCAAAAAGCACAAATGCCAAGAGGTCTAATGACAAATTATAAAACTTCACGCCCCAAGAAAGGCTGCAACACTTCTGGTATCCTCACCGTCCCATCGGGTTGTTGATAATTCTCCAAAATTGCTGCCATCGTTCTTCCTACCGCCAAACCCGAACCATTGAGGGTATGTACGAACTGAGTTCCTTTCTTACCCGCCTCTTTGAAGCGAATATCAGCCCGTCGCGCCTGGAAATCTATAGTATTGGAACAGCTAGAAATTTCGCGGTATTTGCCAGAAGAGGGCAACCAAACCTCTAAATCATAAGTTTTGGTAGAGGCAAATCCCAAATCTCCAGTACTTAAATTTACTACTCTGTAAGGCAACTTCAACGCCTGTAAAATTGCTTCTGCATTCCCTACCAATTTCTCCAGTTCATCAAAAGACGTACTGGGTTCGACAAACTTCACCATTTCCACCTTGTTAAATTGATGCAGGCGAATTAATCCCCGCATATCGCGCCCATAACTACCAGCTTCGCGGCGAAAACAGGGCGTAAAGGCACAGTGGTAAATAGGCAAATCTTCAGCAGCGAGAATTTCACCCCGATAAAGATTTGTAACTGGAACTTCCGCTGTCGGAATCAGCCATAAATCATCATCAGCGCATTTAAAGCTTTCTTCCGCAAACTTGGGTAACTGACCGGTCGCTGTCAAAGACTCAGTATTAACTAATAGAGGCGGACTGACTTCCACATACCCAGCTTGAGTATGGAGACTCAGCATAAATTGAATTAATGCCCTCTCCAATGCCGCACCAGCGCCTATCAATGTCACAAAGCGACTTTGGGCAACTTTGACAGCTCGTTCAACATTGAGAATACCCAGCTTTTCGCCAATTTCCCAGTGAGGAAGAATATTCGGATTTTGGGGAATGTACTCATCACCCCAACGGCGCACTTCTACGTTATCTTCCTCATTCTTACCAAGGGGTGTAGAGTCGCTTGGCAAGTTGGGAAGTGCCAACACAAGTTGAGCAATTTCAGCTTTGAGGTCTTTTTCTTGAGGTTCCAGTTGACTCAACGTCGCTTTGAGAGAGTTACCTTCATCCCGCAAAGCTTGAATTTCTGGGTCTTGAGGATTGATCCCAGATTTAATCTTCTGTCCGACTATTTTACCAATTTCGTTGCTCCGGGCTTGGAGTTGACTACGTGTCCCCTCAAGTTCCCGTTGTTGCCGATCTAACAGTAATATCGGTTCTATGTCGTATTTACCATTACGACTATTCAATCGTTCTTGAACTAATTGCGGATTTTCCCGTATTTGCTTGATATCCAGCACAGATTTTTCTCAGTTTTTAGCCTATTATCTACCTGCCAACACATCAGCATATACTGATTTTGGCTTTGTGTGAGCAGAAAAGCAACCATTTAAATTTAGTATTGTTCTGATTTTCTAGACTCCTGAGTGTTTGCAGGTGAGGGGAGCCAGTAGGCAAGTACGCCTGATAAACCACTCCAATAAACTGCCTGGTTTTGGCTATTATCGCGTTCCAAAAAGATTAGGAAACTACATAATCTAATCATCAATGTGCTAAAAAGTACTTGTATACCAAACTTCCAGATTTCTAGTTTTTTCATAGTGCCAGACCTCCAATAAAAATTAATTCACCCTAATAACGGTTCTAATATCACTCTTTAGATGGGTGCTAATATAAGTAACTTGTATTAGCCTTCACACTATAATTTAATAATTTCGGAAAAGTACAATCAACATATTTGAATTATTGCTATACAACCTTTGAAAAGAGGAGAAAAGAAGTCAAAAGAATTGCTGATTTTTGACTATTACCTTTTCTTCTAACTCCTTTTTCTAAGGTCGGTTAATGCGATTGAGCAACCAAAGTGATGCCACTAGCCCTGCAAAGTGAGCTGAGACAGTGTTGGTGTTTGCCTGTACTACAAGCATATCTAGACCGCTAATAATCCGGGTAGGGTCAAAAAATTGGGTAGTTATCGCTTGCGGAGATATGGATCGTGCTACCAGTGTGCCAACGATCGCTTGCGCTCCCAAAAGGGTCACTAGGGTTCCTCCTAAATTCACCCACACCCCTAAGCGTAATACTTGCACAGTCTCACTTTTCCGAGGGCGGTTGCTGGGATTGGAGGATTCCAATTGCTTGCCAATTCTCGTATAACGGTAAGCTAAATAAATCCCCCCACCCAAAACAACCAGTCCACAAATTGCTAAAAATACGCCAAAGCCAGTCCCAGGATTATTACTAGGGCTGCCAGTTCTTTGATTAAAGATGGCGAACAATAACACAATTATGCTAGAAACAACGCCTAGTACTAGCTGAATCCAGAAGCTAATCCAACCTGTAAGGCGAAAAGTTTGGGCAATTGCCCTAAGAGTTGAGGAAGATGATGGGGCATCGGGAGTTTGTGACATAGCGATCGCTAATATGCTGGGTGCTTAATAAAGGAAGGCGAGGACGAGAGGACGAAGGGAGTTTAGCGCCTTCTTTGATAAATTTACTATCACACTTGTCAAATAAGACAAAAAATTCTGCGATCGAGGAAATCAGAAATGGTCACTGCTTAAGTATGTCTACCGATGTAGCGGCTCGATCTCAGATATGTCCCCTAGCTTAATATTTTAGAATTTGCATTGGGAAAATCACTGTAAAACAAAGTGTTTATTAAGCTTTACAGACAAAATAGCATTTTACCTGTAAAATTTCTTCGATGGCATTTTATTGCTTAAGCAGCTCGGCATAAGTTAACACCAAGATAGTGACTCTCTCACTGTCTGTTCGCTCCTCACCACACCGTATCGAGCTTGAGTGGGGGTACATTGTTTTGTGCCCCTAAAACTCGCAAACTCGCCCCACAACTTCACAGGCGTGGGTAATTGTTTGATGTTTACGCAATGGATATCTAGTCTAAGTAGCTTTATTATGTATTACTCACGTAGTGGTAGCACTGTATACTGGCTACAAGGATTGTAGACTTTACCCTAAGGCATTTTTTTAGCCATTCACTAACCATGAAACTTGAGGATATATATCAATTTTTTGAGAATCCTCCGCCAACTTACCTTTGTCAGGAACTAGCAGTTTGTTACATACTGTCTGTTTTATTACAAGGTGAATCCTACGGAACCGAGTTGATTGAGCAATTAGAAACTGAGTATCCCGTCTATCGGCTTTCAGATACCGTACTTTACAGTGCAATCAAATTTCTGGAAGACCAAAAGGCAATCACTGGATATTGGAAGAAACTCGAAGGACGGGGACGCCCCAGGCGGATGTACCAAGTTTCTCCCGAATGGCAAGTTCAAGCTCAGGATTTAGCTTTTCAATGGCTTGACTACATCAACAAGAGGAAAAAGTAACGAATCATTGATAATGAATAAGTCTCCTCCAGTCAAACACTAACAATTAGTTATGGATACTGCTATTCTGCCATCTACGTTCCTGCTAACCTTGTTGTTATCGGTTGGGCTGTTTTTCTTTATTCGTGCCTCGACTAAAGACCGCATAGAAATAGCCCAACTGGTATCTGAGCAAGATGAAGCTGTTTTAATGTCTCAATTAAAAGAGTACTTTCGATCGCGGTCTTACCGAGTGGCAGCGGTAGACCGAGAACAAAATCAGGTAATTTTTGAAGGTAATGTTCGTCCCAGCTGGTTCTTAGCTATATTTCTAACTTTACTGGCAGCGACTGGCATTGTTTGTCTATCTCTGGTGACATCCCTGCTGTTTCCTAGCCTCAGCACCCTTGTTCTGGCGATGGTACTGCTGTCACCTTTAAGTGGTCTATTTTATTGGAAAAAATCTGGAAGACTTGAGAAGGTATCGCTCAAAGTAGAAACAACTCAGAGCGAACAAACCTCCTCAAGTAAAATTACTGTAGTTGCCCATCGAGATGAACTCAGCGAGTTGCAGAGGACTCTACAGCTCAAGCCTGGGAAATAATTGTTGATTGTTGCGACCATCTCTTAACTATGATATGCAGACTTCTGACCTAACCTACAATGCAGGCAATGGAAAGTAGTCAGGAGAAAATCAAGACTGCTGCTTTGTCAGTTTTCCCCACGACCAAAGTCGTGGGGAAAAATTTAAATTCATTAACTTAAATTCATTGACAGAGCAAACTTTAACCATCTACGGCATAAGAGCGCAACTTCACTCTTGTTTTTAGACGCGCTTGGCTCTATACCCACTCCCTTCTGCATCATCAAATTAGTATCAACCCATGCTAATCTAGCGTGGTTTGAAACAGCTTCACTTTCCAACTACCTGGACTAGATTTACTGGCAAATCAGCTACAAACTAAAAAAAAATTAAATTTTGCATAAACTTAGCAATTTTGCCAGTTAATAATAGTCAGGAGCCACATTCAATGCCCAAGATGACCATCTATGGTTCACCGACTACTAGCTAAAGCAAGAGGTTCTTGACCTGGTGAAGGTTCTAACACCCTCAAACTAGGAAACAAGAAATGGTTTTCCTCTACGTATTGAGCACCAAACAGTCCCTTTTCTGCCCAGAAATAACGATCTGTAGTGTGTTCATTTCGCTTTACAAGTAGCAACGCTGGTGGCAAAATCCCTTCAGCTTGAATGAATCTTCTCGCTGCTGTGACAGGCTTTTCTTCACCACTTTCGATGCTATATTGAGGCACGTGCTCCAAAATGCGCCGCCCTTCCTGACGACGACGACTCTTCCTTTTGCGTCTCCTTGCCAATCTATTGTCCTCCTCTTTCAAGCTATAGATTGTAGTGATAGCTACAAAATCCGTCGTCATTATATAGGTTCTAGTTCAGAATATCAATAGTTTTTAACCTTTTAATATAAGAAAGTTAATATCTTTGAAACATCGAGAAAATAAAATCACCTAAGAATATAATCCCCTAGTAGAAGCCATCTCTAAGAAAATTTTGGTTAAGCTTTATTAAATGAGTGAGGTAAAAATTAAGTATCCTCTCTTATCATCATGCCTCAAAATCTATAATCTTGAGCAAGAGCTAAAAAATGTTAATGTCTGCCAGTTCTGATTTTCTTGCTCTGTGTCGAGAGCAAATAGCGCTACTAACCCAAGGGCTAGGAGCAACTTTAAGTATTGTGTACCTAACACAAGAATTGGTAGATACTCCTTCTGGCGATGCCAAACTGATTCCTGTGGTGATTTACCCGGAAACAGCATTATTACCGCCAGGAGAGGAAACTATTGAGGCGACGGCATACAAGCAACTTCAACTTGAAAATGCGTTTATATTACCCAATCATCAGGGAAGGTTATTGACAGCAGGTTCAGAATCTCCAAATTCGTCACGGGAGTCTGAGATACCAGATGCCTCTCAACCCGATCTCAAAGAGGAATACCTACTTCGTGGCAACCAAATTGTTTTACCTCTGATTTATGAGGGTGTGATGATGGGGTTACTAGTGACAAGTAGGAAAGATCGGGTATGGAATGAACACGAGCAAAGTCAGATTCAACGGATAGCTCAAACATTAGCGATCGCTTGTATTTTAGATCAGCGGCGAGCATGGTTTGAGCAGCAGTTGCGCGAGCAACAAATTCTCCAAGAAAAACAGCGGGATTTGTTGGATAACCTATTGCATCAGTTTCGTAACCCATTAACGGCGTTACGGACTTTTGGCAAACTGTTATTGAAACGACTACGACCAGCAGATGCTAACCGGGATGTGGCAAATAGTATTGTCAGAGAAAGCGATCGCCTTAAAGAATTACTGCAACAATTTGAACAAGTAATTGACTTGACAGAAGCAGATTTAGCACCACTACATCTCCCGGAACATCAAGTATTTGTAGAAGCAACTATCCAAAAAGACGCTAAACCGCCGCTATTATTACCGGGAACGGGAGATAAAGCAGTTGACTGCTCCTTAGCAGATATATTAGAACCATTATTAATATCAGCCAAAGCGATCGCCCAAGAGCGAAAGCTAAAACTAATAACTGAAATTAAACAGAATTCATCCTTAGTACGTGCCAATATCAAAGCATTACGAGAGGTGTTAACTAACATTATTGATAATGCTTTGAAATACACTCCCACTGGTGGCAAAATTTTGATTCAGGCGGGACAAGAAAAAGCTAATTTTCAAGGAATACTTATTAGTGATAACGGTCCTGGCATTCCACCCCAAGATTTAGAACATCTTGGAGAACGGCATTATCGCGGAGTACAAGCGCAAACAGAAATTCCGGGCACAGGTTTGGGGTTAGCGATCGCTAAACAATTAATAGAGCAAATGCAGGGCGAAATTGAGGTTTTCAGCCCTGCAATCAACTCTAAATTCACTTCACCCAATGCGCCAGGAACTACATTTATTATTTGGTTGCCGGAAGTTGAGAATTAGTCTATTAAGAACGGGTTATCCCGTTTTCCTTTAACCTTTAACGATCGATCGGATTCTTTAGTACATCCGGCATTGAATCTCTCGACCACAGACTCATTGCTATTATTAGACACACTACCAATTGTGCTGGTAACGAGCGTGTACGTTCCTCTTCAACTTTGATTTTCGCGTAGATGCTCTTAGCGGCTTGCTGTTCGCGTAGCGTCTCGTAGAGAAGGCATTACCTGTTCAATTGAAGTTGCTGGGATGCTAACTCAAGCCGCAACTTAATTGACTTCATGAGTTCTTCGCTGAAGTGACTTAGCCTTGGGCAATAATGTTTTTACTGAACCGCAGCTGTAGCGATCGCGTCGAGATCTGCGATCGTTTGCGGTGAAAGTTGCAGATCTGCCGCTTTGGTGTTTTCGTGCAGATGACTAATGGATGACGTTCCAGGAATTAACAGGATGTTCGGGGATCTCTGAAGCAGCCATGCCAAGGCGACCTGCATCGGTGTGGCTCCAAGTGATGCTGCAACAGCATCGAGCGCTGACGATTGCAACGGATTGAACCCACCCAGCGGGAAGAACGGCACATAAGCAATTCCCTGCTTCGCGAGGTCGTCAATGAAAGCGTCATCTTCCCGGTGCGCTACGTTGTACTGATTCTGCACGCAGACGATTTCTGCGATCGTTTGCGCCTCTGCCAACTGCGTAGGTGTGACATTGCTCAAACCGAGGTGACGAATTAATCCCTGCTCTTTAAGTTCGGCTAAGGTCGTTAGCGGCTCTGCAAGAGAACCCTCCGATGGGCCGTGAACGTTACCCATCAAGCGGAGATTGACAACATCGATCGCATCGAGTCCGAGGTTACGCAGGTTGTCGTGAATCGCCTCGGTCAGATCCTGCGGCGACATCGCCGGCACCCACGATCCATCTTCAGGACGACGCGCTCCCACCTTGGTGACGATCGCTAAATCTTCCGGGTAGGGATGCAGTGCTTGTCGGATAATTTGATTCGTGATGTGAGGTCCGTAGAAGTCGCTGGTATCGATATGATTAATGCCAAGTGCGATCGCTTCGCGCAAAACAGCAACGGCTGCATCCACATCTCGCGGCGCACCCATTACATTCGGACCCGCGAGTTGCATGGCACCATAACCTATGCGCTTCACTGTTATTGAAGTGTTCGGCAGCGTGAAATTGCCACCAAGGTTCGTTTGCTCAGACATATTGCTACTTTCTCCAAAAATTTTTTAGTGATTTAACGAAAGCAATTTTGAGAGTCCATTTCTCATTGATGTCGCTGCGTGCGATCGAAGCCTTCTCCTGCCGATCGATAGATTCCCAGCGCCGATCATTCATTGTTTGTTGCGGCTCGCGAATATTTGCTCATAATCACCGTTCCTTTCAGCAAAGCGATGTGCTTTGACACGATTAACAAGGATTTCGCCGTGGGGCGGGTTGGGAGTGCTGAGAATCTGCATCACTTCAGCAATAAAGTCAGCGAGTGGCATTGCGGCAGGATCGGTCGCCTGACTAGCCCCGCCAAGCTCCGTCTGTACATAGGGTGGGGCAAGTTCAAGAACCTCCACGGAGTTTTCCCGAAGCTGAACGCGGAGCGACTGCAACCAAGAGTGCAGAAAAGCCTTGCTCGCGCAATAAGTCGGATATGGACTGATGGGAACGAAAGCCAAGCCAGAGGTGGTGGTGACGATCGTTGAATGCGGTTGCTGTTTGAGAGTCGGGAGGAGTGCCGCCGTGAGGTAAAGTACACCGACAACATTAGTCTGAATTATAGACTGCATCACGGAGAAATCGATCGGATCTGAGGTGAGGTCTTCCGTATTAGCAATTCCGGCATTGTTAATCAGAACATTGAGTTTAGGGAATTGCTCTCGAATGTGGGATACAAAGGCTTCGATGTCCGCTTGGTCTTGAACGTCAAGTTGAATCCCGTGCATACCGGGGTGAGCGGCGGTGATTTCGTCGAGGAGATGTTGACGACGACCCGCGATGATAACTTGATTACCGCGTTGATAGAACGCCTCGGCAAGCGCACGACCGATGCCGCTTGTGCCGCCAGTGATGAGGATGGTGTTGTCCGTGAGATTCATAGGTATATTTTTTTGCAAAGATGTCAAAAAGAAGGATGTCAGAATTTGTTGAGAGTAAAGTTGTTGTAAAAGCTGAAAATTCAATCAGCGCTTATTCGCCGCTCACGCGCAACACGATTTTGCCCAGATAGTGCTGTTTCATCGCATCCTGCGCTTGTGCCGCCTCTTCCAGCGCAAACGTCTGTGCGATGTGAACTTGAAACTCACCCATATCGATCAATCGGTTGAGTTGGTCTAACAACATCTGGTTAGCGAACCCATTTGCTTTCTTGAGTTCTACCTCGTCAGGCGCTTTGGGTTCGGGCATCACGCCATTAGGAAAGGCGATGATTCCGCCCTGACGCACCAAACTCAGCGTGGATTGAACGGTGTCGCCGCCCACCAGCACCAGCGCCGCATCGAAGCCATCGGGGGCAAAGGTGCGGGCACGTTGGGCAATGTCGTCGCTGTGTCCGTCCACCACTTCATCAGCACCCAATTGCTTGGCCAATGCTACACCGTCTGCACCCGATGCGATCGCGAAAACGTTCGCGCCCATACGTTTAGCCAGTTGCAGCGCGACGTGACCGACGCCACCACTCGCGCCCCACAGCATTAATTTGGTTTCGCTGCCGATCTCCAGCGCCAGCAAATTGTTTAGCGCTGTTATACCAGCAATGGGTAGCCCGCCTGCCATCAGCATATCGAGACCATCGGGCATCGGCGCGATCGTTTTTTCGGAGATGACGACGTATTGGGCATAGCTACCGCCCTTGTCGTTCATGAAGCTCTGGGCGTAAACACGATCGCCAACAGCAAAACGCTCAATGCCATCGCCAATGGCAGCGATCGTGCCTGCACATTCGCCGCCCAGCACGCGCGGAAAGTGAACTTCGTTATACACCAGTTCACCTTCACGCTCCATCGCGTCCCAGACACCAACTCCGGCGGTCTCAACGCGAATCAAAACTTCGCCCGCATCTACCGTAGGCACGGGTAAGGTGTGCAAAGTCAGCTTGTCAGCATGACCGAACTCGTCCACAGCCATTGCTTTCATTTGTTGAGGAGTATTTTGCATAAATAGGTTCTCCTGCTTATTGCTTCAGTTGTTATTGAGGAGTTCAAAGGCGTAAAACTGCTTTCAAAGTTTGTTTGGACGGATTGCCATTTTCTCCAAGAAGTTTTTAATTTCAGGAAAGAAATGCGGCATCGTTCTTCGGACTCTTTAAGGTCTTGCTTGAGATGCTTTCATCCTACGAATTCGATTCAGAGTTTCCAATGCCTAAAACTCTTCGATCCTTGCCTAATTCTCCAGCATGGATCGTTTGAAGACATTCTATAATCGTGTAGGGCATTGAATAAGTCGAGGTACCATGACTTTCGTTATTCCCAATTCTGAGGTAGTTGCAGATCGGTGCCAAGCGCTGGCGGCATTAGTGGCGCGGCACACCAAACCCAATGGCAACCTTATCTACCCAACAGCGATCGCGCCATTGAGCTTTTCGCGATCGAATGCGTCATCTGCCATCATTTACCAGGATTATGAACCGCGTCTGGCCATTCTCGTTCAAGGCAAGAAAAACATAGTGCTGGGAGAGGAAACGTATCCCTATGAGATCGGGCAATGTCTTGTTGTCTCAGTCGATCTCCCCATCGGTGGGTGTATTGTTGAGGCGACAACCGATCAGCCGTATTTAGGATTAAAGCTGACCCTAGACCCAATGCAACTTTGTGAAATGGCTGCTCAAATGAATTTTAGTTCAGCGAAGAAAGAGAACTCCGTCCGAGGCTTATTTGTGAGCAACGCCGATCCCACGTTGCTTGACTGTGCCCTTCGCCTCAGTAAGCTCTTAGATACGCCACAGGATATTCCCATGCTGGCACCGATGATGATTCGGGAACTCTACTACCGTCTGCTGATCGGGGAACAAAGTGAAGCTGTGCGTCAAATTGCTACCTCTGGCAGCAGTATGCAGCGAATTGCTGAAGCGATCAAACGGATTAAGTCTAAGTTTACTCAGCCGATGCGAGTCGAGGATTTAGCAAAGCAGGTAAGAATGTCTACTTCGTCGTTTCATCAGCACTTCAAGCAAGTGACCTCAATGAGTCCACTTCAATATCAAAAGCAGTTAAGACTGTTAGAAGCCCGTCGCCTGATGCTGACGGAAGATTGTGATGCAACCTCTGCTGCCTATCAGGTCGGGTACGAAAGTCCCTCTCAGTTCAGCCGGGAATATTCACGCCTGTTCGGTGCGCCACCGATGCGAGACATCGAACGGTTACGAACGGCTTGACCGAATAATTACTAATTCGTAATACTTTTATTATTTCCTCAATCAAAACTTTTCAGTCTACTGAAAGTACCAATCATTAAAATTATTTTTTTTAAATACCTATAAAATTAGTCTTGTCTCACCTCTAAAGCGCTATTATCACTATCATAAATTAATAAAAAACGGCATAAAAAACTTGCTTAACTTAAATTTAGTTTCAGCAATTTTCTAAAAGTTTTTAGTTTGATAAAAAAACTAGCGTAAGTACTATATACATACAATATATAGTACTTACACTATTCTTACAATTCGGCTTTAGATGTACTAATGACTATCTTAATGAAACCAACAAGTTTTGATTGATGGTCATTTGTAAATCGGTATTTGGGTCAATGGCGATTAAGTCAACACTATTCTTGCCGAAGAACAGACCAACCAACGCACCAATACCAGCACCACCTAAGACTTCTTCTGTGGCAATGGCGCGATCGCCTGTGACAGCAGATACCGCAGTTGCCGCACCTGCGCCCAATACAGTATTCTTGATAATTGAACCAAGACTAGTACCCTTCTTGACGGTTTCAGTTTTGGTAATCACGTCAGAAGTAGCGTTAAGTTGATACTCTTGACCGTTAGTCAAAACCAGTTTCTCGGCAACGAATTGAGAACCGCCTGTAGCAGGTTTTAGTTGACCAACAACTTGACTACCAGCAGGAATCACTACAGCTCCGTCTTGCGTTACCACGTTTTGGGATACTGTCAATGTCAAGGGCGATGTTTCATCCTTTGTAACGAGAATTTTTTCTGCCTTGTCATACTTCACAGGAATAGTAGTCCCTTGGGCAATTGTCACTGATGCAGGTGTTGGGGTAGTAGATCCCACAGCCACAACATAGGGTGAGTTAATTGCTGAGGCTTGATTAGAACTAACCAATGCTTGGTAGATAAAAGCTGCTACTTGGGCGCGAGTGGCGGTTGCAGTTGGATTCAGGAAGTTCACATTCGGATAGTTCACCACAATTTTCCTTTCAGTTGCTGCGGCGATCGGGCTACGGGCATAGCTAGCGATGTTAGAGGCATCGTTGAAGTATTGCAGAGTGCTTTCGGTATTACCGCTAGGAGTATATTCCAAACCGTTAGCGAGGGAAACTAAAACCTGTTCGCGGGGAATAGCTTGATTAGGTTCAAAGCGATTACCGGGATAACCAGATAAGAAACCAATGGTATAAGCTTGTTGAATCGCGCTGGATGCCCAATAGTTGCTAGGTACATCAGCAAAATTAATTGCTGGCCGTTGCTGTGCTTTTTGGAAAGCTTTGTTAACCATCGCGGCAAATTGAGCGCGTGTCACCGGTTCTTCAGGGCGGAAGCTACCATCAGGAAATCCGGCAATTACACCTCGCTGAGATAATTGTTGAATAAATTGTGCTGCCCAATAGTTAGATGAAACATCAGAAAAAGTCGTTTGAGCTAAAGATGGTGAAGCTGTAATGAAAGGCGCTACAGTACCGACTGTGACGCTTAAAGCCATGAGTGCAGCTGTTCTAGATTGCCAACGATTTAAGTTAAACATTATTTTTTTGCTCCAGTCCTATTATTTTTTTTACTGTTAATTAGTTAGACATTTACTAAAGTACAAGGTTCCTAATTTTTATAGTTTTTGTCAAAACCATTACTTTAGTCATACAGTCATAGTTAAAAAAATTTATGCAAAATGAACTAGCTAATAAAAGTAATGTGATTACACAATTACCTATTAGCAAACTTTCAAAAATATAGATGCTGAGGGAGACGATATAGAGAAAAAATAGTTGCTGTGAAATAGAAAACTTTTTGGTTAAAAGTAAAGGCGATCGCACACTCTAGTTAAAGTAGCGATCGCCTATTAAATAACTATCTAAATCAACAGATTCTAATTGTGACTGATACAGGTGTTGAAGTAGTCGATCCGACAACCATTGTATAGGGCGAGTTAATTGCTAAGTCTTAACACAACATAAGGCGAGTTAATTGCTGAGGCTTGATTAGAACTAACTAATGCTTGGTAGATAAAAGCTGCTACCTGGGCGCGAGTGGCTGCCGCAGTTGGATTCAGTAACTTCACATTCGGATAGTTCACCACAATTTGCTTTTGGGTTGCTGCGGCGATCGGGCTACGGGCATAGCTAGCGATGTTAGAGGCATCGTTGAAGTATTTCAGAGTGCTTTCGGTATTGCCACTGGGACTATATTTCAGACCGTTAGCGAGGGAAACCAAAACCTGCTCGCGGGGGATAGCTTGATTAGGTTCAAAGCGATTTCCAGGATAACCAGATAAGAAACCAATAGTATAAGCTTGCCCAATCGCACTAGATGCCCAATAGTTGCTAGGTACATCAGTAAAATTAATTGCCTGCCGTTGCTGGGCTTTTGGGAAAGCTTTGTCGATCATCGCGGCAAATTGAGCGCGTGTCACCGGTTCTTCTGGGCGGAAGCTACCATCGGGAAATCCGGCAATTACACCTTGCTGAGACAATTGTTGAATAAATTGTGCTGCCCAATAGTTAGATGAAACATCAGAAAAAGCAATTTGAGTTGAAGATAGCGAGGAGCATCCCACTACGATCTGTTTGCCTTGCAAAGGATAATTCACTGGATCGCAAACAAAACCTGCTGAATTAGCCTGTATAACAGTCCGCGTTGGCGGATTTTGTTTCTCTAACTCTGATTTCAAATTGTCAGAGATTTTTTCGAGAGTGGGATGCTTACTTAAAAACTCCGAGTCTGCAACAATATCGTGAGGCCCCTTAGCAGTTATCTTAGAGCTATTGAGATAGATATTATAATCATAAACAACGTTTTTGTTTTTAGTGTTGTTATTAATATTTTTGTCAGGAAAAGCATAGAGAATGTTCCTGAGAATTCTGACATCGGATGAGGTATGAGCAAATATTTGCCCCCCATTAATTTCTGGACTCTGATTATTTAAAAAAGCTGTGTTATTTACAATATCAACATGGTCGCTAAAAAATGCATGAATCCCTGAACCACCATTATTAAATGCAAGATTGTTTTGAACTAAAGTACGTCCTTTATATGCACTCAATTTTGAGTTGTCTTGATTTCTTGTACTATCAATAATAATGCCATTACCGTCTGTGATCTTTCCAACTGCAATCCAAGGGATGTACATACGATTGTTGTAGGTCTTGTTGTTGGTAACAAACATCTTGTATCCCTGGTTGTTATCAGAATTCCAATTATTCAACATCGAAATGCCACTGCAACCATAAACGCTATACCAGGCATTATTAAATACTACATTATTATCTATTGTCACATAGTCCGCTTGAATCGCTGAAATACCTGCTCCTCCACAGTCATGCACTTTGTTGTTCAAAATACGGATGTGATGAACATGACCATTCGTTCGACCATCAATGTTGATACAGTTTCCATTCGTCAGTGGGTTTTGTTTGTTAGTCTTCTGACTCATCGCGTAATCAAGGGTTATATTGGGATTGTTTCCCATAACCTCTAGCCCGTTGATCTCGATATATGAAGCTTTGTTTGAAATCGTGATACCATTCCATGTATTGTGCTGAATTTTTGGGAAATGCCCAGGATATGCTTTATACCTAATCCATGCATTTGCAGTTCCAGAACGTATAATATTTACTACACTCCCAGCTTTGCCTGTATTTGTGTATACTCCGTTCATTATCAATACTGTATCGCCAGGGTTGGTAAGGTCTGCCGCCTTTTGAATTGTTTTAAAGGCAGATGAAGTAGAAAGTCCGCTATTATTGTCGTTTCCACTACCACTAACATAGTATGTTTTCGGTGTTGAATTAGCGCTGATTAGCTCACCGCTAGATAGACTCACTTCCTTGTTAGTGGATACCTGACTGGCGTTTTCAACTAAAGATACTTTTATATTGTCTCCCGGAACCAAAAGACTTAATACTACGGGAATTGCAAGATATGTGCTTAAATTTAAACCTTGAATTACCATAAGAAAAAGCTCCTCGATCGCTACTACTTAATAAAAGTATCAGGATATTCCATAATTTTGAATACTCTTTTAGATACAGAATACAATAGAGCTAACTTTTAAATAAGTATTTCAATAAAAATTGATACTGATTAAGACGATATAGAGGTGGAATAGTTGCTGTTCAATAGAAGTTTTTAGGGTTAAAAATAAAGGCGATCGCACGCTCTAGTTAAAGTGGCGATCGCATATAAGGGGTGATTAAATTCACAACTTGAATGAAGTTAAATCTAGTAGCGCGATCTTGGTACTAAATTCAAGTTAGAATCCAGTGTAAGCTTTAAATCCTGTGCAGGTCTGAGGACAAAAGCATTTCCTTCTTTTTTCCGCAACAGCACGCTAGCACCTGCACCCGCAGCCGCACCGAGAACAGGTTTTAAATCGTCAATTTTGCGATTACCAGTAATTAATGAACCTAATAGACCAGCACCTCCACCAATAGCTGCGTCAGTTAAAACCTGACTGGTGTTGGGTCCCTGTTTAACTCTTTCAGTTGTGGTGTATGTCCGAGAAGTTGCATTAATCGACTGACGCTGACCGTTAGAAAATTCTAATTCTTGAGCGACAAACTTTACACCTTTTCCTTGGTTATCATCTGTATTTCTTGTATCTCTTGAATAACTATCTAAGTCAACAGATTCTAGCCGTCCATGTACTTTAGTACCAGCAGGAATCAAGACGTTTCTATTTCTGTCGATAATGTCGTTGGCTATTCTCAAGGTTAGAGATTTACTTTCTCCAGGAGCAATAGTAATTGTCTCTTTTTCGTAGGTTACAGGAAGAGCAACTCCAGAAGGAATGGTAACGTTTCCGTATTGCCCAGTTCTGTTTTGATCGATTCTGTATTGAGCATTAGCAGGAGCCAAGCTGAATAGGGGGCTAATGACGCTTGTAGTAACGGCCATTGCCATGAGTGCAACAGCTCCAGATTTCCATTGATATAGGCGAGTCATAAGAGGGTTATCCTTTGTGTATGTGATGTATTTAATGACGAGGATTCACTGAGTTTGTTTCTGACTGTTTTTAAACCTGTCTATGGGCGTATATAAGTACTTATTATGATAGGAATTCTGTGCGATCGCAAAGACGTAAACCGTCGTAGACATAGCTGTTCAGAATTTTTATCCTGTTAGTATACGTCAACTAAAATAGAGGCAAGACATTTATACGACGTAAATGAGTATTATTTTGTTCCAAAATGCTATTTTATTACTCATATTCACATATCTAAGCCATCAAATAGAGGCGAATAGGCTGACTGCGAACTCTTACTTCCATTCTAGATTGAGTTGCTAGGAATTGGAAAATATTTTCGCTTTTTTTACGAATGATTTATTATCTGCTATATGGGTATTTAAAATTGCTGCTGACGCTGTTTAATCTCTGCGATCGGTAATAGCAAAGTATCTTCTATTTGCTGTCGCACTTCACGACTGACATAACAATCACTATTTAGGCAATCTACCAGTAATTGATTGGCATCATAATACTGTTGAAGCAATTCCTTTTGCTCGTTACTGAACTGCCAATCATGACCGATATTACGATATTTAATCATTACTTCTCTTAATTCTTCACACCAAGCCTCCCCATTAACTAACCACCATTTCTGAGATTCTTGCCAGTCTTGTCTGCTTGGTAGTTGCTCTCGAAGTTTTTGTAGTAAATTCTTGAGTTCTGGGTCGAGGGATCGTGAGAGGGGTCGAGAGAGTTCGAGGGATCGGGAGAGTTCGAGGGATCGGGATTGAGACAGAGATCGGGAGAGGTCGAGGGATCGGGATCGGTCAAGGGAGAGAGAGAGGTCGAGGGAGAGGTCGAGGGAGAGGTCGAGGGATCGGGATTGAGACAGAGATCGGGAGAGGTCGAGGGATCGGGATCGGTCGAGGGAGAGGTCGAGGGAGAGGTCAAGGGATCGGGATCGGTCGAGGGAGAGATCGAGAGAAAGATCCAGGTAAAAGGCCCTAACTACTGCTAGTTTGTAAGATACCTTAACGGAAAGAGATTTTTCTTTTCCCCACAAAAGAAACTCCTGCAACTTCTGATCATCAGCCACTATAAAATCAATTTTCTCTTTGATCAACAGCAATAACCGATCTGCGCTTGGAGACATGCCAACCGCCAGCAAAAAGACTTCCCGCCAGCGTTTTTCAGTAATATGGCTAACAAGATTTTGTAACGCTTCTTCTGATGATTGTCTCACAACCACAAATTCTCTAGCTGTGAAATACTCATGAAATGTGAGGTGAGAAAATGAATAAATCCTTTTCGCTCTTGCGACAACTAGCCCATGATGATGCTCAATTGAACGCAAAACTTGCTCACTGTCAAGTTGCAATGCTTCTTCGTCAGTATTAGCACCAAGTAAATTGCGGATGTATTCTGTAATGTATTGTTCTGCTACTTTCTGCTTGAAGAAATATTCACTCCCCTCAAAGGTAGTCAACGCCATTTTGCTGAGTAAATCTTCTTTGCGTTGGACTGAGAGCTTTTTGTAAATCTGATAGCGTTGAATTCCCCGCTTGGCATCCCATTTTTTCAATAACGCATCCAGTCCTTCTTTATATAACTCAGAACGATTTGCAGGGAAATCTCCTGACTCTTCAAATGCTAAACAAAGCAATGTCAGCAGCAGCGGACTTGCAGCAAGTTGTTTGATTCGGCTATTGTCTTCAAGACGTTTGATAAAAATATCTGGTTTTACAGCTTTCTCTTTAAACCAGTTATTGGCAAAGTTAGAAATTTGCTCATCGTCAAAATCAGCAACTTCCACCTCTGTGAACTTCTCAAAGATATACTCTCGTGCTGCAATTCGGCAGGTCATCACAAACTGATTTTTTGGGAAACGATCAGAAAACTCACGAATTTCTTTTAAGATGCGGTTACTATCCTCTTCTCTAACCTCATCCAACCCATCAAGTAAAATTAATGCCTTGCCATAGGTTAGTACATCTCGAATAGAAGAGATAGAATTTATTATCTCTTCAGTGATGTATTGCAATAATCCAGGTTTGTTTGCAGCTTCCGCAAAGTTTTTGAGGGTAACAAAAATCGGTACACGTTCAGCCTGAAACTCATCTCCAAGACACTGAATTGCTAAATACTTCAAAAATGTGGTTTTGCCTGCACCTGGCTTTCCCAAAATCATTAGCTTGGAATACTTCTCAACCGCTTCCAATCCTGGAACTCGTTTTTCAGTAATTTTATTGAGTCCAAAAAGGTCAAAATCCTGACTCCCACACTGTTGTAATAATTCATCAATTCCTAGTCGTTGTCGTCCAGTAATTTTTTCCAGGATATTAACGCTGGTGTAAATGTCATTCAACCCAATGGGTTTAGTCATATCTAGTACCCGCATTGTGCCACAGCGTTGTTGAATGATGGGTTTTATCTTTTCACGTACTGTTTGCACGATCGCATCAATATCAATACTGTTATCCTGATTTACCTCTGGTTCACTAGCTGCTTCAGCAACGATCTCTTCCCACTCTAGGTCTAGCCTGTCGCAAATCTGAACAAAGAGATTGCGGTCAACAGGTTTACCTGTAAAGAACTTTCCGATCGGCTGACGAGTTACTTCTAACTCTTCAGCTAATGCCTTTTGAGTTAAGGAATAACGAATTAAAGCTTTTTTTGCTTTTTGGATACCTTCTAGAGAACAGAAAAGCGATCGCCCGGACATAAGCTAACCACTACACTTTTGCTGATTCTAACTGCCAATTTGGCTATTCATGCTCATCGCATACACAACTCACTCATATCACAAACCTGTATTTAAGCCTAGAACAAACACTCACCTGTCAAAGTATGGATGTAGTGATTCAAACAATTTGCGAGGGAGTCTATGTTATCCAAGAAATTTCCTTCAAGAGATGAAGTGCTAGCTGTTGCAACGCTGATTATGGTAATTGGTTCTCTCACTCTGGCAGTTATCGACGAAAAGAGTCGCGCTCCATTTCTAGATTTAACCAAATTTGCTGTCGGTACATATATTGGATTGTTGATACCTCGGTCAAGGTCAAGCGATCGCGATGTCTAAGACGGGTTACGCCTACGCAACTAGCCAATGACAATCCTAAATAATTCGTAAGAGACAAGATCCCCGGATTCTTTGAGAAGTCAGGGATCTGTAACTTTCAATCCTCACAAATCAAATAAGAATATTTTCTTCTCAGTCAATAGAAAAAATAACGAAAAGCCTCCAGGAGAATTTCATTTTCCTCCAAAGACAGCAAAACTTTTTCATGCAACAAGAAAAATTAACTCATAATATTGTAAATTTTTGTAAAATTGATGTCTTCAAGACTAGAAACCTGATATCTAGATAGCTAAACTAACAAACAGTGCATCTGTACTGTTAATTATTAAAAGTAGATGTGGCGCTATAGCGTGAATGATCCCAGTACAACTTATCCTCAAAAACTTCCTCAGTTACCGTGATGCAACTTTAGATTTTGGTGGTTTGCATACGGCTTGTATTTCGGGTTCCAATGGTGCGGGTAAATCTTCTCTTTTAGAAGCAATCACTTGGGCAATTTGGGGTGAAAGCCGTGCCACTGTTGAAGATGATGTCATCTATTCTGGTGCAAAAGAAGTTCGGGTTGATTTTACTTTCCAAAGTAACCAGCAAAAATATCGGGTGATTCGTACCCGAATTCGGGGAGGTACTAGTGTCCTCGAATTTCAAATAGAAATTCCATCTGGGTTTCGCTCACTCACTGGCAAAGGGGTAAGAGCAACCCAAGATTTGATTTTAGAACATATCAAGCTCGATTACGATACATTTATTAATTCTGCCTACTTACGTCAAGGTCGTGCAGATGAATTTATGCTCAAGCGTCCCACAGAACGCAAAGAAATTTTAGCGGAGTTGTTGAAACTCAATCAGTATGATGATTTAGAAGAACGAGCAAAGGAATCTTCTCGTCAGTTCAAAGCCAGGGCAGTAGAGTTAGAGCGTTCTTTAGAGTCGATAAAAATTCAGCTGCAACAACGCGAAATCACCCAAGCGCAAAGAGTGGAGTTAGAAGCTGAACTCAATCAACTGCAACAGGTGCAAGCTTTTGATAATATTCAATTGCAAAGTTTGCAAGTTGTCCAGCACCAGCGCCAAAATTGGGAACAACAACTTAATTTTATAAAGCAGCAATACCAAAATCTTACCCAAGATTGCGATCGCCTCCAACAAGAACAATCAGCTGTTGGCTCTCAACTATCAGATTTAGAAAAAATATTACACCAAGAAGCTGAGATTAAAGCTGGATACGCTCAATATCAAAGTTTACAATCTCAAGAAGAAGCTTTTGCTATCAAATTTGAAGAACACACCCGCGCCCAACAGAATCGCCAACAAAAGCAACAACAGCTTACCAAACAAATTCACGAAATCGAACGGCAACTACAACAAGCCCAAGCGCAGCTAGAAGCTTTACAGCAACAAGAGCGAGACATTCAACAAACTCTGACTAAATCAGGTGAAGTAGAAGCTGCTTTGTCACAACTAACCGCAGCACGTCACCATGTTGCTCGTTTAGATCAATTGCAAATGCAAGTGACTCCCTTGTTGCAACAAAGAGCGACTTTACAAAACCAACTCGATCGCACTCATGCTGGTTTAGTAGCGCGACTCGAACAACTCCAAAATACTGAGAACCAATTGCAACGCCAGCATGGTCGCCAACCACAACTACAACAAGCGGTGATGGATGTGGCAATTCAGATTGAGGAATTGGAGAAAAAGCGGGTTTATCTGCAACGAGTCCAAGAAAAAGGGCAAGAAAGGCGGCACTTTATCGAACGTCTGCAAGCTCATCAACGGGATTATGAAAAACTGCTGGGAGAATTAGAGCAGAAATTGCAAATGCTCCAAAATCCTGAAGCACTTTGTCCATTATGTGAGCGTCCACTAGATGAACATCACTGGAGTCGGGTGGTGGAAAAAACCCAAAGTGAGTTAGAGGATACTCAAGGGCAGTTTTGGGTAGTACGAGAACAAATGGCTGTGTCTGACCGAGAAATTCAGGTACTTAGACAGGAATATCGCGATATATCCCAACAATTGGCAGGCTATGATGGTTTACGCGAACAACGGGGACAGTTGGCAGCACAATTAGAAGCGACAACTGATGTGCAACAACAGTTACAACAAATTGCTGCTGAAAAACAGCATTTAGAGCGATCGCTCCAAGCTGGTGATTACGCTCCCGAAAAACAAGCGGAACTCCGGCAACTAGATCAATATCTGCAACAAGTTAATTATAGTGAACAAGATCATGCCCTCGCTCGGAGTGAAGTTGAGCGATGGCGATGGGCAGAAATTAAACAAGGGCAAATTAAAGATGCAACTAAGCGACAAGCGCAACTATTAGCCCGAAAACCAGAATTACAATCCCAAATTGCTCAATTACAAGCCAAAATCCAACAGGATCAAATTGATTCTGAATGTGCTAAACAAATCGCGGCTCTTGAGCGTCACATTACCGAAATTGGCTACAGTTCTGAGCAGCACAACAATTTGCGTATGGCTGCCAAGAAAGCTCAATCTTGGCATTTGCGCTATCAACAACTGTTATCAGCCCAGCAGCAGTATCCCCAACTCCAGACGAGGTTGCAAGAGTTAGAGGACTCTAGAAGCGACAGAGTAACGGAGCGGCAAAAACTCGGCGGACAAATCGAAAGCATTATTGGGCAACTACAAGCAACAGCTAACCCATCTGCCCAAATTCAAGCATTAGAGCAGCAATTAGCAATACGTAGACGGCAACTCGATGAGCAAATTGCCAAATTGGGGCGTTTAGAACAGCTGGCACATCAATTGGAAACGCTGCAAATTCAGTATGAACAACAGCAGCAGCAATTACAATCTTGTAAGCAAGAATATCGAGTTTATCAGGAATTAGCGCAAGCTTTTGGTAAAAATGGTATCCAAGCACTGATGATTGAAAATGTATTGCCGCAACTGGAAGCCGAGACAAATCAGCTACTTTCGCGTTTGAGTGGTAATCAATTTCATGTACAATTTATTACTCAAAAAGCTGGACGTAGTGCTAAATCAACCAAGAAAAATGCCAAGCTGATAGACACCTTAGATATTTTAATCGCCGATTCGAGAGGAACACGAGCTTATGAAACTTACTCAGGTGGAGAAGCCTTTAGAATTAACTTTGCCATCCGTTTAGCTTTGGCGAAATTATTAGCCCAACGAGCAGGGGCGGCGTTGCAATTGTTGATTGTAGATGAAGGTTTTGGTACACAGGATGCCGAAGGATGCGATCGCTTGATTGCCGCGATTAATGCGATCGCCTCTGATTTTGCCTGCATCCTCACCGTTACCCACATGCCCCACCTCAAAGAAGCCTTCCAAGCCCGGATTGAAGTGAATAAAACTCAACAAGGTTCGCAGTTGAGCTTGTCAATTTAATTACGAATTACGTTAGCGTAGCGGTAGCGAGTCCGCGAGCGTCATTACGAATTACAAATATAGTTAATTGTATTTTACCCGTGCATCCAGACCTAATGAACGGAGCTTTTTTGATAGCGTTTCTGCTTGGGCGCGATCGCTAAATGCTCCAGCATTTACATAATCCCCTAAATTGGATTGCTCCGCGACAGCGTTGGGTATATATTGTTGCACTTTACTCAGAGTATCATTGCTGGAAATTGGAATTATTACTCTGTAAGGATTATTAGCAACTAATGTATTGCCATTGGTAACAGGTACTACATTGTCATTGGCAGGAGGTAATGCATAGCGATTAGTGTCAGCTAATACATAATCATTATTTTGGCTCCCAACTGAACCATTTAACCCCAATGCTTCCCAAGTTTGCCAATCTACATTCCCAGTAGAATTAATTCGAGAATATTGCTGGAATGCAATCACAGATTGTCTAGTGTAATCGTTGAAAAGTCCATCAGGATTAGTATTAGAGAAACCCAACTGTGCTAAACGCTCTTGAACTAATCTGACATTTTCTCCGCGATCGCCTACAGTTAGATAATTTCTACCTGGTTGTTGAATGCTACCAGTCGAGACTCTACGCACTGAGTCCAGAACTTGGGCATTAGCAATGCCATCAACGGGTAATCCATTCTTTCGTTGGAATGCAATTACAGCTTCTCTAGTCATTGGGCCAACATTCCCAGTGGCATCAGCATTTAAATAACCTAGCTGCCGCAAACGCACTTGCAGTTCTTTGACTTGTTGAGTGGAAAGACTCGATCTTTCTGGAGTCACAGAGGAACCCATTAGTGCGTTCCAAGTTTGTCGATTCACAATTCCGTTAGCAGTTATGCGATAATTTCGCTGGAATGCAATCACAGCATCTTTAGTAATTCGTCCAAAATTCCCAGTGGGATTAGTATTAAAGTAGCCTAACTGCCGTAGACGCTGTTGTAATCTTGTAACGGCTGCACCAGTTTTGCCTTGAGAAAGAGTAGGATATTGACCAACTGGCGAGCGCGCTGCACCACCGATATTTCTATTAGAACTTCTACTTTGACACGCTCGTTGCAAGGCTCGTTGAGTACTAATACCCACAACTCCATCAGCCGATATTCTATTGGCTTGCTGGAATTTGATTACAGCATTTTGAGTCAAGCTCGCAAACTTACCTGTCACTGGGCCGTTAAAATAGCCTAACTTTTTTAAACATCTCTGATTACTGCTAACTTCAGGCCCATTACTTCCTATTTTCTGAAGTGCTAAAGCTTCTCCAGCAATACTCAGAAGCCCTGTAATCAGAGCCACAGACAAAAGACGCATTGCAGCATCAGTCGATAACTTTTTCCAATTTAAAAATTTAAAATTAACTACGATAGGAACAACCTTGATGCTTTCGGATGCCTCGTAGACTGAGGCAAGCTTGATTAAATGGCTAGCTACCCCTGTTTTCACTTGCTTTTTTCGAGTTAACGGCTATAAAAAAGTATACTACTTACTATGTGTAATAACTACTTTTCGTATGATTCTTTACAAGTAAGTGTCCTGGGGAGCAGAGGTGGGGAGATGAGGGAGATGAGGGAGATGAGGGAGATAGGGGACAAGAGGACAAGGGGGTAAATAAAACTCCTAACTCTTAACTCCTAACTCAGCACTCAGCACTCCTAATGCCCTATACCTATTGTTCATTAACTTTTTCAGTATTACCTGCTTTCACCCAACCTTCTTGTTCGCTACCTTCCAAACGAATCTTTTGCCAGGATTTGTCGTCGCTTTCTTCCAAGATAATAATTTTTTGATTAAAAGCAATTCCACCAATCTTTTCAGCTTCTTGATTTGGTTGCGATCGCAAACTCAAGCCTTCAGCCCAACTAACACGTCCTCGGTAAGCTCCCGATGGTAATGGTTTGGATGATGGGGTAGCCTTTGGTGATTCTGTAGGAGTAGAGGTTGGGCTTGGAGACGATTGAGTAGATGTCCCAGGTGTAAGAGCGGGCTTACTTTCTCCAGGCTCAGTTTTTTTAGGAGCTTGGGCTTTCACCGAAGGACTATCATTGGAATAAATGGGTTTGGCAGGGGCTATGCCGGTGCGATTCATAAAATAGAGTGCAATTGCACCACCGCCACCTATTAGCACAGCGATCGCTAAGAAAAAACCCAGTATAAACTTTGTTAAGCCAGACAACATAATAAAAACCTGATTATCAAGAGTCAAGGGTGAAGGTGAGCCAGTCATCTGCGTATTTTCCCCCCATTGAGGGGAGCGGTATTGAACTGGCTCTCAAGGGTTATACCATTTTAGATTTTAGATTTTAGACTTCGGCTGCGCTCAGTCGAACGATTTTAGATTGTGAAACATCCATTGGATAAGTGTTTCAATTTTCCATCTGTCGCAATCATTTTTCAAATTGGTATTACGAGTAGAGAAGCAAATAACCCATCAGTATAAAAATCAATAGTCCATAATAATTCATCATTAACTATTGACTTTTGACTAACTGATTATTGTAGCTATGCTGAATAGACATCTGGTGAAATTAAATATGCTTTATCGAAAACCTTTGTAGAGACGTAGCACTCCTACGTCTCTACATTTTTTGGGTTCACGTAGTACGCCGGAGGCGTTCGCTCAAAGGACTGTGTTTAGATGCTAAACGCGCTCTCCCAGCAGCAGCCCATTCTTGGAGTTGCTGAATTTGCTCTACGGCAGTTCGTGCTAAGGGTATGATCTGACTGGCTGCTTCTAAAATGTCGTCAGTAGCAAAGTCGCGATTTTGGCTAAATCCAATATGCATCGCTTCAATTAAAGTTTGCTCAATCTCGGCCCCAGAAAAATCGGGCGTTTCATAAGCTAGCCTATCGATGTCATAAGTTTTCAAGTTATGGGGGCGCAGTCGGGATAAATGAACATCATAAATTGCTTTTCTCTCTTCTTGGGTGGGCAAACCTACAAAGAAAATTTCATCAAATCGCCCCTTACGGAGCATTTCCGGCGGTAAAGCTTGAATGTCGTTGGCGGTGGCGACGACAAACACGGGTGAGCTTTTTTCGGCTAGCCAATTAATAAAAGTACCAAACACCCGGCTAGCTGTTCCGGCATCACCTTTACTACCAAGTCCGGCAAAGGCTTTATCTATTTCATCAATCCACAAAATACAGGGAGCGAGGGCTTCGGCTACTTGGATCATTTGGCGAGTCCGAGATTCTGATTCACCCACCAAACCACCAAATAACCTTCCCACATCCAGACGTAGCAGGGGTAAATGCCAATGATGAGCGATCGCTTTTGCCGTTAACGATTTACCAGTTCCCTGAATACCCACCAACATTAAACCACGCGGGTGCGGTAATCCGTACTGTCGCGCTCGATCTGTAAATGAACCTCCCCGCCGAATCAACCAATCTTTCAAGTTATCCAGTCCGCCAATATCAGAAATTTGCTCAGTGGCAGGGTAGAAGTCCAAGATTTGGGTTTGGCGGATAGTTTGGCGCTTTTCCTCCAAAACCAAATCCACGTCTTCAGGTCGCAATTCTCCGTGGGTAGCGATCGCTTTTGCCAAAACCCGGCGAATCCGTTCCATCGAAAGCCCTTGACAAGAGCGCACCAAGTCATCTAAAACTTTGCCAGAAAGGGAGTTACCAGTACTTTGGAGTAAGCGTTCCACCTCAGTTTTAATTTCTGGGGCGGCGGGTAAGGGAAACTCGACGACTGTCAACACTTCCGTTAAGTCGTCAGGGATAGCGATGCGTGGCGACAGTAGGACAATATTTTTTGGTTGCGACTTCAGGAGTCTGGACAGGTTGCGAAGTTTGCGAGCGATCGCAACATCATCTAAAAAGCGATGATAATCTCGGAGAATCAATACCGCAGGTGCGGAAGCTGGTAGTTTTTCGATAAATTCTAAAGCTTGCAACGGGTTACGTCGTCCAAACCCAACATCGTTGGGGTTTCCTTGGTAGCCATCGACAAAATCCCACGTATACACTGGGCGATTACCCTGGTTGGTGGCTTCTTCCCGGATAGCTGCTTCTACCCGCTCCTCTTCATAAGTGGGAATATAAATCAAAGGGTAGCGGGCGCGTAGGAGCAGTTTAAACTCTTCACGGAAGTTCATATTTAGCTATGGTTATTTGTTCTTCTCTCATTGTTCAGGTTTGTATCGCCTCTAACAACTAAAAAACCAACATCTACCAGTTCATAGCGGTTGCCAGTGCGATCGCTCTGTTACAGCTAAAATCATGTATTTGAACCACATCTGTCGTATGGGCGCAAGACCTTGCGCCCCTACCACGTGGTCTATTGACCTGAAAATAGCTGTAAACTAGAAACCCGACTTCTTCAAGAAATCGGGTTCTATATAAATCTCATAAATTAACTGAGTAAAGTACTAGCTACGTTACTATCCCGGAAGTTGCTTTTTCAGTGCTTCCAGAGAAGCCCAACGGTTATCAACTGGAGTTTCAGGAATCTCAGGACTATCAACAGTAGTACTTACAGGAATACCTGGACAATTGCGATCGCACAGTTGCCGTTGTGGTACTGCCAAGCACATCTGCTCATACAGCCATTCGTTTGGATAAAAATGACCATCGGGCGGTAAACTTTCCAGCAAATCTTCCATAACTACTTCCCTTTCTAAGGGCAAGTCATTTGCCTGATTTGCAGTTTCGTCTAACCAAATGATTTCTTTCGTATCAAGCCCTAAACGGCGATTGTATTGCTGCAAGCAGCGGTTGCAGGTACAAGTAATAATTGTTTCTGCCTGACTAGATACTTGTAAGTAATTACCATGATGCTGCACGCGCACGTAGCCGCGAACTGGTGTCAAAGTTTCCAGACCAGGCAGAAATTCATTAACCTGAACTTCCTCTGTCCGCTCTGGGGCTTGAGTTAGCTGCGGAATATAAATTGCGTCCATAGGATTTGTGAGACATCCTCACTAAAATTTATCTTGATTACCAGTAACTATACTGGTATTGAATTTTTATTTTATCCCTTAAGAACAAGAGAAATTTTGAAATTATATATGGTTATGAGTTTTCAATTAACTCCAAACTCATAACTCCTAACTCCTAACTCCTAACTCCTTCCAACGAAGCTGGACAGACAACCAAATGACGATGTGGCTCTTTACCGCGACTGAAGGTTTCTAAATCTCCAAATTCTTTTAAGAAGGTATGAACTTGACGCCGTTCAGCAGAACTAAGAGATTTGATTTCCACTTCTCTACCAGAAAAGCGCACTTCATCGGCTGCTGCTTCTGCCAATGCCCGAATTTCGGCTTCTCTTTTCACCCGGTAGCCATTTAACTCAATGGTGTAAGAGGCTTGTTCTTCCGGGGGCTGGCTAAGGTTTAGAACCGAATTTGCTAGATACTGAATCGCATCTAACACAGAACCATCAGCACCAATTAACACCTGAATTTGTTCTGATGTCAAATTGGTTTGGTCAATAGTCAACCAGTAGTTATCTGGTTCTGGAGAATCGCCGTCTTGAGATTGGGCAGTTTCTAAATGACCCTGAATCTCAGCAGGTATTCCAGTGAGTTCCAGCAGGGTTTTTAACCACTGCTGACCTCGCTGCATCGGAATGTCACTCATGATCCCCCTGTTGCCTTTTTCTTAGGACTTTTTGGTTCAAACGGTAATGCTTTTTGTTCTGTAACTGCTGCTTCTTTCTCCTGGGTTTCTACAATTTTTTGTAGTTCCTCCGGTAGAGGTTCGCGGGAGAGAAGATAAGTTTGGGCGGTTTGGAAAATATTACCAATCACCATATACATCAGCACCCCAGCTGGTAGGGGGAAGAACAAGAACATCCCAGAAAAGATAACGGGGGTGATTTTGTTAACTGTATCCTGCTGCGGATTGCCACCGCTGGAATTTTGCCCGGAAAGCATTTGGCTAACATAAAGGCTGATCCCAAAGAAGACGATCATGGCGACGATATCCCAGTGGATTGTGCCATCTGGATCTTGTGCGCCAACCCTGCCTAAAGCATCAATGAATAAAAAGCCTTTTTCTGCTGCTAGTCCAGGAATTGTTCCTTGAATAGTAACTTCTCCTGGTTGCAAGGCTTCTACATTGCCCTCGGCATCAATTTTTATCCTATCTTCACCCTTGGTAATTTTCCAATCAGGAATCAGCTTATTTTCTGGGTGTTCTGCTAAAAGTACCTGAAATGGTTTACCTTCAACAGTCTGATACTGTATCTTGGTTTGTTCTCCCACCGCTAATTTATTTCCGCTGGGAATAATGGCAGCTACTTTAACGTGTTCCCCATCTGCAACGTAAATATTTTGAGGAGCAGTGGCAAAGGCTTGTGGTTGAATTTGTTCGATTTGTTCTGCGGGAAGAATTTGCAGGTTAACGCTATAGTTCGCACTTGCAAAAGGTGAACCCCGCAAAGTAGCAAACAGCGCTAACAAAACCGGCATTTGCACTAATAATGGAAAACAGCCTGCCAAAGGGTTGCCAAATTCTTTTTGGACATTAACCATTTCCTCCTGCTGCTTTTGCGGATCGTCCTTATAGCGCTCTTTGATTTCTGCCATCCGCTTCTGCATCAGAGGTTGTACAATCCGCATTTTCCGCATGTTGCGAATTGAGCCAGCACTCAGGGGATAGAGCGCGAAGCGGACTATCAGGGTCAAAGCAACGATCGCTAATCCGTAGCTAGGCACAATACCATAGAAGAAATCTATGATTGGCAGCATCACGTTGTTCGAGAGAAAGCCGATACCAAAATCCATTATTCTGAATTCAACCTGAGGTACTGTAAACTGAATCTAATTTATCTAAATCATGATTTGTCTGCGACTATCTTTCGCTACGGATAGCCGCACATTTAAATTGGGAATTGGGCATTGGGCACTTGTACTGAGCGAAGTCGAAGTATTGGTTCTTCTCCCCCTGCTCCCCTGCTCACCTCTGCCTCCCCTGCTGTCATCACTTGTTAGCAGGAGCGCTAAATTCGGGATTTTTCGCAGCAATTCTTTCGTTTATGTAGTCATAGACTTCCCGAAACTTGGGAATTGCACGCAATTCCAGACGACTGCCGTTTTTTAGGGTGATTGCCATATCTCCCCAAAAGCCAATGCCACGGGGAACTTTGACGATTTTGACAATTTCTGAGTAAATTACGTCAGTGCGATCGCGTCCCTGCCAACCTCCAATCACAGTAATTCGGCGATCGGTGATGCGGAAACGCAGCCACAATGCTCTGACAATTGCCCCGACTGCTAATGGTAGCCCGACAATGGTTAGCCCAATCAGCAGGTTGACAATTAAATCCCCAATATGGGGACCACCTTCATAATAAACATCTTCACGAATTCCCATCGAACACCTCAGCTTGTGCCAACAACTGCTCTAATTCTTGCAGAAATTGTGGGCTTACGCACTTAGATTCTGCTGCTGTGGGTTTGACAATGAATACTAGCCGCCATCCTGGTGATAATTTTGGCAGCAACTTATATAAAGCAGCAGTAATTTGCCGTTTGATTCGGTTGCGAACCACTGCCCTTTTGCTGACTTTTGTGCTAATTGAAATACCAATCCGCGTGCTCGTAAGCAGCTTAAAGTCAGTTGCTTGTCTACTCTGGGTGGCAGTGTCCAAAGAAGGTTTTGTTGAACATAAAGGCTTTAAGGCTCTCAATGTTAAATAAGAGCCATGACGCCGAATTCCTTCCCGGAAAACTGCCTGGAAATCCTTTCGGGATTTTAGCCGATTTGCTTTGGGCAAAGCCACAGATGCTCTTTTAGCTTAGTATGCCCTAAACAGCCAGACGGTGACGGCCTTTTTTTCTTCTGGCGCTAATCACGTTTCTGCCGTCTGGTGTCCGCATCCTGGCGCGAAAACCAGAGGTTCTTTTTCTCTTACGGCTAGTGCCGCCCAGTGTTCTTTTCATACTCTTCTCCTCTTAGGTGATTTTTATAAAAACTCACAATCTCTAATTTTATCACTTTGTTAGGGAATTGGGAATCGCCGATTGGTTATATCCCTACTCCCTATTCTTAACTAATGCTTAAAATCCATGTTCCCATGTAGCGCAGTAGTGGTACATCGCCAGGGGAAAGCACTTGACAGTTAAAATAGTAAACTCCACCGAAGGATGGGTTTTTCACGTTAGATAACACCACTTCGACTGCACTTCCTGCTGGCACTGGCTCTTGAGGAAAAATATTGATCAGTTTACCTTCTTTGTCCCACTTCACCTCAGAAAGCGGCACTGCTTTCCCTTTGACTCGGACTTCAATTTTTTTCTGGTCAAAAGTTCCTTTGTAATAATCAGGGTAGGTAATGGCAAATTGACCAACTGCCAATTTCATTCTTTTGGCTGGAATCTTTAATATGTATCGATCCCAACCATTCGCTTGTCCGCCAAAATCTAACCGAAAGGGTAGCTGATTTTCTTGTTTGACGCCGCTAAATAGTGTAAATCCAGGTAAGCTTTGCGCCAAAGTTAAGGCTGGTAATCCAGTAACCAAAAAGCTAGTCACGGCTAAAGCAGAAAGTAAACGTCGCATAATCGGGCTTCCTCTACCAAAATATAAATGTGTTATCTAAAAATAACTGTGTGTTAGTATTCTTTACTAAACTTTACTACTGGCTTCATGACAATGGACGTTTAATTTCCAAAAAAAGTGCCATCCTGCCTGAAGTTTAGGCAACAGTAAAGTTACTGAGTGTTAAAAGCAACGCATATTAAATTTACTTCATTACCCTTATGTAGCCATGATTTGATTACTAAGTTGGGTCAAATTTGAACTAGATATAAACACAGTTAGGGGTTGGATTGTGTTTCTAAATATGTATAAGTGTATCTAAATTTGAGAATTTTGTTATAAAAATTGAGGTGTGCCATCAGCGATCGCCAGTTAAGTTGGGCTAAATTGATTAAAATAAGTTGGATTGGAATCGAACTCGTAATCATTAAAATTTGATTGGGAAATTATAAAGCTTTCAAAATTCGGTCAATATTACTCTATAAGAAAGGAATACCAAAATTTCTCAATCCCGAAAACAAGCTAAAGATAAAGATGCAAAATTTGGGAATCAATTTAGGATGTGCAATACGTAACCCTGTTTGCAACTATCTGAAAATATGACATCTGCAAGCGGCAAAGTGAGGCTTTGCCTGGAGAGCTAAGAGTGGGAGAGGAAAGATTCAAGGTTCAATCTACAAGTAAAATTCATGGCTGATGTTCCTGCCTAAGTACTATCAGTGCGGGACATATATCATCTGGACAATCGCTTACTTGGCAGAGATTAAGTATTTATCTTCAGGAGATTTCATGAGAATAGCAGTTGCTAAAGAAATTGAAGTTTGTGAACGTCGCGTAGCATTAATTCCTGACACAGTTGCCCGATTGGTAAAACAAGGTTTGGAAGTTTGGGTAGAAACAGGTGCAGGAGAGCGATCTTTTTTCAGCGATCCTGACTATGAAGCAGCAGGAGCCATAATAATCAGCGATACTGCCAAATTATGGGGTGAAACAGATATTCTGCTGAAAGTCAGTCCACCGCAAGAAAGAGAAGATGGACGCTCAGAAATTGACTTGTTAAAGGAAGGGGCTGTATTAGTTAGTTTCCTCAATCCGTTAGGAAATCCTGTTGTGGCGCAGCAACTAGCCAATCGGAAAGTCACCGCTTTGAGTATGGAGATGATCCCCCGTACCACCAGAGCGCAAAGTATGGATGCTTTGTCCTCGCAAGCTTCATTAGCAGGTTACAAAGCAGTATTAATTGCAGCAGCTGCATTACCGAAATACTTCCCGATGTTAACCACAGCCGCAGGTACGATCGCTCCAGCGAAAGTATTTATTATGGGCGCTGGTGTCGCCGGATTGCAAGCGATCGCTACCGCCAGACGTTTGGGAGCAGTGGTAGAAGCCTTTGATATCCGTCCCGCCGTCAAAGAAGAAGTGCAAAGTTTAGGGGCAAAATTCGTTGAAGTCAAATTAGACGAAGAAACCGTTGCTGCTGGCGGTTACGCCAAGGAAATTTCTGAGGCTAGCAAACAACGTACTCAAGAAGTTGTCACCGAACACATTAAGAATTCTGATGTAGTGATTACTACAGCACAAGTACCTGGAAGACAAGCACCACGGCTAGTTACAGAAGAAATGGTGGCGCAAATGAAACCAGGTTCAGTAATTGTGGATTTGGCTGCTGAACAAGGTGGTAACTGCGCCTGTACCGAACCCGGCAAAGATATTGTGTGGAATGGTGTAACAATTATTGGCCCTATCAATCTCCCATCTTCAATGCCAATTCACGCCAGCCAATTGTATGCCAAGAACGTAACATCGTTGATTCAACTGCTAATTAAAGACAAAGCTTTACAGGTGGACTTTGGCGACGACATCGTTGATGCTGCTTGCGTTACCCATGCAGGTGAAATTCGCAATCAACGAGTGCGGGATGCACTACAAGCATCGAATACTCAACAACCGGCGGTTAATTAGGGAGATGAGGGGGATGAGGGAGATGAGAGGAAGATAGGGGGACAAGGGGACAAGGGGACAAGGGGGTAAACAAGACTCCTAACTCTTAACTTTTAACTCAGCACTCAGCACTCAGCACTCAGCACTCCTAATACTCCATTTCCATTTATACAAGGAGTTTTGATTTCATGACAGAGGCATTACTTGCTGCTTTGTTTGTATTTGTATTGGCATCTTTTATCGGCTTTGAAGTCATCAATAAAATCCCACCGACTCTACACACGCCCTTAATGTCAGGCTCAAACGCGATTTCTGGCATTTCGGTACTTGGGGCAATAGTTGCCTCAGGTGCTAGAGAAACAAGTGTGTCAGTAATTCTCGGATTAATTGCTGTAGTACTAGCTACAGTAAACGTTGTAGGTGGCTTTCTAGTCACAGATAGAATGCTGCAAATGTTCAAGAAGAAGGAGATTAAGGCGTGAGCGACTTTTTACCAACTGGCATTCAGCTGACATATTTAGTCGCTGCATCCTTATTCATTTTTGGTTTGAAAAAGCTGGGTTCACCAGCTACAGCGCGAAACGGTAATGTGATTGCATCTGTGGGGATGCTGCTGGCAATTGTGGCGACAATGCTGGATCGGCATGTGTTGAACTACGAGATGATATTGTTGGGCTTGGCGATTGGATCGGGAATTGGTGCGATCGTTGCTTACAAAGTCCAAATGACGGAAATGCCCCAAATGGTGGGTTTGCTCAACGGTTTAGGTGGTGCGGCTTCAGCACTAGTCGCCGTTGCCGAATTCTGGCGATTATTGGATTCTGGCGCACCCATACCCATAGATGTGAACATTTCCATGCTGTTGGACGTGTTAATCGGTGGCGTTACCTTCACAGGTAGTTTTTTAGCCTTTGCCAAATTGCAAGGTTTAATTAGCGGTTCCCCGATTACATTTCCTTTCCAGCAACCATTTAACCTGTTGCTTCTGGGTGCTTATTTGGTAGGTAGTGTCTATTTAATCATTACGCCAGATAGCTTACCCATATTCTTGGGAGTGGTAGCTGTTTCCTTAGTGCTGGGTGTGATGTTCGTCATCCCCATTGGTGGCGGCGATATGCCGGTGGTAATTTCGCTGTTGAACTCCTTGTCAGGTGTGGCGGCGGCGGCTGCTGGATTCGTGGTGATGAACAATATGTTAATCATCGCTGGTGCTTTGGTAGGAGCATCTGGCTTAATCCTAACCGAAATTATGTGTAAGGCGATGAACCGCTCTCTCTTCAGTGTGCTGTTCAGTGCTTTTGGTACAGGTTCTAGTTCTGGTGGTGCTGCTGCTGGTGGTGCTGCAACAGATCAAACCGTCCGCAGTATCGATCCCGAAGAAGGAGCGATGATGTTGGGTTATGCCCGTTCTGTGGTAATTGTGCCTGGTTATGGTATGGCAGTTGCCCAAGCGCAACATAGCGTCCGGGAATTGTCAGATCAGTTAGAAAAAATGGGCGTTGATGTCAAGTATGCCATTCACCCTGTTGCTGGGAGAATGCCGGGGCACATGAACGTCTTGCTGGCAGAGGCAAATGTGCCTTATACCCAGTTGTACGACATGGATGATATTAATCCCCAGTTTGAACAAGCAGATGTGGCTTTAATAATTGGGGCAAATGATGTGGTAAATCCGGCGGCGCGGAGTGATAAAAGTAGCCCGATTTATGGTATGCCGATTTTGGAAGTAGATCGGGCGAAGCAGACGATTGTGATTAAGCGCGGGATGAGTACGGGTTTTGCCGGTGTAGATAATGAGTTGTTCTACAAGGATAAAACGACGATGCTTTTTGGAAGCGCGAAGGATATGGTGGCGAAGTTGGTTTCGGAAGTGAAGCAACTTTAACGAACCGCCAAGACGCGGAGGGCGCGGAGTAAAAAATTTAAAGAGTTGGCTTGCCTTGGAGGTGTGATGCTTCTAAGGCAAGTTTTTTGTTGGAGAATTACCTAACGCAAAGAAGCACCTAAAAACTGTGAGTGTTGATTGTTAATCTAAGCTTTAAATTGGGCAATTTATAAATACAGCCACAATATAGTTATTGATAAATTTATGAATAGCCCTAACTTAGAACTCACTTTAGAATCGTTGGCATCACGGATTTCACACTTAGAACTGGAACAGGATCTCCGACGAAAAAATATTGCTTGGCTAAAACAGTATTTTGATGACTTTAAACAGGAATTTAACAATAGGACTGAATTACAGCAAATTGAAATTCTACAACAAGATATCGCACAATTAAATGTACATTTTGCCGAATTACAACAGCCCATCAATCATCTGTCTAAGATTAGCGAAGATTTGGATAATAGTGAAGTATCAATTAACAAAGCGAATTTAGATGATATTGAAGTAGTAAATCAGGTTCTTGAAAGGGTTGAACAGCAAGAAAGTCAAACAAATTTGGAAAACCCAGTTACTAATCCTGAAAATATTGATATTGCTGAAAGTGAGCAAGAAAAAGAAATTGATGTAGTTGAGGAAGAGACACAAAATAGCACTGCTTCCAAAGATTTAGAATTTCAGATTGACAGAACAATGTGGTTAGTTAACAGAATTTATGCAGCAGAGGAAGACAGTACTAAGTTCCCTATTGATGCAGAAGAATTTTGGAGACTGTATAAGTCAGGACAACGAGACTTTAGTGGGATTAACTTAACTGGAGTTAATTTTAGTGGTAAATCTCTAGCAGAGGGAGTGAACCTCAGTCATGCAAATTTTAGAAATGCTAATCTAACTAATGTCAACTTTAGTAAGGTAAATTTGAGTGATGCAAATTTGAAGGGTGCAGATATAAGTGAAGCCAACTTATCTAATGCCAACTTGAGTAAAGCTAATTTAGATGAAGCGTATCTTCACAAAGCACAACTTAAGTCAGTGAATCTAGAGAAAGCAACGCTCAAAAAAGCTAATCTCAGTCAAGCTGATTTGAACGGGGCAAATTTGAGGGAGGCAAACTTCCGTGAAGCTAACCTCAGTAGTTGTCAACTATATGGAGGAGTGAATCTAAGCATGGCTAACCTCCAAGGTGTCAATTTAAGTGGATCAAATATGAGACAGGCCAAGTTGATGAGGGCAGACTTAAGTAATGCTAATCTGAGTCGAGCCAAACTTATAGAAGCTAATTTTGAAGGAACAAATCTTCAGGAAATCAATTTGCAATATAGCTATTACGACATATTAACTATCTTTCCAACACATTTTGATCCCTGTTATGTTGGAGCCTATTTAATTACTCCAGGTGCATCGCTACAGAATGCTAATTTGGCAGGTGCAAATTTAATTGGTGTGAATTTATCTGAAGCAAATTTAGAAGGAGCAGACTTGAGTGAGGCAAATTTAGAAGGAGCTAACTTAAGTAACGTTAACTTGAGTGAGGCAAAACTCACTAAGGCAAATTTAAAAAACGCAAACCTCAGTTATGCAAATATGAATAAAGTCCACCTAAGTGGAGCGAATTTGAGCGACTTAAGTATGGTTGCTGCTAATTTAGAAGGAGCTAACTTAAGCCAAGCAAATCTTAGTAATGCAAATTTAACTGCTGCAAATCTGAGTGGAGCAAATCTAATACAGTCAAGGTTGGCTGGAGCTAAACTAACTGCTGTAGACCTGAGTCAAGCAAATCTTAGTGGTGCTACAGTGGCCATTGGCAATTGTATTTCTAGTTTGAATTTAGCGGGCGCTAACTTAACTGATGCTAATCTGACAGCAGTATACATTTATGGAAACCTCTCAGGAGCAAATTTTACTTCTGCAAACCTTAGAGCAGCAAAGCTTGAGAATGCTAACCTTAATGAGGCAAACTTCTCTTTAGCAGATTTAAGTGGAGTAAATCTGAGAGATACAAAGTTAGAAAAAGCCAACTTAAAAGACGCAAATATGAGTGGAGCAGATTTATACCGTGCAGTTCTAACTGGTGCTATTATGCCAGATGGTACAACTCACGATTAGACTTGATACCAAGTTGTCTTAGATCGTATTATTTGCTTGAAAGCCAGTCCAGTGGGAGCTTGATTCCAAACAATCCTATCTTTGGCAACTTCGTATGATACATTTGACGAAAAAAGCGATCGCTGCAAAATCTTCAGCGTTCGATCGCTCTGGCAATATATTTAAGACTGCGGTGTAACACTGCGTGGATCAACAACTACAATTTCAGAAAAACGTTTAAAGTCATCAATATTAAATGTAAGTAGATGTGTTATCTGATGTGTTATCATCGCCGCAACTAAACGTGCATCATGCACCTTTTTTCCCATGACTTGGTATTTAACAATTAGAGATTCCCACTCACCAAAAATTGCAGGTGTATCAAGGTGTAGTATAAATATCTTCTTAAGTTTATTAGTTTCTTCTACTGCTTGAGCCGTGGATAAACCTAAACCATTACTATTAATTGGTCTTGTAGCGACAGCCCAAAACTCAATGATATTCTGTGGAATTATATATAATAATTCCCCTTGTCTCTTGAGTATCAAGATGGCTCTTTGAGTATCAAAGTGCATTGGGCTATTCTTCTGCACCAAACGCAGTAAAATATTAGTATCCACCAAATAGCTCATAACATTTCATTCTCTCTGGTGTAAATACTCTCTCGACTAATCGCTTCATCTGAAAGCGCTGGTGCTAATGAAAAAGCAGGACTATTTATTAAATCTGTTAATATAGCTTCCCATTCTTCCTGAGTTGATACTTGATAAAAAAAACTTTCTTCATGGCTGGTTAAACTGTTTTCAATCAGAGATGCAAGATAAGCTTCTACCGATAAACCTTGTGCAGCAGCTTCAGCAATGAGACGAGCCTCTATTTCTGGTTTCAATTGTAGCTGTATGGTCATTTTTTATCTCCTAATTCCCTGAGTTGTAGAAGTCTTCATCTGGATAATCGCAAAAGTTTTATCCCTCTAACTCTGAAAATATATTTAATTCACTACCAGGTGCATAATCTGCAATAGCTGTCATTGCGGCTAGTGTTAATTGGCTTTTTTGCTCATCTTTGGTAAGTGAATGTTTTTCTTGAAGAACCAATTACAGGGCTGATTAAGCTATCTTTAGGCGCTCGCTTATGCTTAGACTGGGGAGTGCTTGGAGAATTTCTTTAGTTTCCATATTAATTCATAGAGCAACTTATATTACTAATGTTAGTGAAATTTTTGAAGCGATCGCCTAAAAAATTTCCACTGTGCGTAGGCAAAGCACGCCAAAGGCATCGCCTGTAAAAAAATCTTTACCGTGCGTAGGCAAAGCCCGCCAAAGGCATCGCTCTCCTCTTGCTTTGCGTCTCTGCGTGAGATGAAAAAGCGATCGCATAACCTACTTCATAGAGAATGCATCGCCTATTTTTTCCTAACTAATTGTCCTTTTCATCGGAATTTGTATCCAGAACTCACAGCCATTAGCAGGTTCAGAAACACATTTGATATTACCGCCGTGTTTTTCTACAATAATTTGGTAACTAATAGATAATCCCAAACCAGTCCCTTGTCCAGGTTGTTTGGTAGTAAAAAAAGGTTCAAAAATACGCGATCGCACAATCTCTGGAATCCCACAACCATTGTCAGCAATCCAAATCAGAACAGTATTCTCTTCTATAAGTTCTGTACGTATCCAAATTTTAGGATTGTCAATTTTCTTCCCACTAATTGCTGAGTTTTCCAGTGCATCAATCGCGTTGTTGAGAATATTCATAAACACCTGATTCATCTGGGCTGCATAGCAGACTACTGGAGGCAATTCACCATATTGCTTAACTACCTCAATAGCAAAAGAATTAGTTTGTGGTTGCAGGCGATGTTGTAAAATTAGCAAAGTACTGTCGATACCTTCATGAAGGTCAACGGGCTTCATTCCTGATTCGTCAAGCCGAGAAAAACTTCGTAACGACAAGACTAATTGAGAGATCCGCTCTGCACCCATCTTCATTGAAGCAAGAATTTTGGGCAAGTCATCATTAATGAAATCTAAATCTAATGCTGCTATTTGCTTTTTAATTTCTTCTGTTGTCTTAGGATACTGTTTTTGATAAAGGCGCAGTAATTTAAATAAATTTTCGGTATGTTCAGTAACATAAGTGATATTCCCGTAAATGAAACTAATCGGGTTATTAATTTCATGCGCTACACCAGCAACTAACTGCCCTAACCCTGCCATTTTTTCACTTTGAATTAACTGGCTCTGAGTGTCCTGTAATTCTTTCAAAGTCTGGGTCAGTTCTTCTTTTTGACATTGAGTTTGTTCTAGTAATTCCGCTTGCTGAAGCCCTACGCCTAACTGAGTACCAATTTGCATCAACAAATCTACTTCATCTTCTTGCCAATCACGGGGTTTGATATTTTGATAAGCTGCTAGTAATCCCCAAAGTTTCTCACCCTGAAAAATCGGCACAATCATATATGCCCTAGCCTCCATGAGTTTAATCAGGGCAATATAAGAAATAGAATCGTCGGTGCTGTAAATATCGTTAATAACAAGAGTTTTACCATTAGCAAAATCTCCGCCTTGGGTTTCTTGCAAGTAATTACTTGCATAGGCGTAGCCCGTCGTAGACATTGCAGGTACAATTTCCTTTACTGGTGTCCAACCTTCGGCTAAAGACTCAGCAACAAATTTCCCACTCCAATCAGTTCCGAATCGATAGATTGTCACTCGGTCAACTTCCAATAACCGTCGGACTTCTTCTGTACTGGTCGCAAAAATGGTGTCAATATCAAGAGAGTGGCGGATTTTCTCCACCGTTGCGGCTAGGGCCTTCTGCCTTTCGGCTGCTTTCCGTTCTCGCTCGGCGGCTTGAGCCAGTTTTTGGGCTTGCACCTGCATCTGTTTCAAGGATTCAGCTTGCTGTAATGCTACCCCCAATTGAACGCCAACTTGGGCTAGTAAGTTGATTTCTTCATCTTGCCAATAACGGGGTTGGGAGTTTTGATAAGCTACTAGCAATCCCCACAGCTTTTCACCCTGAGAAATTGGTACAAAAACTTCATTACGTGCATACTTACCTGCTTGTTTTCCTTGCACAAGAACGCGTTCTGTTACGGGCTGCGGCTTAACAATTGGTGTCCAACCATCAACGATGGAATCAGCCACAAATTCGCCACTCCAATCAGGATAGAAGCGATAAATTGCGACTCGTTCCACTTCTAATAGCCGACGAACTTCTTGAGTAGTGGTTTTAAATATGGCTTCAATTTCAAGAGACTGACGAATTTTTTCTACTGTGTGCGCCAACGCTCTTTGTCTTTCAGCAGCTTTGCTGATATCTGCTGCTTGAATCTGCATTTGTTGGATAAATTCCGCTTGCTGTAAAGCCACACCTAGTTGGGTGCCAACTTGAGTAAGCAAGTAAACCTCATCTTTTTGCCAATCACGGGTTCCAGTATTTTGGTACGCTGCTAGTAAGCCCCAGAGCTTCTGACCGTGGTAAATAGCAACGATCGCATAAGCTGTTGCTTGATATATCTCTAAAATTTTAATGTAGCAATCGCTAAAGCCTGAATTGTAAATATCATGACAAATTCGGTACACTTCACACTGAGTGAAGCTCCCACCCTCTGTATCTTGTAAATAGGTATCAGCGACTGGGGGTTTAGCTAAATCTTTGGCACTACATTCGCTGACATTCTCTTTCAATTCCGGGCGTTGCGACTGTTGCTCTATGAGGGAAACCCAACCCTCTGCCACTGATTCAAACACGAATTCACCACTCCAATCGGGATTGAAGCGATAGATAGCCACGCGATCGGCATTTAACAGCTGCCTTAGTTCTGCGGTGGTTGTGTGGAAAATACTTTCCAAGTCTAGGGACTGGCGAATTTTCTCAATGGTGATAGCTATGGTTTTCTGCCATTGGGCTGCTTTTTCTCTGGCTTTTGCTTGTGCTAGTTCTGCTGATTGTAGTTTTGCTTGTTCCAGGTAATCTGCTTGCTGTAAAGCAACTCCTAAATGTTCGGCGATTAATTGCACAAACTCAATTTCTGATGCTTCCCATTGTCGAGGATTACCACACTGATGAATACACAACAATCCCCATAAATCTTTACCTTTGATCAAGGGGGCAATTATACTGGCACGTACTTGGAATTTTTCCAGAATCTGGATATAGCAATCACTGGCATTAACTTGATAAATATCAGTTATTGCTCTAATTCGACCTTGCTGATAAAGGCCTGCGAACTCCTCACTAAAGCAGTGGTCGCGCAGTTTGGCTGCTAATGCCGAATTCCATTCGGTTGCCACATCTTCATAGATAAATTCTCCTTCCCATGCCAATTCAGGATAAAAACGAAACACGCCAACCCGATCGCTTTTCAGAAGTTGGCGGACTTCAGTGACTGTAATTTTGAAGATATTTTCTATGTCTAGAGACTCCCGAATGCGGGCAATAACTCCAGATAAGGCTTTTTGTTGCTCATTCTGATGCAAGGAGCATGTTACATCTGAATGAGATTCTTGCCGTTCTGAATTTGGTTGTATGGGTTGAGTAGTAGAGGAGTTTTCCATTCCCAGTGGGACTTTAAATGTTGAAAGTCTTCTATTTAATGATTCCCGTTGCGATCGCAAAGGTAACAATTATTTCCTGGGAATGTCATAAAAACAATGTAGGGACACGATTGTATCGCGTCCCTACAAAAAGATTTTCAATTACGAGAAAACTATCGCCGCTTGGGAGTGGCGCTGCGAGTGGTGCGTTTTTCTTCATCTCGGCGACGGCGATCGCGCCAATCTGCCAGGGTTAAATAACCAATACCACCAGTGACTACTACGAGCAGCACTACAGCAAATAAAGCCAAAATACTCAAGAATGGACTTTCCACAATGCCTCTATAGTCCGTTACGTCCCCACACTACCATTGCAATTGACCAAGTAAACACAACTAACAACGATACCCAACCTAGTGTCAAAATCTCCATAGTCCCACTTTTCAAATAATTACAAAAGGTTTCTAATACTTATCATACAGGGATTGGGCAGGCTGAGATTTTTTTATCAATCAGATTGTAAGTTTGGCGTGCGATGTCTACGATGGGGTACGCCTATACACAAAAGACACCAACTTTTCTTGATACGTTAGAACTTTAAGCAACGATAAACACGAATGTAAAAAAGTAGCGATCGCGCTTTCTAAATTGATACTTTGGGAATACTAGGGCTATGGGTATATATTTCCAATCCAGCAACCCCTAATATCATGCCGACATTTTTCAACTATCCTTTCCAATCCAACGGTTTTATTCCCCACGGACATTGTTATCTCTGGCAAACTGGATTAGTCTGGCTGCACATTATTTCTGATGCCATTATCGCTCTAGCCTATTATTCTATTCCTTTCCTACTGATTTACTTTATTTCCAAGCGTAAAGATGTTCCTTTTAATGGAATCTTTTTGTTATTTGGTGCTTTTATCATTGCCTGTGGTACTGGACACCTGATGGATATTTGGACGCTTTGGCATCCAAATTATTGGGTTGCAGGTAGTTTAAAAGCTTTAACTGCCATTATTTCGATATATACGGCATTTGCGTTATTTTATCTCATGCCTCAAGCTCTAAGCCTACCTAGTCCTGCTCAATTAGAAGTTATGAATCGAGCGCTTTCAACTGAAATTGTCGAGCGCAAGCGCATCGAAAAAGAACTACGCCTTGCAGAAGAAGTCGCTCAAAGCTCCAGCCAAGCCAAGAGTGAATTTCTCGCCAATATGAGCCATGAACTACGCACACCTCTTAACGGTATTCTTGGCTATACACAAATTCTCCAACGTACAGAATCTTTGAGTGAGAAAGGACGTAAAGGAGTAAGCATAATTTATCAATGTGGTTCTCATCTTTTAACCCTAATTAATGATGTCCTCGATCTCTCCAAAATAGAAGCCAGGAAATTAGAATTGTATCCTGTTGATTTCTACTTACCTGCCTTTATAGATAGCGTGACTGAAATTTCCCGCATTCGGGCAGAACAAAAGGTGATTGCATTTCACGTCCAACTCGATCCTGATTTACCAACGGGCATTCATACTGATGAAAAACGCTTGCGGCAAGTGCTAATTAACTTACTCAGTAATGCAATTAAATTTACTAATCAAGGCAGTGTCACCTTCAAAGTTAAGGTCATTAATCAACAATTAAATACTAATGGACAAACTAACTACAAAATTCGTTTTGAGGTAATAGATACTGGTGCGGGCATAATCCCTGAACAAGTGCAGAAAATCTTCCAACCATTTGAACAAGTAGGAAATCAAAAACGACAATCTGAAGGTACAGGCTTGGGATTAGCAATCAGCCAAAACATTGTTTTATTGATGGGTGGTCAGATTCAAGTACAAAGTCAATTTGGCAAAGGTAGTACTTTTTGGTTTGAGGCAGAATTTCCAGAATCTAAAGACTGGGCAAAGGTTTCTAGAGTGGTTGAGCGAGGAACTATTATTGGTTATCAAGGACAAAGCCGCACCATTATGATTGCGGATGACAAATGGGAAAATCGATCGGTAATTGTAAATTTACTAGAGCCAGTTGGGTTTACTGTTATAGAAGCTAGTCAGGGTCAGGAAGGATGGGAAAAGGCTTTAGCCCACAAACCAGACTTGATTATCACTGACCTCGTGATGCCTATATTGAATGGATTTGAGTTGATCGATCGTTTACGTAAATCTGAGCAATTTAAAGAGATTGCTGTCATCGCTTCCTCAGCCAGTGTGTTTGCAGCCGACCAGTACAAGAGCATTGATGTAGGTGCAAATGCATTTCTACCAAAGCCTGTAGAAGCTGAAACGCTGCTGGAAATGCTACGACAGTTTTTGCAACTGGAATGGATTTTTGACTTGAAGATAGATGAAATCAAAAAAACCAATATAGATGCTTTGGATCGATCAAATGAGATGATTTATCCTGCGCAAGAGGTTTTACAAGATTTACTCGAACTAACGCAAGACGGTGATATTCAAAAAGTTTTGGAACTGACCGAGGAACTTTCTAAATCTGACGAGCATTTAAGCATTTTTGTCCAGCAAATCGTCCAGCTTGCTAGTAATTTCCAACTCAAACGTTTGGAAACTTTTATTCAACAATACATCAATTAATTTAAGTCAAATTTCAATTGCTAATTCATCATGCTTAAGACCTCAGATACCGGATTTATTTTGATTGTGGATGATAATCCCACAAATTTATCTCTCCTGTGTGAAGCACTCAATAGTGAGGGTTTTCGTTTTCGGGTTGCAGTCGATGGAGAAAGTGCGATCGCCCAAGCCGAACGCAATCAACCAGAGTTGATTTTGCTGGATGTACAAATGCCTGGTATTGACGGATTTGAAACTTGTCGCCGCCTCAAAGCCAATCCTGTTACCCAAAACATTCCGATTATTTTCACTACTGCATTAGCAGATACAGAGAGCAAAACGAAGGGATTTTCCCTTGGCGCAGTTGACTATATCCCAAAACCATTTGCCCAAGAAGAAGTGATTGCAAGAGTGCGCGTACATTTACAACTCAAACAATTGACTGAATCTTTGGAACAACAAGTTAGCGATCGCACCAGGGCTTTGCAAAAAGCCCAAGTCCAACTAGTACAGCAAGAGAAACTATCAACACTCGGAGAGCTAATTGCTGGTATTGGTCATGAAATCAATAACCCTATCAACTTTATTTCCAGCAATATTCCACCCTTGCAAGAACATATTACAGCAGTAACCGAGTTGCTTATACTATATGAACAAGAATATCCCAACCCAACAGCCAAAATTACCAAAACTATTGAGAACTTGGATCTAAATTTTGTTCTCGAAGATATGGGAAAAATCTTGAGTTCACTCCACATAGGAAGCGAACGAATTCAAAACCTTTCTAATTCACTCCGTAGCTTCTCTCGCTCGGATAGTGATGCCAAAATACCTGCTGATTTGCACCAAGGAATAGATAGTACACTGGTGATTTTACAACACCGCCTTAAGGCTAATGGCAATCGTCCCGGCATTGAAGTTATTAAAAGTTATGGAATATTGCCAGAGGTGAATTGCTATTTAGGGCAGATGAATCAAGTATTTATGAACATTCTTGCAAATGCAATTGATGCCCTTGATGAGGCTATAATGGAAGGCAAAATGAGCAATCTAATTCCTCAGATTAAAATTGCCACAGAAATAGATTCTGAACAATCAGTTATAATTCGGATTGCTGACAATGGGATTGGTATTCCTGAACGGCTGAAAAAACGCTTGTTTGAGCCGTTGTTTACGACAAAAACTGTTGGCAAAGGTACTGGACTTGGCTTGTCAATCGCATATCAAATTGTTGTAGAAAAACACAAAGGTGTATTAGAAGTGAATTCTCAACCTGGTGTGGGAACCGAATTTATCATCAAAATTCCTACTTGAGAGCGGTATTTAATCAATGACAAAGCTGCTCAAGCATTTATCATACTGGAGAGTAAGGAAAATTTCCCTAATACCTAATCCTTAACTTCTATATATAGAGTGAACTCAACTTTAGATCCTCAATTAATGGCAGAACGCATAGAATCCCTCAAGGCTGGAATAGTTGGGGGGTTATGTGTGTGCTTGGCTTTTGCGATCGCTAGTCTGTTGAATACTTTCGTACTGGCAAAGTATTTTCAAACACTTGCAAGCCTGCACAGTAATATTAACTGGCACTTGTGGGGGAGTGGTGCAGTTGCAACTTTTACTGGTTTCCTATTTGGTGTCACCTACCGCTATATCATCCGCTCCGATCGAAATCCTCAACTCAAAGCTGGTGGCGTGTTAGCCTTTGGCTTGGTGCGCGGACTAACTCAGATAGAACTTGGATGGAATTGGCACAGCACAATTTGCCCTTTTTTGGTGTTGGCGGCAGAAAGTTTGTTATGGTTTGCGCTGGCTGCGATCGCTCTCGATCTCGCTATTCAATTCCGTTGGGTTAAACCTTTTTCATCAATCTAAATTCTTTTTACCTAAGTTGTGGTGAAGTCGTGGTCTTACAGCTAGCTATAGTTCAAATAAATCAAAAAGGCTGTAAGCATCACATTTTTGTAGTACAATAAATACAATAAGATTACAAAAAATTGTGTAATTATTCAAAACCACGTATAAATAACTACTTATATCAAGTATCATTACTCTATATAATATGAAAACAAAAAGATCCCACTATTATTTGATAGTCGATTTGGAAGCTACGTGCTGTGACAGTGGGACTATTCCCCGTCACCAAATGGAAATAATTGAAATCGGTGCAGTGATGCTCAATCGAGCAACATGGGAAATTGATTCCGAGTTTCAGCAATTCATCCAACCTGTGAGACATCCGCAACTGACAGGTTTTTGTACAGAATTGACTAGTATTCGCCAGCAAGATGTTGACGAAGCACCAAAATTTTTAGAAGCAATTTCTCGCTTCAAAGAATGGATTGATTTGTTTCCCAATTATATTTTTTGTTCTTGGGGTAATTACGACAAAAAACAATTTATTCAAGATTGCGCCTTTCATAATTTTCCTTATCCTTTTACTTCCGAACACATAAATATAAAAGAGGAATTTTCAAAATATCTTGGCGTATCTAAAAAATTTGGTATGGCACAAGCTCTCAATGAGTTGGGGATAGAATTAAAAGGTATACACCATCGTGGCATTGATGATGCCCGTAATATTGCAGCGATATACAGACAGATGAAAACCAAATAAATCAACTGAATAAATAATATAAAATTTCTAGTAGCGTAGCCTAGTTAAAATAGTAAATAAAATCTAGATATTATGCTGTAAGCAAGATTTCATACAGGTAAATGAGACTTCCATAATCTAATTAAATTAGAATTTATATGAATAGTTATTATTCTTATTCCAAAGAATTTATTATTTACAAGGTTTGGATTCTCGGTTTAAAAAATAAAATTTCCGCTATATCCATTTTTGTTTGAATTAACTGACAACTAATGAGTTGTTACACGGGTAGGGTAGCACAGCTAGCTGTGTTACCCTAATTAGTTAATTAATTATTTCTTTCTAAGCCTGATGCTCATAGGCATTGCTGGAAATTAGCGTAACAATTACGAATGACGGATTTTTAACGTTCGGTATTTGTTACCGACTATCCATAGTAGAACAATTAGCAATACAAGCGCTTTGATCGTTGATGGCTCCACTACCTTCTTCACTTCCGTGGGGGTTTGAGGAGTAACATTACACGGAATCTCAACGATTTGTGTGTGATTAGAACCATTACCACTAGGGGTCAGATCGCATTCACCTTTATTGGTGAGAGACAAAGGTGCATTTTCTGGAGAAACAGGTGCAGGTGGTTGAGGAGATAAAGAAGGTGGTTGAGGAGATAAAGAAACAGGTGGTTGAGATGAAGAAATAGGTGTTTGAGCTGAAGAACTATCGCCACTCAGTAGTAAAAGCAGAATTAAACCAAGACCCCCAACGCCGATTATTGGCCAAAGTGGAAAGGAACTAGAACTGTCTGGTACCAAGACATCTCCCGTAGAGCCAGGGAAAGCATCAAAAGCGATTGTTTCTCCATCTAAGGCCAGTGGATTGTCACTTAGCAAAGTCTCTCCTGCGATATCTTCTCCTAAGAGCTGATTAAATTCCGCTGGAATCGCATTGTTGGGGCGTCCGAGTTCTCCACCATCTTCGGAGTATGGAAAGGATAGTACTTCAAAAATCTTCTGTTGGAGTTGATTCTGATCTCCAGAACTCAACGCATCCAAGCCTGTAGAGATTTTATCTAAATAAAAATTTGTCATCTCTGGCGACAGACCTAGAGACTGAATCTGCTCTTGAATATTAGAAATTTTTGAGGCCTCTTCAAACAGCAGTCGTCCGTATGACAATTTCAGGTCTAGTAATCCATTACGAAGGCTAACAGAGTCATTGACTCCTGAGTATGGTGCCCAGTAGAACTGCTTGGTTACAAGTCCGAGTCCTTCTACTGGATTGCGACCAAAAGGTTGTCCAAGAAGGTATTGAGATCCATCCATGATTGCGGGAGATGCGTTTCTCCAAAAAGAGGCGTAAGGCACCGCAGAGAGATTGGGATTATTGCCGTAGAAGCTAGCGAAATTCTGAAAGTTTTTCTCCCCACCGGCTGCTCGGATCAGAAGGTTTTGATAACTAGTCCCATTGTTTAACTCCACTAATCGTTGGATTACCGATCCAGTTTTATTGCAGGTCAGACCAAATCCCACATCACATCCAGGAATGACTCGCATCCGGCTTAAATTCTGGTTATTAAGTTGGTACTGGAGATACTCAGACTCCAATCCTTGTTGGATGCCATAGCGTCCAACATTTAGCTGTGCAAAAGCAGACTGACACGTAGTGAGTACTACTGCAACAGATGAAAATGCGATCGCTGCAAAGCGAACTATCTTCGGCATCGCAATTCTTTGAACAATTGATTTAGACAAGATGCACCTCCACTAAACGACAGCTATTTAATTGGGGATTGGACACAAGAGACAGAGGGGAAAGACTTATTGCTACTTCTCCCCTGCCTGCTCCCCTACTTCCCCAATTCAACTCTTAGGTAAATAAATGTTGATCGTGATTCCCGTACCTTTAAGGTTTCCCGATGAGAGTGTGTGATACAAGACCAGCGCCCGGTTTGGTTGGTCAAAAAGATACCCACGACGTGTAGGTTTGATCTTCCCTTCTTTGACTAAGGAAACGAAGGCTTGTAGATATCTACGTATACCTTGACGGTTCTCTTTAGTAGTATTCGTATGACGCTCAATCAGCATCATAAAGAAGTCCAAGCTACGATTTTCCTGCCCTTGAATCAGACTGCCTTCATCTAGGAAAGAACTTGCTATGAGCCTGCTATTAACTTGTTTGACCTTAAATAAAGTAAAGTAACGTCCTTCTTTTTTAGGATCGTTGGCATAACAGACCCAGGAACCCTCTTTATTTTGTGTAAAACCCTGTTCAGCAAGGTAAGAAAGCAAAGAATTACTTGTTTTAGTTTGTGGTGGAGGTAATAAATCTTCAATGGGATCTAAAGAGCAAATCCTCTGTGTTGTTTTTCGTGGATAAACAGCAGGAGCCGGAGCCTGCTGGGTATTGACACGAAAAGGCTGTGTTGTTTTTTGTGGATAAACAGCAGGAGTCTGCTGGGTATTGATGCGAAAGGGCTTGTCATCAGACATTGCCATGCTAGACATTGCAGCCAACGCAGATACTTGGAGAACGATCGCTCCAAACAAACGAACTATGATATTCATGTTTTTCCTGTTACTCTTACTGACTTTGTGAATAATCGAATTTTTACTAGATCGATCTCGATCTAGTAGTCCTAATGTATTTGTTAAATTTAAGTGTTTGCCTGATTTGATCGAGGGTAGCTTAAGTTTTCACTAATCAAATAGGACTTTTATATAGTAGGTAACTAAGCACAAAGAGAATCAATATCTAAATAAAACACACAATGTTAATGTCTTCTTGACAATACAAATTAGGCTTTTTGATATTTTTACATATACAAAAAACTATTGACATTGTGTCAAAACTTTTCTATTTACTCTTGTCTAATTTTTTGCCATCCTAAGAGGGTTTTATGCCTTTCTTGCTGGCTATGATGATTCCTAAAAAAGAGCTTTAGTTAGCTCTTTAGTACCTTATATAAGCAGACTTTCAAAAGCTCCGTGCCTTGCACTTTAGGGCTTTTGTTGATTTCCTGGGTAGGTTGAATAATTTTTTGTTTTTTGGAGTTAGCACACCTAACTAGCTGTTCCAGCATGGTTACAAATTGATGTATAAATAGTATCTCCCTGACAGTAAAATAATATTACCATGAGCTTGAGACATGCAACAGTATTGTGGACAGTTGTCAAAGTTGTACACTAGGAATCGTAACTACCTCTCGATTAAATTTCATCGCAAATAGGTGAGAGGCAAACTTAATCTATATTACACACTACTAGTATTCAATTATTAAATAATAACAGTATGCAAAACACTACTTTATGTCTTAAATATAACTTTAATCTAAACAAAACACGTATAAATAATATAGGACTCCTATTTGATTTTTGAACAAGACTCAGTACGGATCTATCCTTTCTTTCCTATTCCCTGTTCCCTACCCACGCAAGTGAATTCAGGAATCAAACCGGATTTCTATAGATTGCGATCGCTAACCTAAGTTTTTAATTATCCTGCCAAGTAATGCCTATGCACCAAACAAAGTTAAGTTAGATTACAAGTATAAAATTTGTGATTTAACGTGTTGTTGCTGTTGTTGCCGCAGACATTATAAGTCTGTAGGTAGAAATTTACGACTTATCTAATACCAATTCAAAAAATGTTTGCGACAGATAGGGCATCCAAAATAAAATCATAGCCTCAACATTATTCAGGTTGATAATGTTGAGGCTATGAGCATGACAAGCGGCAAATTCTGTCAATAATTGTTGATAAACAGAACTTACGCATTGACAGTTCGGACAAAAAATGCGTAAGTTTTAAATTAGTTAATTCAATTTAATTTATTACAAAGCACTGCGGCTAGTTAACGCATTCCACAAGAATACTGCAACAATTGCACCCAGAACTGCTACTGCAATACCGGGAATACTCAAAGAGGGAGCCGCTAGAGCAAAGCTTCCTGTACTGAAGAATACACCCAAACTACCACCAATAAAAGCACCAACGATTCCTAATAAAATTGTTGCTAAAATTCCGCCGCCTTGATGACCGGGGTAGATAGCCTTTGCGATCGCACCAGCAATTAGACCTAAAACAATCCAAGCAAGAATATTCATTGTTTTTATTTGATAAATGTTTTTTAGTGACAAATACACAATAGCAATCCAAATATTGACATTCAATCTACCAACAGAAGCAATGATCGATAGCCTTGAGGATGAACGCGATTACTTCTTGTGATGAACTCTCTTAATTGAAATGGACAATAAAAAAAGCTCCTAGTAGGTATAAAACCAGGAACTAATAAATTCATTGCTTGATAATTGCACTATATGCATTTTTAATGATTGTTCTCATCTACTTGAAGAATTAAGCTCAGGTTTGAAAGCAGCTACTTTTGTAGGTTCGCACTTAAGTTTATTCAACTTGTAGTATTCTGGGGCTTAAGAGGTTTGTGCTTAGGGATTGGCGTAGCGTTTGTAGTAAAGGGCAATTACCTGTACTTGCGGTAGTGTTAAACAGTAAAATTAACTGCTGTACCAATTTATCGTTCTTGCATTTCTTGCTGACGCATCGGCATAGCGTCAATTTGCTCAAAAATTGCTGTCGCTTGCACTGGTGTAGTTTCTTGGCGCTTAATACCTCCATCTTTGCCAATCAAAATGACGCGAAAATTTTCTTTATTAACTCCAAAGCGATTTCGCAAATTGGCGGCAGAAGACTCATCTATTAACTGTCCGTTGGCATAGCTTTTATCTGTTGCCAAAACTTGAACGAGAACTAAATCCCGATCTTTAAAATCGTTTTGGTGCTGGTTAAATAACTGCATCTGTTGCTGATAGTTATGGTTATCAACAGATGGTGCAAAGAGTAGCAGCACGCGACTTTGCCATTTTTGGGAACTGAGGTTAAATGAAGACATTTTGATCGTATGGGTTGAACCTTGGACAGTACCAGCAATGCTGACGGGTGATAGGGCTATAGACGCGGAAAGAGCCAGGGCGATTAATACTGAGTTATTCACTTCGGGGCTTGTTAGGCTCATAATGTAGACTATGACATGAATAAGGTTTGATGAAATGTCAGAAGCTTTTCCAGACTCTTTTCAACTGCAACAATGGCATCAAGGTATTGAAATGGCTAACCGCAATAACATTCTCTGTCATTGTCGTAGTTGCAACTATGAATGGGTAGACTCTGTGAGTGATGCAGTCTGTAGTAAATGCAACAGCAAAGATATTGAACATATCTCGTGCTGGCAGTTTCCAGATGATTGAATGAGTATCCAGATATATAGCCGATAAAATAGCGATGTCTACGACGGGCTGCGCCTACGCTACTTTTGACATTTCCTCTGAGAATTCTGGGTGATTACTTTGTTAAGCTGCGGTAATGTCTGCTTGTGCATCTAAAGCAGAACTTGAAAAAATACTCCACCACCCAGAGGATCAACGGTTAACAGTACTCATATCAGGATAGCGATCGCCAGCTGCCACATTTTTTGGTGCAACTGTTTCCAGTCGATTCAACTCTTGTTCAGTTAGGATAATTTCGGTAGCTGCAACATTCTCCTCCAAGTAAGTACGGCGTTTTGTACCAGGGATTGGGACAATATCTTCTCCTTGAGCGAATAGCCATGCTAAAGCAAGCTGACTAGAAGTTACTCCTTTTTCGCTGGCGATCGCTTTGACTTGCTCTACTAATTGCAGGTTTTTATAAAAATTCTCACCTTGAAAGCGAGGAGAATTTCTTCGATAGTCATCAGGTGCAAGATCGTCAGGGCTAGCGATCGCACCTGATAAAAATCCTCTTCCTAATGGGCTATAGGGAACAAACCCAATTCCTAATTCCCGCACGGTAGGTAAAATTTCATCCTCTGGCTCTCGACTCCAAAGAGAGTATTCTGTTTGCAGTGCAGTAATCGGGTGAACTGCTACAGCCCGTCGAATTGTCGCCGGGGCAGCTTCCGAAAGCCCCAAATAACGCACTTTTCCCAGCTTGACTAACTCTGCCATTGCCCCAACAGTATCTTCAATGGGGACAGTTGGATCTACCCGATGTTGATAATAGAGGTCAATTACTTCCACTCCCAGACGTTTTAACGAGGCATCGCAAGCTTGATGTACATATTCTGGTCTACCGTTAACCCCTTTAAAGCCACCATCTTCAGTACGGACATTGCCAAATTTAGTTGCCAAAACTACTCGATCTCGGCGATCTTTAATTGCTCTGCCTACTAGTTGTTCGTTGGTAAACGGCCCATACATATCAGCAGTATCAAGAAAATTAACTCCAAGTTCTAACGCCCGATGAATTGTCGCGATCGCCTCAATTTCATCACGACCGCTATAGAACTCAGACATTCCCATGCAACCAAGTCCGATAGTTGAAACTTCTAAGCCTTGTTTGCCTAGCTTTCTGGTTCTCATAAAATAATTTCCTACTCAGTAATTGGTCTTAGAATATGACACCTTTCAGCATTATCCTTTCCCTTTCACCAAGTCATCTATTATTAGAAGTATTTACTGATATAAGTACGTTGATTTGCGGGTACATTTTATCAGCCGTGTTCAGACAGCTTTCTAGCCTACTAGTTCGCCAAGTTCACTTGGCGGGGTAAAGGGTAAGGGGGAAGGGGGAAAGGTTTTAAATCCCTTAACCTTTCCCCTTTCCCCTTTCCCCAGACCTCACCTAGCATTTTTGGGTTGGCAGACCACTACGCACTTTTACTATGGGTTTTCTAGTGAATTGCTAGCCAGTTGTAGCGTTCGCGCAACGTCCCGTAGAGAGGCGATGACCAAACGCTATAAATTGGTTGCTGAGTTATTTTACAGCGTTGGGTCAACAACTGGCGATGTGTGGTTGTTCTGTTCTGTTGATATCTCATTTAAACTGCAAAATACAGAGTTGTGATGCCAAATTGCCAGAACCTCTGAACATGGTATCATCACTTCAACTTTGTCTTAAAGGAGAAGTGGATAAAGTTGACAACAGTTTGGTCAAATACCTCCACCAATTCAAGAGAGAACTTTTAGCAAAAGTTCGTTAAGCACACACAATAATGGTCGGTTGTTACATACACCAGTCTGATTGTGATTAGTCAGAATATAGTAGTGCGAGATATTGCACTCTTACAAAAGTTAAATTTAGAGGTAAACTATGTTTTCTTTTTGGGGTAATCCATGTTATGGAAGCGAACCCATTTCGCACAAAGCTAGCTTAGAGCGGAAATTAAAATTCTTGATTTGGCTACGAGATGATTTAGAGTCTAAACTGGCTGGTATTAATGCTTCTATTGATACCGTTCGTCAGCAAATAGAACGTTCAAACTCATCTACTTAAAACCTAGCTAATACAGCAATTCATCTCATCACCTGCTTATTGGGTAGGTGATGAGATGAATTGCAAGTGAATTGACGACTATTAACCAGTCAACTTAATGACACCTTGGCTAACTAGAGATTCAAGCTGAGAATGATGCTGTGTCTGGTCTCGTAGCAACTTGAGTTGCTGGTAACTCAGAATGTGTAATCCTGGCCGGACTACATAACCTTCAATGGTAATGCTTTGTGGCTGCTGGCTGTCGGTGCGATTATAACTAATTGAAGGCATATTTACAAAGGGTAAGTCAGAACTGATTAGGAGAAGAGAGTTTGATTCTTCACTCTCTTACAGCTTCACACAAGTTCCTCTTAAAGGGTGACTCAAGGTTGCGTTTGCCTCCCGTATTCAAAGAAACACGATATCCCCAAGCTAATTGGTATGCAAAGCAGGTAAAGCTGACTTGATTAGAAGGGGGTTCCTTTTTCTTCGAGATCCTGGGGGTCAACAAACTGATAGACAGACTTCCGGTTTTCCCTTAACCCAAAGAATTCCAGCTTCAAATCAACCTTTCTCAATAAATTTTGTGCGATGCCTACTAGTTCGCCAAGTGAACTTTGCGGGGTAAAGGGGAAGGGGGAAGGGGTAAAGGGTTTAAATCCCTTAACCTTTTCCCTTTTCCCTTTACCCAACCTCCACCTAGCATTTTTGGGTTGGCAGACTACTACAGTGGGCTACGCCTACGCTTTAGCTATTTTACTGTCAAGTCAATCTCTGCGATTAATAAGCGTGAACTTTGTGAGGGCATTCTCTACACCACTAACAGCCAATCACAGACGTACACCTTCAAAGTTACCCTATACCTGCCACTGACTCAGGTATCCGTTGCAGTAAGGCTCACCATCAAAAATTGGGATATTTTACAAAAATATTTTTCAACGGTGATTTAAGTACAGCATTTGGGAACAATTTATGGAACTCAGATTTTTGTAGGTACTTAGGTAATTTCTAAGTATCTACAAAAAGAGAATAAACCTGTTTAAAATGCAGCCTGAGTTTCCCCAAAAGGGAATAAATCACCGAACTTGCAATATCTATAAAAATGCTTAATTCTGAAATTCAAAAAGACCTTCGCCATAACTTTACTGTCAATGTTATTGAAAGTGGATTTTTTGGTTTTGGGTGTGGTTTCGCTTCATTTTTCACAATTCTTCCTCTATTTGTTAGTACTCTTACTGATTCTGCATTACTTATCGGTCTGATCCCAGCTATTCCACGCTTAGGCTGGCAACTACCTCAGCTATTAACAGCTAGTAAAGTAGCTCGTCTACAGTGTTACAAACCAACTGTAATGTTATTGACAATCCATCAGAAGCTTCCATTTTTGGGATTAGCACTGGTGGCTTTGTTACAACTAAAATTCAATCACCAAACTATCTTACTGTTGACATTTGCCATACTCATTTGGCAATCGCTAGGCGGTGGGTTTAGCGCTACTGCTTGGCACAGTATGGTTGCTAAAATTGTTCCCTCCACAAAGCTTGGTATTTTTTACGGTACTTTATCAGCGTCTGGTAATCTGATGAGTGTTTGTGGTGCTGCGATCGCTGGTTTATTGCTTAAGGAAATTGCTCAACCATTTAACTTTGCTCTGTGTTTTTTGTGTGCCAGTTTAGCAATGGCTGTATCTTGGTTTTTTATGTCTTGGACGCGAGAGCCGATAAGTATTGCACCATCAGCCTTTGAAAGTAGACGTGAATTTTGGGACAGTCTGATTGTGATTCTCCGCCGTGATGAGAATTTCCGCTGCTTTACGATCGCACGGATGATCTCACAGTTAGCACTGATGCCGCTTCCCTTCTATACACTCTATGCCGTACATCAATATGGGATGGGAGAAGCATCTATTGGGTTGATTACGACTCTATTGATGGTTACACAAACTATTGCTGGATTGGTTTTGGGTTGGTTAGGCGATCGCATCGGTTGCAAGTTGATTCTACAAATTGGTTGTGTAGCTTGTGCGTTCAGTTCGGTTTTAGCTTGTTTAGCATCAAATGCTAACTGGTTTTACTTGGTATTTATAGGAGAGGGAATAGGTATGATAGCTCTGCAAAATATTGCTGCGGTTATGACCTTAGAGTTTGGCAACCAACACCAACGACCAGCCTATATTGGTCTTGGTAATACCCTTATTGCCCCTGCTAGCATCCTTGCTCCTCTACTAGGTGGATGGATAGTGGAGAATATTGACTATAGAACTACCTTCTTGGTAGCAACTATCGGTGCATTAGTTACAGCAGTGATTTTGCAGGTAGGAGTAAGCAATCCACGCTATCTTGAAGAAAATTTTGGTCACGATTCAGTTAATGTTTTGCCTGAGTAGTAAGCATTTGATATTAATTCGTCATCCCTAATCCGAATGTGCTAGCGTGCTGTAGCTCATACATCTGTCACTAAAATATCCCTACTGAAGAGTTGTTAATTAATCAAAAGCCGGGGGGAGAGAGAATATTTTTGATTAATAGTTATTGCCAATTTATATTGTCGATCGATTAACCCAGCATTTTTATCACTCCAACATTGTATAAATCACTCTTGGGAGTGAAAGTTGGATGATTCTAACTATGGTATGAAGCTAAAAGCAGTTAACAAAGCATTGCAAGGTTTAGGCTCATGATATTCATGCCTCATAATTTTCTACTTGTATGGCTGTTTCAACTGCTGTCTGTTGGGGTACTTGGCGGGGGAATCTACATTCTCTATGAATGGTACGAACGAGAACTTGTAGGAACGCCCTATTTGGTGGCTGGACTAGTAATGGTTCTGTGGACTTTTGGAGGTGGTTTTATCAGTTTGCCACTGCTGCGCCGTCCTGGACAACAGGAACCCAAGTTTATGCGTAGCAAAACCGTGCAGCGCTTGTCACGCCCAGATGGGAGCGTGTTGCAAGTAGAGTTTTTTGGCCCTGAAGATGGTCAACCAATTATCTTGTCACACGGTTGGGGGCCAAATAGTACTATATGGTATTATGCCAAACGACAACTAAGCGATCGCTTCCGAGTAATTGTTTGGGATCTACCAGGGTTAGGAAAATCCGCTAAACCGAAAAACAACGATCACTCTATAGAAAAATATGCCCGTGACTTGGAAGCTGTTATTGCCATAGCAGGGGATAAACCTGTTATCTTGGTGGGACACAGCATGGGCGGCATGATTAACCTGACATTCTGTCGCCTGTTTCCAGAGCAATTGAGGAGTCGAGTAGCTGGCTTGATTCTTGTAGATACTACTTACACCAATCCGGTAAAAACTTGCATTTTTAGCAATCTGGTACGTAAATTGCAGAAACCTCTACTCGAACCTGTGTTGTACCTGACTATCGTGCTGTGGCCGATTTTTTGGTTGATGACTTGGCTCTCGTATTTAAATGGTTCGCTGTACATCACCGTCGAACTATCTGGATTTACGGGTACTGAAACACGCGGTCAACTAAGTTTTGCAGGTTTATTATCAGCATTGGGTTCGCCTGGTGTTCTGGCTCGTGGCACACTGGGAATGTTGAAGTTCGACGAAACAGACACACTTGCAACTATTAACGTTCCTGTATTGGTAATGTGTGGGGCTTCAGATATAGCGACAAAACCTGTAGCGAGCGATCGCATGAAAGCAGAATTACCTTACTCTGAAAGAGTCACCCTAAAACCAGGTGGACACATGGCATTGATGGAACAAAACCAGCAATTTTCTGAAGCAGTCAGCACATTTTGCGCTGGCTGCTCATAGCTACCTAAATCCCACATTTAGCATCCATCAAAAAATATTGCTCCAGGGTTGACGTTTCGGTGTTTCGCGCAGGCTGTAGCGACTTCCGTCTTCCCTGCAAGAACTTCCGCTTTGACGTTTCGGTGTTTCGCGCAGGCTGTAGCGACTTCCGTCTTCCCTGCAAGAACTTCCGCTTTAACGTTTCGGTGTTTTGCGCAGTCTGTAGCAACTTCCGTCTTCCCTGCAAGAACTTCTGCTTTGACGTTTCGGTGTTTTGCGCAGTCTGTAGCAACTTCCGTCTTCCCTGCAAGAACTTCTGCTTTGACGTTTCGGTGTTTCGCGCAGTCTGTAGCAACTTCCGCCTTCCCTGCAAGAACTTCTGCTTTGACCCCAGTTTTGTACTTTATTTAATCCACATTGCTTAGTACCTTTTGACTAGATCCAAAGTAGAGTTCGCTCAATTCTTCCAAAAAAACATCGGTCTGCGATTCTGGATTACGGAAGTAGGGATGGATAGGAAGGAGTTCAGCGCGAGGGCGAGTTTCCGGTGAAGATACAATTTGCTCAAGCAAAGACAGGTAGTTTTCACCAGTAGATTCCCAAGTGTACTTCTTCAGCACCCGTTGCTGACCAGCTTGGGCAAAATATTCCCACTCTTTAGCATCAGATAGCAACCGCTCCAAGCCCCGTGCAATATCAGCAGGATCTTCTGGATCGACGAGTACGCCATATTCCCGATCTCCCTGTCGCAAGCTCTCGCTAGGGCCACCGTTCTTGGTTGCTACCACTGGTAAACCTGCTACTGCTGCTTCTAAGGGAGCAAGCCCAAAGGGTTCGTAGAGTGCAGTCAGCGCAAATACTGAGCGGCGTTTAACCATAAACCTATAGGTTGCTGCCAGTGACTCTTGAGATTGATGTAACAAGCTAAATGCACTGATTTTGCCCCACAAGTCGTTTTCTTTGACCGCTTCCCGAATAGGGGCTAATACTTCTTCAGTGATTTCGTCGCTAGTCTCTTCTCGTAAAGGATTGTCCAGCGCCCCTGTAATTATCACCAAGTTAGCTCGTTCCTGAAGTGTTGGACTGATTGCGAAAGCTTGTACTAGTCCCAATATGTTTTTTTTCAGTTCTAATCGACTGGATGCCAAGATGACGGGCAAATCTCGACGGTCTTCTGCAATGTCCCGTGCCAATCGCTCCTGAATGAACTCGTAAGTAGCCTCCTCATTTTCGGAACGCGCTTCTGCACCAAAAATCGAGAAATCTGCTCCCGGTGGAATCACTGCAAAGCGGTTGTCGTTGTCTACATCCACTGCACCACTATAGACTCGATGAGAATACTGTTCAAAACGTTCTTGTCGCGTGCTGGTGATATTAACTGCCGAGCGATTCATGCTCAGGCGTTCGGCTAAAATGCGATATCTAAAATTAAATTGCTCGTCTATCCCTGTGAGATTTTCTGGGGTGACTTCCAATTTGTCGATCTTTTGAGCGCCGAGAGAATGAGCAGTAAAAGTAAAAGGTATGCCTGTCTCCTCTTCAATTAGAACGCCACACAGCCCTCCATCAGCGTAGTGAGCAGTCATAGCATCGGGTAAGTTATCTTCCTGTTGATAAAATTTTAAGATGTTCGGTATCCAATCAACGACAAGATGAGGCCATAACAACTCTTTAGAGAGAAATTCTTTTGGCCCAGCTGGTAAGCGGATAATGCGGACATTATCGATCCCTGGATAAGTGTCAATCGTTTCGGCAAACTCTGGCCACTCCGGGTCAATAATTTGACGGGTGATAATATCAACTTTATGACCCATTTGAGCTATGGCTATAGCGACTTGCCTAACGTAAATTAGCTGACCCCCAAAATCTGGGTGTTTCGTTATATGACTATTGCCTGAATCAAAATTGCCTTGAGGGTTGAGAAATCCAATATGCATAGCCCACTTCCTAATACAGGTTAATTTCTACCAGAGATTTTTGCTTGAAGACGGCAGCATAATAGCTTAGTGAGCTTGTTAAAAACTCCCAAGGCTGAAAAACGCAAGCAGTGAGGCTGTATATTAAATGGCCAATTCACGCATTTATCCTAATGTTTAAGTTAATCGCTACTGCGGCTGGCGCATATATACCCGATGACATAAATAGCATGGTAACTCTGAAGAAACAAGGCAGGAGGTGAATAGCAAGTGGTACGCCGTCGGCTGCGCTGCTCTTAGAAAATACAAAGCAAAATTACTTAATCTACCTGACAACACTACGGTTTAAGGCTTAATATCAGATAAATTAACTATTGTTTCCAAAAATGGAATTGAGTGTAGTGTATCTAATCGGATTTTTAATTGCTGTCTTTTAATTTTTATCATCAATCGATAACAAATAATCTTAAGTCATGTCAAAGACAGAACATGAATCTTGCGCTGTAGAAAAGGCAAAAACTTGTAAGACTAGATAAAAGTGCGATCGCTACCGTATAAATCAGGATGCACCGCAAGTGTAATGAATAAACCCGCGTCCTCGCAAAGCTGTCTTCAAAAATTGTTCTTGGGGGAGACCCCGACGATCGGACTTTTCGCTTCCAAGGAGATATTTTTATGGCAATAAAATTTACTGGCGGTTGTCTATGCGGCTCTGTCCGCTACGAATGTTTAGCCGAACCCATTAGAATGGTGAATTGCCACTGTCGTGATTGTCAACGGGCCACAGGAGGTGCCTATGCATCTGGACTTCTTGTACCGCAGAGTGCAGTCACCGTCACCGGAGATATTAAATACTATGACGTGATTGGTGACAGCGGAAGCCTTGTTGGCCGAGGTTTTTGCCCAAACTGTGGTTCCCGATTATTTAGTAAGCCCCCGATCCCTGAGCTTCTCGGCATTATGGCAGGGAGTCTTGACGACCCAAGCTGGTTCCAACCTGCAATGGATATTTACACAGCCAGTGCCCAGCCGTGGGATTGCATGAACCCAGACCTGCCCAAGTTCGCTAAGATGCCACCCAGACAGTAAGCTGTTAAGTACTTAATTTACACGTTGAGACCGCAGGGGAGCAGGGGAGCAGCACTTCGGCTACGCTCAGTGACCGGTGAGCAGGGGAGCAGAGGAGAGGGTTTGAAGTTCTTACCCACAATTTAAATTGTGCAACTTGTATGCACAACAGCTTAGTAGGATGCGTTATGAAAAGCTGAAATCAGCCAGCTTGGAATTGGAAATGTCAAGATAAATCTGACTCGTTAGGATGGCATTAGAAATTTATCGCATTTGAGTATGAGCAAGCAAGATACTCCACTTACAGGAGACGCGCTGATTAAAGAAGTCTGTCGGCGGATTCGAGTAGCCCGCAGCTATTGGGATGCTCACAACAATGCTGCTTGTCGGGGCGAACGCGATCGCGCTTTAGCCCTTTACAATACTCTGACTAAGGAACAAAAAGACCAGATTCCGCAAGTGTTGCGGGTGTGGTTGCGTTACCGCAGTGAGAAATATTTTGGCGCACACCGAACGCCGCCAAAGTCAGCACGAAAATCAAAACATATTTAATGCTATATTTATCCACCTGAAGACCAGCGTATAGGCAACAGTGTACCGACGCTAAAAACCACAGCTAACCCACCCATACCAAACATTGCCCAAGGTACTAAACTTTCCAGCGGATTCACCACGCGCGCAGTACTTATCGGTTCTTTAGGATTGTAACGTATCACCACCATCTGTCCGTTGCTGGAGCGATAGGACTCATAATTGCCTGTAAAGCGAGTGCGTTTACCGTTGGCTAGAAACTCGATAACTGGCGCATAGGTTTCTTTTTGCTCATTGTTATTTGTACTGCTGCGATCGCGACGACTGATGCTGTCTACCACCGTACCACGTGTTTCGTTTAGCGTTGCACCTTCGTGGGCGATTATGTTACGTACCCAAAAACCACCCCCAAGAAACAGCAATCCAATAGCCAGTCCAATACTTGCACTTAGTTTATCGTCAAAAGTATTTTGGTGAGGTTGGAAATTCATGGATTTAAGGATAGTACAACAATTAATACTTGTCGGGTTAAGGGGAAAAAGGGAAGCGGAAAAGGGAAAGAAAAAACCTTTAACCTTTACCCTTTAACCTTTACCCTTTTTCCCAAACCCAATTCCGAGTTAAAAATGCACAAAGCGAGCGGTATTGGCACAACAACATTTTGGATTTTAGATTTTGGATTGTGAAACATCCATTGGATAAGTGTTTCAGTTTCCCATTTGTCGCAATCATTTTTCAAATTGGTCTTACATTTGAAACATTTCTATTTGGCACTACTAACCTTATAACTGCGTCAAATATCTTGCAGCTAAATTACTGCATCAGTTTTCTGATGTAGTAATTTAACATTTATATGGTATTAAATATAACCAATTAACATCATTTAGTAAGCAGAAGTAATGACAACTCAGTTTTGGGAAAAAAGTAGAGAAATTAATGCAACTCTAACTAACTTACTATTTAAGCCTGTACATAGACGAGTACTAGTGGGTCTAAGCAAGCTACAGGTAACGAGTCAACAGACATCGCCGGGGATTTTGAAAAAGCCTCTGCTGCCATTATTATGTCTGATATCATTCTTTCTAGTATTGCTACTAAACAGCTTTGCCCCTGCTGTTGCCCAACTACCTCCTCAACCTCGTCAAGAAATTCGGGGAGTGTGGCTAAGTGGTAACGATTTTAGTGTTTTTAGAAATCGTTCACAGGTGCAAGCAGCCATGAGCCAACTGCGGCAGTTAAACTTTAATACTGTTTATCCCGTAGTCTGGAATGATGGTTATACACAATACCCCAGCGCCATCATGGAGAAAATGGGTATCCCCTTTTTCTTCAAAGGAACAGATGGACAAGATGTAATTGCAGACATTATTACTCAAGCCCGCAGCCAAGGTTTACTAGCAATACCCTGGTTTGAATTTGGTTTTATGGTTCCTCTAACTTCGGAACTCGCATCGCAGCATCCAGATTGGCTAACACAAAAAGGGGATGGCACTCAAACTTCAATTATTGCTGCGGGTGAAGTAGCGTGGTTGAATCCCTTTCACCCGGAAGTGCAAAATTTTATCAGGGAACTTGTCATGGAAGTGATCGCTAAATACGATGCTGATGGCGTTCAATTTGACGACCACATGAGTTTACCTGTGGATTTTGGTTATGATAAGTACACGATAAGTCTATATACTCAAGAAACCGGCAATCCTCCTCCACCCAATCCCCAAGCCCAAGCATGGATAAAATGGCGGGCAGATAAAATTACTGCCTTCATGGTAGACCTCTACCAAACTGTGAAAGCCAGAAAACCGAATGCCATTTTCTCAGTTGCTCCCGATTATTATAATTTCGCCTATAAGCTGCAACTGCAAGACTGGCTCAACTGGGTACGGTTGGGTATTGTTGATGAATTGGTTATGCAGGTGTACCGTAATGATTTGGAAAGTTTTATCGCTCAAATTACCCGTCCAGAAATTTTAGAAACTCAACAAATTATTCCAACTGGTATCGGGATTATGGCGGGGTTACGAAATCGTCCAGTTGGCATCCCACAAATCCAATCTCAAGTAGAAGCAGTGCAACAACGCGGTTTAGGTATCGGCTTTTTCTACTACGAAAGCCTTTGGGATATTGCCCCTGAACCAGCAGCGCAACGCCAGTCGGCATTTGCGGCTCTTTTCCCCAATTCAGCATTGCGCGATATCTCGCAAAATACACCCCGCAAGCCAACTTTTAACACCGTAAGCTTACCTTTATATCCAAAACCTTCCCTTGGGCAACGTGTTCGCGGCTATTTTTTGGAAGTTGCGATCGCAAATGGTCAACCAAAACGTATTTTATTAGATACAGGGTCAGCAGGGCTAAGAGTTCCCAAAGAGTTTTTAGGTAATTCTCCGATCCAAAGAACAGGTCAAAATATCAAGGAAGTATTAAGTGATGGTACTATCCTGGAAGGAGAATTAGTTTACACTAATGTCCGATTTGGTTTGATTCCCACCGCCGAACCTGTTCCTGTACAGATTGTTACTAGTCGCCAATGTACTGCCCAAAAACCTAAATGTTCAGCAAATAGTGGTGTGCCATTTTCGGGAATTATCGGTGTTAACTATTTTGAAAAATCACTTCCCTATAACCCGTTGAGAAAATTATCAGGCAATCTGAGTAACGGATTTATCGTCGTTGGCAATGGTGGTAGTAATAATAATGGCAGCCTAATTCTCGGTTTAACTGCCGAAAATCAAGCAGGTTTCAAAATGGCTTCTTGGAGTCAACAACCCGAAATTAATGGTGTACCTGGTAAAAGATGGGATTCTCGACTAACAAAAGTTTGTTTAACTCTTGCTGGGAGTTCTGCAAAAAATTCGTGTAATAGCAGAGCGATCGCTGATACTGGAACTATTAATGCTTTGACTGAATTCAAGTCAGCTTCTACAGCAGGTAAACTCAAACCCGGAGTATTAGGGTCAGCAAATGCTGTGAAAGTAGGAATTAATGGCATTTTTGATTACAGTTTGACACCAGGAACCCGTGACGGATTTAATCGCTGGAATTTGAGTATCTCGCCACAATCAGAATTGGGTATATTTGTAAATCCTGGAATCGCCTTATTTGATAAATACGATGTACTCTTTGACCAAGTTAATGGTAAACAGGGTTTTCGTAGTCGTCGATGAGAAGAAAGTAAAAACTTGCTTATTCAGATAGCATTCAACTAACCCAGGATTTACGCAAACATTGCCGAAACCCTGATGTAGAGACGCGATAAATCGCGTCTTGAAAGACCAATTATTTACACCAATAACCCTTGACTTAAGCGTATTGGCTTTTAGCCCAGTAAAAATCAATCACTAATTAGAACGTTGAAATACTACTGAAAGATTATTAGCTGGCATTTGGTAAATCTGTTGCAATATCAGATTTTGGGCGCTAGCTACTGCTATGACATCATCCAAGTTACGCACACCCCACTCTGGGTTTTCTGTGCGTAAATATTCGTCAAAAGCTGCATTACTCGCAGCTGTATGTTCTCCACCTTGTTTGAAGGGGCCATACAAATAGAGGATACCTCCTGCTTTTAGGATACGACCTGCCCCTGCCATTAACCCCAGACAGGCTGACCAAGGTGAAATGTGAATCATATTGATGTTGACGATGGCGACAATTGGCTTCGTATTTAGCCAATCAAATCCACCATTTTCCACAGCCCAAACTGGTTCTCTTACATCTAGTTCAAGCGGTGCATAAACGTTATCACATACATTGTGTTCAGTCCATGAAATAATGCTGGCTCTTGATTGTGGATTTACATCGGTTGGAAGCCACAGATAATCTTTGAGCCTAGATGCAAAAAAGACTGCGTGTTCACCAGTACCACTTGCTATTTCTAAAATAGTGCCATTCTCCGGCAACACTTGTAAAATTACTTCTAAAATTGCTTCGCGGTTACGCTCGGTTGCTGGTGCGTATTTTCGTGCGTCTTTTGGTGTCATCTGGCTCGTTATATTTATAATTAATCTCAAATATCAAACTAATACCAATTTGAAAAAAGAATGCGACAAATAGACCATTTGTAGAGACGCGATGAATCGCGTCTTTACCCAAGGATGTGTTGCAACCATTAATTGAATTGGTATAAGAGGATGTTTGAAAAGTCATGATTGATGTATCAAATATTTACCCCACCCTAACCCTCCCCTTATAAAGGGGAGGGAACCGGATTTTCTTGTTTCCACCCTTTATAAGGGGGGATTAAGGGGGGTAATAATTCGATTAAAAACATAACATACCACTTTTCAAATATCTTCTAAGAACTCGACAAATTTTTATAAAATATTTGCACAAGTTTGAGCAAGTCACTTTTTGCAAACTCACCGCTATACAACCATTTTATTCAATCATCAGGGTAACTTCTCGCCTTGTGCATTTTGATTCGGAATCAGGTTTTGGGAAAAGGGAAAGGGTTAAAAGTTTTTTCTTTACCTTTTCCAGTTAACCGAAGAAGTAAGTATCTAGGCATAAATAAATTTAAAGTTTGTAGTAAGGACTTTAGTCCTGATAATCCTTGCTCTGAGCGATAAATCGCTCACTACAAACTAGGAGTTTATTTTATATTTAATTATGTCTACCTACTTATTGGGAATGCATTGCTTTGGAGTGGAATGCCCAAAAAAGTCAAATCGAACGATCGCCACGAGACGAAGACGAAGATAAATAACTTTTAACTACAATCTTTAGTCTGCTTTTAGCGAGAGCCTTTCATAAATTTGGCTCTCTAGCTCAAGAAAAATTTTCCAGAGATTGGATCTTGTTTGAGGGATTCAATAAAATCTCTCAAAGTCATCATGCTGCCTGTTAACGTGAACTTGGGAGTGCCATTTTGAGCAACGATTCTCACTTCATTGTCTTGAATCTGAATCTTATTTTTAATAATATTCCATAGAGCATCGAAGCTCTCATCATCCTTACAACCATTGGCTTCCAGGAATTTTTGGCGTACTTCTGTTTTTAGTGCCAGTGCTTCTGCTGCTTGAGTACGCGCCTCAAAGTGCTTAACTACATCTTCATAAGCACTTTCTCTCAGAGTTTTGTTTTCAGCCAGAACTTGTTCTAACTGAGTTTTGATGGCTTTCAGTTGGGATGCTAAAGCGGCTGATTTTTGATATTCAACTTTTAAGGCTTGCTTTGCATTAACTAACAAGGCTTTATAATCTAGCTGATCTTGATTTTTTTCGGATTGCATTTTTATCTCTCAATTAACACATTTTCGGCGATAAACTCTCGTCAGTTATATAACAAAACTGGCGAGAGCCTGGTAAATATTGTCTGTGTTATCTGAGTTTCAGCTATTGCACTAATAATGGTGATTCAGAGTGAGGATTCTCCTGAATACTACTCAAACTAGAACTAATGTGGGAGCGGATAGCTCGTTCGTAAACACTAGTCTGCTGAGTGCGTACCCCTACAGCCTGATATATTAAGTTAACTTCTGGGAATTCAGACCAATACATCAAAAAAATGTCTTTAGCTGGAGTAATAATTTCATAATTATTCTCTTGTCTTTTCTTTCTAAGTTTACAATTATTAAGTTGTAATTTTTGTCTGAATAGTTTTTCAAATTCTGGAATTAAATCTGAAGTAGTTTTCATGGTTAATACACGTTAAAACGTGTTAATTATGCAAAGACTATCTGGTGATATTATTAAGTATGACACTTCAGATACCTCTTATAACTATAGTGTATCAGTTATCGGGTATTTGAGAAGGGTATTCAGAGACAGGGTAATTAGTTGGTGTAAACTTTCATAGAGAACTAGGCTGTGCGATCGCTGGAACCTTTTAATCAGGATTTTTATAGTACAAATACACTATTTACTAAAATATACTTATCAAAAGTTTGCTCGCTTGCAATGTTATGTCGGTATAGCTAGTACAGCCAGAAGTTTACGTACCTTTAACCAGTGGCTCATAACAACTTGTCTGGTGAATTGAGATGGTAGCTAGATTTACGCGTCGGCTGTACTAGTTAGCAGAAACACCCTGTATAATTCCACTAATCATCTTTGGAGTAAAACTTTGCGAGGTATTGACTACTCAATACTGTTCGGTTCAGAGAAGAGATGCGATGAATCGCCGTCTCTACAATAGACTTCTTGGCATTTGTCAGGGTAAAGAAACTAAAATCCTTTCCCTTTAACCTTTTCCCTTTTCCCTAAGAGTGCAAAAATATATTTTTGCAAGAGGTCTAATCTACCTACAGGCTACAGCCTGGGACTTCAAGACCCTCTGCAAAACTGATTAATTCCAAGTACTCTGGATTTTCCACAAGCTTTTTAGCAGCTAGCAATCCGGCAATGCTCCAAGTTTGATAAATTCGGGCTTCTTTGCCAATTAAACGACCATTATTGCCATCGTAGTATTCCGGGAATTTATCTCTAAATAAACGCTTTTCGGCAATAGCGATCGCTGCTTGAGCAAGTTCTGTTCGACCGGCTTTCAGTGCCGCAGCAGTAAATAACCACAGTAAAACGGGCCAGTTACCGCCGTTGTGATAAGACCAAGCCCTGTTTTTAGAGTCACATCCTGTAACAATTCTCCACTCTAAACCTTCTAAAGCGGGAAAGCAAATTTTAACAGGCATATAGCCGATTAAGTCTTGCCAACGTTGGGCGAATAAATTCATAATGCTTTGAGATTCTTTTTCGCTTGCTAAGGAAGTTAAAATTGCCATCAGATTTCCCAGAGCAAAAAAGCGAAAATCTATCCGTCCCGGCCCCAGATTTCCCGCTAAATATCCTCCGGTTTCAGGCAACCACTCGGTCAACCAACTAGGAATTGATTCTGAGTTGATGTTGAATTTATTAACAATTTCTTTACCAAATTCGTTATCTTTGTAACGATAGATTTCCCCCAATCGCTTCAGGTCTAGCCAATAATAGTTGCGGATATGATATTTCAAAGATCCCAATCGCCTATTGACTTTGCCGAGGTAAGCATCGCCATCCCCATCTGGTAACAGCAATTCACCAGCAGCCCTCAAGGACGCGTAGAATAACACCTGAATTTCTAAAGGATGTTCGTAAACTCCCATGCGACGGTCAATCATAAACGCGCCATCGGGAACTAACATTGTTGGGTACATGGAAAACCGATGTACTAAGCAAAGATCCAAAATTAACTTGATTCCGGCTTGAAAATCTGGCTGACGCGCTAGTGACAAATCGCCTGTAGTTTTTTCATAAGCGCGTAGCAAGAGAATCCACCACATACAAGAATCAATTGGAGGAACACGAGCGATCGCTAGTTCACCAAAATCAGCGACCAAAAATTCCTCATTCCCCTTAGAATGAACCTTGAAACTGGCAGGCATTAATCCCGCTCCCGGCTCAAAGCAGTCTATGTGCTTTTCATGACTTTGCAATTTAAGTGTCTCTACTAAGAAATTACGCACAATCTCTGCTTTGCCATACATGAGAAACACCAAGGCAGAAGGGACAAAATCGCGGAGGAAGCACTGGTCATAATTGAGTGCATCTGACTCCGGATCGTGGGCGGCTACAGTCCCAATGGGTTTTCCTTGGTAATAAATTACGGAATCTTCCAATAATTCCCAGGCTTCTGCTTCCATCTGACTGTTCTTATCGATCGCGCTAGTCATGGGCGTTGAATTCCACTAATGGTATGTCTAGGCTTAATTGTGGAAAGTACGCCAGCCTAATCTCAAGCTGACTAAGATTCTCGAAAGTCAGCATATAGAGTCAATCCACCATCTACAAATAGCGTTTGTCCGGTGATGTAGGCGGCTTCATCCGAAGCTAAAAAAGTTACTGCGGCTGCTATCTCCTCTGAGGTGCCAGCACGCCCCATTGGGATGTGACTTTCCACAATCGCCTTTTTTTCAGGATCGTCTATCCAAGCTTGATTCATTCGCGTGATTGTTGCTCCGGGGCCAATGGCATTGACACGAATACCAAGGCTTGCATCCAATACGGTTCGGTTAAAGGGGAAAGGGGAATAAAAAACCTTTAACCCTTACCCTTTTCCCCAAACCTTATTCTGAGTTCAAAATGCTTATCCGAACCGGATTGTTGCATATTCCAATGCTAAGTTTTGGTGAGGTTTTCTATCCCGCCTTTGCTAATGGAATAACTGATATACATCGGTCGAGGAATAATTTCGTGAACGCTGGAAATATTAATAATCTCTCCTGGACGATTAACAGACAGGAGGTGTTTAATAGTTTCACGAGCGCAGAGATAAGCACCTCGGAGATTGACTGCAATTAATCGATCAAAGTCTGCTGTGGTGACTTCGTGGGATCGATTTTCTGTTTGAATGCCAGCATTATTAACTAGAATATCTAAACTGCCAAATTCCTTTACTACGGTGTTAACCATCTCAACAATGTCTGATTCTTGGGAGACATCTCCTTGAAGCAGCAGCGACTCCACACCACAATTTTCGATATTTCCGCAGGATTTTTTGCAATGCCATCTCTTCTGTGTCTGCCGCGGCATCCGAGTATGAGCGGTAATTGATGGCGATGTTGCACCCTTCTTGAGCAAGTCCGATCGCGATCGCCTGACCGATATCTGAAGTTGCACCTGTAATTAAAGCATTCTTTCCTTTTAAGCCTATCATATTTCCTCCTTAAGCTGCCCTGATTTGAATTTGCACTAGTCAAACAATTTTGGATTTTAGATTACTCCTTCTTATATTCCAGGCTGTTACTGTCAACCCCCATTGGAGGGAATTTAAAGTTAAAAATAAGTATTTGATAATTTTGAATTTTTGAAAACAATTCTCAAAAATCAGGCTACAGATTCAAGATATGGAAACTTTATACCATTTTGGATTTTAGACTTTCCTGCGGAACGCTACGCGAACGGCTACGCTCAGTCGAACGATTTTAGATTTTGGATTGTGAAACATCCATTGGATAAGTGTTTCAGCTTCCCATCTGTGTGTTGTTAATTAATAAATAATATATTGGCTTTTTATTCTTAATTCTTTAGTATCTGCTACTGGGAAAAAGTAAAATGTCTATTACTTCACCTACTACCAAACCCAATACAGCTAGGACAGTTATAATCCAAAATGAATCTAGTTTATTGTAGCCAGAAAAACGCATTTCTAAATCAGCTAAAAGTGTAGTGGATAAAGGTATAAGAAAGAGCCTTAATAGTATCGACCAAGTTGCTACCAAAGCAATTGATATACTTAAAAACAAGATAACAACTAAAGTTTTCGAGCCAAACTCAACTAAACGCTCTAACCAAGAAAAACTTTTTCTTGCTACAGCTATAACCATAGCAACAACAAAAGCTCCTACTAACCAAATAATATGATTAGCAGCAAGATACCATCCCAGGAGAATGTAAGCCAATAAGAGTAATACTAAAGGCATCAAAGGAATCCTGTTAAAAAATTCCATATTTATACTGCCAAGGCTCGTAAAAATACCAGGTTAATCTCTTAATTCTATTCAAAAAATGTTACTACTAAAATTTGTAAATATACCAGCTTTGCTCAGGATATTTCTCTATCTATAGATCCAATTGAAGCAGATACTCTTTCGTCATGACCTCTTTCGTCATGACAATGTAAGCAGAATTCTGAAATTCAGGATTCAGAAGGCAGAAGGGAACCCACGTTTAAAAACGTGGGATTGAAGTAAGGACGCCTTGCGTCTCGTGACGCTTTTTGCGACGCTCTATGACTCGCTAACGCTGGGCTATAGACACAAATCTTTTTATACTAGTGGGCAATCACCCACAACTAAAGTTTTTATTAATACTTCTTTCCTTCTGCCCTCTGCCTTTCTTTGTAAAACACGCTTTATACTTGAGTAACGTTTTTATTATCTGGGAAATTGCGGAGTTTTCGAGTATAAAACTTAGTATTTATGACATATATAAATATTTTCATGATCCCAAAAATTGTGCAACAATTTAAGCGATCGCTACCAAAGTTTTTTCTGGCAATTGCTCAATTTACCTTGACTTGTTTGCTTGTATTTTACCTATCCCCAGTTAACGCTACAACTATAAGATACTTAAGCGAACAAGGAGAATTATTTCGCCAAGCACTAGCTGCTGCTAAGTTAACTCCAGAGGATGTCCGCTTGGAGATGAAAGACATGGATCTCTGGGGTAGCGATCGATATCGAGTCAAGTTGCTAGATATATTTTTCGATAATCCTTGGAAAATCAGTCCTTACACCCGCACCATTACTCAAGATTTACTTGCAGCTAAATCAGATTTAGCACAACTTGCTGCCAGTGCTTACAAAAGAATCGATGGGGGTGTGAATCCCCAATTAAACAGAGATTTGCTGACAAAATACAAACAGCAAGTACAAAAGCTGGGTGATGATGCCTTAGCTGTTGCTCTTGGTAAACTAAGCACTCAGCCTGTTGATAGTTTTAAGAATAGTGAATACAAGGCTTTGCCACCACAGCTACGTTCTGCGATCGCGCAGTTTTTATTCACAGTACCAGATGCACTGCATTACAGACAGGTGGGATTGTTGCGATCGCTAGCTAAATTGCAACTAGATGGCGATCGCACCTACACCGAAGTATTTAACTACGCAGTTAAAACTGTGGAGGAAGAAGCCGCAGAAGAAGTAGATGCTAGCCCAGAAAAGGTACTGTTAATTGAATCTCTTTTAGACAACGTTGATTTTAAAATGCTCAACACAGGAGCAATTTTAACAGCAGCTGCTACTGATGAAATGCAAAGTCAATTAAGTAAAATCCCAGTTAATTTGTTGCAAGGAAATTATAACTACAGCATAAATACACCCCAAGGTCGAATTATTCTCAGTGGTAAAGGCGATCGAGTCTATCCCCCTGACGATTATCTATTGATCGTAGATGTTGAAGGTAATGATACTTACTCTGGCGGTGCTGCTACTAAAAATATTGCTCATGGTGTTAGCGTCACCCTAGATTTGGCTGGCAAAGACCGCTACTCTAGCCCACCGGGGAAAACTCCTAGCTTTGGGGCTGGTATCTTCGGCTACGGATTGCTGATAGATTTACAAGGTGATGACAGTTATGAGGCAGAATACGCCAGTCAAGGCATAGGTATTTTTGGTACTGGCATTCTCTACGACGCACAAGGTCAAGACACTTATCAAGGTATTAGTAATTTACAAGGCAGTGGTACTTTCGGTTCAGGACTGCTGATCGATAATCAAGGCAGCGATCGCTATTCTCTCTATAGATACGGTCAAGGCTATGGCTTTACTAAAGGAGTGGGGCTGCTATTAGATAGTCTAGGTGACGATAAATACATTGGGCTAGAAGACAAGTATCCCAACGGCGGCCCATTTGGAGCCAAAAGGCACGTCCATTTTATCCAAGGTGCAGGTTTGGGAAGACGTGCAGACTATACAGAAGGTCACAGTTGGTCTGGGGGTGTAGGGATGCTAGTCGATGGCGCAGGAAATGACCGCTACGAATGTGAGGTTTACGGACAAGGTACAGCTTACTGGTATAGCTTGGGCTTTTTGGTAGACAAGGCGGGTGATGATTACCACGATGCAGGATGGTACAGCCTGGGAAGTTCGCCGCATTTTGGCGTGGGAGTTTATCAAGATGATGGGGGAAGCGATCGCTATACAGGCATAATTATGCAAAGTTTAGGCAATGGTCGTGACTGGAGTATCGGCTGGTTTGAAGATAGTGCTGGAAACGATTGGTATAACGGCAGCTTAATGACTTTCGGTACCGGAGATATTAACGGTATCGGAGTTTTCTGGGATAAGCACGGCGATGACACTTATCTATCTTTATTAGAACCAGCTTACGGACAATCCCGGTTAGAGGGTGTTAGCGGTTTGCGAGAGTTGATGCTGACATTAGGCTTATTTGTTGATGGAGGCGGGAAAGATAATTACCTGCTATTGCCAGAAACAGACCCTCAAAAAAAATTGCCAGATACAGCGCTCAATACTCAATCTTTGGCAACTAATCCCGTTGCTGGTAACGATAGGACTTGGTGTCGCTCGACAAAACCTCGTTATGTCAAAATGGCTTACGGCTGCGGCATTGATGCTCAATAAGTTCGACTAAAATATGGTTTAGTTAACGCCACCAGTAATTTCAAATGTCAGCAAACATTTATTAAGATATTACTCAAAAGATTTCATTTTGATATTTTATTACAGCAGGTTTCATGTATTTAAATGATATCTGTCGTAATAGTACAGCATTGCTGTGCTATTACTGCACGATCTATAACAAGATACGTTTTAGTTAAGGGTTATTGGTGTAAATAATTTGTCTTTCAAGACGCGATTTATCGCGTCTCGATATCAGGGTTTGTTGCTCTATCTAAACTGTATTGAGCTATCGACTACTTCATATCATAGCCAAACAAATTCGGGTCTACTTCTCCTAACTGCAACTCTGCCAAACCATACTCCGCCCATCGTCTCTCTACCATCGCCGCCACATCTGGGTCGGATTCCAAAGGCAAACCCCATTCATGGTTTGTTTCCGGCGGAATCTTTGTAGTTGCATCAATTCCCATCCGTCCACCTAAGCCAATCTTTTCACTAGCAAAATCTAAGGTATCAAAAGGTGTATTCGGCAAAATAAAGACATCTCGCACTGGGTCAACTTTGGAACTAATCGCCCAGACAACTTGACGCGGATCGCGAATATTTATGTCTTTATCCACAATAATTACAAATTTTGTGTATGTAAATTGTGGTAAAGCACTCCAAAACGCTAAAGCCGCCCGTCGCGCTTGTCCCGGATATGCTTTATCAATAGAAATAATCGCCGCTTTGTAACTCAAAGCTTCCATTGGTAAGAAGAAATCAACAATTTCTGATACTTGTTGCCGCAGTATAGGCGTATAAATGCGATTTAGCGCGATCGCCATCATCGCTTCTTCTTTAGGTGGACGACCGCTAAATGTTGTTAAGTAAATCGGATTTTTCCGGTGCGTCATACACTCAAAGCGTACCAACGGCGAATCCTCCACTCCACCGTAATAACCCATGTGGTCGCCAAAAGGCCCATCTGGTAAAACTTCCCCTGGTGTAATCGTTCCTTCCAAGACAAATTCCGAATCTGCGGGAACTTCCAAATCTACAGTTTTACATTTCGCCAACTGCACGCCGGAACCGCCATAAAGTCCTGCAAACAGCCATTCTGATAAATCTACAGGGATGGGTGTTGCTGCTGCCATAATAATTAGAGGATCGACACCAAGTGCGATCGCAACTTCTAATTTTTTCCCACGTTCGGCCGCTTTTCGCAAATGCCTCGCCCCACCCCGCACCGATAACCAGTGAACCGTCATCGTATTTTTAGATTGTAGTTGCAAGCGATACACACCTACATTTGGAGTACCCGTCTCACAATCCTTGGTAATTACCAGTCCCAGTGTGATAATCTTGCCAGCATCACCAATATAAGGACGTATCAAAGGCAACTTATTTAAATCTAAATCATTACCTTGAAGCACAACTTGCTGACAAGCGGGGAAAAAGTCTCGTCCTGGTTTTGCCTTCACCACATCAAACAGCACTTTTCCAAAATCTATCGCCTGGGAAATCTTCTTCGGTGGTTTTGGCTGTTGCAGCATACTCAATTTTTTCCCCAGAGTTTCCAACTCCTCTGGATGCTGCATATTCATCGCCCAACAAATCCTTTCCACAGTTCCCATCAAATTCACCGCCACCGGGAAGGAAGCGCCTTTGACGTTTTCAAACAACAACCCCGGGCCACCTTTTTGCAGCATTCGGTTGGAAATCTCAGCAATTTCCAAGTCTGGGTCAACTAAAGCTGAAATTCGCCGTAATTGCCCTCTTTCTTCCAAAATTTTCATGAATCCCCGCAAGTCTCTCGCCATTGTTCTAATAAAGCTGATTATTTAAGAAGTGTGAAGCGCTTTCTTATATTATGGGGCATTGGGTAAAGAGGACTTGGGGACAAGGGAAAAGACTTGTTGTAAGTTCTGACTTATGTCTCCTTATCCCAAAGTCCCCTGTGTCTTGCTCATTCGGGAAATTGTTGGTTTTAATTCAATACAGTTCAGATAGAGCAACAAAATCCTGATGTAGAAACGCGATTTATCGCGTCTTGAAAGAGTTGTGTAAAATTACTCCCCCAGAGTGATGTTACTAACCCTTTATATAAATGAAGGGTTTTGAAACCTAAACTTTCAGTTACCCTGAAATTGATATATATATAAAAGAGCAATTTTCAAATGACCATTTACTTTTATAAGGTTTGGCAGCCTTATGGCTGTTTTTCTAACTTTTCTCTCCACGGAATCCACATTGAGGGCGCTTACTGGCCAACGGTTGAGCATTATTATCAAGCGCAAAAGTTTGTAGGCAGCCCAGATGCGGTGATTATACCTTTCATTCATGCTGCCGCCACCCCAGAAGAAGCTGCGACTTTGGGAAGATGTAGCACTCGCCAACTCCGTCGAGATTGGGATTTGGTTAAAACTCAAATTATGCGAGAAGCTGTACTCAAAAAGTTTCTCACTCATGCTGATATCAGAGAAGTTCTCTTGAAGACAGGTAATGAAATGTTGGTTGAAAACTCCCCAACCGATTCTTTTTGGGGCTGTGGTGCTAATAAAAGCGGTCAAAACCATCTCGGTAAAACTCTCATGAGTGTGCGTGAAGAAATTCGTAATTTACTATCTTTAACGGTAATTTACGAATAATTTAATCAAAATAGTTACATTCAATATCAAGTCAAGCAATTAAACGGGGAATAGTCAAATTCCCCAGCCAAAAACATTTTAAAAAATTACTAATAATTTAATTAGGGCTTTGAAAAATGTTTAATTAATTGATTAATGGGCAAAAACTTTAAAAAAATATTTTTAATTTCAAGAAATTATTCCAGTTCTAAATTAAGTAAAATTACTGGAATAGTTTAATGATTGAGAATATAAAATTAGTAAATGTAAATGATTAAAATTTTCTTAACTTTAGACTTGAGATGATAAATGAAAAGTATTTAATGATACAGCGATTTTATATCTCCCTGAAATCCACTTTACAAGGGCTACAGGGAACAAGCAAAATATCTGTTACTTTTCAAACATCTTCTAATCCATTTCCAAAAATATTTGTAATACATGTATACCCTTGGCAATGCATTATTAGCAAGAATTTCTTGAAATAGGATGAAAATCAAAGCATTGTAAGTTGAAAATTCCGATCGGGACAACTATAAAAATTATACTTAAATAAAATAAATACAAGTAATGGCACGTAGGTATCAACCAAACGAGTTGCAGCAAAACTTCGATCGAGAAGGTTTACTGCACTGGATGACAAAACAGATTAGGCGATCGCTCGACCTTCAAGAGATATTAACAACAACTGTTAGCGAAGTGCGTTTATTTTTGGGTGCAGATCGGGTGAAAATTTATCGCTTTGATGCTGATGGTAGTGGTGAAGTAATTGCAGAATCTATTCATCAACAACGTCTGCCATCCTTATTGGGTCAACGCTTCCCAGCTGATGATATTCCAGAAGCCGCCAGAGAAATGTTTTTGTTAGTGGGGCAACGTTCGATTGTCGATGTGGCAAATGAGAAGATCGGGCTATCGCCTCTACAGTCAAAAGAAACTGGCAAACGTCTAGAAACTAATATCTACTATCGGCAAGTAGACAAGTGTCATATTCAATACCTAAAAGCAATGGGCGTGCAGTCTTCGTTGGTAGTACCAATTTTAGATTGCGACCCACAAGAACTATCGGCAAAGCCTAAATTGTGGGGATTGTTGGTAGCTCACCACAGCGAACCGCAAAAGATTTTGAAGCGGGAACTAAAAGTATTACAGCAAGTTGCTGACCAGGTAGCGATCGCGATCGCTCAAAGTAATCTACTCACTGAAGCCCACGCCAAGCAAAAGCGAGAAGCTACTATTAATCGAGTCACCACACTATTGCATAAACTGCCGACAATCCAATTACAAGGAGCGCTAGAAGAAGTTATTACTGCCTTCTGTGGAATCGGTGGCAGGCTTTACATTGCAGAGAATCGAGAACTATACACCTGGGGAGACCAACCGATACTCCCCTACGAGTTAGATAACACTATTATCGAACAGCATCCCATCTGGCAAAACTGGATGGCTGAGTTTCAACAAGGTAATATTTGGGCAACTACTGACCTTTATAAAGAACCGCGTTTGCGAGTTTTGGCTTTAGCATTCCGTTCTACTCAAATTCGCGGACTCATGGTGATTCCGCTACATTACCGCGAAAAATTTCTCGGTGTATTAAGTATTTTTCGCTCTGAATTTGAAACGGAAATCTTATGGGCGGGACGATGCGAACAAAATCGGCGACAACTTTTACCCCAGCTTTCCTTTGAGGTTTGGCGAGAGCAAAAAAAAGGGCAAGCACCTGAGTGGAAGTTGGAAGACATCTTTTTGGCACAAGCCTTATACGATCATTTCTCAATGGCAATTCAGCAGCAGCAAATGTATAAACAAGTACAATCCCTGAATGCCAACTTAGAACGGCGGGTGCAAGAGCAAACCTCTGAACTCGAAAAATCATTACTGTTTACCAAAGTCATCAAGCAAGTCACAGAGCATATTCGCCGCACATTGGACTTGCAGGCAACTCTGCAATCCATCGTTCGGGAAGTCCGTCCCTTGCTAAATTCAGACCGAGTGCTGATTTTCTACTTGAAGACTCAATCGGTAATTGTGGAAGAGATTAATGGTGATTGGCAGTCAGTTTTGGGAGTGAATGCACCACCAGAATGCTTTCCTGATGAATATACCCGCCTATACTGTCAGGGTAGGGTACGGGCAATTAACAACCTTTCAACGGCTTCATTAAGTGATTGTCATCGAGAGTTTTTGCAGAGTCTGCAAGTGCAAGCAAACTTAATAGTTCCGATTAATATGGGTATGGAACTATGGGGCCTACTAATTGCCCATGAGTGTGAGGCTCCTAGAAATTGGCAGGATACAGAAATTGATTTATTGCAGCAGGTGGCAGATCAGGCTGCGATCGCAATTCAACAAGCACAACTCTACCAACAAACCTCTGAAGCCGAAACTGAAGCCAGAAATCAAGCCACTCAGTTAGAGCAGACCCTACATGAACTCCAAGAAACACAGACAAGATTGATTCAGACCGAAAAAATGTCCGGTTTAGGACAGTTGGTGGCGGGTGTCGCCCACGAAATCAACAACCCCGTTAACTTTATTTACGGTAATTTGTGCCACGCCAATGATTACACCGAACAACTGCTAGAAATTTTACGTCTCTACCAGCTACACTATCCCCATCCCCATAGTGAAATTCAAGCCGCGATCGAAGCGATCGATTTTGAATTTTTGGTAGAAGACCTGCCAAAAATCATGACCTCAATGCAAGCAGGAACCGAACGCATTCGCTCAATAGTGTTGTCGTTACGCAATTTTTCTCGCTTGGATGAGTCTGAAAACAAGCGCGTTGACCTGCATGAAGGCATTGACAACACCTTATTAATTTTGCAACATCGGTTGAAAGGAAATGCCGAATTTCCACGCATTGAGATAATTAAAGATTATGGCAGCATTCCACGGGTGGAATGCTATGCCGGCCAAATGAATCAGGTATTTATGAATATTTTCAGCAATGCCATAGATGCTCTGGAAGTAGGGCGTCGGGAGTGGCGGAATCGGGGCGATCGGGAGAATAACTCATGCTCAATTCCAACTATCGAGATTTCTACTAAAGTCTCAGCGGACAACTCTCGTCTATTAATTCGGATTAGTGACAACGGGTCCGGAATGACTGAAGACGTGAGAAAGCGAATTTTTGACCCGTTTTACACTACCAAGCCTGTGGGCAAAGGTACAGGATTGGGACTAGCAATCAGCTATCAGATTATTGTCGAAAAACATGGTGGAATAATGGAGTGTATTTCAGAACCTGGCAAAGGTACAGAGTTCTGGATTGAGATTCCTGTCAAGCCTCCAGCCAAAATAGTTAACTAGCAATGGGGAGTGGGAGATCAGGAAGCTGGTCATTGACCAATGCTCAATTGTTAGTTTCAAAACTTAAAAATTGACTGAGCAATTTTTAAATTCATCCACAAGATAGATGATAATTTTCTTAACATATAAGCTAAACAAATAGCTATCAGCGATCCAGAGTGTGCAATATATTGAATTTGATTAAAAATCATTTAAAAGTAAAGTTTAGTTGCAAAATAAATCCCTCCCAGCTACAAGTGATAATCTAATAGTTGAAGCTAAGAAACAAGCTTCCGGTGGCAGATATAACAGCTGCATTTGAAATGTTAGTAAGAGGTATAAGACGCTGTTTAACTTACATCTGTCTCGTCCAAATACAGCAACACCCAACACGAAAACTGCTATTTCCTCAAATCTAGAAGATTAGGGGGCACTGTAACTGATTTTCATTACTTGTTTACAAAAGCAATGGAAGTTAGTATATCCCTAACTGCGATCGACAAAAAGAGGAAAGAGTTCAGCGAGTAGAGGCTTGGGTGTTGTTGTGTTTAAAGAGAAGTCTGAAATAAAGACTCCTCTGGGTGTAAGATTATACGAAGTTAAATAGCGAGAAACAGTTAAAATAGCGCCTTATGTCAATAATTGCGCTCAGAGCGTGGTATCTACAGGATTATGAGCCGATTCCAGAGCTGGAAAAACGTCAGCCAGACATTCGCTTAAGCAAAAAAAGCCTGCTGAAATCAGCATTGCGAGCAGACTTTTTGGAAGACAGTGACGAAGTGAAAAAATCAACTTGGTTTGGGCGCTATTTGGAAGGGGAAAATATTGAATTTTATATTGAAGGTAGCGGTGGCTATTGCGTCTCTAACATTGACTTAATTAGTCATGAAATTTATTTCACCAAGCAGGCGGTGTTGGCTCAGTTAGAACCAACGATTTTTTTATCTTATCAAACTGAGTATGGCGCAGCAACGAATATTCTCAAAGAAGAACTGCAAAAAAGTTTGGACAATTTAAACTTGCGATCGCGTCTTCCCCTAACATTAATAGAATCCTCTCGTCCTAGCGGTGCTACTTTCCGAATTAACCGCACAATCATGCGGAAAATTCGTAAGAGTTTGTTATTTATAGCTGACACCACGCCCATTGCTAGTATTGATGGTAAAGAAACGCCCCAATTAATTCCCAGTCCGAATGTCTGTATTGAGATTGGCTATGCCATCCAAAGTAAGAAGTCTGAACAGATTCTATTAGCGCAAATGCAACGCCCGGATTTTGAAGGTGAATTTCCCTTCGACTTACCAACACAGCAAATTTTACAATTTCAAGACACTACAGAACTGGATAAAATCTTGACAGAGACGATTAAAAATCAGCTAGCACGATTCAAATTGTTTTTTTGACCTTATTTTCCAGTCAGACTTGCTGGCTGTTTTTTGTTCTTAGTTTATACTTTACAAAATTTAGAAATAACAATACCCTCTTTAACAGGAGGTTTTTTTTTAGAGAAAGCAAAGACTGAAAGTATTGTTATTGCTTTAATTAGAATAAACGAACAGGCTTCTTTTGCAGCTTGGAACTAATTGAACTTACCCGATCGACCACAGAAATCATGTATTTGTAATCTGGTACTTGTCCATTGGGTACATACCCCACTTCTTGAGCTAAACCTGAAGGCGAATCACTCATTACTTTGCGGATAAATTCTTGACGGTTACGTTCTACATTCGGCCCAATCAAGACCACACCTAATGGTACATAATGAGGGTCTTTAAATAATATGCGGAATTCGGTTGGCGCCAACTGCGAACTGTAGAGACTTAATTCCGCCTCCGAGACGGCACAGGCGATCGCTTTTCCTTGAGCGACCAATTCCAATGCCGCTTTAGGTGTGGGTGCAAATAGTATCTCAGCTAATGTTGTACCATAAAGATTGTAAAGAGGAAAATAATATCCTGTTGCTGAACCTAACTGTCCTAAAGCCACTGTTTTGCCTTGCAACTGTTTCAATTCAGTTATCGGATTATCTTTGCGAACAACGAAGATTGAACGTAAATTACTAATACCTATTAAAGGAAATAAAGGAACATATTGGTGACGTGCGATCGCAATAGCCGCTAAACCCGGTGGAGCAAATACCAATGACCAAGCACGAGCATCAAGGCGCTCAACCGCTCTATTTTCATTAAAAACAGGCTCTAACTGAATATATGAGTTTGTTTTTTCACCTAAGTAACTATTAAATTTAGCATATTGATTAATTATCTGTTCGCCTCCACCATAGTTAATTACACCAATAGTTAACGTGCCCTCAACCCCATCTCCATTTTGTGGTTTGCAGGCAGCAAATGTAAAACCTAGTAGATGAAACAGAAATAAACGACGGGGAAATCGCACAAACATCACTAATTATGGTTAAGGAAATAATTTGGCTTTCAGGACTAATTTAGATAAATTTAACTGCTGCCTAAAGGGGTTATATTGCAGTAAAAAATTAATATTTATTTAGATATTGTTGAGATGCTTTCTAACAGGTATAAATAAATATTAGACAAACTCACAGACCACCTTCGTTGCTTAGGTTATGTTAAACAACATTACGTTAAAAAACTTAAAAATAGGTGCTAAATTTAACTTGCTTTTAATATTAGTTTTCATTATCAGTATTTTGGGAAGTGGCGTTGCCTTATCCAGTGTACTTCAAGAGAGAGCGCAAAATGAAGTAAGTTCTCAAGCAGAGATTCTCATCCAAATGGTGAATGGAGTTAGAGATTATACACAAAATCGTATTGCTCCCCTATTAGAACCTAGATTAGATACTAACCCAACATTCCTGCCTGAAGTAGTACCAACTTTTTCCTCTAAAGAGGTTTTCGAAAATTTTCGTAAAAAGCCTGAATTCAAAAACTTTTTTCATAAAGATGCAACACTTAACCCAACCAATTTAGCGGATAAAGCTGATAATTTTGAAACTCAACTTGTCGAGCGTTTTCGCAACGAACCTAATACTCTAGAAATTACAGGCTTTCGTAAATTGTCAGAAGGCGAAGTATTTTACATTGCACAACCACTAAAGATTACACAAGCAAAATGTTTGCGATGTCATTCTACACCAGATCAGGCTCCTAAAAGTCAGTTGCTAAATTATGGCTCTGAAAATGGTTTTGGCTGGCAACTCAATCAGATTGTTTCTGCCCAAATAATCTCTGTTCCTTCTCAAGATATTTTTGCTAAAGCCAAACAGACTTGGATATTGATAATGGGACTTTTAATTACGATTTTTGCGATCGTAGTTTTCTTAATTAACTTCTTAATTACAAAATATGTGATTCAGCGCATCAGAAGAATAGAGAAAATAGCTCAAAAAGTTAGTGTTGGTGATATGAGCGCTGATTTTGAAGAAAGTTCTCATGATGAAATTGGCGGGTTAGCAGAAGCATTTAATCGGATGAAAGCTAGCTTGAAAATAGCTTTGGAGATGCTGAATAATTAATCGAAAAAATCAAGAAAGTAAGCGTTGCTCAAATTGCAAAGCTTTTTGAGGTTCAGGAATTTGTGATGCTAAAATTTTCACAAATTCTGCACGAGAGATTTGTCCAGAAGATTTTATAGCTTTTTGAACTAGAAACTTAGCTATTGGGCCAATTAAATTAGCTAACTCACGTTCGCACTCTTCCAGAAATTTTTCACTGATGACTTTAGATTCTTGGTTTGCTAAATTATTTGAGTTAATACCAGCTTGGTCGGATTTTACAGTAAGTTCTTGTAATAGAGTAGGTTTCTCTAATAAAAATGTTGTTTTCTTCTTAAAATCAATTTGTTGATTTTCTCGAAGATGAAGGGCTAATTGACTAATTAATTCTTCCAAATTGGACGCTGATGCCGCAACTTGTCGTAGTAATCTTGAGGCGATGGGGCCGACAAATTCTAAAAGAATTGTTTCTAAGCGGTTGTAACTTTCCCCAGACAGAATAGAAGCAGTCGGATACCCAATTGAGTTTTGTTGAATAAGCGAAGCTTGAGGCGGTTGTGTAAAATCTGGTAGTTGAAGTGATTGCGCTTCTACCTGGTAATCTTTACGATAATATTCTTGCTCTTTGGGTGTCAAAGATGGTAGCTGGAGCGATCGCGCTTCTCCTCTAGTATCGAGATTCTTAAGCACGTGTAAAACTTCAGCCGCAGACTGATAGCGCTGTTTAAAGTGATGTAGCACCATTTTCGATAGCACAGATGCCAACTCAGAACTGACGTTAGCTTGATGCTGCCAAGAAATTTCTCCTGTATCTGGATCTTCTTCAAAGTTTATCGGATGTAACCCTGTCAGCGATTGTATACCAATAATGCCCAAAGAATAAATATCGCTGTTGGGGCGGGGCTTACCTTGCCCCTGCTCTGTAGACATATATCCAGGAGTACCAATGATAATAGTAGCTCCCGTGTGCCCTGCAATTGTGAGCAATTGAGTTTGGACTTGTTTAACAGCGCCAAAGTCAATCAGCACTAACTTACCGTCTTGTTGCCGCCTAATTATATTGTCCGGTTTGATATCTCGATGAATAACGTTGTGGCTGTGAATAAATTGTAGAATACCCAGAGCCTGTTGGAGTAGTTGAATTACTCGATCTTCTGTCCAACGTTGATTGGGGAATAATTCTGCTTTTAGGGTATGTCCTTCAATGAACTCTTGCACCAAGAAAAACTCTTGGTTTTCTTCAAAATAGGCTAAAAGCCGAGGAATCTGGTCATGGTAGCCCAGTTTTTCTAGTGTTTCTGCCTCACTAGTAAATAGCCGTCTGGCAGTTTTGAGAAATTCAGGGCTACGAGTGACGGGCTTAAGGTGTTTGACAACGCATTTTGGGAAACCTGGCCGATGGGTATCTTGGGCTATGTAGGTTTGACCGAATCCACCTCCACCTAATATCTGGAGGACTTGGTAACGTCCGTCTAATAATTGTCCTAACATTGTGTCACAAGCCTTAATTCCTCAAATTCATCTTGGCACAACTACCAGCTTTGGTAAGGTTTATTGAGAAAAAAAGTAGGTAGTGCCAAAATTTCCAGCAAGATTTTTTGAGGATTATATTACAAGTTTATGACTAACTAAACTCCAGATCGGCTTGCAGGCATATTATTGTTGAAGCTTTAATAATTCCTCAGAAATCGCCAGTGCCTCAGCTTTTGAAGTAGTTGTTGGTTGAGAGACTACGCTAACTTCTCCTAATTGAGTTTTATTGACAAAATAGGTTATTCCCCGAAAGCTCAATTTATAGACTACTGGTGCTAGAGGAACTTTCGCCAATTTAGAATTTGGATCGACACAATAGTTAACACCACGGTACATCAAATTATAAGCTGGCCCAATTTGAGAAACTGGTTGAAACGGCTGTTCTGTTTTTTTGCTGCCAACTTTGTTTTGATTATATTCGTAGCTCAGGCCACGATAGTAAAGTTTCATAATTTTCGCCTCATGAATAGCTGTTTTTCAACAATGGCAATGACTTATCAGAGGTTGATTGGAATGTTATGCAAGAGCTAAAGCAAACTTACACTTTTTAAGGAACTGCTTAAAGGATTAGGCGTCTAGAGTGAAGAGTCATTGGGCATTAGGAGTGCTGAGTGCTGAGTTAAGAGTTAGGAGTTAGGAGTTTTGTTTACCCCCTTGTCCCCCTATCTCCTTCATCTCCCTGTTCTCCTGCTCCCCTGCTCCTTCTCCCCTGCTTCCAACCTCCCGTATGCTTACCCTTTTCATTCGGGGGTTACGTGGTTAACAATAGGTTGAATGTTTTTTAAATGATTCAACTTTATGGCTAGAACCGCAAATGAATATGCCGTATACCTCCTATTGGAAAGCGGCCACCGAGAAGAAGTACGTTTTCCTACTATTCAAGAGTTTCAGAAATGGTATAGCGGCGAACTTGTGCCAAAATCTGCTTCTAATGACTTTATTAGCGTGCCGATCAAAAATATTCAAGGGGAATATATGGTAGTACGCCCTTCTCGGATTGTGGCAATCCGAGTAGAACCGATTTTTAGTTCCAGTGTTGAAAGATTCAACTAAATGATGAGAAAAACCCTTGCTTTGCTTTCCTTGAGTCTAGGAATTGCCCTCGTAAACCCTCTCTGGTCGGCTGTTGCTCAGGTTCCTAACTTACTGCCGTTGCCACTACCGACTACTCCCGATCTTCCACCTATACCAATACCGATCGCTCCTGAATTAACGCCGCCGCTAAAACCAATCACTATCGAAAGCGATTGTACAATCCGGACGACTTGCTTGGGTTGGGATGAGCAAATTTGGAGTCAAAGAGGTAAAACAGGCGATCGCAAAGCGCTGTTGGCTTCCATAGATAACAGTCTGCTTTACCTAACAAAGGGTGACGCGATCGCAGCATATCAAAACTATCCAGTTCGGGAAATTACCCTCGATCGCGTCCGTCGGAGTTTGCTACGTTTCCGCCAACTGCTTGTCAGTTCTAAGTCAGCAGCACAACTACAAGCCGCTGTTAGTCGTGAGTTTGTCTTTTACCAATCTGTGGGCAACGATGGCAAGGGTACTGTTAAGTTCACTGCGTACTACGAACCTGTTTACACCGCTAGCCGTGTGAGAACTGCAATCTATAAGTATCCCATTTATCGGCTACCACCAGATTTTAGCCAATGGCCTAAACCTCACCCAAAACGAATTGATTTGGAAGGGAAAGATGGTTTAAAAGGGAATAAGAGCAAGTTACGCGGTTTAGAATTGCTTTGGTTTCGCGATCGCCTAGACGCATACATGGTACATATCCAAGGTTCTGCCCAAATTAAATTAACCAATGGCAAAACAACATCAATTGGCTATGCAGGTGGAACTGATTACCCCTGGACTAGTATCGGTAAAGAACTGGCGAAAGATGGCAAACTTCCACTAAATGGATTGACAATGCCACGGATGATTGCTTATTTCCGACAAAAACCTCAGGAGTTGAGCAATTATCTACCACGCTGGGAAAGGTTTGTTTTCTTCCAAGAAACTGGTGGTACCGGAGCTACAGGCAGTATTCATGTGCCAGTGACAGCAGAACGTTCTATTGCTACAGATAAGTCTCTCATGCCTCCAGGAGCGCTAGCGCTGATTTATAACTCATTTCCCTATCCTGCTGGTGGTGGCAAACTAGAGAATCGTACTGTTAGCCGCTTTGTACTTGACCAGGATACAGGAAGCGCCATTAAAGGCCCAGGCCGGGTGGATTATTTCATGGGGTCTGGTAAACTAGCGGGCGATCGCGCCGGTGTCACAGGCGGTAATGGTTCATTATATTATTTACTGCTCAAAGAATAAAGTTAGAAATTAGGAGTTAGGAGTTATTAATTCAAAACTCATAACTCCTCACTCTCCTTAATACGGCGGATAAGCAAAATCATCTTCATCAGCATAAACGTAAGAGTTGGAAACTCCTGCCATTGCCAATTTAGGGGTTTCTGATTTTATAGGTTCCTTGCCAAAATCTTTGTATTCTTCAAAAGTCTTACAAATCATTGCAGACTCAAGAGCATCGGAAGCAATTAAATATTGCGTTAAAGTTCCTACGGTAGGATGTTTATAGTCCACAGTTGAAGCTACCAAAACTGTATTTGGTTCAATACCTCTTTCTTCACACTCAATGATGGGACAAAAAATTCCGTGAGCGTGGAACAAAGGCCCTTTTGGTGTCAAAGGTTGCTTGCGGTAGATAGCATAAGCTTTTTCTAGTTCAGCAACGAATCCACTTACTACTCTGCCTTGTTGATATTCGCAGTAGGTTTTGCTGAAACTCGCTCCGGCTGCACCATTGAGAGTTAGTTGTAGTGGTGATTCATGTAAAAACTTTTTATTCTCACCTACTATAAAAATTAGATAGCGAGTAAAGGTTTTAAATTTAAGTTTGTCGGCTAAAAAAGCATCATAATTATCTTTGAGTGTACCCAGTTTTAGACCACTTTCCCGGTCTTTGACAGACAATGGCCCGCGACGCACTATGACCAAGCGTGGAGTAGCGCTAATAAAGACTGTTTCTACTCCAGAGCTAAATTCATGCTCAACTTGCTGCCAATTATCATCTGGCACAAAGCCGACAGCATTGGCATTATCCAGCTTAATCGCCAAACCGTGAGATTGTATCCCATCTGTGCCATACCGAGGATTAATCATCTGACACCAGGGAAGGACTTGAGAAGGCGGTGCATTGAATTTCTCGTCTTCAAAGTCAAAATTAGCAGATGCTTTCATCGTTTTAGGCTATCAAAGTGTTTTATTGAAAAAGGTTATCGGCAGGGCGCACAGGAAAGGAAAGCCAGTTATATGCTGTGGTTTCCAAAGTTTAAGAAAATTAAACTGACGTAGTATTTTTTCTAGAGTAAGGCAGAATCAATCTATCTTGCAATCTCTATTTAGTTTTTTAACAACAAATTCTTTCTTTGGCATCTCTCTATCTAAATACGATCTACTTTTTGTTCCTCTCGTGGTTAAATTCAAATCAGCAAATTACTGTGAACTTAAAGCAGCGAGAGTCTTCAAATCAGGCACTTCTAAGTCAGGTTGAGTGACTGCTGGTAAACTCGCACTAACCCCTTGCTCTGCTCGACGATTTACCCATACTGTTGATAATCCTAGAGATTTGGCTGTGACGATATCATGATATACACTAGCAGCAACGTGTAATATCTGCTCTAGCGGCAAATCAATTCTCTCAATAGCCAGTCTGAAGTTGTTGAAGGAAGGTTTGTAGCTTTTTGCCTGTTCTGCTGTGATTACCTGGTCAAATTCCACCTGCAAGTGCTTTGCTGAGAAAGCAAAGAGATCGTCATCTACATTTGAGATAATTACCAGCTTAAACTTTTGCTTTAAAGTTCTAAGTGCCTCAACTGTATCGGTGAAAGGCAGCCAATGCTGAATCGAATCGGCAAGTGAATTTAGTTCGTCAGCAGTTGGCTTAAAGCCAAATCGTTCACCAAATTTCTGAACTACTCTTTGCAAAACTTCTCGATATTTGATATATTCTCCAATTTCGAGTTCTGCTTCAAATTCAGCAAAAATATCAAGAATTTGATCGTTATCCAAATTAGTGTTGTGTGCCAGCAGAAGTGGCTTTAGCACCCCTAAGATGCCATTTTCCCAATCAATTAGGGTTCCGTAACAATCGAAAGTTAAAGCCTTATACTGATTTAATTGAATCACCTTTTATACTCCCGATCTTGATTAATAGTGTTCAGTTTTCACAAACCAAAAGACGGGTGAACCCATCTGTGTTGGCGCAGCCCGCCGCAGGCATCGCCAGATCCCTGTTCTTGAAGTCTCTGAACATTTTTCTATATCAGGGCAACGCGGAACTTATAGGTTACTCAAATAATTGACAAAGTGAACCGCCAAGGTCGTTTACCGTTATACCTGCGTTAGAGAGCATTGCCAACCGAAGTTGTATGGGCGTTATCCAAACAAATTTATATTACATTGATATTACAATATTACTAAGTTTAGGTGTGGGATAATAGTTATTCCAAAAAGGAAATTATTCCTAAGTATAGTTTGTATGGATGTTAAATTTCAGTATACACAAGCGAATAATACTAAACAATTATCAAGTAAACAGCCATCTGATAGCAAGCCATCGAAAACTTTTTCGGTAGCGGAGGCAGTGGTAAAAATCCTGGAAGATATGGGAGTGCAGTATGCCTTTGGTGTTTCGGGAGGTGCGATCGCGCCAGTATGGGCTGCATTACATCAAAGTTCTATTCAGGTGTTACACTTTCGCCACGAAGCAGGAGCCGCTTTTGCAGCCATTGAGGCGCACTTTGCTAGCGAACGCCCGGTTGTGGTATTCACTACTACAGGACCAGGGATAACCAACGCTTTAACCGGGTTATTTGCTGCACGTTGGGAAGGTGCTAAAGTTATTTTTCTGTCGCCTTCAACATCGGCACCGCAACGTGGACGGTGGGCATTCCAAGAAACCAGCAGTTACACCATGCCTAGTGTAGGGCTGTTTACCTCAGAACCAGTATTTCATTATGCGACGACTATCGAATGCTGTGATGAACTGTCAAAGGTTCATCGACGGTTGACACTTGGTATAGCCCGACCAGATGGCTTTGTAGCACACTTAAATATCTCCACTAACATCCAAACTAGTTCACTTAACACATCATTGCCACGAGTGGCTTTCTCTTTTGCTCCCGCAGCCGTAAATGAGGAAACTATTGCAGAATGTACGCGCTTGCTTTCAGAAGGGCCATTTGCCATTTGGGTTGGCTTTGGTGCGCGGGGTGCAGCAGCAGAAATTCGTCAGCTTGCAGAAGCGACGGGAGCGGCGGTAATGTGTTCGCCTAGAGGCAAGGGCATTTTTCCCGAAAACCATCCTCAATTTGTTGGTGTTACAGGTTTTGCCGGACATACGTCAGTTTTAACGTATATGCAAGAACAACGACCTTTACGAGTGTTGGTGCTAGGAACGCGCCTCAGTGAGTGGACTTCGTTCTGGAATTCCGCCATGATTCCAAAACGAGGGTTCGTGCATGTCGATATCGACCCAGAGGTTCCAGGAACTGCATATCCATCTGCCGAAACGTTTGCCATCCAGTCCGATGTGGGAATGTTTGTAAAGGCACTAATAAAGTACTTTTCACAACACCCAAATCAGTTAACAGAAATGTTGCTGCCTGGTTCTAAGCCTGTAATACTTAATCCACGTATAGAGGGCCTAGTGCGACCGGAAGTACTTATGGATGCAATTCAACGGCAAATAGTTGAAGGAAGCGATGCGGTTGTCATGGCTGAAGGAGGAAACTCACTAGCTTGGGCAATTAACTTACTGCGATTTGCCAAACCAGGTCGTTTTCGAGCCAGTACCAGGTTTGCATCTATGGGTCATTTCGTTACAGGCGTTGTGGGTGCTTCACTGGCACGCAATGGTAAGACCGTCGCCATAGTTGGAGATGGTGCCATGCTAATGAACAATGAGATCAGCACGGCCGTAAGATACCAAGTTGCTGCCGTTTGGATTGTACTAAATGATGGGCGCTATAGTATGTGCGATCAGGGAATGGCTTTGCTAGGGTTCAATGATGTAGATGTAGAGATTCCGCAGGCAGATTTTGTCAAGATAGCTTGTGGAATGGGAGCTGACGGCATCCGTGTTGAAACGGAACCGGAAATCCAGGCAGCTTTGGAGAAAGCGATGGCCTCGACCTGTCCGTATGTTGTTGACGTAGTAATCGATCCAACCCGGCTTGCACCAATTAAGAGTCATATTCACAATCTGATTGCACAAGGTGCTACGAATTACTAAGAGGAGATTTGTCATGGTGCATCACCCAGTAGGTATTCGCGCGATCGCAGTTAACTTTCCCAGCGTCAGACGCACGCAGGATTATTACAGAGAGAAATACCCAGATATAGTTGCTCAAGTCGAGGAAAAAAGCTTGGGAAGGCTGTTTTCGCTTGCTGGTACCCCCAGCAACGAGTTTGACTTGGAGATGTTGCCATATCTGTCAGATCCTTTTCGTGGTACTGTCGAACAGCGGGTACTTGCTCCAGGTGAATCATCGCTGATGCTGGAAGAGCGCGCAGCTCGTGATGCTCTCAAAGCGGCGAAGCTGAATCCTGAAGAAGTCGATCTCATGCTCGTAGCCTCGATTTGGCCCGAACAAATCGGATTTGGTAATGCCGCCTTCCTTGCTCAAAAACTGGGACTGCAAGGTGCTGCATGGAATCTTGATGGAGCTTGTGGTGTTACCCCAGTAGCATTGCAAACTGCCTGTGCTTTAATACGAGCAGGTGAGTACCGCAATGTACTGGTAGTAATTTCGTGCACTTACTCTCGCTTTGTCGATGAGGAGGATACCGTTTCCTGGTTTCTTGGCGACGGTGCTGGAGCCTTTGTTATCGGTTCAGTCAAACCTAATCAAGGAATACTCAGTACAAAAACTGTTAATACGAGTTGTTTCTGTGACTTATTAACTTTAAATATTACAGAAAACAAGCAAGGCAATCCACGAATTCGTATGCAGTTGAACAAGGACGCAAAAAATGCGCTCAGTGAAGAATCGGCGCAGCTTTTACGTACCTGTTGCGAAGGTGCTATCTCGGCTGCCGATTTAACTCTCGATCAAATTGACTTTTTCCTTTTCAATACAGCCACAGCCTGGTTTTCAAGCTTCTGTGTACGTGTACTTGGTATTGACTCAGAGCGCACCCTTAACCTCTATCCTCTGTACGCTAATATTGGGCCAGTACTTACCGTGGCCAATCTTTATCACGCTGCACAGATGGGTAAAATTCGTGAAAATGATTTGGTTCTCATTTATGGCTTTGGTGCAGCAGGAGTCGCCTCTGCAAGTGTGATGCGTTGGGGTAACGTAGCGCTAGGTCTTTTTCCACATCTCAACGAACCTGAATCAGCACTGAAAAGTTCCTTAGATCGTAGCTTCGTTCCTTGTTAAAGTTATCTATCAAGATTTAAATCATACTCAGTAGTTAATCGTGCAAAAAGAAATTCTGGCGGCGGGCTTTTACCTGTTATCTTTGATATTTCCGCTCAAAGTCTCGGCAAAGGATTATGACGAGATTTATGTTTTTGGAGATAGCTTTTCCGATACGGGTAATGTATTTAATGCAACTAACGGAATCGTTCCCCAAAAGCCACTTTACTTTAATGAACGTTTTTCCAATGGTCCGGTTTGGGTGGAATATCTCGCCTCCGATCTAGGGTTAACTTTCAATCCGAACACCAACTTTGCCTTCGGTGGTGCAACTACAGGATTCAAGAATATAGGAATCAGCACTCTACCAGGATTACAACAACAAATCAAAAGCTTTACAACAGCAAATCCGTATGCCGATCCCAACTCCCTCTATATCTTGTGGGCAGGTGTTAATGATTATTTAGATTACTTTTTCCAAGGCACTCCCAACCCTACTCAGAGTGTTACAAATTTATCAACGGCGGTCAAATCGCTTGCTGCTGTTGGAGCTAGAGATATCATGGTATTGAATGTGCCAGATTTAGGAAAGTTTCCAGTTACAGGTGGCAATAGTCAAATTTCTAGCTTACTTAGTACTTTTACCAGTAAACATAACTCTAGCTTGACCACAAACCTCAAACTTTTGAGTCAAGAACTAAACCCTAATGTCAACATTATTCCTCTTGATGTTAATTCTCTTTTTAATCGGATTATTGCAGATCCAGAGGAATTCAATCTCACGAATGGAACTGACTCGTGCATCGGAGATTCACCAGTAGTGCCGATCAAAGTTACCACACAAGCAGTTATATGTATTCCAGACAAGTTTTTATTCTGGGATGAAGTCCATCCAACGACTGCTACTCATAAGCTAATCGGAAAATTAGCATTTTCAGCGCTTGAACCAGTGCCTGTCCCTGAACCTTCTGCGGTGTTAGGAGTCTTAGCTTTTGGTGTAGGTGCAGTATCGAGCTATCAGTTGGTGCAAAACAAAGCAATCAAAAGGGAAGGAACACACCTATGACAGGTCAATTAGATGGGAAAGTCGCGCTGGTTACAGGGGCCTCATCAGGTATTGGTCGGGCAACAGCGATCGCATTTGCAAAGGCTGGAGCAAAAGTTGTGGTTGCTAGTCGTCGGCTTGCCGAAAGTGAGGAGACTGTAAGCCTGATAAAAGAGACAGGAGGTGAAGCTATTTTTGTCAAGACTGACGTTTCAAATGCTGCTGAAGTGGAAGCACTGGTAAATAAAACTGTAAAAACTTATGGTCGTTTAGACTGCGCTTGCAATAATGCTGGGATTGGGGGCAATCCCGGCTTAATCACCGATGATATGTCAGAAGAAGACTGGGATCGTCTGGTTAATATAAATCTTAAAGGAACGTGGCTCTGTCTCAAGTACGAAATCAGGGCAATGCTGAAACAGAACAGCGGGGCGATCGTAAATGTTGCTTCTATTGCTGGTGTTGTAGGTATTGCGAGCGTTGCAAACTATAGTGCTACCAAAGGTGGCGTCATTGCTTTAACCCGTGCGTTGGCAATGGACTATGCTAAGGAAGGTATTCGGATCAATGTTGTGAGTCCCGGTGTCATCGAGACTGATATGCTGAGTGCTTTGTCTAGAGATGCACTTGCTCAACTTAAGGCAATGCATCCTATAGGACGCATTGGAAAGCCGGAGGAAGTGGCAGAAACAGTAGTGTGGTTGTGTTCGGAAGCAACTTCCTTCATCACGGGGCACAACATGATAATTGATGGAGGATATACTGCACAGTAAAGCAAGGCAGATGGAGGGAAGGTTTATATGTGATAGATATTACTTGCTTTCCGAATATCGCTTTTGCCAAAAACAAGCGCGAAATGTAAGAGCAGGGTTTACAACTGTAATACTACTCCTTATATTCAACTGCTCCTAAAGCTTTTAGAGTGGCAATAGTTGCAAAAGTTACACCAGTAATGCCCGTGATATTAGTGCCCTCGTAAGGTCTAGAGCTAAAAAGAGTTTTCAGGCATTCACCTTTTAAAATATCCCAAAGCTTAATCGTCCCATCTTCACTGCTACTAGCTAAAGTATTGCCTTTAGAACTAAAAGCAACTGACCAGGTTAACTTGGTGTGTGCTGATAAAGTTTTCTCGCAGTTGCTTGTGCTGACATCCCACAGTTTCACCGTTTGGTCTCCGCTACCACTTGCTAATGTACAACCATCCATACTAAAGGCAACTGAATATACGGAATTGGTATGCCCATACAAAGTTTTAAGACACAGTCCGGTGCTGACGTTCCATAGTTTCACTGTTTGGTCACTGCTGCTACTTGCCAATGTGGTAGCATCAGGGCTGAAGGCAATTGACCAGATCCAGTCAGTATGACCTTGCAGAATCCGGAAACATTTACCATTGCTGACATCCCAAAGCCTTACTGTTTGGTCATGGCAACCACTAGCTAGCGTATGATCGTCTAAACTAAAAGCGACAGACCATATCCGCTGGGTGTGCCCTTGTAAAGTCTTTAAGCATTTACCAGTGCTGACATCCCACAACTTTACTGTTTGGTCATCACTGCCAGTTGCTAGCATTGTACCATCGTGACTAAAGGCAACTGATAAGATCCGATTACTATGTCCATGCAAAGTTTTGAGACACTGACCGATGCTAATATCCCATAATCTCACTGTTTGATCTTCGCTACCACTTGCAAGGATGCTACCGTCTGGACTAAGGGAAACTGATGTAACCCGATTACTATGCCCCTGCAACGTTTTAAGACATTTACCTGTGCTGGTATCCCATAACCTGATCATTTGATCGCCACTACCACTAACAAGCATCGTGCCTTGAGGATTAAAGGTAACTGACCATATTCCATTACAGTAACCCTGCAAAATCTTAAGGCATTGACCTGTACTGACATCCCACAGCCTTACCGTTTGGTCATCACTGCCACTTACCAGCATCGTAGCATCAGGACTAAAGGCAACTGACCAGATCCGAGTGCCATGCCCCTTGAAAGTCTTGAGGCATTGGCTTGTACTGACATCCCATAGCTTTACCGTTTGGTCATCACTGCCACTTGCCAATATCATACTGTCTGAATTGAAGGCAACCGAATTTACTAAGTCAGTATGACCTTGCAAGGTATGAAGGCATTGGCTTGTAGCAACATCCCACAGCTTTATTGTATGGTCATGACAACCACTAGCCAATATTTGACCATCTGGGCTGAAGGCAACTGACTGTACTCTATGGGTGTGTCCCAGTAAAGTGGCTAGGCATTGACCAGTGATGACATCCCATAACCTTACCGTATGGTCGTCACTTCCAGTAGCAAGCATTGTATCATCAGCACTAAAGGTAACTGCCCACACCCGACTACCATGTTCTAGTAGAGTCTTTAGGCATTGCCCGGTACTGATATCCCACAACCTCACCGTTGTGTCCTCACTGCTACTCGCTAGTATATTACCATCTGAGCTAAAGGAAACAGACCAGATTCCACCGCTATGACCCTGTAAAGTGGCTAGGCATTGACCACTGCTAGTATCCCACAACTTCACTGTTTGATCGTCACTGCCACTAGCGAGAACACAACCATTGGGACTAAAGGTAACTGGCCAAATCCAACCCTTGTGCCCCTTGCAGGTAAGCAGTTGTTTTCCATCTACAACCTGATACAGGCGAATCTCATTATTAGTATCTCCTGTCGCTAAAAGCTTTCCATCAGGGCTGAATGCCACTGAGTGAATACCCCCTATGGTTTCAGCAAAAACACATTTACTTAGATTGGCATGAGAAAAATTTACATTGTGAAAATTTACGTTGCGTAGGTCTGCTTGCCAAACAGTCAGATAAGAAAAATCATAGCCACTTAGATCCGTCTCTAAATAACAAAGCAGATTGAGAATATTGCCAGCCGTATACCCTGGTTCTAGCGGAGATTCTTCTCGCAGTGTTGCAAGAATTTGAGTTAACCGACTTTCAATATTTTTTTTGCTTCTTAAGTCGTAAAGCAACCCATCTATGACTGGTTTAAGGATAAGGCGAACCTGAATATCTTTAACATAGTCTTTACCAGTCGCCTTTATCAAAGCATGACGCCTAAACAAATCAAAATTCTGAGTAACAATTTCTTCACAGACTTGTTCTATCAATCTACTAGTCATATACTCCATGACTACAGGCTGAAGTGTGAATAGTGCTTTACTTTTTTCAATCAGCGTAGGTGTTGGCATTAGCCCAGCGTCTCGTAGAGAAGCCTTCTCAATTAGCGATCGCCTTCCTAAAGATTCCAGAGCCTCTAGTAATTTTGCTTGTGGTATTGGTGATATAATGTCATCTCGCAATTCTGGAAGCGCCATTGGCTCACGATTAATCGCTAGCCAATACATTATTTCCTTTTCTAAATCTGACAAGCGCTCAAACTGCTGCTCTAGAATATCGCGAATATCTCCAAAAACAGCCGTGTCTTGTTGTAAAAATCCAGTCACATTACCATCAAAAACATCTTGAATGGTTGTGGCAACTATCTTTAAGGCTAATGGATTGCCTGCATAACGTTCAATCATTACTTTCCATTCATTTTCTGCCGCCGATAGTCCCTTGAGTTTTAAAATTTCTTGCCCTTCCGCCACCTTCAATCCACTCAGTGGCAATGAGCGAACAGGTAGTGCTTGTCCTTCGAGTAATGCCACTTCTTTCGGTTTTTCACGACTAGTCAGCACTAAGCAGCTTTGGTGAGTTGCTTCTCCTACCCGTCTTAAAAGCTCACCATATTCCTCATATCCTTCTCGATAAAGTCCAGCGCGGCTACCACTGCGGAGAATTGATTCTGCATTATCAAGGATCGCTAAACAGCGATAATTTTGTAAATAATAGAGTAGTCGCGATACGCGATCGCTAAAACTTTCTGATAAGTTACTTTCTGTTTCCTGTTCGTCAGATAGAAATTGGATTAAGTTACCTAGAATAATTTTAACAGGCGGTGCTTCTCGTAGCGATCGCCAGATCACATACTCAAAGTTGTCCTGAATTTTTTGAGCAAACTTTACAGACAGTGCTGTTTTTCCAATACCTCCTATTCCCAATAGTGCAACCAATTGGCAATGCTCATTGAGAATCCATTGCTCTAGTGTAATAAGTTCTTCTATACGCCCATAAAAAGCGGAGTTAAAGATAGCCTCTCCCCAATCTAGACGAGTGTTTGAGCTTGAATAGTCACTTTTCTCTATTTTTAAGTTAAAAACTGAAAAAAGCTTCTCAATAGTCTGTTTGTCAACTCCTCCCTCCCGATTCAATACTTTCGAGATGGTAGCGGAATATAAACCAGAACGTACACTCATTTCTTCAAGAGTATACCGATTTCCAAAATTTTCTTTTGCTTCTGACTGATGCTTTGCTTCTTTAATTTTTTGTAAACCCTTCGTAGTAAGTGCAACGCCACGCTTACGTCTCCAATTCTGTAAAGTCATGTATTAACTCACTGTTCGTTTAATCACTTTTTATTAAAAGGAATTATCTACTAGGTTGTTATAGATATAGGGTAATAGCCATAACAAACGAATAATCTCATGTTGCAGAAGATTTAAAATAGGCATATTACCAAAACATTTAGTAATAAATACTACCTTTATTATCCATTCATCTCGGTAATTCAACGCCGCTTGCTCAACAGACTATCTGGACTGTAGGACATTGCTAACATCATTTCTTTAGCCGAAAGCTTCTTACATTTGGTGATGGCAGATTTATTACGTAGGGTATTAGTGATTTAATACCTCGTATTCTCAGTAATATTTTTGGGAGTAAAGCTTAAGTTCAATCTCAAAATCTCGATTTTCACTGGTAAATACAGCTCAAAATTGGCAATCTTGATAAGGAAAGTTTCTATATATCTAGCTTATCAATCAATGAATAAAACTGCTGCACTGAAATTTCCCCGTTTGACCACCTCCAGTCAAAAAAGAGCGCTTAAGCGAATCACTATCAATTTGACAGCAGATGAAGCTCAAAACCTTGAAAAGTATTGTGAACAGACAGGACAATTAGCAATAGACGTGATTCGAGAACTTATTCAAGCTTTGCCTTGAGCTGCTGAACGTTGACGCCAAGTCTGAAAAGCGCCAGTCCAGAAGAGTTATAGTTAAAGTAGAAGTCAGATTTGGATAAAGGTTTCCAATTTTACTCTGACATGAGTAATTGCAAGAGCAGTAATCTATAAGATTAGATCCTCACGACTGTATATTTGCTACCTCAATGCTATTGTTTGTGGCGAAAATTTTAAACAATATGGGTTAGAGATTATTTTCTGACGCAGATGACGACACCATAAGGATAGCCACCGAACCAAAAAGATATTCTCTCACTCCTCATTGTGCAACTCTATAATAAATAGCGCTCGTATCATCTTCTTTTTGGCTGCGCTCGCGGTAAATGAGCGCAGCACGCCAGAAACTAAATTTTTACGTTCTTGTCAATCATCACAAAAAATTACTACCTCTGAATTATAAGACCTCCAATTAAACCAAATTTTAATAGTTATATCTTGAAAATCAACCAGGGTAAAATAGTTCGCAAATCTACTTTTATTTCGTCAGTGGCAAGGCTCGAATAAGTTCTCTGATGACATCCGTTGCTGGCCTGCCTGTCTGTTCACAATATTTTTCAAGGTTTTTGGCTTCATTTGATGCCAGGTTTATAGTGATTCGCTTGACCGCCCATTTTTTGTTCATACTGAAATAGATAAATCGTGTAATCATAACTTCAAATCTTGATTTTACCTTCCAACTGGAAAGTAACCTAAATTTTGGATATACTGAGATACCCTTTTTATAGGACACGTTGTAAATAAATATTGCAGGTGTGCTTTACTGATTTACTAACTTGTCTATAAATGATAAAGGAAGAATCAATATTTGGTATTCTAGCATTTAATTTTTTACGCTTTTTAGCTTAGGCTGTAGTCTAATGCATACCCCGTTCGCTGTGCGTTGCAAGCTATGTACAGCAGTAACCACAGGACAAGGGTGAAACATAAAGTTGCCAGTGTCTATAAATTGAGCGAACGAATGGTCTAGAGTAAGGAAATCCAAAAGCACTTGGCAAATAAAGATAAATTATAAAATTATCCCTATCTTTTTAATGTTTATTCATCATTGAAAGTGTAAATTAAGAGCGATATTATTACTCGATTTATAGAAAATATCTATAGCATCTAGCTAATTCTAGATGCTCCAAATTTTATAGTTTTTCAGTTAAACTATAAACCAAATTGGTTTACCTTAATAACTCAATTAATATTGGCATAATATCTATTTAGATCGTTCTAAATCGAGTCATCATGCAATGCTTAATTGCAATAAATTTAGAATTAACAATATTGCAGAAATCCTTAACCTAAATTTGTACCAAGCTTAACTCAACCTTTGCTTACGCTGTATGGCTTAGTAAGAAGATTGTGTAGTAACTTTGGTAAAATACTGTATTTACATCGGGTTTTAGAGGTATTAATACCATTAACCCAGAGCTAGAAGTCAAATTGGAGGTTTTTACAAGTTGCTGTTGACTGCATTAAGGATCGGAGATTCATTGAATGAAACTGCAACTGATCCAATTACATATACTCTGAGCCAAATTAACTGGAGGGTAGACTCATGAGATACACAAGTGCTACTTGCATAGCGCAAAACAGGTGTCTACGCCTACAGCATGACATTTGCATATTTTCTGTGGAGTTTTCTTATTAAACTTGAGGAGTACAAATGCTTGAGGCTATCGCTGTTGCTTGGTTGTTACTGTTTGTTGGCGATTTTCTATCTACATTCTTTTACCACGTACCCGAGCACGTTTTTGGTAGCCTTCATTTAAAAACGCACCACTCCTGGAAGAAAGACTTCCGCCACTACGCTATTTTGACTTTTAATTCCCAGGTTCTTTTAGATGGTATCTTGGGAGCTTTGCCTTATCTACTTATAGCAGTAGTCCTGTGGTCTTTTTCTCCTATTGGCGTGATTTCTGGATTACTACTTGGTCAATTACATGTATGGTGGAGACATATAAGTGTACTGGGTTGGCAAACTTCAAAGCCTGTAAATATTTTATGCCAAATTCTATTTATTACTACTCCTGAAAGACACTGGTTACATCATCACAAAACTAATTTGGGTTTCGGTGATATTTTTACTTTCTTTGAACAACCTGCACAAATATGGTTACGCTGGCTACGGCTACTCAGACTTCGTTTTCGCTACTCTCGGATCTAACTAAAACTAGCACCTACCTAAATACTTTTTAAAATCACCAAAAGAAGCGGCGATCGCCGCTTCTTTTGGTACACTAAAGGCAATTATTTTACTTTCAAAAATCCGCTCACCTATATACTCAAAAAAGCTGATTCCCAACTTATGAGGAGTAGCAACAAGAAATATTAATTTACCATAGATTTTAATCTATGGTTTTATCCAATTAAAAGTTGTTTACTTATAGTTTTTCTAAAACTCATCAAACAGCAAGGAAGTTCTAATGGACGGAAGAATGCCTCTGGCAAAGGGTTTAAAGGTATTTGCTATTGCTCGACTTCGCTGTTATATCGCTAAGGTTTTTGGGAAAACTAGTCTTAATTAGTAAACAGTTATATCCCTAGATTTTTATGACAATTCCTCTCTTTTCGGGAGATGGTAGCTCTAGCTTGCTTATGCAAAGGAGTATGGATAGCGACGTTGAAGGTGGCAGGAGGTTGCAATACACTGTATGTTTCTGTTTGAGAAACTACGCCAACGAACCAACACTGATTGTGAAAAATTTGCAACCTGCTCTAGATGAGGTGTTTCATGCCCGCAGTTAGCCTCAGAAAGATGCTCAACAAAAAAGAGTTGCCATCTCTTATTCATAACTTAGTCTACCAGTTCAACATCGCGATTGATGTTGAACTAGCAGACGGCACGAAACTAATTAGCATTGGAGAACAAACTGTAGAAAACCGTTATCCAATCGATGTTTCAGGAGAAATCATCGGTTGGGTTGTTGGAGAAGAACAGGCAACTATACTTGCAAATTTGCTCTCATTGCTGGCAAAGCAGGAAGCTGAAAAGAAAGTACTCGCCAAAGAATTGTTAGAGCGATATCAGGAAATTGATTTGTTTGACGATATCTCGACTCAACTGACAACAAGTTTAGATACGCGACAGATTGCCCAACTTGTACTTCAAGAATTGAGTCAATTAATTGAATCATCTGCGGGGATGATTCTGCTTTTGAATCCAGATGGAACTGCGTTTGAAATCATTGCGGAATTTGGAGTGTTTTTTGATCGCAATCAGCCAGAACCCGGTAAGGGAATTATCGGCAACATTGTGCAATCCAATCGGGCCGAACTCGTCAATGATGTGCAAGCCGATCCGCGATTAGAGGGGCAAAAAAACGTTAGTGCAATGATTTGTGTACCGTTACGAGCCAAAGAGCGGGTACTGGGAGCGATCGCTATTGGAACGGTCAAAACTGACTCATACAAGGCTGAACACCTGAAACTGGTGAGTATCTTTGCCTCTCAAACAGCGATCGCCATTGACAAAGCTGTGCTTTACGAGCAGAGCACTCAAGCAGCCGTCCAGGCAAAAGCCCAGACACAAAGGCTTCAGCAAGCTCTCCATGAGTTGCAATTGGCCCAAACTAAATTGATCCAAAGCGAAAAAATGTCCAGTCTCGGGCAACTCATTGCCGGAGTTGCCCACGAAATCAATAACCCGGTTAACTTTATTTACGGCAATTTAAAGTATGTTGCCGAATACGCCCAAGACTTGTTGCATCTGTTGGAAAAGTATCAGAAATTTTTACCTGTTGCTCCTCCAGAACTGGAATCAGAGTTAGACAATATAGACCTGGAATTTATCATGCAGGATTTTCCCAAACTGCTAGATTCGATGAAACTGGGCACAGGTCGCATCGTCGAAATTGTCCAATCCCTGAAAAACTTCTCCCGCCATGACGAAGCTGAAATGAAAGCCGTGAATATCCACGATGGCATCGATGGAACGCTAATGATTCTTCATCATCGTCTGAAAGCAGATGTTCATCGTCCGGCAATTGAAATTGTTAAAGACTATGCAACACTTCCTCTGATTGAATGCTATCCCGGACAATTGAATCAGGTGTTTATGAACATCCTGGCAAATGCCATTGATGCTTTGGAAGAAAGCATGGAAAATTGGAAACTTAAAAATAATCCTCAATCTCCAACTCGCAATCCCCAAATCACTATTCGTACCATAGCCATTGACCACCAGTGGGTTGTAATTCGCATTGCCGACAACGGCCCAGGCATGAAAGAGGAGGTAATTCGCCGCATTTACGATCCCTTCTTCACCACGAAAGATGTTGGGAAGGGAACGGGGTTAGGTATGGCAATCAGCTACCAAATTATTGTAGACAAACATGGGGGAATGCTTAAGTGTCGTTCTCAACCAAGTGAAGGCACAGAATTCTGGATTCAGATTCCAATCAATTGTGCATTGGCAGACCCTGCTGAAGAACAAAATAGCACCTCTGCCTTGCCAACTCCCACAATGGAATCATCCCCTACTCCCGATACCGACGGCTTTATTCCATCAACAGTTCCAATGCTCAAACCGACGGATCTGCTGATCCGCCATACTCAACTGATCCAGCGACTTTCACAGCACAGTCCAGATGTGGAAGGTGCATCACCCGATCAACTTTATCAGATGTTTCAACACCACCCAATTTCGTTAAAGCTTTACGCCACTTTGTTGTCTTGGTTCTGTTGTTCTAACCCTACCCAAATACGCCACTAAAGAAACCTCAATCATGTTTAACCAACTTGATGAATACAACAGTCAGCTCTTTGAACAATGTCCTGTTGGGCTAGCACTATGCCGAACAGATGGGACGCTAATTAGCATCAATCCCGCTTATGCTGGCATTTTGGGGCGTACTGTTCCAGAAACCCTGAATCTGGGCGATCGCCAGATTACTCCGGAAAACTATGCCGTCACTGACCAAGCTACCCTAGAGAAACTAGAGCAAATCGGTCGCTACGGCCCATTTGAAAAGGAGTTAATCCACAAAGACGGGCATCTGGTTCCGGTGAGGATTTCTGGACAAATGATTGAGAAAAATGGAGAGCGACTGATCTGGTGTAGTGTAGAGGACATCACCAACCTTCGACGCGTCCAGCAGGAACGCCAAGATACCGAACAAATACTGAAACAGAGTGAAGCCCGATACCGTTCTCTGGTGACAGCTAATACACAAATTGTCTGGGTAAGCACACCAGAGGGAATTTGCTTTGAGCTAGCAAGCTGGATAGCCTATACAGGCCAAAGTCTAGCTGAAGCGGAAAATGGGGGCTGGATTGATGCCGTTCATCCCGACGATCGCGCCTATACCGGAGAAGTCTGGAGCGCTGCCGTGGCAAATCTGAGTATGTATCAAATTGAATACCGAATTCGTGGCAAGGATGGCAACTATCGCTACTTTTGGGTCTGGGGCGCGCCCGTTATAGAAGAAGATGGCAGCGTCCGGGAGTGGATTGGCACCTGCACCGATATTCACGATCGCAAGCTGGCAGAAGCCGAAAAGCGGTATCTCGAACAACGGTATCGCTCTTTGATAACTACCACTTCACAAATGGTCTGGACGGCATCGCCGGAAGGAATGGTGAACTCTGAAATAGTCGGTTGGGAGGCATATACTGGTCAGAGTGCAGCCGAAATGATCGGCTGGGGCTGGTTGGATGTCATGCATCCCGATGACCGTGCCCAGAGTGCTGAAGTTTGGAGTGCTGCTGTGGCGACCCAAAGTCTTTATCAAGTTGAATATCGGATTCGTGCCAAAGACGGCACTTATCGCTACTTTTTTGGCAATGCAGCTCCTGTTTTGGAAGCAGATGGCAGCATCCGGGAGTGGATTGGCACCTGCACCGATATTCACGATCGCAAGCTAGCAGAACAAACTCTGCAACAGAGGGAAGAACGGTTTCGTTCTTTAGTGACTGCCAGTTCCCAAATTGTCTGGGTGACTACCCCTGAAGGACTGGGGGTGAGCAGTGAAATGTCTACCTGGTTAGCGTATACAGGTCAGAGTGCAGATGAAATCCAGGATTTGGGCTGGCTCGATCCGATTTACCCCGATGACCGTACTCACACAGCCCTTGCCTGGAGTAATGCTGTGGCGAATCAAAGTCTCTTTCAAACCGAATATCGCTTACGTGGTAAGGATGGCACATACCGCTACTTCTTTGTCTGTGGCACCCCCATCCTAGAAGCCGATGGCAGCGTCCGAGAATGGATTGGCACCTGCACCGATATCCACGATCGCAAACAGGCAGAAGCCGAAAATCAGCGTCTTCAAGAACGATATCGCTCCTTAGTAACTGCTACTTCACAGATCATCTGGGGAGCTACCCCAGAAGGACTGGGAATCAGCAGAGAAATGCTCACCTGGATTGAGTATACGGGGCAGAGCGAAGCTGAAGTTGAAGGTTGGGGCTGGCTCGAGCCGATTCACCCCGATGACCGTGCCAGTTCTACAGAAGCTTGGAATGCTGCTGTGGCAAACCGAGGTATCTACCAAACCGAATATCGGCTGCGTGGCAAGGATGGTACATACCGTTACTTCTCTGTCTGTGGTGCCCCCGTCCTGGAAGAAGACGGCAACATTCGGGAATGGATTGGCGCTTGCACCGATATTCACGATCGCAAACTGGCAGAAGCGGAAAATCAACGTTTATTAGATATGTTGAATCATTCCAGCGATGCCATCATTGTCCGCGACATGAGCGACAAAATCTCTCACTGGAATCAGGGTGCCGAAAGGCTCTACGGTTGGACGCGTGAAGAAGTAAAAGGCCAATGCATTCAAGCATTTCTCAAAAAAACCTTTCTAAAACCAAAGGAAGAAATTATCGCGGAGTTATTAGAGCAAGGTAATTGGGAAGGAGAAGTGCAACATCTTACCCATGATGGCAGACTGATTACCGTCCAAAGCCGATGGACATTGCAACGGGATATCGACGGTCAACCCTGCGCGGTGCTGGAAATCAATACCGATATTACTGCCCGTAAACAAGCAGAAACCGCTCTGCGGCAACTGAATCAAGAATTGGAAGCTAGAGTTATAGAACGGACGGCTGCCCTGCAAAATACCTTAGCAGAAGCGCAGGGGTTAAATGCCATTTTAGATAATTTAGCAGATGGTTTATTGGTGACAGATATCACCGGAGAAATCACCCACTTCAATCCTGCTTTTTTAAGTATGTACGGATTGACAGCTACCGCCCTCAACGGTCACTACCGAGAATTGCCGATATCTGGTTTAGCAGACCTGGTTACACGAACTCAGTCCCATCCTAAAGAGGTGTTCTCTGCCGAAGTTGCACTGACGAAGGAACGCATTGGTCAGGCAGTGGCAACCGCCATTTTCAAAAAGACGGCAGATCCAGAACCCGCCGCCTGCTTCGGTTCTGCACTACTAATTCGAGATGTGACGGCAGAAAAAGAAATCGACCAGATGAAGACCGACTTCATTTCAACAGTTTCCCATGAGCTGCGGACGCCACTGACTTCTGTCCTGGGTTTTGCGTCCATCATTCAAGAAAAGCTGGAAACCGATGTGTTCCCAATGATTTCTACCGAAGACCGCAAGCTTCAGAAAACGATTAAGCGGGTGGCTGACAATCTCAATATTATTGTGTCGGAAGCAGAACGGCTTACATCTTTAATTAACGATGTCCTGGACATCGCCAAGATGGAAGCAGGGAAAGTGGAATGGCAGATGCAGCCGATCGATCCTAGCGAATTACTGGATTGGGCAACCAATTCTACTGCCGGGTTATTTGAAACCAATGGCTTGCAATTAGTCAGCGAAATTGAACCAGGACTGCCTCAGATAGTAGGCGATCGCAACCGCCTGCTGCAAGTTTTAATCAACCTGATTTCCAATGCCGTTAAGTTTACCGAATCTGGTTGTGTCATCTGCCGCGTTAAACAAGGAAACGACGGTGTTTGCATCAGTGTCATCGACACAGGCATTGGGATTGCACCTGAAGACCAGCCGAAAGTATTCGAGAAATTCCGCCAAGTTGGCGACACTCTCACCGACAAACCCAAAGGCACTGGATTAGGATTGCCCATTTGTAAACAAATCGTCGATCATCACGGCGGTAGAATCTGGGTTGAGAGTGAACCAGGTAAAGGCAGCATATTCTCGTTCATCATTCCCACCTACGCCTGCGATCGACAAACCACTGCTAATCTGAATTTGGATACGCTTGTCAAACAACTCAAAGAACACGTCATCACTAAAAGCGCTGTGTCGAACCAAAACCGTAAAACCATTTTGGTTGTAGATGATGACGCTAACATTCGGGAACTGCTGCGTCAACAACTGGAAAACGAAGGCTACAATGTTCGCGAAGCTAAGGACGGCATGGATGCAATTCATCAAATCAAAACAGCCCGTCCCGATCTGATTCTCTTGGACGTGATGATGCCCCAAATCAACGGCTTCGATGTGGCAGCCGTTCTCAAAAACGATCCTCAGACCGCAGACATTCCAATTATCATTCTGTCGATTATTGAAAACAAAGAACGGGGCTACCACATTGGCATCGATCGCTATCTCACCAAGCCTATTGACACAGAAAAACTCCTTAGCGAAATTGGCTCATTGCTTTACCAAGGCACTTCTAGTAAAAAGGTATTGGTTGTAGATAAAAATGCATCAGCCTTAAAAACGCTATCAGATGTACTGCAAACTCAGGGATACAGCGTGATTGAAGCCTCCGATCCGCAAGAATGCATTTATAAAGCCCTGTCAGCCAAACCTGACATGATCATCATCGACTCTATATTCTCTCAAGAAGCCGATTTGGTGAAAACCCTACGCTTTGAGAAAGAGTTGGAAAATGTATTTTTTATTATGCTGTCTGAACAGTAATCGCTAGGGATTGGGGATGGGGGACTGTGCAAAAAGCAAGGGAGCAGGGGGACAAGGGGACAAGTCTCTCCCTTGTCTCCCGCCTCTTCCTTGTCTACCTTGTCTCTTCTTCATACCCTGTTTACCAATGCCCAGTACTTCAACTCCCTTCTACAGCGCTACTTCGACTTTGCCCTTCTCTACGAGAGGCTGCGCCAACGGCTACGCTTAGGACAGGCTCGGCACAAGTCAGGGAAAGCCGCTCAGTACAAATACCCAATTCCCAATCCCCAATCCCTATGAATCAGAAAATTCTAATTGTTGACGATGAACCCAATATCTTGATTTTGATGGAACAAGCCTTAGAAGCATTAGAAGATGAGGGTGTTGAACTTCTAACTGCTAGAAATGGAGAAGAAGCTCTCGAAACTATTAAAACTGAAAAACCAAACCTAGTTTTTCTTGATGTGATGATGCCGAAAATGAATGGTCTGCAAGTCTGCCATATTGTAAAACACGACCTGCAAATGACTGATATCTACATTATAATTTTGACAGCTAAAGGACAGGAGTTTGATAAACAAAAAGGAATTGAGGTTGGTGCAGATTTATATCTAACTAAACCATTTCGTCCTAAAGAAGTACTTGAAAAATCAATGCAGGTGTTGGGCTTTTGAGGAAAGTTATGAAGGCTTTTAATCTGCGATCGCTTACGTTAAGTTGGAAGCGATCGCAGCAGTAGCCTGTATTTACTACGTTACAAACGTTTCAGTATTTAGAATGTTTGAGTGTATAACTGTAGCATTTATGTCAGTTTCACATTTTTAATTTTTACAATCTTGACTGGAATTTAATACCTCGTGATGCGAGTTATGCAAGAGCCAAGACGTGCGATCGCAGCTTTTTTTGTCAGCTATCTTGAAAAGTAACGCTCCTGTAGACGCCGTTCCTCGCTAACGCTGTGCGCCAACGGATAGCGAGTCAGACGCCTCTACGTCGCTATCGAGCATCGGAAGCCTCCGCTCAGACAATTCTTTGCTTGTTCAATCAGAGGCTAATTCTGGGAAAGCTTAATTTGTGAGAGCGAGAGGCTTTTGCCAGAAGGAACTAGAATTAGGAAACACCTAGCTGGGTTCTTCTGACTTTTGAAATTAGGAGTGCATGTGTGCCAAAATCCCCTAAATATTTGCTGATTGGATCGACCGAGAATTACAGCGGTAAATCTGCAACTGTTCTGGGTTTGTCTCATCAGCTACAGCAAAAAGGTCTGGATATTAGCTACGGTAAACCACTTGGTACGTCTTTTAATTCGTCCAGTGGAACCGTAATTGAGGAAGATGTCCAGTTCATCGCTCTTAGCCTCAATTTGCCGGAAAACCGCGTTGCACCTACAATGCTGGCTTTGGATGAACCAAATGTGCAAAAGCGCTTGCGAGGGGAAGACAAAACCGATTATCAGCAGTCCCTAATACAGCAATATTTACATAAGTCTCAAGGAGATTTAGTGTTACTGGAGGGGCCTGGTAATTTGTCCGAAGGCAATTTGTTTGACTTGTCTTTACTGCAAATGGCTGAAGTATTGGATGCTGGTGTGCTGTTAGTAAGCCGCTATAAATCCTTGCTTTCAGTTGAGGCACTATTGGCTGCAAAACAGCGTCTGGGCGATCGCTTGATTGGAGTTGTAATCAATGATATCCCTGTCACCCAACTAGAAGCAGTTGAGACTCTCATACTACCATTTTTGGAACAGCAGGGTATTTCAGTGCTAGCAATGCTGCCGAATAGCGATTTGCTTCGCAGTGTGAGTGTTGGCGAACTAGTCAAGCAGTTAAAAGCTGATGTTCTCTGTCGTAACGATCGCATGGATTTGTTGGTAGAAAGTCTGGCAATTGGAGCGATGAATGTCAACTCCGCCGTGAAATATTTCCGCAAACGCCGGAATATGGCAGTGGTGACAGGAGGCGATCGGGTGGAAATTCAGCAAGCGGCTTTAGAAACTTCTACCCAATGTTTAATTCTCACTGGGCAACTACCACCCCCACCGTTCATTCTCAGTCGCGCTGAAGAATTAGAAATCCCCATTTTGTCTGTTGACTTAGATACCCTCACGACTGTAGGAATTGTTGACCGCACTTTTGGTCAAGTCCGTGTCCACGAGCCGATTAAGGTTCAGTATATTCGTCAGTTGATGTCCGAGCATTTTGACATTGACCGCTTGTTATCCAAATTAGGTTTAACTCCCGCAGCGGCATTGTCTTAGATTCATGAGTGTATTGAAGGAGGCAGGAGGCAGGAGACAGAAGGAGTAAATCATCCGGGATCGAATCCCGGATGATTTGAAGCTACTGAAGTAAGAATTCAGTGGGGTCTTATTAGTGATGGCTATAGAAGTCACTGGAACTAGGAGAAAATGGATTTAACGGCAATTGATCCCCTGAAACTACCCTCGCTTCCATTAGAGAAAAAAGCTGATCTCCCTGACTGTCCAACCATCTATTTTGCGATTTCTGGTTCTGAGGAAATTCTCTACATAGGCAGAACTGCCGATCTTGCACGTCGTTGGATATCACATCATAGATTTAAACAACTCATTGCGAGAAAATCACCAAAAAGCTCATCAAAAAAAATTGTCTACGTACCATACTGGAGTTTAGACTAAGTAGGAAAAAATGACCCAGCAGCACTGAGTTGATAAAATACAAGCTTTAAACATGGAAATCTTTAATATTAAGCAG
>NZ_JBALDN010000112.1:0-14945 GCF_036917375.1 Nostoc sp.
AAATCTTTGAGATGCACCACACGCTCATTTTCATTCTTGGACAATGCTTAATTTACACGACTTTCAGCCTTAACTGAACCGTATTGGCATATAGCTTAGAGCGAATTCTGTTCAAGGAGAAAATTCTGTTAAAGGAACAGATGCCTAGTGTTGTTACTATGTTGAAGGATTACTTATCACCTGAAACTTACAAAAATGACTTTGAGCGATTTGATCATTGCTACCAAGTTATCTGGAAGTGCGCCCAAAGTATGCCCTACCCCGCTTTTTATCAAACTTGGCATCAACAAGAGAAAGTGAAAGATGGAGAGTAGGAAAGAAAAATACTTCCTCCAGCCAAAACATAAGGGAAATGTGGAAGCAGCAATCCCTTGTAAAGATGCGATTCATCAAGTCTCGTAAGCGTCTCGTAAATCTATCGCATCCGATATTTCTGCAATCCAGGGAATGCGATCGCCCCTAATAAAACAGATATTGTGAACAGAATGGGAATGCGTAGGCGTAGCCCGCCGCAGGCATCATTTTTGCGATCGCCACGATGAATTGATTAAGCGATCGCTTTTACGGTTTATATACCTCACTGCGATGAGCAATTGCCACAACAAGTACCTGCACAACTTCATCGTCTATAGAATAAATGACCCTGTAATCCCCCATTCGGTAGCGATAGTAACCTGCATAATCTCCCTTTAGGGCTTTAATGTTGGGGTGCGATCGAGGAGTTTGTTCTAGCTGCTGCAAACATCGGGCAATTTTCTTAGCAAAAGCTTTGTCAGCATTGACATAAACTTCTTGGACATCGGGATGAAGAATAACTTCATACATCAGAGCGAAGAGTTCTCCAGGCGGTGTATTGGGCTTTAGGCGTTACTTGATTTTGCTTAACTCGCTCTAACAATCCAGGAATTGCCAAAAGTTCTTGGGTTGCAGCTTCGCTTTCAGCATTTGCCAAATAAGCAGCAAAATCAGTCAGCACCCGTAATCGCTCTGGAGATAGTTGCTGGAGTAAGTCATTAAGCTGTTGCTGTAACTCTGCGACAGAAATCAAATCTGCTGATGACCCATCATCTATCGGAGAATTATCGGTAATATTCATTGCCTACTTCATAATTTCAAGGTTTAGTTTTTATTATGCATCAAATCTTCCAGGTGCTTTGGTTATCTTAGAGGAAACTGCGGCAGAGGCGATCGCCCCTAATCAAACAGATATTGCGATCAGAATGGGAATCCGATTGCAAAAACGATCGCCCCTTGTAGAGACGCGATTCATCGCGTCTTCTTGCTGATTCATCGCGCCTAGTACTATTGACGCGTATAACGATGCTTCACCCCAATCGGGAAATATTCAAAATCACCCATTGGGGCTAATGTAACCTGTGGTGTTTGATATTCTACAGGAACGTAATTAGCAAACTCGCTATTTAGGCGTAACAGTTGTGAAAGAATAGAAGATGCGATCGCAAGTCTTTGATCTTCACTACCCTCTACCCCTACTGCTAATTCCACAACTACAGATAAAAATCGGTTTTTGTCAGCATCTTCTTTCACCTGTAACACAAATTTACCCGTCACCCATTCTTGAATTCCTGGTTGTTCTAATCCCACCGTTACATTTTCGGGATAGATATTCGCACCAAAGTAAGAAACTGTAAAATTAGAACGACCGAAGACATATACAAAAGGTAGCTGATGAATACCTCTAGCTGATTCTTGAGTATCAGAACGCAGATTTTCAAGCGGGTTAAATCCCCATTCCGCTAAAAATTGCAGCATCGCATCATAACTAATTATCCCGCCAGTATCCAAGATGTCATAACGCACTAAGGGAATACCGTTATCTCCCGAAAATAGCAATCCGCCATCGTGAACTTCAAAAAAGCGAGTGAAAGGATCGTATTGTACTAATGTGGGTAAACGCGATTCCCCAAATAAAGTTCTAGCTGCATCGGGATTTTCTGCCAAAAAACGGCGAATGCAGATACTTAACGGGGTTTCATTTCCCAAAACTCCCGCATCCGCCGTGCCGTAAAGTGATGCAAAATCATAACAAGGATTTTGTGAACCAACTCTTTGGGCAACTAAACTCCGCCATTCTTCGCTAAATACTTCTCCCGCCATCACTAATTTAATCTGATATTGCTGCCACTCCACACCACGAGCGATACCAGTATCAATCACATCTTTTAAAAATGGCGGGTATCCCAATAACACCACTTGCTCAAATGCTGAACCTAGTTCTTGCACAACTCGCAAGATTTCTTCTTTATTGTTACCAGGAGTAATGACAGTGATGAGATAACCTTTGCTAGCAAGATAACGACAGCAATTAGTAGTAAACATTCCACCTACCCAAGTGCCTAAAGTGAAACAAATCACTGCTAGAGTACGTCTGCTATCTGTATAGAAACTATCGTGAAAAATCTGTTCAAAGCGTGTGGCGATTTGGAGTTCATCTGTGAAAAAACGAGGCCAAAATGTCGGTTTACCAGTGGAACCTGATGAAGCAGCTATCATGTCGCACGCTTCAAGTTGTCCGTTGCGGCACAAGTCAGGTAAGGGATAACGCAGTATATAATTTTGTTTAGCGATCGCTGGTAGTTTCTGAAACTCCTCTAAGGTTTGAATAGTCGCGGGATTAATTTCCCTTTCTGCTAAAAACGCCTTGTAGGCTGGTACATTCGCCGCCACATCGTGAAATAAACTCAAAGCTGCCAAAGTTTGAGTGTTGAGATGCCTTTGCAGTAAAGTTTCTAGGGGGGTAGACAAAAAATCTTCAAATGCTTTAATTACTTGCTGCTGTCTTGATTTGCCGTTCATGACGCTTGCTTATTTATCCTGAAGTAGAACCAACACCGTTTAAAATAATTCGTAATGACGCTCGAAGACTCGCTACCGCTTCGCTAACGTAATTCGTAATTCGTAGAATATCCGAAAATGAGGGTATGCGCGTTGTAGTCATTCAATAAAACATTAATTTATCCTTCAGCACCATGCAGCTCTATTGCAGTAAACAACACACAAATAATGGTAGTAACCGCTTTTGCACCCATTGTGGTGAACCATTACCTCTTGCTGTGGGACAGGTTGTGGATAATCGCTATCAAATTATCCGTCATCTAGGACAGGGCGGCTTTGGACGCACCTATTTGGCGGAAGATATCAATAAATCCCATCAAACCTGTGTGCTGAAGGAATTTGCACCCCAAGTACAAGAAAATCAAGATTTACAAAAAGCTAAAGAGTTATTTGAGAGAGAAGCGAATGTCCTAAAAAAACTTCAGCATCCACAGATTCCGCGTTTTCACGCCTCGCTACAAGTGAAGATAGGCACTAAAGATTTTTTCTTTTTAGTGCAAGATTATGTGGATGGTGATAATTACTACCAGCTATTAGAACAGCGTGAAAGTCAAGGAAAAACCTTTAGTGAAGAGGAAGTAATCACTCTCCTGCAACAGATTTTACCTGTCTTATCCTACATCCACTCACGAGATGTAATTCACCGCGATATCTCTCCTGATAATCTAATTTGGCGGCGTTCTGATAATCTACCAGTACTGATTGATTTTGGTGGCGTTAAGCAATTGCCAGCTTCTCAAGGTTTTTGGCGCACCAAGTTGGTTGGAAATAACACTCTTCTGGGTAAAAAAGGCTACGCTCCAGAAGAACAGCTACGGCAGGGAAAAGCATTTTTTAGTAGTGATTTATATTCTTTGGCGGTAACAACATTAGTGTTGCTTACAGGTAAAGAACCGCAGAAACTATACGACAGCTATCAGGGAATTTGGGGATGGGGTAAGGAAATCCAAGTTAGTCCCAAACTAGAAGCAGTGTTAAAAAAGATGCTGGCTTATAGACCGAGCGATCGCTATCAACGAGCCGAGCAAATCCTCAGAGATTTACCATCGTCAACTGCGACTAAATCTCCAGGCAATTATATTACCACCAAGATCAAGACGATGGTAGTTGCTCCGGGAAGACAACGCGCCAGTGCTGTTATGAGCAGATTTCAGAGGCAAACACAAGCAATTGCTAAACCGGCATCTTTCCCTGTTTGGATTCGCCCTTTTATGATGAGTTTAGGGGTAACAGCGTTAGTTGGATTAACTTTAGCAGCGGGAAATGCAGCCATTCGGGCCGTCACTTCAATCACTATCCCATCAATTTCATTACCTTCATTACCGCAAATCCCACAGTTTCCAACTGGAAAACCAGGCGGCGACAAAGGAAAAAATAGCGACCTCCAGAAAATTATTAGTCGTCGTCAAGAGTTAGAAATTACTGAAGGATTTTTTATTCGCACAGTAGATGATTTATTTTATACAAGAAAACCAGAATTAAAAGGACGTAGCCTGACATCTAAACCTGAAGATGCGGGTTTACGAGATGAATGGTCTGATATCGCCGATAATTTATTAGATAAACTAGAACAGGCTGACCTCAGTACAGCAGCTCGTCGGAAATTAGGGAACTATAGTCAAAAAGATTACGATACATGGAGACAACAAGCGCGATCGGGGCAGTTGGGGAACTATACAATCGATCAGTTGACCAAAGACACAAATGAAAAATTTGATCGGTTGTTTCCCGACCAACAGCGTAAGAAACTCAATCAACAGACTTTTGGTCAAATTTGGTATGCGATCGCAGCCGATCGAGTCAGTAAAGTACAAAAATAAAGTTAGGAGTGAGAAGTTATAAGTTAGGAGTTATGGGTTATGAATTAAGGCAATTTTCCTTATAGACCACGGTTTCAGATACGGAGTAGTGTAATTAAATCAGGTGGAAAATGCTACTCGCTACTCCTTGTTATTATTAACTCCTAACTCCTAACTCCTAACTCCTAACTCTCCAATGAATTCAATATATTGTTCTAAAGGACATGAAAATTCCCAAGGTAGCCGCTTTTGTCTCCAGTGTGGTGAGAATTTATTGGATACGCCCATGAGTTATAGTATCCAACCAGGAATGACTTTAGGCGATCGCTATGCGATCGTGCGTCAAATTGGCCAAGGTGGCTTTGGACGCACTTATTTAGCTGAAGATGTCAACCGTTTCCGCGAACTTTGCGTTTTAAAAGAATTTTCTCCCCAAGTTCAAACCGCTTACGTTGTCCAAAAAGCTGAAGAACTCTTTGAGAGAGAAGCGAGTGTTCTTTATAAATTGCAACATCCCCAAATTCCCCGCTTTCGAGAACTGCTGCGGCTAAATTTAGGGGGCAAAGAATATCTGTTTTTGGTACAAGATTATGTAGAAGGGGAAACTTACAATTCTTTGTTAAATACCCGGATACAACAGGGTTTGCGCTTTACAGAAGTAGAAATACGCCAATTATTCCAGCAAATTTTGCCAGTGTTGGAATACATTCACTCACTAGGAGTAATTCATCGAGATATTTCTCCAGATAACTTAATGCTTCGCACTGTTGACAAACTGCCAGTTTTAATTGATTTTGGCGGTGTTAAACAAGTAGTAGCAACCGTAGCTTCCGAATATTACCAACCCGGTATGGTTGCACCTCCGCCAGCACCAACCTTATTAGGTAAAATAGGATTTGCGCCCCCAGAACAAATGCAAACTGGGTTAGTATCTCCCCACAGCGACTTGTATGCTTTGGCCGCAACAATGTTGGTTTTACTGACAGGGAAACAACCCCAAGAATTAATTGATACCTATACTCTGAGTTGGCAATGGCGACGGGAAGTTAATCTGAGTCAAGATTTGGCACAGGTATTAGATAAAATGCTATCTGCTAGACCAAGCGATCGCTATCAATCAGCCCGTCAAGTACTCCAAGCCCTCAACTCACCCCCAGCGAACTATCCGCCAACTCAATATCCCACTCCACCACAACCCACATCCGCCACCGTCGCCGTCTCCCCACCTCCCCCATCTTCCCCAACCCCTCCATATCCCTCATATCCCTCATCTTCCCCCTCTTCCTCCTGGTGGACACCAACAAAAACCTTTATTGTGGCGGCGCTAGTCGCTGGTAGTGTAGGATTAATTTGGTGGGGATTGAATGGCAGACGAGATGTCGGGCAAGTCGATCCTAATCCTACAGCCAGTCCCATTCCAACTAGCGAACAACCAACCGATCCTTTAGCCCAATATTCGCCAGCAGAACGAGAACGCAAAGAAAGATTAAGCGATCGCCGTCAACAGTTGGGTATTGACTCTAACTTCTACGTAAACTTGGTGAATCAAGTTTTTTGGGATAGAAATCCCAGTTTACGGGGACGTACTCTTAGTAATGGCCCTGAAGATGAGAGTTTGCGCGCAGAATGGGATAAAACAGCCTCAGAATTACTAGAAAAGCTTGCACCACTGAGTAATAATGCCCGCCAAAAACTAGGAACTTACACAACTGCTGAACGCGATCGCTGGAAAGCAGAAGTCAACAAAATCAATGTTGGTAGCCGTTCTTTATATGATTTGGGAGATACTGCATTCTTAAGTGTATTTCCTGAGCAACGGGGTAAAAGTTTTCAAGGTCAGCCCATTGGACAAGTTTGGTACGGATTTGTTAGCGATCGACTCAGTGCAATCCTTGACGGTAGCGCTTTTCAGAAACTTGTCTTCGATCCTGGAGCTACTGGCAAAACAGTCAGCAGTACTCTCCAACCTGGTGGTGGTAAAGTATTCATTGCTGGACTTGCCAAAAACCAATCTCTGGATTTGAAGCTAGAAGCAAATTCCCAAGTCTTGTTATCAGTCTATTCACCCTCTGGCAAAATTCGATTTTTAGAAGATTCTACCAAGCGTAGTTTGTCAACTAAATTACCAGAAAATGGATTTTATGAGTTTGTTGTAGTTTCCACAGCAACGAAACCAGTAGATTATCAACTCAGTATTACAGCGGAAAATCCCATCGCTCCCCCACCACCAACACCCACGCCCACGGAAACATCCACACCTGCACCAACTCCCACGCCAACGCCGACACCTACGCAAACACCCACGCCTACAGAAACCTCCACACCTGAGCCTGAACCTACATCAACACCAACTCCTGAGACAACGCCCTAGTAGTCTGTCAAGTTTAAATGATAGCAAGCAAGTTCGTAGTAAAGACTTTAGTCCTTAATTTTCTAAGCACTAAAGTGCTTACTACAAACTTTTCATTACTAGCTTAGACATTAGACATTAGACATCTTACAAAAGTAACTTTTGCCAAGATGTTGGAGTGCATATTAAAGGTTACTGGATAAGGGAAAATTCCATACCTTTACCCTTTACCCCTTACCCTTTTCCCCACAATGCCAAGATGTCTATTGTAGTAGTGTCTTTCAATCTGTCTGTACTACACCTAAACGCAACGCAATTCGCTGGTGCTTCGTTGGATCGTAAGGTCTACCTCTGTGCATCACCTGTGAGTTGTCCCAAAAAATAATATCTCCTGGCTGCCAAACATGGGAATAGACTGGCGTACAGTCTAGAACAGTCGCAAACAAATCCTCCCAGAAACGTTTTGCTTCCTCTGGTCGATCTTCCATACCAACTGCGATCGCAGTGTCCGAACCTAAATATAATCCCTTTTTACCAGTAACTTTGTGAGTGGACACAATCGGATGCAGTTTCTTCGGTATAACAGTATCTACATTGGGTTTTTTAGAAAACATTGGTGGCGAGTGATACATCGACATCTGCTCTAACTGCTGCTGATGTTGAGGATCAAGGTTATTGTACGCTTCTACCATATCGAGGAATTCGGTAGTGTGAGGTTTCCCATCTACACCTTCCGGCACTTGTATCCCATAAAGCATCACAACATATAGTGCGTTCATATCCAGTCCCTCTATACTGGGGAGACCATCTTTATCATGATGCCATTGCCACGCATATTTCCCGACTGGATCGGAAACTGGCCCTTTAGGATTGCCCAATATATAGACATATTGGCTTTGTAAGTCTGGACTAATATCAGGATCTAATGTTTTCGGAGGGCCGCCAAACATAAAATCGCCAAAGGTCTGCTTGGCAAATTCTTTTAATTGTTGTGCGGTAAGCTGTTGCTTTCTGACGACTACAACGCCATGTTTCCAAAGTGATTCTTTTAATTCACGCAACTCTAGATTTGTGAGGCAGTTGAGATTGCAACCGCGTAGAACTTCAATTCCGAGTCTTGAGTGATGCTGGATTGGTTGTTGTTGAGTAATTTGAGTCATTGCTATGCATTTATTTTGGTAGCAAACTATATAGTTAATGAGTGTAAATAGTAAACTTGTGTAGTAGCATCTTACCTAAAAAAGTTGGCCAAATATATTAAATATTGAAGGGGCTAATAACGCTCTTTTTTACTCTGAAAAAATAAAATTTTTGTAGCAACTTTATTGAAAAACAGTGAAATCCAACAAAATCAAGGATTATTGGTGTTGGGTTTCGTTCCTCAACCCAACCTACAATTTTTCTTAACTGAACTGTATTGAGTTATAAAACAGTGCTAATCAAAGTCTGTCGGTAAATTTGGTTGGCGATAATGTTGAAAAAGTCGATTTATTTGTGCTGGTGTCACACGTCCGAGAGAAAGTTTTGGCAACGCACCTTCAGGGAAAAAACCTACTTCTTCAGTTTCAATACTTGATGATGGCGAACCACCAATAAGTTCGCAGTGAAAAAACAGCTTGTAGACATAAAACGGTAATGGTGGATGTCCCTGTTTGTTTCTGTCATAGACTGCTAAAAGTTTGATAGCGCGTGCTTGATATCCCGATTCTTCATATATTTCTTTCACAACTGCCTCACTGGGTGACTCGCCAACATCAGCCCATCCACCAGGTAAAGTCCAGCAGCCGTCTACCCGTTCCTTGACTAACAATATAGTATCGTCACGGAAAATAGCTGCCCGGACATCAACTTTAGGAGTTGCATATCCTAGTTCACCGTTAAATAAATCAAGGACATAGCTATGCTCTACATTTGAGTAACTCGCCATAATTTCTGTGGCGATCGCTCGTAATTGTTTGTAACGTTCGATATCATAAACACCCTCAGAATAAGTCAAACCACTTTGAGCGATCGCTTGTAACTTCTGTGCCCATTCCAGCCATTTGGTTTCCACAGTTTTTTCTCCTATTTACGCTAGAGGCGCACATCTGTGCGCCCCTAACGATGGTTTAATTACCTGAAAATTGCTGTAACGTCTATATTAAGCATCATCTAAAGCTGCAATTCCAGGCAATACCTTGCCTTCAAGTAACTCCAAGCTAGCGCCGCCGCCGGTGGAAATGTGGCTCATTTGGTCGGCTAAACCAACTTTTTCCACAGCCGCTACCGAGTCGCCACCGCCAATGATAGTAGTTGTGCCAGTTTTACCGATTTCGGCGAGGGTATGAGCGATCGCTTCCGTACCTTTGGCAAACTTATCAAACTCAAACACACCCATTGGCCCGTTCCAAATGACCGTTTTGGTATCTGCAAGGGCTTCTTGGAAAAATTTCACCGAGTCTGGCCCAATATCCAAACCCATCCAACCATCGGGGATATTCTCAATGCTAACGGTTTGAGAATTGGCATCAGGGGCAAAGTTATCTGCCAATACCACATCTGTGGGAAGCAATAAAGCAACGCCCCGTTCTTTAGCCTTAGCTTCCAAAGACTTCGCTAGTTCCAGCTTGTCTTCTTCCACCAACGATTTACCAACATTTAAACCACGGGCTTTGTAGAAGGTGAAAATCATCCCACCACCGATGATCAGCTTGTCGCACTTCTCCAGCAGTGTTTCAATTACGCCAATTTTGCTGGAAACTTTGGAACCGCCAATAATTGCCGCTAAAGGACGTTGAGGATTTTCAATGGCGTTTTGCAGATATTGCAATTCCTTCTCAACCAAATATCCAGCCACAGAAGGACTGAGGAATTTAGTCACACCCTCAGTAGAAGCATGGGCGCGGTGTGCAGTACCAAAAGCATCATTTACATAAAAATCAGCATTAGCTGCCAATTTTTCCGCAAATTCTGGATTGTTTTTCTCTTCTTCTGGGTAAAAACGGACATTTTCGAGTAACAGCACTTGGCCATTTTGCAACGCGCCAACTTTAGCTGCAACTTCATCACCAATAGAATCATCAGTTTTAACGACTTCTTGCCCCAGTAACTCAGACAGACGCTTGGCAACGGGAGTTAGGCGTAATTTGTCATCCACACCCTTGGGACGGCCAAAATGGCTGGCGAGAATGACCTTAGCTCCCTTCTGCGTCAAATCTTGGATGGTTGGTAGAGCGGCGCGAATGCGAGTATCGTCAGTAATGTTGCCTTGGTCGTCCACAGGCACATTAAAGTCAACCCGTACTAAGGCACGTTTCCCAGAGATATCAGCCGAAGATAAACTTGCTAAACTTTTTTTGGACACACCAAACTCTCCTGATTGCCTTTTTGTTATTGTTTTGAAAGTAGAACCATCAAGATTTTACCGGAGTCAGGGGTACCCAAGTGACAGATATATTTAAGACGGTATTATTTCCTATCGATCAAAGCCGGGAAACGCGGGAAGCTGCTGATGTTGTTACCAACGTAGTCAAAAAGTACGGCAGTCGCTTGATACTGCTGTCTGTGGTAGAAGAACCACCTCCAGACGCGCCTAGTGCCGACGATCCGATGGTGTCGCCAGAGGTAGTTGCGAAACTACTGGAAAATGCCCAATCTTTATTTTCTGGGCAAGGAATTCAATCTGAAACCTTAGAAAGGCGAGGCAAACCAGCTTTTACGATCTGCGATGTCGCTGATGAAATCGGGGCAGATTTAATTATTATGGGCTGTCGGGGGCTAGGTTTGACTGAAGAGGGAGCGGATGATAGTGTTACCACTCGCGTAATTAACCTTTCCCCTTGCCCAGTATTGATTGTGCCTTAGCAGTATGTTGCTCAATAACTAATTGTAGTGCGATCGCTAATAAAAAGTTCTGCGGTTGTTGTAAAAAGGGGGCTGAGGAAGGTTGTCCTAGATTTAGTAGTGCTAAATAAAGGCATTAAGTTTTAGCGTTAAGCAAGCATTATTGGCTCCTACCTCTTGCCCCCTGCCTTCTTAAACCTTAGTGTTCTGAATTTTTTGATTATTATCTAATTTTCTGATTCCTCCAAAAACAATTAACCAAGCTACTACAACAACCCAGTGAATTAAAACGATCGCAAATAAAGATCCTGTGAGGGTATATGCAACAGTACAGATAATTCCCAAAAATGCTGCTAAAACAAGAAAAATACGATCAAAAAATGTCGTAATTCCAGCTTTAAAAAAAGTTTTAGCATTCAATGGATGATACAGAACAAATAATGATAAACTCACTATTGCCCACAAAGACCATTGAAGCCAATTGGTGATTTCGCTAGGATGAGGAAGCAAAAAAACGCGAAAAAAGAGTTCTTCAACAATTGCAGGAAAAAATAAACAACGCAATATTAACAAGCATTTATCAATCCAACTCGCAGACCAAATTTCTATCTGTAAAAATCCAAATTTCCAACCATAAGGTAGAGCAAGAATACTATAAATTATCAGCAATGCAACAACAACTAACCAATCTTTGAACCTCGGAAATACTAAGGACGCTAAAACGCGATTTAAAAGAATTGAAAGTGGTGAAATATTGGTAAAAGGAATCTTAATTTGCCCCAAAATTACTGTTGGGGCAATGGGTGTAATATTAGGTTCCCAACCACCGACTTGATTAGTTCGCAATACTTGCATAGTTGCACCATGTTTTAAAAATATTGCAGCTAGGTCGTCGTGTGCAAGTCTAGGCATTATTGTTCGCCATGTTGTCAAACCAGCCCAAATACTACGATCTTGAAATGGTTCCGTCGTTTTTCCTCTGCCCGTACCTGCGAGTATACCTGCTTGACTTTGCCAATCAGCGCGAACTATACCCAAAGGTGCTAACTGTTGTTCCAAAGATTGACCTAATTTAACTAGCTGCTGAAAGCGTAATGTTTGCGGGTGATTGGGGTTGGCGCGTATCCAAGTTTGAATTTGAGGAGTTGTAGCAACTTGGTTTTTTATTGCCAGTATTGCCGCATAAAGTGCTTGGCTTGCGTCTTGGACGCATGAGGTAGCAGGTGATACCATTGCGCCACCAGTTCCATCACCAACTCGATAACGTGCCATTGTTACCTGTAATTGTTGCTGGAATTGCTCTAAAGGCGAAAGTTTGACACCATCAAAATCATAATCCTGCGTTACAGGGTCGAATTCGATCAGAATATCTGATATTGGACGTGTTGCCAGCCAACCACGTTGTAAATTACCCATGTAATCAGCCCATGTATGCGTTCCGGCAATAATTCCATCAGGGTTATGGGCATAAATTTGGTGGTATTTAGTCTCGAAGCGTAATTCCTTAGTAAACTCATCGCGGACAACTTCTGCAATTCCAAAAGCGAAATGTCCGGTGATAGTATAAGGTACTCCCAATGGTTCAGCTTTACGTCCGCCAATTCCACCAAATAGGTGTAGGACAATAGCTTTATTCCCTTCTTGCCATGTTGATATAGATTGATTAAGTGAATTTTGTGTTTCTCCAGGTGTTAATAATACAGTATTGAATTTACCTTTATTGTTCTCAGTATTTTGCCAATTTACCTCTTGGATGTAATTTAGACCTAATTCTTTACCAGTAATAATTTGACGGGGTTGAATTTGCAACAGAGAACGAGGTACAAGTGCGCGTACTGTAAATACGCCCTTTGCATCGGCAGCGCCATAAATATACCACCCATCTTCACCCGCAGGCGATCGCTCGATTTGCTGCGAACTTGAAGGAGCAAAATTTCGCGAATCTATTGCTTGTTGAGGAATGCGAATAGTTTCTTCAATACCATCAAAGTTATTTAAATTAGGATTATAATGTTTTACCAAAAAATAATCGTTATATTGCTTAACTTCTGAAGATAAACTAGTTTTATATTGAGATTCAATCGGTTTAATGATTTTTACCAATCCATGTATGTGTAGCTATAGGTTTTTTGTTCTAGATGCCTCTTTCTAGCTTTTGCGATCGGGAATTACCAAACACAGTTTATAGTGGAGCAGTGCCAAAAAAGACGATTTCCTCAACATTCAAGACATTAAGGGTGAACTCATCACGTTTAATGGTGTAATTATTGGAGTTGCCTAGAATGGTGTAATCAGTTTTTAAATCAGACAGAATTAGTTTGTCCCATCCCGATCCACCATTGATTGTGGCATTACCGTAACCAATATCAAATGTGTCGGCTCCAGATCCGCCCTTAATCAAGACATTGGCAATAGCGCCCCCTTGGTCTGAAACGGCTTTACCGCTATCATCAATTCGACGGGCTTTGAAGTAATCGTTACCGTTTCCGCCATCAATTGTGCCACCTTGGATGCCAATGCTGCTACCATACCCAGTAAGGCTATCATCTCCTGTCCCTCCACAGATAATGCCATTAGTATTAACAATACCTATGCCTTTACTAATGCCAGTACCGGCAAGGGTATCGTTGCCACCGCCTAAACTGATGCTGCCACTGTTAACAATGCCTATACCTATACCGGGTTCATAATCCCCAAAAGGGCTATTGTCCCCTCCACCGCCGGTGCCTGTGCCAGAGATTAAGTCGTTTCCCTGCCCTCCACTGATCGCGCTACCCTTACTGTTAGAGATGCCTATACCGTTACCTGAAGGGGTATTAAGCCTATCGGGCGATGCTAACGCGTTACCGCCCTTGCCGATACCAGTAATAGAATCGTTTCCAAGACCTCCACTAATAACGCTACCATCACTGTTGAAGATGCCTGTACCATCTCCTCCAAAAAAACTACCAGTTCCAGTTCCGGAGATGGAATCCTTCCCTTCTCCTCCATTAATATTGCTGCCACCACTGTTGAAGATTCCTATACCAGCAACTCCAGATTGTCCATTTCCAGTTCCAAAGATAGAGTCGTCCCCAAATCCTCCATCAATGCGGCTATCCTGAGTATTATTGATGCCTTTAGCAAAGCCTCTTACAAAATCGCCGCCTCTGTTTCCGGTTCCGGAGATCAAATCTTTTCCGTCTCCTCCATTAATGTAGCCGCCTTGAGTGTTAGAGATACCTATACCAGGTGCAGAGCGTAGATACGTGAAACCGCCAGTGCCTGTGCCAGAGATAGTATCATCTCCTTTCTCTGCATCGATGATGCCACTGTTAGCAATGCCTGTGCCAGTGCCTGCGCCCTCACTGCTGGAGAAATCTTCGTCGCCACCAGTAGCACTACCCTTGATAGTGTCGTTACCTCCTTTAGTATTGATGACTCCGTTTTTTAGAACCTCAATTCCGATTGCTGGGAATGCATTATCTTCTTGACCCACCACTAGATCCGAACCAGAGGTGCCTATGAGCGGAGGAAAAGAAACAATCAGTCTGGGCATAATATTAACCTTCCTTAATTGAGTGTGATAGAGCTTTAACCCCTGAAAGTCTTGCTCTTTCAATAAAAATTCTTTAAGTCAGAATTCACAGAGAACTCTGAGATCGGGCTTTTTTCGATCAGAATTTCATAAAGTCAGAACTAGAAAGTTTCAGATTTGATAAGTATTGATTAACGAATTCTTTGTCGCGATCCCAACAAGCTCTATGGAGGTTAATGACGAAAAATAATGTGTTATTCGACACTTGAAAAGAGTAAGCAGCTTATAAGCTGATAGTACTTACATAGCGGAAATTTACTTAGATTTATATAATCTCATACCAATCTTTGCAAAATCTTCATATTTTTTGCTGAAAAATGTATACAAGAGTACTGTTTTTTATCTATCCTTTATATTTTTATCTCGCCGTTCGCGTAATAATCCAATTTGCGGGCTATAAAATTCTGGATGCTTTGTAACCCTCGGTTCAGGCAATTGCAGTATTTATAAATCAATACGGTTCAGTTAAGGCTGAAAAACTGATTAGTGATATGAAATTTAGGAGTTTCAACTCGTTGTCCAGTACCTCTGTGTTTTGGCT
>NZ_JBALDN010000113.1:0-24722 GCF_036917375.1 Nostoc sp.
ACTCCCAAGGCAGATACAGCGAAGCCGAACCCCTTTACATCCAAGCCTTAGCACTCAGGCGCAAGCTGCTGGGTGAAGAACATCCAGATGTCGCCACTAGCCTCAACAACCTAGCGGCACTCTACGACTCCCAAGGCAGATACAGCGAAGCCGAACCCCTTTACATCCAAGCCTTAGCACTCAGGCGCAAGCTGCTGGGTGAAGAACATCCAGATGTCGCCACTAGCCTCAACAACCTAGCGGCACTCTACGACTCCCAAGGCAGATACAGCGAAGCCGAACCCCTTTACATCCAAGCCTTAGCACTCAGGCGCAAGCTGCTGGGTGAAGAACATCCAGATGTCGCCTCTAGCCTCAACAACCTAGCGGCACTCTACCGTTCCCAAGGCAGATACAGCGAAGCCGAACCCCTTTATATCCAAGCCTTAGCACTCAGGCGCAAGCTGCTGGGTGAAGAACATCCATCTGTCGCCTCTAGCCTCAACAACCTAGCGTTACTCTACGAATCCCAAGGCAGATACAGCAAAGCCGAACCCCTTTATATCCAAGCTTTAGCACTCAGGCGCAAGCTGCTGGGTGAAGAACATCCATCTGTCGCCTCTAGCCTCAACAACCTAGCGTTGCTCTACAACTCCCAAGGCAGATACAGCGAAGCCGAACCCCTTTATATCCAAGCTTTAGCACTCTGCCGCAAGCTGCTGGGTGAAGAACATCCAGATGTCGCCACTAGCCTCAACAACCTAGCGGCACTCTACCGTTCCCAAGGCAGATACAGCGAAGCCGAACCCCTTTACATCCAAGCTTTAGCACTCAGGCGCAAGCTGCTGGGTGAAGAACATCCAGATGTTGCCTCTAGCCTGAACAACCTAGCGGCACTCTACGACTCCCAAGGCAGATACAGCGAAGCCGAACCCCTTGACATCCAAGCTTTAGATATTTGTGAGCAACGGTTAGGGGTGGATCATCCTAACACTGTTACTGTTCGTAATAATTTAGCATATTTGCGCGATCGCCTCCCCCCAAATCCAGAATAAGCTAGTTTTGTGCAAAGCGTACCGTAATAAAACTGAAAAGTGCGTTAGCGAAGCTTACCGAAGGTATCGCCTAGACTAAAATTAATATTGAATAAGTAAAAATGCCTGATTACTTATTCAAAAGTAGCTTTTACTTTCTCAAAAGCAGCTTTTAATCTCGCATTTTAGTGTTTTCCACAAACAAAAGCAGCTTTTACTTCTTCAAAAGCAGCTTTTAATGTCGCATTTCAGTGTTTTCCACAAACAAAAGCAGCTTTTAATCTTGCATTTTAGTGTTTTCCGCAAACAAAAGCAGCTTTTAGTCTCACATTTTAGTGTTTTCCGCAAGCAAAAGCAGCTTTTACTTTCTCAAACCCCAGTTTGCTTTCTCATTTGAGTAATTCACGCATTCATTTTGATATATATTGAGCCGAAAGCTTGCGTAGGCGTAGCCCGTCGGAGACATCGCTCTATAAAAGAAGTGTAATCTACAGGCGATCGCTATTATGCAGTTATGAATGATGAAGAGCAATGTCTCCCACAACAAAAAATCAGCTACGATAAATCATATAATTATCTTCACAAACATAGCAATGTTAATTACATACACTGCAAAATATACAAAAACTAATAGCGGATATATGGGACAACTTCTTGAATGGCAAGAAGTCATCACAGAAGGAGAAACCATAGAAGAATGTAGAGCTATGTTACAAGATGCAACCAAGTAAATGGTTCTTGCCTATCGTCAACAAAATAAAGAAATTCCCAGAGCTGGCTCTTTGCTGGAACAAATTCCTATAGAGGTCTGAGTGTGTCAGTCAAACGAAAAGAGCTAATTAAATACTTAGAGCAAAATGGCTTTTATTTATTAAGAGAAGGAGGAAATCATTCTATATATACTAATGATATCAAAACTCTTCCGGTAAAACGGCATCGTACCATTGATCGTATTACTGCTAATGAAATTTGTAAATAAGCGGGTTTATCACCTAATTTTTAACTGCCACTTAGAACCGTCGAAGGTAATGAAATTTTGGGCGGCTTGTAAACTCAGTGAAGGCGAGTATTTGCAAGTTAAAGAAAAGCTATTTGCTCCAGAAACAGTTGCCAGTTTATATGCCAAAATCAAAGAATATCAAGATAATGAGACTCTACTTTAAAGTGTAAATCGACAAGCGATCGCTCTTAAAGACGCGATAAATCGCCGTCTCTACAAAAGATTCATTCTTGTAAAGACGGCGATTTATCGCGTCTCTTGCCTTAACGGAAACGTATTGGATTATAAAATATACTTGCCATCAATAAATATCACTCAAACCTTGAAGGTTCAACTATGATAGCCTCGCCCCAACAAAACTATCTTACTGCTGAAGAATACCTCCAAATGGAGGAACAGAGCGATATCAAGCATGAATATATAGACGGCTACATCTACGCAATGGCTGGAGCGCTAGATCCACACGTTACCATTGCGGGAAACCTGTTCGCTCTCCTCCGTAATCATGTGCGCGGCTCTGATTGTCGTGTTTACATCGCTGACATGAAAACCAGAATCGAATCTCTGAATCGCTTTTATTATCCCGATGTGATGGTTACTTGCGATCGACGAGATCGAGAAACGCCTGGTTATAAAAGATTTCCCTGTTTAATTGTCGAAGTTTTATCTAATTCTACCGAAGCCTTTGACCGAGGCGATAAATTCGCCGATTATCAAACACTCGAAAGTCTGGAAGAGTATGTTTTAATTAATACAAAACGTCAGCGAGTTGAGTGTTTTCGACGCAATGAACAAGGGTTGTGGGTTTTACAATCTTATACAGCAGAGCATCAATCATTTCGACTTAATAGCGTGGATTTTGAGGAAACAATGACCACACTCTACGAAGATGTAGTTTTTGAATAATCAATTATTATAGAGTATTCGACGCAATATTTAGTAAACTATATAACTGATAAGCCTTGAAAGCTTCCTTACCAGGCGGAAGCGTTGATGAAAGCAGGCACAATTGATTAAAAAAAAGTTATGGCGCTCATAGTTCAGAAATACGGTGGTACATCTGTCGGTTCAGTCGAACGTATTCAAGCTGTTGCACAGCGTGTTTATAAAACTGTTAAAGCTGGAAACTCTATTGTCGTAGTGGTTTCGGCAATGGGCAAAACCACCGATGGACTCGTCAAACTAGCTACTGAAATTTCTCCAAATCCTAATCGCCGGGAAATGGATATGCTGCTTTCTACTGGCGAACAAGTAACCATCGCCTTACTCAGCATGGCTTTGCAGGAACTCGGACAACCCGCAATTTCCATGACTGGCGCTCAGGTAGGAATTGTTACCGAAGCCGAACACAGCCGCGCTCGGATTTTGCATATTGAAACTACTCGCCTAACTCGCCACATAAATGAAGGTAAAGTAGTTGTAGTAGCTGGGTTCCAAGGTATCTCTAGCGCCGGAGAGATGGAAATTACGACTTTGGGGCGTGGTGGTTCTGACACATCAGCAGTAGCGATCGCAGCCGCATTAAAAGCGAATTTTTGCGAAATTTATACAGATGTTCCAGGTATTCTCACTACAGACCCCCGCTTAGTTGCTGAAGCTCAGTTGATGGATGCCATCACCTGCGATGAAATGTTGGAATTAGCTAGCTTGGGTGCAAAAGTGCTACATCCCCGTGCTGTGGAAATTGCCCGTAACTATGGCGTTCCCCTTGTAGTTAGGTCTAGTTGGACAGATCAACCAGGTACTTGGGTGACATCAGCCAAACCCCAAGGGCGATCGCTGATCAATTTAGAAATTGCCCGTCCAGTGGATGCTGTAGAATTTGACACTGACCAAGCGAAGGTTGCTTTGTTGCGCGTACCTGACAAACCAGGTGTAGCAGCAAGGTTATTTGGTGAAATTTCTCGGCAAAAAGTAGACGTAGATTTGATTATTCAATCAGTTCATGAAGGTAACAGTAATGACATTGCCTTTACTGTCACCACACCAATATTAAGACGGGCAGAAGCAGTAGCAACAGCGATCGCCCCAGCACTGAGAAGTCAATCTAACCCAAAATCTGACGAAGCCGAGGTAATGGTAGAACATAACATTGCCAAAGTCAGCATCGCAGGCGCAGGAATGATTGGCCGTCCTGGTGTTGCTGCAAAGATGTTCGCCACATTAGCTGAAGCAGGCGTAAATATTCAAATGATTTCCACCAGCGAAGTGAAAGTAAGTTGTGTAGTAAATGCAGCAGAATGCGATCGCGCCGTCAACGCACTCCGCACCGCCTTTGAGATCGAAGCAGGGGAGCAGGGGAGCAGGGAAGCAGGGGAGAGTGCGTGCATAGATTCCCCTCTGCCCCTCCGTCCCTCCGCCCCTCTGCCCAATTGTCCTCCCGTTCGCGGCGTTGCTCTCGATTTGAATCAAGCGCGTCTTGCTATTCGCCAATTACCAGATCGTCCAGGGATGGCGGCGAAGTTGTTTGGATTATTAGCGCAGCATAATATTAGTGTTGATATGATTATCCAATCTCAGCGCTGCCGGGTGATTGATGGTGTTCCGAGACGAGATATTGCTTTTACTGTCTCGCGGATAGACGGGGAAAATGCCAAAAAAATGCTTACTCAAGTAGCAGCAGAGTTAGGATGGGGTGAAGTTGTTTTAGATAGTGCGATCGCTAAAGTGAGTATTGTCGGTGCAGGTATGGTAGGACAACCAGGTATTGCCGCTAAAATGTTTGAAGCTTTAGCCCAACAAGAAATTAATATTCAAATGATTGCCACCTCAGAAATTAAAATTAGTTGTGTTGTGGCGCAAGAACAAGGTGTTAAAGCTTTGCAAGCCATTCATGCAGCCTTTGAACTGGCTGGTAGCGAGAAATTTGTCGTGCCAGCATGAAGAAAGGGAAAGGGGGAAAGGGGAAAGGGGAAAGGGAACCAGTAACTTAAAAGCAGGGGTTTCAAATATGGACACTGATTTTTCTCTCTGCGAGACGCCAAGGGCGAACGCACTACGTGTCTCAAAAATCTTCTTTTTTTGTTCTCCATATTTAAAAACAGGCGATGCACTGAGCGTAGCCAAAGTGGGCTTTATACCTTGTGGGGAAAAGTTCTAAATTCTGTGCCCTTTCCCCCTTTCCCCTTCCCCTTTTCCCCTTCTTGGTAAAATCTGAATCAATGAGCTTTCACCCTAAATCCCTCTCCCAAGCTTGGGAGAGGGACTTTGCAATATACACGCGGTAGCAGCCCGCGCCTCGATCTCATTTGAAGTTGCTTAATAAATAAATATTTATATTTAAAAATCAGTAATAATAACACGTAAGCTATAATCGAACAATTTATCAGACTATAATTTTATATTGATGAATAGTCATTTACTAGATGGACATTATCAAATACTAAAAGTTCTCAATGATGGGGAAAAAGAGAAAACCTATCTAGTTGAAGATGTTAATCTTAATGGTGAAGAATTTGTAGTAAAGCAGTTATCTCTTCCGAATAGCAATCCTCAAGCTTTAACAATCCTACGCCGCTTGTTTGACAGTAAGGCAGCAACTTTAGAAAAACTCGGACAAGAACACGATAAAATTCAAAAGCTCATTGCTTCTTTTGAAGAAAATGAAGAATTTTATCTAGTCCAAGAATTCATACCTGGTAATCCTTTAACTGACGAAATTATCCAGGGACAACTTCTCAAGGAAGACCAAGTAATTACTCTTTTGTCAGAGATATTAGAAACTTTGGTTGTTATACATAGCTATGGCATAATTCATCGAAATATTACACCAGCAAATATTATTCGCCGTGAATCAGATAAAAAGTTAGTTTTGGTGAATTTGGGTACTTTTAATGAAGCGATCGCTAATACTGTTGACAATTCTGAGTATATGCCTATAGAGCAAATTAACGGCAACCTCAAATACAACAGTGATATATATGCTTTAGGTATAGTTGCGATCGCCGCACTGAAAGGTTTACCTACAAAGGAAATATCTAATTTGCGAAGTCAGAAAAATAAGCTGACAGGTGAAATAGTTTGGCGCGACAAAAATCTCAAAGTTAACAGAAAATTAGCAAAAATTATTAATAAAATGGTGCGTTTTGATTATCGTAAGCGCTACCAGTATGCAACGGAAGTTTTAGACGACCTGAAAAAGTTAATAAATGTTGATGACGATCGACAAAAACAGCAACAGAAAAAATTATTACTAGTTCTAGCAGGAATAGCTGGATGTATTACCCTTAGTGTTGCAGCGTGGCAATTGAGATCGCCAAAACTTGTAAGTAATGCTCAAAAGACATTATACCAAGAAGGCGTAAATAAATATGAGTTAGGAAACTATGAAGGAGCAGTTGAAGATTTCAATCAGGCTATTAAATTAGATCCGCAAAACGCTTTAGCTTATAATCGGCGAGGTGATGCTTATTATCGATTAGGAGACTACGAGCAAGCACAAGCAGATTCTAGTCAAGCTATTTTACTCAATCCTCAAGATGCTAATGCTTATTTTGACCGAGGATTTGCTTTTTCAGCGTTAGGCAAATACAAAGAAGCGATCGCAGATTATACTCAAGCAATTAAGTTAAATTCTAAAGATGCATACCCTTACTATGGACGAGGATTAGCTCGTGCTCAATCGAAGGATAATAAAGGTGCAATTGAAGATTTTAGCAAAGCGATCGCTCTTAAACCCCAGTATACTGAAGCTTACTTGCAACGAGGTATTCTTCGCCGTCGCCTCAAACAAAGACTTGAAGCAATCCAAGATTTTGATAAAGTAATTAAGATTAATCCTAGCGATGCTAAAGCTTTTTATCAAAGGGGTTTAACTCAATCTATTAATAAACAAAAAGATGAAGCAATTAAAGATTACACAGATGCAATCAACATCAATCCCAAATACATAGAAGCTTATCTTAATCGTGGCGATCTTTACAGCGATCTGGGAAATAATGTAGAAGCGACTGAAGATTACAATACTATTTTACAAATCGATCCTAAATTTATTGCTGCTTACATTCACAGAGGTATTCACCGCTTTTCCTTTGGAGATTATAAAGGCGCTATTGAAGATTACACCGCAGCACTAAAACTAGATACTAATAATGTAGCAGCTTATAACAACCGGGGTAACGCCTATCTCGAACTGGGAAATAAAAAAGCTGCAAATCAGGATTATTCACGAGCGATCGCAATTAATGCTAACAACGCATTAGCCTATTATAACCGGGGCGTTATTCGCACCAAGCAGAAAAATCAACTGGGTGCGATCGCAGATTTCAAAAAAGCCGCAAAACTATTTCAACAGCAAGGCGAAAAAGATAGTTATCAAGATGCACAGCGGGAAATTGCAATTTTACAAAATAATTCAGCGCCAGCCCCAATTACGCGCCCTAAATCTGGGAAAATAGAAAAAAATTGAGTCACGACTCAATATAGTCTTGACTATCAACAGTCAAAACTCTTAGAGAGTGATTGTGCTATTTAAATGTGTTTTATGTTACAAATTTACGACTATTACTTGAGCAAGCTAGTTTTGATGGTTTGTAGTAAGCACTTTAGTGCTTATAAAACAAGGACTAAAGTCCTGATTAATTTCCATGAGTCACAGCATTTTCTTACGACTCAATTAGGATTGCTATATGCTAATTCTCCTAACTTTTCATTCAGATAACCTGGAAATATTTACCCATAGAGATGTCGATACGGTATTGAAAAGAATTGATGGTTCTCACAATATTTGGTTGCGTTGTGTTCACTTCCGCGATCGCACTGGAACAGCCAGAATTATCAAGCACTTTGGACTCAATCCATCTCGTGTTAACATGATTTTCAACCATTCCCCTGTAGGAATTGATGAAGATGTAGAAGATTGCTTATTTGACAGCTATGAAATCCTAAGTTCTCAAATAAAAAATAATGAGTTTGAGGTTGTGCGTGGCAACATTGTGGTTGGAAATAATTTTATCATAACTTTTGAAATAACTGAACTAAAAATTTTAAGTATTTTAGCTAATAATCTCCAAAAGCGAACTTTAGATATTCATAAATTGGGAATTGACTATCTTTTTTATCTCATTTTTAAAGATATTTTGAATAATTACGAAACTGTATTTACTTATATTTCGAGGAAACTTGATGATTTAGAAGATGAAGTTTTAGACAATTCGGGTGATGAATCAACCTACCAAAAAATTGCCACAATGAGGCAATCTACTCGTTCTGGACGCCGTAATTTTCAAAGCATCAAGTTACTTATGGCTATTATGAATAATGAAGATTTCCAATGGATCGGCCAGCCAGTGAAGGAACTATTCAATCAAGAACTGGTTCATCACGTTGATAGACTCTGGCAAGAATATCAAGCGATAAGAGCCTGGATGTCAGAATTAATGGAAATTCAACGCGATAATATTGCGAGTAAAACAGGCGAACGAATTAATCGCCTGACTATCTTATCGACCATCTTTTTGCCAATAACTTTTATATCTGGTTTCTATGGTATGAACTTCAAAAATATGCCTGAATTAGAACAACCTTTTGCTTACCCTGTGGTGATCTGTATGATGGCATTAATTGTGATTGGCAGTATTGCCTATGCAAAAAAACAACGTTGGTTGTAGGATATATAAAGTTACTAATAACAAGATTATCGATTTATTAAAAAAGTCATTTATCTGAGTCTGTTGGTGCAGATCAAATTAAATACAATTTCTATATATTATATTTTTTTAAGTAGACTGAATCAACCCTAAATCGGCAAATAAACGTGAATCTACCATTAATTATTCGTGCTGAAGAACATAACGAAAAAACAGCAATTGCGACAAAAGACAGAGCATTTACCTATCGAGATTTGCTTCACACTTCCAGTCAAATAGCAACAAGTCTTCTTCAAAATGCAGAAGATTTACAAGAGCAACGAGTTGCATTTCTCATTCCGCCTGGGTTTGAGTATGTAGCCACTCAATGGGGAATTTGGCGGGCTGGTGGTATAGCTGTACCTTTGTGTATTTCCCACCCACGTCCAGAATTGGAGTATGTAATTACTAATTCTGGAGCATCAATTATTATTGCTCATCCCAATTTTGAGGATATACTGCGATCGCTCGCCGAAGCACACAATTTGCGATTTATCCTCACCTCAGAAACGCTCCCACATAACGTTAATCGCCTCCCAGAGATAGATATCACTAGACGCGCCTTAATTCTCTACACTAGTGGTACAACAGGTAAACCCAAGGGTGTAGTTACAACCCATCAAAATATTCAAGCACAAGTAACTAGCTTAATCACCGCTTGGGAATGGACATCGGAGGATCGCATTTTACATATCCTGCCACTACATCATATTCATGGAATTATTAACGTCCTGACTTGTGCATTATGGGCTGGGGCAGAATGCCATATATTGAGCAAGTTTGATGCCGAAACCGTTTGGAACCGAATTTGTGACGGTGAGTTAACCTTATTTATGGCAGTACCAACGATTTATGTAAAGCTAATTGCGGCTTGGGAAACTGCCTCTAAGGAACGCCAAAAAATTATGTCAGAAGGCTGTGCTAAGATGCGCTTGATGGTTTCTGGCTCGGCAGCATTACCAGTTCAAGTTTTAGACAAGTGGCAAACCATTAGCGGCCATTTTCTGCTGGAGCGCTATGGTATGACTGAAATTGGCATGGCGTTATCAAACCCTTTACACGGTGAACGGTTGGCTGGATATGTCGGCAAGCCACTACCTCAAGTTGAAGTGAGATTAGTAGATGAGAACGGAGAGTTAGTTCCAACTGGGACACCAGGAGAAATCCAAGTTAAAGGCTCCGGAGTGTTTCTCGAATATTGGCAAAACCCCGAAGCAACCGCCAAAGCCTTCCAAGATGGCTGGTTTTGTACTGGAGACACCGCCGTAGTGGAGAACGGCAACTACCGAATTCTGGGACGGATGAGTGTGGATATCATCAAAACCGGAGGATATAAAGTTTCCGCTTTAGAAATTGAAGAAGTACTGCGATCGCATCCAGATATTCAGGAATGTGCAGTGGTTGGGGTTGCTGATTTAGAATGGGGTGAACGGGTTTGTGCTGCGTTAGTATTGCAAGGCTCACAACCTTTAACATTACAAGCTTTCAGGAGTTGGGCAAAAGAGCGATTGGCAGTTTATAAAGTGCCAACCCAAATTTTGATAGTTGAAGAATTACCGCGCAACGCGATGGGGAAAGTTACTAAGCCGACGGTGGTTGAGCTATTTGAAGCATAGCAATCGTCACAAAATTTTGGATTTTAGATTGAAAAGAGCAATCAAGTGAAATCGATTTATGAGTGACTTAGTTTTTCTACCCGCTCATCAACTTGCCCAGATGATTCGCGATCGCCAAGTCTCTGCTGTGGAAGTGTTCGATGCTTACTTGGCGCAGATTTCTAAACACAACTCAAAGCTGAATGCGATTTGCACGTTAGACGAAGACAATGCTCGTGCCAGAGCAAAGCTTGCAGATGAAGCTTTAGCTAGAGGAGAACACTGGGGCGCTCTGCACGGTGTCCCGATTACAATCAAAGATATCTTTGAAACAGTGGGACTACGTACCACAGCAGGTTACATTCCTCTCAAAGACTACATTCCTCAACAGGATGCCACCGTTGTCGCCAGGCTGCGAAAAGCAGGAGCCGTTATCCTGGGAAAAACCAACATGGCAGAACTGGCTGGTGATTTTCAAAGTACAAATTCTCTGTTTCCACGGGTAAATAATCCCTGGAATCTTGACTATACAGCAGGTGGCAGTTCTGGAGGTAGTGCTGCTGCCGTTGCAGCCGGACTTTCAGCATTAGATATAGGCAACGATATTGCAGGTTCTGTGCGCCAACCTGCAACTTTCTGCGGCGTGTATGGTTTAAAGCCAACAGATCGCCGTATTTCCACCGCCGGAAGTATCCCTGAAGTACCGGGAATGCCGCTATGCTTGCGACAAATGTTGACTATTGGCTGTTTTGCGCGATCGCTCGAAGATATTCGCCTTTGTTTCTCACTCATCGCCGGTGCGGATCTACGTCGCCCAGATGTGCCACCGATTCCCCTTGATACTCCATCAGGCAAGTCTTTGCAGGATCTTAAAATTGCTTGGATTGATGAATGGGTGGAGGTTCCCGTTGCTGCGGAAATTCGAGCCGCAATACAAACAGTCGTACAAAAACTCGCTCAAGCAGGTAGTTATGTTGAACGCTGGCTTCCCAAAGACTTTGATTTATCGACAGTGTGGAACCTCTGCGGAAGGATGGAAGCATATATCAACAACTACGCCCAACCCAAGGATCGCTATAATGTGCTACGCAGCTTAGAGTTACTCTTTCGCACAGCAACTCAAGGCGACAAAAAACTCCGAAAATTGGGGAATTTCAGCAGCTTTCTGCCAGAAATTTTGAATCCCAGTCTCAAAGGATATTTCGAGACACTTACCGAACGCGATCGCTTCATTGCTCAAATGGATGAAGCTTTAGAAGCGTGGGATGTGTGGCTCACTCCTGTAACAGCAACCCCTGCATTTACCCATTGTCCGGCTTGGAGTGCCATTGATATTGAGGGCAAATCCTATCCTCATGCGGTGGCAAACGGAGCTTACACTATGCCATTTAATTTGAGTGGTCATCCGGCGGTGGTTATTCCCATAGGGCATCATAATGGCTTACCGATTGGAATCCAAATTGTTGGCAAACGATGGCGTGAGATGGAGTTGTTGGCGATCGCTCAAGAACTCGATAAAGTGGTTGGTGATTTCCGCCATCCATTAGGCTATTGAGGAATGGCAGCAATTAAACTTCACCGTTATAACTTAATTTAGTTAACGGGACTTAAACAAAAATCAAGCCCAAATGTAGCCCAAACTGGCTTTATAAGAAACAAACAGGTCACTCTTGAGAGTCAACCAATCAACAAATGGGAAGGACATAGCTCTTCTAAAGTTTTAAAATCAGTTTCATTTCTCAAAAGCATAAACAGCCAGAGCAATCATATCTACGAGTGCCCTTTGAAAAGCGAAGGCTTGCTCCTAGTCAATGATTTAAGATTAGAAACACTATCTTACTATTTATACATATTTTTTAAAAAATTTTTACTTAATTAGTTGCAAATATACCTGTATGCTTTTATTGTTACTTACACTCAAAAACATTATGAGGCGCGTTTTTCTTAACTCTTTATTTGTTTTATCGTCTATTTTAGGAATCACATTTAGAGCTTCTGCTGAACAGCTAGTAACTGCTGCGATTGACAAAGATAATGAAATAATCTACCAAGTAGATCTAGATAACCGCAGTGAATACCAAACAGATTCTGGATGGCGGCATGTAATATTCTACCTTTCTACTAAAGGAGACGCTAGAAAACATCGTTCAATTGCAGCTTGTGCGCCTTATGATATCAAATCAGAATATTATGGTTTTAACTGGGAATCTGATGGTGGTGGATTCCCAAAAGGAACAATTGCGGGAAATATTGCAAGGGCTGCTTGTGACTTATAACTCTTTTATTTAACCAAATTTAACAATACAACAAACCAGCCCAGAACTAGAAACTAGAGAAATCGGGATATTGAAGATTATCTCTACCGAACCATAGCCACTGCCCATCAAAGATTACATTTTATAACCTCCAATCCTTCTTAAAATCCCACTAAGAAGGATTTATCGTTTCTATTTCAATTATTTAACACTGTAATAGTGTGACTAGCTTAAAATTGCGGAAATATGCGAATTAGACAATATTTTATCAAAATCAGCAAATCAGCATCAAAATACGGTATTTTAGGCTTTATGTAAGATTTGATGACTTAACTATTTTTCTACACATTCTTTTTGAGGAGCTATACATGAAAAGTTTATTCAACATTACTAGTGCAATGCTAATCGGGTTTATCTTCAATGGAGCGCTCTTAATGGAATTAGCTCATGCACAGGACTTTGATAGGCGGTACTTATATGCCAATAGCAGGTGCAAATATCCTATACGTTTTCTGGTTTATCATAAAGACTCTGAAAACCCTCAACATGCACACGCCTGGTATTACTTTCAACCGTATGAAGAAAAACGGTTAGAAGCTAATGGTGTCGTACTTCGCCAAATAGTTGGAGTACCTTTTTATATTTACGCAGAAACCGTACCCAAGTCAGGAGTTCCTAATAGAATATGGGCGGGTAACGATGCTATAGCTGATTTAAATGATGTTGGCTATAGTGTGCGAAAAATGCCTTTAATTGTAAATACAAAAGGAGATTTAGAATTTACATTTTATTGTCCCACCCCATTACAATTTAGTTTTTAAAAATTATTATTGCTGAGGAAATATTCTAATTAACTGTAGTAATATCGCCTCTAAAGAATTCAAAGCAGCATTTGTAGTTTGTTGATGGTCATTAACATTCTGTTGATGCTGTTCAAAGTTTATTTGATGGTCTTCAAAATTTTGTTGATGTTGTTCGTGAAAGTCCTTTAATTCTAAAAGCACATCATCCAGCACAGCACTACGAGCCAAAACACGATTAGTATTTTCTGTTAATTCATTTACATTATCACTAAGATTTTCTAACTTTGTGGTTAGTTGTGCTATGGCTTATGAGTCGATTTTTTGATTGCTTGACCCTGAATCGGGACGTATTTGCTGCTTACAAAGCCAGTCTGGGCTTTATTTGGGCTTAATTTTTGTTTAAGTCCCGTTAAGGATAATTGTAGGTTGGGTGGAATGTAGTGCAACCCAACAAACCCGCGAAAATGTTGGGTTACGTTCCTCCACCCAACCTACGCAGTTTATGGTTTTTGACGCTAACCCAAGCCTATTGCGCTATAACCAACTCACGGTAAGTTAAAAAACTCAAACAACCCAGTCGCCGAAATAGCAAATGAGTACGCCGAAATAACAAATGAGTACTCCGAAATAGCAAATGAGTACTCCGAAATAGCAAATGAGTACGCCGAAATAACAAATGAGTACTCCGAAATAACAAATGAGTACTCCGAAATAGCAAATGAGTACGCCGAAATAGCAAATGAATATGCCGAAATAACAAATGAGTACTCCGAAATAGCAAATGAGTACGCCGAAATAGCAAATGAGTACTCCGAAATAATAAATGAGTACGCCGAAATAGCAAATAGACTTCTTGGCATTTGTGGGGAAAAGGGTAAGGGGAAAAGGGGAAAGGGCTAATAAAAACCCTTTTCCCTTTAACCTTTTCCCTTTCCCCCCTCTTGCAAAAGTTACTTTTGCAAGAGGTCTAATGAGTACGCCACTAACTAATTTTTCACCCCTTCGGTATTTTTGGCGGACACCAAAAGAGGTTTTTACTGGACACACCAAGGGATTCCAGAATTCCTCGCATTACCTGTGTGCAGTACATCCAATGTCCCAAATCGTCATACATGCGATCGGGATTAAACTCGACATTGTAGTGCAGCACATTGGGAAGGTCTAAAAACTCATCACCGCTTTGGGGAGAAAGCAGCAACAGATGAAATGGTTTCCCCTGGCATTGTTTTTCCAGCTTGTTGACTAAATCGATCGCACCACCGCGATCGCTAATTCCTGTGCGAACAAAAAGCACTTTGTCGCAGTGCCGCAGTGTATACCAAAACCTTTCAGCGCGTGCCGTGTAACGAACCCGCATCCGTTCATAGACGGGAGACATATCTTGAACAGCGTCGTCTGTCTCCTCAACTTCATGGGCAAAGGATAAACCCGACCATTTAGCGTGGTAAATTCTACCTGCATCGGGACTGTAGTGCAAAAAAGCAGGGTTCCACATATCATCAAAACCGTGTTCGATCGCATCCGCAACATCTGCAATATTAGTGGTGCGCGTCAAATCGAAGGGAAAGGCGGGGCCATCATATTCCATTTTATACAACATCATCCGGACGGCACAGCGATCGCCAAGGGGAAGAATCGCCACACGGCTGATATCCGATAACTCACATTTGTATTGGAAAAATACCGCAGACTTAGGTGGTGCTTTTACCCGGCTTTCCAGCCCATCTTTACCAATCATCATCGTGCGAAAGGGGACATCGGGATAAAGCGGATCTTCATAAACACCCGATGGCATAGCTTTAAGTGCGTTGCAAACCTCCGTCCACATCGGCTGGATGTTGTACTCGCTGTCTGATTCGTTGATTACCCAGAGGTGGCGTTCGTCCGCTTGCAAAATCCCCAAATGTCCGTCATCGAATAAAACGTTGTTCGGGGAAAAGAGATTAAAGGCGGGGCTATATTCTAAATCGGTATTTGGGGGGATGTTTATTGTAGTTGCGATCGCACCATCCTCTACAGCCAAGAAAGGGAGCGTCCCCGGCTTGACAGACTTCGCAATGTAAATACCTGATATCAATCCAGCCTTAGTTTGCAGTGCAGTTTGTAGTTCTTGCCAATAGGGAGCGATCGTGTAGCTGTATTTTGATGTATTAACAATCCGTAAACGCTTCTCTTCCATACAGACAGAGATACAAAAGCCCGCATTGTCAAAGTAAATGGGAAATTCATTCGGCTCGCGGAAGCGTTGTTTTTCTTTTGCTAATTCGTCTTTGTCAATATCGAATAGTTGCTGGTCGATCTGCTGATACATGAGGCTATGGCCAACTGTGTTCGGGTGAGCCGGATCGAAGGATGTCCCCGCTTTCCATCTTCCTTGTCCATCATCTACAGCTGCTAACCAATTCAGTACAGGTACGCCCCAATTTAGCATCCGGTTGTGTGTGTCTCGGAGCAGCCAGTAATGTTCCTGAGAATAATCGCCATTGGGATAGACTCCGCCCAGAATTGGAATTGCCCCGATGTCTCGCGTCATTTTCACAAGTTGCTGCAAGCCACTTTCAAACCGTCGCTGTACTGCTCGTCGTTCGTGAGGGGAACAGTAAGCTAACCCTTCGTTGCCTAGAGACAAGGCAATGATGACGATATCCGGTTGTTCTGGGGTGACAAACCAAGGAAATCTAGCGATCGTTCTGCTGACATTTGCCCCCACTTCTGACACATTCACAAGTTTGTACCCATATTTTTGCTGTAAAGCCTGTGCCAACAGCCAAACCCAACCTTTCAAAAACCAAGCTTTATGACCTAATGCAACGGAACTACCAATAACTACGATTTTTAAACTTTTAGACTTTTTATCCAGGGGAATTTTAACAGCAGGCTTCTCAATATATCCGAACGGATAAGCTTGTAAATAACTGAATGCGCCATCATCCACAATAATTGTGCTGGCACGATCGCTAGAGTCAATCGGAATCCATCGGTTTGTATCTAGTAAGCTCTCCCATTGTGCATTGCCGTTTGCATCGAGTAGCACATACTTGTATTCAACTCTCTGTTGACCGCCTGACTCTTGAATGTCAATTTCATCTGTCCACCATAAAGGATAGCGATCGCCACTTGTACGCAGATGAACACATTTACTAATATCCCACAGTCCTAACTCTGGAATGGAACCGACAAGACCGATGGATTCGCCTGTTTGCGTGTATGCATTGATCTCGAATCGATACATAAAGTTGATCCTGATTTAAGGAGTACGATACCAAACACTCAGGCTGAATCTTTAAACCTGTTTTGACAATATTACATAGAAATATAATAGTCCGGTATCAATAATTCTATGTATGCTGAAGCTTTGATTAATAGAACTCAAAGCTATCAGGGCCCTAGCTTTTCAACAATTAAATTGGATTTTGATAGAAAATATAATACTAATTTAATAAAATATATTGCATTAAAAGTCTTAACACAACTAAGAACAAATCAAAAAAAGGATAAGATTAAGTTAAATTGGTTCTATCGCTCTCTTTTATAGAGTTAGAGCAAGAAAAGCATTTCTACGTAAGTGTTACAAATAGTTTCAAATTAAATTAATACTTACAAATAATTTTTAGCAATAATAATAATTAGTTAAGCTTGAGATTTAGCTAAGTATGGATAACTTACCTCAAAACAATTCTAGCTCCCCTGCTGGGGGTGGTTTACCTGTGATTCAGTATTGGGTAGAAAAAACTCTCTCATCACAAGGATTAAAATTATGGCAAACTCTTAATCATAAAAGTGCGTGTTTATCCTGTGCTTGGGGCACGGGTGGACAAAAAGGAGGCTTTGTTAATGAAGCGGGAGAATATTTACAACGCTGTGCTAAAAGTGTAGAGGCGATCGCTGCGGAATTGCAACCAGGAATTAAGCAAGATGTTTTCCGAGAAAATAGCATTAGTGAATTACAAAAACTGACTTCTCAAGAATGTGATTCCTTGGGTAGATTAAGTTATCCTATGATTCTCAGATCGGGTTCATCCCATTATCAACGTATAAGCTGGGAAGAAGTTTACCAAATCGCGACACAAGCCTTTAGTTTCCCACCAGCACGAATTGCTAGTTATAGTTCTGGACGCTCATCTAATGAAGCGGCCTATTTACTACAATTATTAATGCGATCGCTAGGTAGTAATAATCTAGCAGACTGTTCAGATTTGTGTCACGCACCCTCAACAGTGGGGTTAAAAAAAGTTTTCGGCTCAGGTACATCGATGGTGAGTTTAGAAAACTTAAAACATAGTGATTGTATAGTTTTAATTGGTTCTAACGCCCCTGCAAATCATCCACGATTGATGAACGAATTAATCGAATTGCGGGAAAGAGGCGGGAAAGTAATTATTATTAATCCTCAAATTGAAATCGGTTTAGTTAAATTTGCGTCTCCTGCATTTCCCATCAAATCTTTACTCACAGGAGGTTCAGATATATCTTCTTTATATTTACAACCAATTCCTGGAAGTGATGCTGCATTATTTGTAGGTTTACAAAAATCTCTGATTGAACAGAATTTGATTAAAATAGAATATCTGAAATCCTATACACAAAACTGGCAAGAAGTTGTAGATTACGCTAATAATATATCGTGGGATAATATCACTAGTACCTGTGGCTTATCCCAAGAAGAAATTACAGCAACAGCTTATATAATTGGTAAATCAACGCGTGTAGTTTTTGCCTGGGCAATGGGGATAACTCAACACTCTAACGGTGTGGATAATATTTTTAGTATTGCTAATACAGCCTTAATGACAGGTAACGCTGGTAAAATTGGTGCTGGGACAATGCCCATTCGAGGACATTCCAATGTGCAAGGCTTTGGTTCAATGGGTGTTACTGTAAACTTGCGAGAAGAAATCAAACAAGCACTATCTCAATTATTAGGAAAAACTTTAAATGAAACTCCTGGCTATCATACTCGTGACTTAATCACAGCAGCAGAATTAGGAAAGGTCGATACACTGTTTTGTTTAGGAGGAAATTTGTATGCAGCTAACCCAGACTTACAGCAAGTAAAACAGGCATTATCGCAAATAGAAACCATATTTTATGTAGCTACCAAACCAAACTTAGGACATTTCCACGGATTAGCGAAACAGCAAACTTTAATATTACCTGTATTCAATCGTTTTGAAAATCCTCATAAAACAACAACTGAATCGGGTAATAATTTTGTGCGGTTAAATAATGAAGGTAAAAGTCATTTAAAAGCACCTAATGCCGATTTAATTTCGGAAATAGAATTAATCACAGAAATTGCTCATCGTTTACATAGTGAAACACCGATAAATTGGCGTAAGCTGCAAGATACAGTTTATGTTAGAGAATTAATTGCTAAAACTATTCCTGGCTATGAGAAGATTGGTACAATTGACCAAAGCAAGCAGGAGTTTATCATTGAAGGGCGGATTATAGATGAACCGAAATTTCCCACACCTAATGGTAAAGCACAGATGTTTGTCACACCTTTGCCGCAATTATCGGTACCAACTAAAGCAGCGTTTGGTGTGCCAGAAAATCACCCAGGAATTGTAGTAATTTTAGGAACAGGACGCAGCTATGGTCAACATAATACTGTAGTTTATCGCAGTGAAGATAAATATCGAGGTATGCCTCATCGTCACTGTATTTTAATGAATTCTCTAGATGTCAAAAAAGCGGGATTCCAGGAGCATCAGCGAGTAATAGTGAAAGGAGATCGGGAAGAATTAGACAATATTGAAATTATTTGTGGAGCGATTCTTGAAGGTGTAGCTTTTATGTTTTATCCTGAAGCTAATGTTTTATTTAAAGCAAAAATCGATCCGCAAAGTGGCACACCTGCTTATAAAAGAGTTCCAGTTTGTATTATAGGTTCTCAATTTATTTAAGAACAGGCCAATCCAGGCTTTGAGTTTTTGTTGTTTGTAGATATCAGTTAAATTATTGAGAGTAAATTGTGATAAATAAACTTATTACCCGTTGTTTCAGAAGAGTTTAAATGCTTATTCCACAACCATTTTTGTTACTACTCAACTGGGATGTGCCTGAATACAAGCATCATAAAAACATAAATAAATATTAATATCTTAATAGTTATATATAAGTTAAGAGTTAAATAATCTTAGGAGAAATAAAAATACCTGGGATTTGCATCGGCAGTTGTATTTGCCAGATAAAGTGATGCAGATCCTTTCTCAACCTAGAATAACAATTTTTTAGCTGGTCGTGGCAAGCATCATGAGTCGATGACCGCCGATAAACCTTGCGTTTGAACATGAAGGAAGCAACAATGAGTAGCAATCTAGCCATCAAACTGCGCTCTGGAACTCAACAAGCCCACACATCAGCGGAAAATGTGGCATTCATGAAATGTTTTTTGCAAGGAGTTGTGGATAGAGACTGCTTCGCTAAATTCTTAAGCAACTTGTATTACGTCTACAGCGAACTAGAAGCGGCATTAGAGAGCCATAGAGAGCATCCTGTGATTAGTGCGGTTTACTTTCCTGAACTTAATCGCCAATCTTCACTTGAAAAAGACATGGTGTTCTATTATGGGGATAATTGGAGAGAGCAAGTTACAATCTCACCTGCTGCCCAGAGCTACATTGAGCGCATTCGGGAAATTTCTGCTAGTGAACCAGCCTTATTGCTAGGTCATGCCTACACTCGCTACATGGGCGATCTTTCTGGGGGTCAAATGCTACAAAAAGTTGCTCAGTCAGCCCTAAAGCTTTCTGGCTATGAAGGCACATCCTTTTACAACTTTGAGCAAATTCCTGACAAAAAGGCATTTAAGGATAAGTATCGTCAGGCATTAAATGCATTACCCGTTGATGATATAACAGCAGAACGGATTGTTGCAGAAGCTAATAATGCCTTTGGATTCAATTTAAAGATGGCTCAAGAGTTAGAGGGAAGTTTAATTAAAGCACTCGGTCAAGTTCTCTTTAATAACCTCACTCGTTCTCAAAATTCAGGTAGCACTGAAATAGCTGCGGCTAATTGATTTTGTCATTTGTCATTTGTCATTGGTTATTTCCCAATCATCGCCCCACTACCCACAGACGCGATTAATCGCGTCTCTACCTACTCCCTTCATTCATTGGAAAGCAACTCAATGGTTTTTCTATTACCTGGTGTCAAGTTCGATCTGGATCTGATTCAAAAGTACGACACTCGCGCACCTAGATATACCAGTTACCCACCCGCTACAGAGTTAAGCGAAACATTCACTGAAACTGATTTTAAGGCCGCGATCGCCGCATCGAATCAACGCAAAACCCCTCTTTCTTTGTATTTCCATATCCCTTTTTGCCAAAGTGCTTGCTACTTCTGCGGTTGTAATACAGTAATTTCCAACAACAAGAATATTGCTAAACCTTACGTGGAATCTTTGGTTCAAGACATTAAAAACACCGCAGCTTTAATCGATTCCGATAGAAAAGTGCTGCAAATCCACTGGGGAGGTGGTACTCCTAATTATTTGGAGCGTCACCAAGTAGAATTTTTATGGAAAAATATCAATCGCTATTTCAACATCGATCCCCAAGCAGAAATCTCAATTGAGATTAATCCCCGGTATATCGATAAAAACTACATTTTCTTTCTGAGAAAGATTGGATTTAATCGCATTAGTTTTGGCATTCAGGATTTTAATCGCCAAGTTCAAGTGGCTGTCAATCGCGTCCAGCCAGAAGAAATGCTTTTTGATGTCATGAGTTGGATCAAAGAAGCTAAGTTTGAAAGTGTGAATGTAGACCTAATTTATGGTTTACCTTATCAAACACGTGAGACATTTCAAGAGACGCTGAAAAAGACGATTGAATTAGATCCTGACCGAGTTGTTGTCTTTAACTTTGCTTATGTACCGTGGCTAAAACCGACACAAAAAAATATTCCTCAAGAGGCGCTACCCCCAGCCGAGGAAAAGTTAGAGATTCTGAAAATGACCATTGAAGAATTGACGAATAACCAATATCTATTTATTGGCATGGATCATTTCGCTAAAACTAATGACGAATTAGCGATCGCTCAACGTAATGGTACTCTCAAACGCAATTTTCAGGGCTATACTACCCACGCTGAGACAGAATTATTTGGTTTTGGTTCCACATCCATCAGTATGTTAGAAGATGCTTATGCTCAAAACCACAAGGAGTTAAAGGATTATTATCAAACACTGGCAGCAGGTAGTTTACCTGTTAGTAAAGGTATCAAACTCACTCAGAATGATATTATTCGACGGGATGTGATTATGGGTATTATGTCTCATTTTCAGCTTCATAAGCAAGATATTGAAAACAAATATCATATCAGTTTTGATGAATATTTCTCTGAGGAACTAGAGGCGTTAAAACCACTAGAAGCCGATGGTCTAGTCAGTTTATCAAAAAATCAGATTCAGATTACCGACATCGGTAGATTACTAGTAAGAAATATTGCCGTCATATTTGATACTCATACAAGAACGCGAGAGACAAAATTCTCCCGCGCTATTTGATATCGCTTCTGCAAATCTTTACCACATATTATCCCCTCAATTTACCTTAAAAATGAAAGTTGAGGGGATATTATTAAGACTATAGCAATCCAATTTTATGTTTAAACTTACTTGCGTGGTGCATGAAGCGCACTGTAAGCGGGATAGGCAGTCAAAAGGCAATTGGAATAAAGTTATTAAATAAAAAATCTACAACAAAAAGCCTAGTTAATTATTTATATTTTTTAAAAAAATTATGAATAAATATTTTGCGTACATCCCCATAAAGTTAGAGGTAAATGTTATGCCTTAAGGTAGAGATAAAATCGAGGAGATTGATTAATCAATTAAAATTTAGTTTTACGCACAATAATTATGTCCAGAATTTAGATGTTTTTAATGACTTATAACTTAAAATGTGCAAACAGTTTTATTTAAAACTAAGATGAAAACGCAAATTTTCATTCAATCTAAAATATAAATTATTTTGTATAACTTTTGGATTTAGCATTTACCCCATCTGGTAGAAAGAATTTGGAATTAGAGTTGATAACTTAGATATAAGTGAGATTGTTGAGGCGGTTATGAGTATTATTGCTTGGATAGTTTTAGGACTTTTGGCAGGTGCGATGCCTACGGCGGGCTTACGCCTACGCTAAAGCTATTTATCCTGGTTATCAAGGCGGCGGAATTCTCTCCACAATGATATTGGGTATCATTGGTGCTTTCGTCGATGGAAGTCTATTTACCTTGCTACGAACCGGAACTCTGCAAATTACTGCTGCTGGTGCTGGTTTAACTCTTCCTAGTATTTTAGTGGCTGTGCTTGGCGCAATTATTGCTATTTATCTATGGGGATTAATCAGAAGAAGCAGCAATGCATAATCGTTGATTGGCAATTATCATCTCTGAAATAACTACTGTACTTTTGGAATCTTTTAGTTCGCCAGTATAACAAGCTAGAAAACATCAAATTAGCTCTATCTGGAAAAAGACTAAAAGATAAATCAATTCATTCTGAAACATCATAATCTTGGGAAGTGTAAATCTATGTTTTTCCACAAAAAAGAGCCTATTCATGCAGTTAACGTTAGTGAACCAAACCCCCGTTTTGCTCAGTTGCTACTAGAGCAGTTTGGCGGAGCTACTGGAGAACTTAGTGCAGCACTTCAATATTGGGTGCAATCATTCCATGTCGAAAATGCTGGCATTAAAGATATGCTCCAAGACATTGCGATCGAGGAATTCAGCCATTTAGAAATGGTTGGTAAACTCATCGAAGCTCATACCAAAAATGTGGATCAAACAGAGGCTTACAAGAGTACTCTTTTTGCAGTCCGAGGAATTGGGCCTCATTTTCTAGATAGTCAAGGTAATGCTTGGACTGCAAATTACTTGAATGAGGGTGGAGATGTAGTGCGTGATTTAAGAGCTAACGTTGCTGCTGAAGCTGGCGCTCGTCAGACTTACGAAGAATTGATTAAGTTGGCAACCGACAAGGGAACCCAAGAGACTTTAGTCCATCTGTTAACACGAGAAATTTCTCATACTCAGATGTTTATGAAAGCTCTAGATTCGCTAGGTAAGTTGACAGATCCATTCTTTGGTAATATTAAGCCAGATGAAACTGTTGCTCTCTACTACAATCTATCTACAAACGGAAATGGCCAAGATGAGCGTGGCCCTTGGAATTCCGAGCCAACATTCAAATATGTTGCTAATCCGCTAGAAAGCCATTCTTAATTGCATAGATTGCAGTCAAAATATAGGTTTATTTTGAGCGAAAAGGTTTTTGGCAGGTTCTGAACAACTCCCAATAATCTGGTGGGCAAATAGCTTACCTTCTTTAGAAAATGTTGGGCTGTTGAGCTACATTTAGTGAGCAAAAAAAATCCCGACTTTTCTAAAAAGTCGGGATTTTTATTTAAAGCAATTTTTATGTATTGGAACCGCACCTATCGTCGGGGCGCAAAGCCTTGCGCCCCTACTTCAATTTCTACCCCGATATTTCTGACTTCAGAAATTAATTCAACTCAAAATCAAAACTCAGAATCAGGAGATTGACTTGTGATTGTCAACGCTACGCCAACTGGTTGGGAAGTCATTTATCATCGTGCCCATGCTTTATTAGCTGCTCAACTGGCTGGACAATGGCGACGTAAAGATGCGCCAGCAAGGTTATATGAAACAATAGCTGCAATTTCTCATCACGATGACTTAGAAAAAGAGTGGGAAGAAGATATTCTAACTGAAGCAGGTGCCCCAAAGGACTTCATGCTCGCCACAAATGCCGATTTAGATGCAAGTGTCGATAAATTGGCTAATTTGGTAAAGAATGCCCTTTACCGTGGACGATGGGTAGCTCTATTAATTTCTATGCACATCAGCCGTTTAAATGAGTCAAGCCGGGGTAAGTCTCCAAAATTAGACAAACTTTTAGACGAGCAACTTCAAAATCAGCAACGCTGGCGCAAAGAATTGGGCATCAAAAAGGAGGAAGTTGATGCAGCCTATGCATTTATGCAATGGTGCGATCGCCTTTCGCTTATTCTCTGTCAGCAAGAACTACCTGACGATGAGCGGTTTTTAGAAATTAGCAAGGGCCCTGAAGGCGATCGCTATGACATCATGCAGCGCAGTGATAACTTGGTTGTTATTAAACCCTGGCCCTTCCAAGACAATAAATTCACAGTCAATGTCGAAGCCTGCGGCCTCTCCCAGGTGAAATTTCAGAGCAGCACCGAATTAACTAAAGCACTACAAGAAGCGCCGATCGAGGTACTAGAGTGGACATTTGTTAAGAGTTAGATCCATAAAGCTTACAGCTATTTAGCTCAGGGTTAGCGCGTCTCAAACCCTATTGACAAGCGGACTTGCCCGATCAGCAATCAAGTTGGAAACAAAGTGGCACTATCCGAGCTAGGGTAAGA
>NZ_JBALDN010000114.1:0-21205 GCF_036917375.1 Nostoc sp.
AATGAAAAATCTTTGAGATGCTCCACACGCTGATTTTCATTCTTGGGACAATGCTTACTTTACAAGATTTTCAGCCTTAACTGAACCGTATTGAGCTATAATTATGCTAATTCAATTAAAAATCTTGCTATAAATGTGTTGCAAGAGTTTTCACTTATTTCTAGACTATGAATTGCTTTTTTGATTTCCTCTATTTGCTGCTCAAATGACAGGTTAGTAACTATTTTTAGTGCTTTTTTTAAGTTCACTTTGCTTTCATCAAAAGCTTTTTTACTTTCGTCATTTTTTATAATTTGATGTAAAAATATTCCTAACTCATGTAAAGTTATTCCTCTAAAATAATGACAACAAGCTAAAGAGAGAAGTACGTTAACCATTAATGCGTCTTCTTTAACCCTTGTTGCAATCACTAAAGCTGTTTGAAAAAAATCTTCGCTTACTTGAAAACTTCTTTGGCAGTATTCAAATTCTTTGTTACTCTCTATAAGCTTTCCTTCCCTTCCGTCAATTATTCCTAATGTGTGTGTAGTTAATGCAAATTTATAAAGGACTATACCTAAATGACTATAACAATCAATATATTCCAAAACCATATTTCTGATAGCTTGAAAAAAAGCATTATTTAATAAATTTGGTTCTTGTCTTAATTCTTCAAAACAACCTGCTTCATAAAACTCCATAGCATGATAAACAACTTCTAAGGCTATTGTTTCCTGCTTAGTAAGTTCTTGTCTTACTGCTGTTTCTGCATTTTCTATATTGAGATACACTTGTTCTTGAGTATCATTAACTTTCGTACAAGTAATTTTTGGTATAATTGTTTGGGAGTTATTAGATATTAATGTAGATAAAAATATTCCAGCTTCAGCATGAGATTGTTTCCAATCATCTGTTAATTTAAGTCTTTCTACCGCTTCTTGGCGGATAAGTTCATATAAATAGTATCCTCCACTGCTAAATTTAACCAAAGCTCTGTTTTTTAAATCCCTGAGAGATCGAGATTTATTTCGCTCATTTTTCTCATCCCAAAGTAAGCAATAAATTCCTTTTTCAGATATGACAGTCATATATTGATAACGGTAACATCCTAAGCGACATAAAAGTTTATAGGCTTGGGAATTATCATGCTCAAGTTTATTAAACTGGCGTTGAACGAGTTTTTCTAGAGTTGGATGCCTCAATATAATATCATCACGATTATCCTGCCAATAAACTTTTAAATTTCCTTGCGATTCACTTAAAATATCAGGACTAAGCAGAGACATAGCAAAGGCATTTCCGCCATATGCTCGGTTAATTTCATGAAGAGCAACAGTATCTATACTAATGTTACAGCTAGCAAAATAATATTCCCATGCCTCATCTTTTAACTCTTGCAGATGATAACTTTTAAAAGTTTTAAGCTTCATTACGTCGGGTTCATACAGCAACTCACGACTTGTGATTAGGGTAACTGACTGGACATTTTGATGAGCTAGTACTGTTAATAGTTCTACATAGTGGCTATTATGTGGTTCTACGAATGCGCCATTTATCAAAGAAAGTTCGAGGTTATCAATTAAGAAACCTAGTTTTCGAGTTTGGAGCTTGCTTTTTAATTGCTCCATCATAGTTATAAAATCTTGCTCTGGATTCTCCTTAAAATAATCTCTTAAGTTAAACCTTAACCAGTTTTCTACTGAGTTGAGGTTCTGGGGTGTGGTTACTACACGCAGTTCAAGATATTCTAAACCTTGAAGCTCAAACCATTTTGTAGCTAAGGTTGTTTTACCTATACCGCCCTCTGCGTGAATTAGAATAACTTTTGCACCTTCGTTAACAAGGTTGTTGAGGTGTGCGATCGCATCCTCACGCCCCACAAAATTATTATTGTTGATTGTCGTATCTTGAAGTTGCTCTGTTCTAGGTTCGTTAGCTGGAATATCAACTATCTTTTCCCAATTTAAACCTAGCTTTTTACAAATTTCTTCAAAATTAAGTCGATCAACTGGCTTACCGCTAAAAAAGTTATGTACTGTTGATCGAGCTATTCCTAACTCTAAAGCTAAAGCCTTTTTACCCAAAGCATTACGAGTTAAAGCTTTGTTTGCTTGTTCTATTCCTTTTAAAGATGCTTTAAGCGATCGCCCAGTCATATTTTAAATATGCAACTTTGAATAATTTTAACTGAGTTAATTAAAAGTCATACGTACTCATACACAAAGTCAGACATTCTGGACTTCTGACTCAAACACAATCTCAGACACCAGCCCTCGAAGCTAGTTGATGTAGTCATTTACAACACTTATGAAATCTACCTACATCAACGGACGATGCTACTATCAAGGTAATAATGGTGTTCTTCTTCCTGCTGTCACCACAGTTTTAAAAGCGACACAGCCACCAAAATCTCTAGCCGCCCTTTCCTATTGGCGTAATAAAGTTGGCGATGCAGAGGCAAATCGAATCGCTGTTAACAGCCGTCGTCGAGGAAATGCCTTGCACCAGTTGATTAAAGAACACCTGCAAGGTTATTCGGCCAAACCTGACAGCAGCCTGATTCAGCCTTACTGGGATAGCGTTCAATCTGTGCTAAACCAACTTAGCGATGTTCAACTTGTTGAAGAAGCCGTGCCTAACTATAAAGAACTTTACGCTGGGAAAGTTGATTTAATTGCTCGTTATCAAGGTGTTCCGCATTTAATTGAATGGACTACAGCCGAGGAACCAAAACTGAGATTTGATAAGCTTTATGACAAGCCTTTACAACTAGCTGCTTATGGTGGTGCGATAAATCGGTATTATAGCGATCGCCTCTTTAACTGCAAAATTAACCATGCTCTCATTGTCGTAGCCTTGCCAGATGAAGCAGCAGAGATTTTTGAATTTGACCGTACAAGGCTAATTCATGTCTGGCATCAATGGCTTAATCGGCTAAATTTTTTCTTCAATACAGTTGCTGCGTAGAAGTGCGATCGCCTACGCTCGGACGGAAGCGATCGCACTTTTTAAAGGCACAACGCAAAAATTTGATTGCTCATCAATTATTCAACTCCTGAATGACTAATTAAACAATTGCCCCAAGAAATTGATAATTGGTTTCCAAAAGATACCAGTTAATACATAAGGAGCATATTGCAAGATAGATAAGCTAGGCTTGAGTGAAGGCTTCATCGGTAAATTTTCTAACAGAAACGGCACTACACAAGTGAGTCCATACGCAGTTGCTAAAGCAGTAGTGAATTTAGGAGTTTGACCTGGTATAGGACTATAATAAATACCCAATAGGATGCAACAAATCATCAAAAATTGCTCCCATAAAAACCATGATTGCGGCGACAAAAAATAAATCAACCTCGGAAAGCTTTTATCAATTTTTTGTCGCATTCCCAGCAATACTGCCCAAGTTGCTGCCCCAACAACGCCATCATTCTTCAATCCATAAACTCTTTGAAAGCGTTTCACTGCTCTTTCTGTTGCACTGTCAAAATAGCTAGTAGGCTCTTTTTTCAAAAAGCCCTCATCATAAAGGATAATTTGCAGTTCCTTAACCGCATTCCTTAATTCGGGGGATTTAATTTTTTGACTCCGAGAAAGTTTTGGGTACAAAAGGCAAGCCCATGTCAACGGGCCAACCACTCCATCTGCTAAAAGATTATTTCTTTTTTGAAATTCTTTTACTGCCTCGTCTGTCTCTAAGTCAAATTTTCCAGTAATCTCTGCAAGTAAACCTTGAATTTTTAATCGCTCTTGCAATTCATTGATTGATTCTTGTACAGACTTTGGTGTAAACTCACGGTAAAGTGTCGGAAGTTTATTAAAGACGCAGACTTGTTTTTCTTCGGGAAAATAAAGTCGAGATTGTTTTAAACCAACCAAGATACTTACAGTTTGAATTAGTTTATTCATTCAGTACTCCTTTGTTGTCAGAAGTGAAAACAATAATTCAGCCAGAGTTTTGCTTGGTTGTCAGGATAGATGTTCCATTTGGATGCAGCCTGTTACCAACAATTATGAACTTAGTAATTAGCCTACTAAATTGACCTTAAATAGCGTAATTAGCAATGTTAAAAATTTGTTAGTTAAAAATTACTAATACAACATACTCAAAGTTTTGTTAGTTAAAATGTTGCTAACCAACATTTAACAACAGAACTAATAGGGTGATATTTATGTCAGATCAGTCAGAGCGTGGGAATCTGTCTAAAGCCTGGTATCAAAAGGTTTTACAGGATTGGGATATAGATCGTTTACTGACTGATTTGGAGTCTAAAATTCAAGAGCGATACAGGCAAAATTCTAAGAAAGACCTGTTACTTGGGTTGCTATGTGGGTATAGCTTGACAAGGATAAGTCAGGACTTATACAGAGATAATGCTGGTGTAAGAGTGCAATTGAGCAATATCTATCGAGATATTGAAACTTTGACAGGAAAACCAGACAACAGCGTTAGGTCAAGCAACCTGATTTACATTCTAGAGAGACATGGATATCGCAGAGGTGTTGCTGCATCTAGTACCGAAAGCACCTCTATTCCCCACAATCTGCCATCACCAACCTACACAGAATTTATTGGGCGCGAAGCAGATATGAAAAAGCTACTGGAAAGGCTTTTGCCGATGCATGGCGCTCACATGATTACAGTGCATGGCATTGGTGGCGTAGGGAAAACCGCGCTGGTGTTAGCAGCTGCTTACCTGTGCTTAAAGGCTAGTAACGAAAACAGTTCTGATGCACCTAAATTTGATGCAATTATTTTCACTTCAGCCAAACAACAAGAACTGATTCCCGATATGATTTTGCAACGGCAGCAAGGACAGCGTAACCTGCGCGAAATTTTTCGGGTAATTGCCAATGCCTTGAACGACTCTACAATTATTCAATCTCCTCCCAATGACCAATTCGAGCGTGTACGTCAATGTCTTTCTAAACAGCGAACGCTTCTGATTGTGGACAATATGGAGACTATAGAGGACAGGGATGAGGTTATAGAATTTCTATACAATTTACCCATTTGCGTCAAAGTAGTAATTACTACCCGCGAACGAATTGCCCTGCTGCCAATCAGTCTGCGAAACTTGCCTCTGAATGATGGTTTGCAGTTGATTCAGCAACAAGCTGAAGAAAAAGGTATAACTATCCAAGATGAAGACTCTAGCTTGCTCTACGATCGCACTGGAGGAATCCCTCTCGCTATTGTCTACGCACTCGGTCAAGTTTCTAGTGGCTACCCTTTGAACTTCGTATTGGAGCAGTTAGCCTCTGCTACAGGCGATGTGGCTCGTTTTTGCTTTGAGCAATCGGTGCAAGGTACGAAGGGACAGCCACCACACAAGTTACTCATGTCACTGGCGATTTTTCCTGATGCTCCTATTCAAGCTGCCGTGGCTGAAGTTGCTGGACTGACATCCGCTCCTGATTCTGTCAGTAATGGCTTGGTACGTTTGCAGCAACTCTCGTTAGTGAATCTGAACCCAGAGACTAAGCGATATGAGATGCTCTCTCTGACTCGTGAGTATGCCTTAGCACAATTAGCTGCTTACCCAGATTTTGAGAAAGAAGCACGGATGCGTTGGGTGAAATGGTATCTAGATTTTGCTTACAGTTACGGCGGAGAAGATTGGGAAAAATGGATACATTATAACAGGTTAAAGGAAGAGGAAGGAAATCTACGGGCACTACTTTATTGGTGTAAAAACCAAGACCATTATGCAGAAGTTAGGGATTTGTGGTTGCTCTTGAACCACTACGCCAATCTCTATGCTTATTGGGACGATCGCCTCGATTGGTTGCAATGGCTGATAGAACAATCAGAACGACGTGGTGAATGGTCATCTTTAGTAAAATTTATGATCCGCAAAACCTGGCTGCTGATTCGGGAGTGTTCGCCCCAAAGTCTTACACAAGCAGACGAAATATTGCAGCGGGCATGGGTTTTACGCGACCATGCAGATTCATGCGTTCAAGCTGACTTAGCCGAAAGTATGGCTAGACTGCGAATCAGACAGAATAATTATATAGATGCGCGCCACTGGCTAATGGTAGAAGAAAAATTAGCGATTGAGGCGAATCTAGACGAGCGACAGCATATCCGCTATTTTATTCCCGTTCTTTATCATCGGGCTGAAATCTTTTATTCAGAAGGGGAATATCTTTTAACCAAAAAGCTATTTCAAGATGTGATGAAAAGTGCAGAAAAAATTAATTGGCATCGGGTGATTAATTCTGCTCAAAATTGGCTTGCTGATATTGCCATCGAACAAGGCGATCGCGATGAAGCTCAAAAGCTATTAATTAAAGGCTTAACTGTCGCCGAAAGCAGCAATAATAAACGCCGTCTAGCTCGTTATCAACGTTCTCTTGCGCGCTGGGAGAAAAAGTGGGGAAGTGTCCAAAAAGCTTGCCAACTATCCACTCAGGCTATTAATAGTTTTAAGGACTTGGGTATGACAAGGGATGCAGAAGAGATGCAAACTTTACTTGATTGCCCATAATTATCTGTAAACAACGTATTTCCAGTTGTTTTCTAGCATGGCTGCTGCCCAAATTAGCCAATGGGTTACACCTTGTCGTCAGCGATCGCACTTCTAAGTTTTATACCATTGATAAGATGCATTATTTGTCAATAAAGTGTAATATAACTTAGTAATCATTGGGCGATCGCTATTCTTTTCGATCTAAGACTATTAATGCGGCAATCTGCTAAATATTAGCCTGGTTTCATCCCAAGTTGTCCACCCAAAGACAGTAGATGAAGTTTTGTGTAAATAACTATAAGGGATGAAATAGCTCTGCATTCCAAAAAGTGAAAAAGGAACAGATTTTTATGACATTTGATTACGATTTGTTTGTCATTGGTGCTGGGCCTGGGGGATTGGCAGCAGCTAAGAAAGCAGCTAGTTATGGTGTACGTGTCGCCATTGCCGAACAAGAAGCCATTGGTGGAACCTGTGTAAATCGCGGCTGCGTTCCAAAAAAGCTGATTGTCTACGCTGCTGACTTCGCCCTCAAAAATCAAATCGCACAAAGTTATGGGTGGAGTGACTGTCCAACATACTTTGACTGGACATTGTTTATTAAGTCAGTACATCAGCATATTGACAAAGTTAACCAATCCTATTTTCAGCAATTGCAAAAAGCTGGAATTGAATTAATTTCCCAATATGCCACTTTCATCGATGCCCATACTATCAATGTTGATGGACGTAAAGTTACAGCAGACAAAATTTTAATTGCTGTGGGAGGGCAACCCCTTAAGCCCAATATCCCCGGTATAGAATATGCCATCACATCCCGCGAGATGTTCCAGTTACCCTATCTACCGAAACGTTTAGCAATTATTGGCGGTGGCTACATTGGTGTGGAATTTTGCAGTATGATGCACGCTTTCGGTTGTGAGGTGACGGTGATTGAAAAAGACGAGATGATTTTATCAGGGTTTGACGATGGCATTTGCTCTGCTGTACAAGAGGGGTTGATTAAACGTGGAATTAAGTTTTTCACCAACAGCACTGTTCAAGAAATCAAATACTCAGAAGAGGGTTTGTTGTTAACCATTACTGGTGAGAGCCAAGAAATAATTACAGCAGATACCATCTTAGTTGCCACAGGTTACGTTCCAAATACCAAGAATCTTGGTTTGGAAAATGCCCATGTTGAACTTGGCGAACATGGTGCAATCAAAGTAGATGAATACAGCCGCACCAGCCAAGAAAACATTTTTGCTGTGGGTGATTGCACTAGCCGCGTGCAATTGACTCCAGTCGCGAAGGCAGAAGGTATTGCCTTTGCCGATACAGTTTTTGGGAACAAGGCGCAAAAACTGAATTATGATTATGTGCCCACTGCTGTTTTTTGCCGTCCAGAAGCGGCTAGTGTGGGGATGACGGAGGCGAAAGCACGGGAAAAATTTGGTGAATCTGTAGAATGCTACTGTACTCAATTCCAACCACTGTTGTATCAGATGATCGAACAGGATAAGCCAACAATTATGAAGTTAGTGCTTAATGCTGATTCTGGACAAGTTTTAGGTGCTCACATGGTGGGCGAACACGCAGCAGATATCATTCAAAGCCTCGGCGTGGCAATTCGCAAAGGCATTACTAAGGAAGATTTGGATGAAACAATAGGCATTCATCCCACGACAGGAGAAGAATTTCTGTCATTAAATTAAAATCACGTGCAGGGCTGAGGGAAAAAGCCACAAACAGAGAAGGGGGAAATCCTTCTTCTCATCTCCCTATTTTTGTGCGCGATTATATAGCAGGAGGCAGGAGGCAGGAGGCAGGAGGTAAAAACCTTGCTATTCCTGATATTTACGCTTGTCATTATGTCCTCATCTACCTGGCAACTGCTATACTTTCACAATTCCAAAAATTAAATTATCCAAAGTTTTGTATTCAATACAACTATCAGATTTTGCTTTGCCTACTTAAGAACAGCTTCCACAGGGATTGGAGATTTTTTTATTTGGAAGTTTCTTGTCCTTCTGAGTAAGATTTTGTGGGAATGCCTAAATCGTCTAAAGTATTCATTAATAAGTCATCTTCTGGAATATAGTGTCTCTGTTGGGAATTTACCAAATCGTCAAGAACTTTAAGAGCTTCAAGATCCTTAAGAGCTTCTGATGCAGACTGATATCGCTCTTTGAAGTCATCCAGAACCATTTTACTGAGAATCTTAGCTAGGGAGTGGCTGACCTGAATGCGTAGTTTACCGCCGTAGGCATCGCTCCATTTGATTTTCCCATCTGCGTCTCTATTTAGTTCGCGGGGTGCTACACCAGTCAAAGCTTTAATTCCAACCATGCCAACTGCATAGATATCACTACTATACTGTGGACGCCCAAAACATTGTTCGCTTGGTGCGTAACCCTGAGTACCAATACCAATGGTGAAAGGGGTGGACTCTTGACTATCAAGTTGTTTGATGCCGACTTCCTTAACGGCTCCAAAGTCAATCAACACTAGTTTTCCGTCTGAGTGTCGTCGGATGATATTACTGGGTTTAATATCCCGATGAATCACGTGGTTTTCATGGACAAATGTCAATGTTTGCAATAAGTCTCTGATAATTTTGATCGCGGCAATTTCTTCAATTGCTCTACCTGCTGGAAGTTCTTGATTTAAAGGATGACCAATTATCTGTTCTTGGACTAAATAAAATTCTTCATCTTCTTCAAAATAAGCCAAAAGTTGAGGAATTTGAGGGTGTCTTCCCAATTTTTCTAATGTTTGTGCCTCTGAGTGAAATAAACGTCTGGCAAGTTGCAATCCTTCTGGTTTGGTGTTGGCTGGTTTTAGTTGTTTGACAACACATCGCGGATTACCAGGACGTTGGGTATCTTCGGCAATGTAGGTTTCACTAAATCCACCGGAACCGAGAACTTTGACAATTTTGTAGCGTCTCGCCAAAACTTTCCCTGATAAGGCTAAATCTCGTTGCTGGATTAGATGTTGGAAGTCATCTTGTTGGCTAATAATCTCTTGAACAACGGGCGAAGTTTTATACTTCTGAAAAATGTCTACTAATTGGCGTTTTCTGATGCTTTCTCTAATGACTGAGGTTGCCAAATAGGAAATTCCGGTCATAGCGATCGCGATCGTTGGTACGCTAGTGGGAAAAATTAACTGACCATAGACAAATAATCCATAACTAATTCCTCCCCAGGCGCCAGACAGGGCAAGGCTATAGAAAAATCTATTAATACTACGCTTGCGTCTGCTAATCATCAAGGCTGCACTGCCAACTAGTATTAGCACAAACAAACCCTGCAATGGCGGACTTTTTATTCCTGGGGCGATCGCTTTCCCTGTCATCAAAGTTGCGATCGCATTGGCGTGAATTTCCACGCCCGACATCGGTTCAGTGCTATTACTACCAGCGACTGGATAATAATCATTATGTAACCGATCTGTTGCACCAATCAGCACGATCTTGTCTTTGAAAACTTTTCCTTGCTGCAAATAGCTGTTCCAGTTTTGCGGGTCGAGTACGTGCCAAAAAGGTTTTTGCTCAAACGTTCCCGCAGGCCCCCAAAAATAAATGCGATCGCCCTTTGGTCGGGGATAATTTACTTGTGCTGCCTTCAGCGCGGCTTCATCAAAAGAGAATCGCTTTTGGGTAAATAAATTATCTTCACCTAATAACTTGGGATACTCACTCGCTAATCGATGAACTTTTCCATCTATTTCTAAAGGAAAATTAACTGAACCAACGGATACTGACCCTGTACGAAACATTTGTTGTGGGTCTGTTAGTTGCGTAAAAGACCCTTGGTGCGTCTGGGAATTTTCATAAACGGCTGCTAAGGTAACTTTATTGCCATATTTTTGCAATACTGCCTGAAATTGGCGATCGTCTGCAACCCCATAGCTGCTCGCTGTATCAAAAACTACATCTAAGGCTACAGCGCGGGCACCTGCTTCGATTAATTTTGCGATCGCCTGGGAGTATGCAGCCCGTTTATAAGGATAAGATTTTAGTGTTTCTAAGTAGGCATACTGTTTCGGATCTGTTTTGTAGTACTGTTCGGGAACCGATATTGACTGATCGTCTATTGCTAAAATTACAATGTCTTCTGGAGGCGCAATCGGCCCGCGCATTTGAAAAAAGCCAGAAAGCACCTGATTTTCCATCAATTGAACCAATTCCCCACCAGAAACGCTCAATAGTGCGCCCCCAATTGCCCAAGTACCTGCCAGTAGATGACCTAAGCGAACCATCCACCGAGAGTGGCGAGCAGATGCTGTTGAAGTCACTTTTGTTGGTTTACTTGACAGTCTATTGGCAGTAGAGACATAGTTTTTAGTTAAGGTAGATGTAGGTTCTTCTGCCATATCGTGTTACTGATTGATTTTAGTCCAAGACTTTTATTTATTCAGACCGCGTTTTAGTGTAAGCACATTGAAATAAGAGTTAAATGATAATCTTATACATTTGTAAAGTATCTTCTATTCATCAACAAAATTTTATTGGCAGAGCCAGCCCCCAAAAAATTCTTACTCAACCACTACTTAATTTATTCTTTTTCTGTTGAATGAGTTACAAGTAGTGATTGTCTCATAGATCGGAGCCGGATATACTCTATCAGTGCATTTGGTTATGGCAAGATTTTACCTCACCTAACCAACAAGTACGTTACTAACTGGGTGCTATACCAGAAGCAGTCCCAAGGTTGTCTTCTGTCTCTGGCGCAATGTTGGTAATCTCCAGAAAGCGTGCCCTGATACTGACAGCTTTACCGAAAGATAGGGATTAATTTATATCTTACCTTAAGCCTATGTTATACCTCTTTAGGAGTAAACTTTAGTGTTATGCAGCGATGAATGCTGTTATTGGGTCAATTTTATGGGTAGATTTTGATCGCCAGGTGGCTCTTGCAGTGCTGGAAGTGAATCAGGTTAACACTCAGGATCTCAACTCCAATATTGCAAGCGTTTTTATGTCTTGAAAGAGGTAGGATAAAAGCTATAGATAAAGAACTACGTTATAGATATTAGCAAACAAGGCATTTGAAAATTGCTATAATCTATTGTTCCATCTAAATTCATATATATTATTAGGTGTAAATTTGTATGGGTTCTCCAATGAATCGTCTATCTATTTTTGTAGATGGAAACAATATGTTCTATGCTCAACAAAAAAATGGCTGGTTTTTTGACCCGCGACGAGTCTTAGAATACTTCAAACACGAGCAATCAGAAACAACATTAATTAATGCCTTCTGGTACACTGGCTTAAAAGATCCACAAGACCAGCGAGGTTTCAGAGACGCTCTAATTAGTCTAGGATATACAGTACGAACTAAAATTCTGAAAGAATATTATGATGATACGTCAGGCCGTTACTCGCAAAAAGCGAATTTAGATATTGAAATTGTTGTAGATATGTTTAATACAGTAGACCAGTACGATCGAGTAGTATTATTCAGTGGTGATGGAGATTTTGAAAGAGCAATCGAACTATTACGCTCAAAAAATACACATATTACAGTAGTATCAACAGAAGGAATGATTGCTAGAGAACTACGCAATGCTACTGATAGATATATAGATTTAAATGATATCAGAGATCAAATAGAAAAAACTGAAGGTTAGTAGCTTTAACAATTATTTACAAAAATAAGAGTAAAACAAAAACTAGGGTTGAAGATATATTAAGCCACAAGTAAACACTAAACACTAAACAACAAACGGCAAATGACAAACAAAACAGATCGAATCATCATTTTTGATACAACATTGCGAGATGGAGAGCAGTGTCCGGGAGCAACTTTGAATATAGACGAAAAGCTAGTTATTGCCAAGCAATTAGCGCGTCTAGGTGTAGATGTAATTGAAGCAGGCTTTGCCTTTGCTAGTCCCGGAGATTTTGAAGCAGTCAAGAAAATTGCTCAAATTGTTGGGACAGAAAATGGCCCGGTAATTTGTAGTTTGGCAAGAGCGATTAAAGCAGATATTGAAGCGGCTGCGGAAGCATTAAAACCAGCAGTTAATGCCAGAATTCACACATTCATTTCGACTTCTGATATTCATTTAGAGTATCAATTGCGAAAGTCACGGGCAGAAGTACTAGCGATCGCCGAAGAAATGGTAGCTTATGCCAAATCCTTCATGACAGATGTCGAATTTTCACCGATGGATGCGGCTCGTTCCGATCCAGAATTTCTATACCAAGTATTAGAAAGAACGATCGCAGCTGGTGCAACAACAGTTAACATCCCCGATACTGTTGGTTACACAACTCCTAGCGAATTTGGGGCAATAATTAAAGGCATTATCGAAAATGTCTCCAACATCGATCAAGCGATTATTTCCGTTCACGGTCATAATGATTTAGGCTTGGCAGTTGCTAACTTTTTAGAAGCTGTCAAAAATGGCGCACGCCAACTAGAATGTACGATCAATGGCATTGGCGAACGCGCCGGCAATGCATCACTAGAAGAATTAGTAATGGCGTTGCACGTGCGGCGGCAATATTTTAACCCTTATCTCGGCAGACCAGAAGATTCTCAAGAATCCCTGACAAATATTGACACCCGACAAATTTATAAAACCTCACGCTTAGTTTCTAATTTGACGGGAATGTTGGTACAACCAAATAAAGCGATTGTCGGTGCAAATGCCTTTGCCCATGAGTCTGGAATTCACCAAGATGGTGTTTTAAAAAACAAACTCACTTATGAAATTATGGATGCCCAATTGATTGGCTTGACAGACAATCAAATAGTTTTGGGCAAACATTCAGGTAGAAATGCTTTCCGTACTCGGTTAAAAGAATTGGGCTTTGAACTGTCAGATACTGAATTAAATAAAGCCTTCGTCAGATTCAAAGAAGTAGCAGATAAAAAGAAAGATATTTCTGATTGGGATTTGGAAGCGATCGTTAACGATGAAATCCAACAAGCGCCCGATTTGTTCCGGGTAGAGTTGGTGCAAGTTTCTTGTGGTAGCAACGCCCGTCCTACTGCTACAGTTACTCTGCGTACCCCAGAAGGTGAAGAATTAACCGATGCTGCGATCGGTACTGGGCCAGTGGATGCAGTTTACAAAGCCATCAACCGTGTAGTGAATGTGCCCAACCAGTTGATTGAGTTTTCTGTGCAGTCAGTAACAGGCGGTATTGATGCCCTTGGCGAAGTGACGATTCGTTTACGTTATGAATCTAAAGTGTTTTCTGGTCATGCAGCGAACACAGATATCATCGTGGCATCTGCACAAGCTTATGTAAATGCGTTGAATAGGTTGTATGCATCTTTGCAAACTCAAGAAAAGCCAGAGGAAGTAACTGCACAGAAAGTCTGAGATTGTATTTGTGAAACTGCCCGTTTTTAGCTAATGCTAACAAACTCCTCTCCAACTTTGGGGAGGAGTTATTTGTGAGTTCCAAAAATTTGTTAGAAATTATGCTGACAGAAAAACATATCATTATTAGAGAAGGCACGACTAAAGAAGATTTACTGATTGCAAAACACTTTTACCAAATGTGGCTAGATATTGGTGTTGATGAGAGTAATATCCTTCTGGAGTGGCAGAATATTACCCTCAAATTCATAGAAGAAGCGCGTCGGGATTTGTTTTACAAGGCTTTTATTGCAGAGATTGATAATACAGTTGTGGGTTCTGCAAGTTGTCAACTGTTTGCAGGTTTATACCCCAATCTTTTCAAAGATGAATACCGCAAATTTGGATATATTTGGGGCGTTTATATTGAACAATCTTACCGCAGACAAGGCATTGCCAAATTGATAACTAATAGAGCAATTGAATATTTAAAAGCGATCGGTTGTACGCGAGTGGTTCTTAACGCTTCACCATCGGGTAAACCAGTTTACTCCAGCCTCGGTTTTTCTGAAGGGAATGTAATGCAATTAGATTTGATTTAAATACAGCAATTTTTTGCCTTGTAGTTAATTTTCTAGCTCAAGATGAATCTGTGGTTACTTGTGTTCGCATTTGTGCAATATTAGACTTCTTGTAAAAGTGGGGGTAAAGGGTAAATAAACTTAAAATTCTTTCCCTTTAACCTTTTCCCTTTTCCCTCTCTTGCAAAAATACATTTTTGCAAGAGGTCTATTGATTTAATTATGAATATTGTTTAATTTTTTGGATTTTTCGATTTACTTGTATGCATAAAACTTTATTCTGAAAAACGATGTTTATAACCAGTTAGCTTGTATGAGTAGCGAGAAAACAACAGAATTGCCACTCTGGGTACAAGATAGAGATATAGTCATTGCTCATGATGAAGAAGTACAGTGGCGAGAAGGAAAACGCCCAGATTATTCTTACACCAATGAATTTCTTCATCAAGAGAGTAAATTTCAGCATCCAGAAGGTTCAATAGAAGCGATCGCTCAAAACTTAGTCCGCACTTTTGAGATGGAAGCTTCTAATAAATCTAATCCTCAACAGTGGCTTTCGATTGTTACCGATAAGTTTAAAATGAGTACCAATGGGGGACAACAATTCACTGCTGAAGATGTTGCAACCGAAGGGACTTATAACCTGTTTTTGGGTAAAACTGAGCAATATAACTCTGAAACAGAAACCTTTGAATCTTCATTTCAAGTTTTTCATACAGCCTTCCCCAATGGCTTCCTTTGGGAATTAACAGAAGTCCTTTCGGGGCCGCCTAATGTTACCTTTAAGTGGCGACATTGGGGAACATTTAATGGTTCCTATAAGGACTATGCACCCACAGGTGAAACAATAGAAATTGTCGGAGTTAGTATTGCTCGCGTCACTGATGATTTGAAGATTGAGTCTTTAGAGCATTATTTTGATAATAATGTCTTTCTTCAGAAATTAACAGCAGGTGGTTGTCCTTTCCATTCTCAAAATCAGAACAATCACTAGTTTTGATTTAGTTATAGTCTATCGAATAGCACGCTCATCGGCGCTCTTAGCAAACAGCAGTGAGCGCCAATCGAGTAATTATAATCATCGAAAGTCTGCAATAGAAGGGAATGCGGAGAAATTTAAATAAATTGAATAATGCCGTTTATGGTATTGGTGTTTGCACAGTAGTAGCTGGTATATTGATTGAAGGTGTAAACCCAGCCAGTTTACCCGATTTCTGGGGTACAAAGTCTGTTTCTTTGCTACCTTGAATCTCAGATAAGTAGCAATCTTGCACTGCCAACAACAAGCCTTTGATGGCATCTGGTGCGCCTGTTTTAACTAAATCATCTGCCTTTTTGAAAAAATGCGATCGCCATTTACCATCGTTATTGCCATATAATTCTATTAAATACCAACCTGCAAGATACTCAGCTAAAGGATCGAGACAGAAACGGATTCTGTCTTTGGCAGAACCGATAGTTTGAATCAGGTGCAGGCGCTTTTCTAGATAATTTAGGTGTGCTTCGGGGTCATCAATACCCAAAGCTGCTAATGCAGCAACCGCATCTGCACGCTTGGCGGTTCCTGGTTGATAACTTTGCTGCAAGCATTCCCAGGCGATGGTTTTAGCAATTTGATGAACAGTGCGGTCATCAAATTGATTGTCTGTAACATCACGATTGAGTTCATTGATGTAACCCAGCATTAAATTAGGAATATTCTCTGGTAACGCAGAAATATTAGATGTAACGTCTTTACTGGCGATTAACTGTTCGGCATAAAGTTTAGCCAGCAAAACAGTGATATTATTTTGACCGACCATCAGAGAAAGACGATTACAAGCGTCAAAAAATTCCTGGTCAGTAAAGCGATCGCGTTTACCTCGCTGCATGAGATAAGCTTCCATAAAGGACGATAGTTTATTCGCCTCAATCCGCAAGGGTTTAATTATCGTCTTATTAACCCGCCCCAGCTTTTCCTCAATTCGGGAAGTAATTACCAATGCATTCACCGGAAACTCTGGCGACTCCGGCTCAATTGCCTCTCGTGTAGTGGCATTCATTTCTGAGAACCGGTCTACAATCACTAGAATGCGTTTCTTTCTTAACAAACGTAACAGTAATTCTTGACAAATCGGCTCTGGCTCATCAATTAAAGCTTGCAACTGTCCTCTAATGGCTTCTAAAAGCGGCGACTTACCTTCAGTTACCCGAAATTCTTCTTCTAACAGCACAGGTAACATCAAATGTTTGCAGAGTTGTTGGTCTTCATCCTCAGCCATTGCCCACCCAGCTATTCGACACGCTAAACTGGTTTTACCTACACCCCCTTCCCCACCAATTACTAGGCAGCTACGTTGTTTCTCGAAAGTTGAGTGTAAATTCTCATTCATCAGTTGGGGAACTGTTGTACCATCCAGAACAACGGGAATGGGAATGTAACAGACGCGACTGCTAACTGTATCCTTTTTGGGAAATTGTTCGCGGGCTGCTTTGATATATTTAGCTACCCACGCATCTAATACTCTGGGATGGTAATGAAACCAGCCAACAAATAGCACATATCGCAGAGGTACATTAACGCTGATAAATGGGAGAGAAAAATCTGTGTAGGGTTTGAGGGCGTTGTTAATTTTCAACAACCATAAAGGGGCTACCCGCAAGAGAATTAACCAAATAGAAGGCAATAAGATAACGTAGGCGGCAATTCCCAAGAGTAATTTATGCTTAAATAGCGATTCTAGAACTCTATCAAAAAGGCGAGTTTCTTTTTCTGCTTTCAGGGCATTGAGAGGGCGACGTATCAGCTTAATGTCTGTCTCTGTAAATTTATCTTTGTATTTTTGTATAGTTGCCAATACCTCTTCAAAGTCTGAGATGACTTTCTGCAACTTGGAGGTAGGTAAAGCATTTGCCTTGTCCTGAAAGCCTGCCGCTATTCCTCCTAAACCTTTGATAGCACCTAAACGCACGTAAAACTGGTTATCATTCAACAGGGCAATTAAATTCGGGACAGAAGATACTGCTTCTGTACCCATTGCACCCAAAGCGTAGGCAGAGTTGTAACGTACAGTGGGGTTCTTATCTTTTAAGGCAGCAGTTAATACTGGGACAGCTACTTTCGCTTCTACACCAATTTTTCTGAGTGCAGAAGGAACATAAATGCGAACGAATTGCTCCTTGTCTTGTAATGCCGCCATCAACGATGGAACTGCTGCTTTAGCTGCTGTACCAATATTTCCTAAAGCTAAGGTGGCGTACAAGCGGACTTGTCCATCTTCATCTTGCAATGCCGCACTTAAGGCTGGAACTGCTGGTGCTGCTTCTGCACCCAAATCTCCTAAAACCGAAGCGGCGTGCCAGCGAAGATTACTATCTTGATTTTTCAACGCTTCAATCAAAGACGGCACTGCTGCCGAACCGATATTAACTAATGCATCTGCTGCAAGGCTTCTAATGTGGGTATCGTTATCTATCAACTTCTCAATCAGAGGAGCAATTTTGCTGTCAGTAGTGATTTGCGCCCAACTATTGCTTGTGCATAGTAGGAACAGTGTCAGGCATAAGACAACCACCTTGAGCGCACTAAGTAATACTTGTCTGGTATGCTTTGTCATTGAATCGGATTGAATCACCCGATGAACAACTCCAGTCAGAGAAACTATACCTAAGATTGTAATCTAACTGTCAATGTGGGTTAGCGATGTCTACGACGGGCTACGCCTACGCACTGGTTTGCCCCTGCTTTGCTCAAGCTTGGTTAGCATTGGGATTTAAACGCATCATGATTTTTTCTGGTTCTGTCAAATTTTTAAATCCATAACAGCGGTAAAATCCATGAGCATCTTTTGTGTCTAATATTCACCTTGACGAAACACCTTGGTACCAGAAAGGTAAACATCAATTGCTTAGTTACCGTTCAAGAATTGCTTTTGATGTAGCAATGTCGTTAGAATCTAGATAAGAATATTAATTCTATAAAGCTAAAAAATATGTATATCCAAATTAAACCAGAACTAGAGAAATTTATTCAGGCACAGCTTGCAAGTGGTAGATTTACTAATGTAGATGATGTCATCAATGAAGCCTTTAAACTGTTACAAGAAAGAGAGCAGCGGTTTGAAGAATTACGGCAAAAGATTGCTGTAGGAACTGAACAACTTGCTAAGGGGCAAGTAACTGAAGGCGAAGTTGTATTTGCCAGATTACAAGAAAAAATTCGTCTAATTGCTGAGGAGTCCGCTGAATGAGTAATTATTCATTTTCAGATGCAGCAATTCGAGATTTAGATGAAATTTGTGAATACATTGCTCGGAGTAGCCCAAAAGCAGCTAGTAAGCTTTTTGATGACATTCGCTCCAAATGTAAATTAGTAGCGAGTTTCCCCAATATGGGAAAAAGTTATGGAAGGCTTGTACCAAATCTGCGCGGTTTTGTTGTGGATGATTACATTATATTTTACTATCCAAGAGAAGACGGAATTAGTATTACTCGTGTTGCCAGTGGTTATCAAGATTTAGAATCTTTGTTCGTAGATTGATAATTATTAGCGATGTTTACGACGGGCTATTCGGCGTCGCACTTATTTTAACCCACTTTGCTCAAGCTTGGTTAGCATTGGGATTTAAACGCATCATGATTTTCTCTGGCTCTGTCAAATTTTTAAATCCATAACGGCGATAAAGTCCATGAGCATCTTTTGTGCCTAACAACCACCTTTGAACGTCTTGCAATTCTGGATATTCTAAAATGTATTCTACAAACCATTTTCCTAAACCCTGCCCTCGATAAGGCTCTAAAATAAAAACATCTTTTAATAACGCAGAAGTTGCATAATCAGTGATGACTCTCGCAAAGCCAACTTGTTGATTATCTTCATAAAGTCCAAAACATAAGGAATTGTTTATTGACTTTTCCACTGTGGCTAACGGAATATTTTCAGCCCAATAGGAAGTTTGTAAAAAATCATGAATTATTTGAATATCTAATTTAGATTTATCGGTGTTGATGTAAAATCGATGTTTTAATTCTTCATTCATCTCGCTACATCTTTTATTTAATAGGTTGAAAAATTATAATTCATTCTTGGTGTCAGTGGTTTATAGTGTCAAATGATGAAATTACTGAACCATTAGCTGGATAACAGAAGCTATATTCAGCATTCAAGGATATGGGTGCATATAGTTATTGATTATGAATCAGCCTACAACAAAATCTTGGCAAGAAGTTCGCGCTGCTTTCAAACAAATCTGGGGTTATGAAGATTTCCGTCCACCACAGGGAGAAATTGTCAACAGTTTATTGTCACAGAAAGATGCGCTGATTATTATGCCCACAGGTGGCGGGAAGTCGATTTGTTTTCAACTTCCCGCACTGTTACAAACAGGATTAACTTTGGTAGTTTCGCCTTTGGTGGCATTGATGGAAAACCAAGTTCAGGAACTACTACAAAGCAAGCAAAAAGCAGCACTTTTACATAGTGAATTATCTTCATCTCAACGTCGTGCAACTCTGCAAGCTTTAGAACGCCAACAGCTAAGATTACTTTATTTATCGCCAGAAACTTTGCTAAGTGCGCCAGTTTGGGAAAGATTATGCCACCCGCAATTGCAAATTAATGGTTTGATTTTAGATGAAGCTCATTGTTTAGTGCAGTGGGGCGATACTTTTCGCCCAGCTTATCGCAGATTAGGGGCGGTGCGTCCGTCATTGCTCAAATCAAAACCACCAGGAACAAAAATTAGCATCGCCGCTTTTACCGCTACTGCTGACCCCTCAGCCCAAAAAATTATTCAAACAGTTTTACAATTACAGCAACCAGAGATTTTCCGCTTGAATCCTTACCGTCCGAACTTGCATCCCAGCGTTCGTATCGCTTGGACACCACGAGGTAGGAAACAACAATTATTAAAGTTTATTCAAAATAGACCGCAACAATCGGGATTAGTTTATGTTCGCACTCGGAGAGATAGCGAAGATTTAGCCCAATGGTTAGCAGAGATGGGTTATGCCACAGCTAGCTATCATGCGGGATTGGGTGCAACCGAACGCCGTGAAGTAGAAGCAAGCTGGTTAAGTGGGAAAATACCTTTTGTGGTTTGTACCTGTGCGTTTGGTATGGGGATTAATAAAAGTGACGTTCGCTGGGTTGCTCACTTTCACGCGCCACATCTGCTATCTGAATATGTGCAAGAAATCGGCCGCGCTGGAAGGGATGGGAAACCAGCAGAGGCGTTGACATTGGTAAGTGAACCTACGGGGTGGTTAGATTCAGGGGATAAGCAAAGACAGGAGTTTTTTCACGAACAAATGCGATCGCAACAACAAATAGCGCAGCAACTTGTGAAAAAATTACCAAAACAGGGAGAAGTGAATGCAGTAACTCGACAATTTCCCGAAGGTGCAACGGCGCTAGCTTTACTCCATAGCAACGGTCAGCTAAACTGGCTAGATCCTTTCCATTACACCATTGGGCAAAAAGCGGGAAATCAGCCACCGACGCAATTACACGCCGCGAAGCAGATGCAGCAATACCTAACAACTAAGCAGTGTCGTTGGCAGTTTTTGTTAAATGCTTTTGGTTTTGACAAAGAAGCAGCTAACCTGCGTTGCGGACATTGCGATAATTGCCGTCAATGAGTATAAAAGACTCGTCGTCGAGTATAAAAGACTCGTTCACGAGTATAAAAGGCTCGTCGCCGAGTATAAAAGACTCGTTCACGAGTATAAAAGGCTCGTCGCCGAGTATAAAAGACTCGTTCACGAGTATAAAAGGCTTGTCGCCGAGTATCAAAAGACATCTCCGAAAACAGTTAAAGCCTTTGTGTGGCTAGGCTGTAGCCCGTAAATGCAATCATCTTAAATTAGTTAGTCTGTACGATA
>NZ_JBALDN010000115.1:0-182514 GCF_036917375.1 Nostoc sp.
CACGCTCTAGTTTCAGAGGCAGGTCTTTTTCCATAATTGTGATACTCCACCTCCGATGTCACACTTGTCAATACCTCCTGACCTGAATCCTTACGGTGAATTGGGTTGGGCCATTTGCAGCAGGGCCGCAATTGATAAAAGCGTTGAATGAAGGTAAGGTGGATATCGGTAATGTCGGAGAGACACCTCCAATATTTGACCAAGCTGCACGCCCAGGCCTCATCCCTGAAGTTGTCTATCTTACTGGACGCACGCCCACGGATGGTACAAGCCAAGGTATTGTGGTGAAAGCTAATTCTCCCATTAAGAAAGTAGCGGATCTTAAAGGTAAGAAAATTGCTTTTCAGGTAGGGTCGAATGCACAGTATTTACTAGCAAAAGCGTTGCAAGAGGTAGGGTTAAAAATTAGCGATATTCAAATCGTTGCTTCGACTCCAACTGAAGCCCGCGATGCCTTTCTTCAAGGCAAGGCTGACGCCTGGGTGGGTGGCGATCCCCTTTTAGCTGCTGTGGAAAATACTACCCCGATTCGGAATCTGAGAAATGGAAAAGGAATTAACATTATCAACGGGTTTTATATTGGCAGACGTGCATTTGTCACCCAAAATCTGCAATTTGTGCGAGTGGTTTTAGAGGAAGCAGAGAAGGTAGGAGAAGCGCTTGAAAAAAACCCAAGCGATTATGCCAAAATTTTAGTTGATGAACAGAAATTAGATCCAGCAGTTGCACTAAAGGTGGCAAGCCGTCGTACTTATAAATTGAAAAAAATTACACCTGCGCTCATTGGCCTACAGCAGGGCGTTGCTGATTTCTATTTTGATCAAAAAGTTATCTCGCGTAAGATTGATATCAAACAAGGGATTCTTTCTGAGCTACAATATAAAGCAAGCATATCTGATAATATCAAGTAACGGTAAACAGGTAGAAGCAGGTTTATTCAGCTATTAACTTAGCTAGCTATTACACTGTAGCGGAAGTTTGCCTAACTTCAACAAGGGGCTTAACAAGTTGCTAAACTAACTTGTTAAGCCTATTGTCTGGTTAAGTAAAAACCGAACAAAGAACAAGCGATCGCAAATATTCTTACAGATATGATTTAAAACTGACAATTAGTTTTAACTGTATCAAGTAATGGCGAACAGGTAGAGGCAGGTTTATTCAGCGATTAAGTTAGCGATCGCATCTACTAACTCGCTTGGCTCTACTGGTTTGGCTATATGCTTGTTAAATCCAGCTTTTAGAACCTGTTGAGCATTCATTTCTCCAGCATAGGCGGTAAGTGCGATCGCGCGAATTTTTCCTCCCTGCTCTGGTGGCAATGTTCTCAACTGTCGCATGAACATACATCCATCCACTTCTGGCATCCCAATATCGCTTAAAAGTATATCTGGCAAGGATTGGGCTAAAGTAGCTAGGGCTTCATTGGCTGATGTTACTGCTGTCACATTTGCCCCATACTGCTCTAGTAAGAAGACAATAAATTCTCGCGTATCTGTATCATCATCCACTACTAAAATTTTGACATCATTCAAATTTGAAGATGGCTCAGAATTGCTACTGTCTTGTTTAATCTCTAATTGATTTTGGATTAACGGTAGTCTTACAGTGAAAGTTGCCCCCCGATCTTCGCCCTCACTTTCTACTTGGACTGTCCCGCCATGCAGTTCGACTAAGTGACGGACGATCGCTAATCCTAACCCCAATCCACCAAATTTTCTGGTGGTGCTGCTGTTCTCTTGGCGAAAATATTCAAACACGTAAGGCAGAAAATTGGGGTCGATACCTTTCCCTGTATCGCTGACTTGAATCAGTGCTGAGTTATGAGTGCTAGGTGCTGAGTTGGAATTTGATTTAGGACATGATGATAGTCGAATATCAACCCGTCCGCCTTCTGGTGTAAATTTAACCGCATTTGAGAGCAAGTTCCAAACGATTTGCTGCAATCGGTTGGAGTCTCCCAAAACTTGCCCCAAATTTGGTTCTAGACTAATGTGCATCTCAATTGATTTAGCTTCTGCCGATAGCCGCACTGTCTCCATTGCTGCCGAAATCACAGATGTCAGATCGACTGGGTAAATATTCAAGCTGATTTTACCTTGTAAAATTCGGGAGATATCCAGTAAGTCTTCAATCAGTTGAGCCTGTAATTTGGCATTTCGCTCAATAGTCTTCAGCGCTTGAGGAATTGTCTTTTCATCCAGTTTTTTGGTTTGGAGAAGCTTTGACCAACCTAAAATTGGGTTGAGTGGCGATCGCAATTCATGAGAAAGTACTGCCAGAAACTCATCTTTTATCCGGTTGGCATTTTCTGCTGCTCTCCGGGCGGTTTGTTCTGCCTCGTATAGACGGGCACGTTCCATCGCTTGAGCGCACTGCTGTGCTAGTGCCAGCATAAAGGCTCGATCGTCTTGATTAAACTTCTGAATTTCGGTAAAAGCAAGAGACATTCCACCAATAGCTCGTCCTTCGATGAGCAATGGAATCGAAATCCAAGCGCCGTAGTTGGACTGAGCATACTCCTTGGCAAGATTTGAGTAACGAGCAATCCTTGTTTCGGTTGGCTCTTCCCAAATAGGCTGCTTAGTTCTTACTGCTTCTGCCAGTGGCGCGGATGCATTAATCGAGAATCGACGCCATGAATCTACTATCTGTTGCTCGCCAACAGTGCGGATAAGTTCTAATTCAGTGCCGCTTTGAGTCAGTAGTGCGACAAAAACAGAACTAGCTCCCAAAGCTGCCATACCTTGCTCGACAATTACTTCAGCAACCTGTGTCGGAGTTAAAGATTCAGAAAGGGCGGCAGTAATTGCTTGCAGACGGGTAATGCGAGATGCTGCGTGTAAGGCCGCTTGTTGAGATTGCTGTGCTTCTCTGTAGAGTCCGGCATTATCAACAGCGATCGCTGCTCGGCTAGCTAACTCCTCAGCTAACATCAGGCTTTTGGTATCGTAGAAACGACCTGAAGAAGAGACCAAAGTCATTGCTCCCAGCACGCGTCCCCGAAGAATTAACGGTACAATCATCCCAGATGTTGGATTTAATTCTTGCAAGATTTGGAAGTGACTGGCGTTGTGGGTTAACCGTTGGAGCTGTTCCTCAGAAATAAAATGAGTAATTTGTGATTTGCCCGTCCGTATTACCTTCGCAACACCTGCTGTTTGTGCCAAATCAGGCGGATAATTTTGTAACTGTTCTACCAATTCTTGTTTCTCTGGATTAGCATGGGCTGTTGCAACCCGACGGACTAATTGATTGTCACAAATAATATCAACTAAGCACCAATCAGCGATTTCCGGCACTGCTAAACGTGCCAAACCTGCTAGGGTTATTTCGTAGTCCAATGATGCAGCCAAAATCCCACTAGCCTCAGCTAAGAAACGCTGCTCCTCTTCCACCTGTTTGCGCTTAGTAATATCTCGCGAAGACGCTTGCATCTCTAAAATTTCTTGAGTTTGGCGATCGCGAATAGCTCGAATAGTTGCTTCTAACCAGATATAATGCCCGTCTTTGTGACGAGCGCGGTGAGTAACGGTATAAATATCTGGTAAATCGGCATTCACTGGGTAATTCTTGGCAATCTCTGCCAAATCCTCTGTGTGAACTAACTCCTGGCTGTGATGACCGACTAGTTCTTCTGGTTGATACCCCAATACTGTGTAACAAGCTGGTGAAATATATAGAAGAGTTCCATCTACTGTGTGGCGGGAAATAATATCAGTTGAATTCTCAGCCAGCAGCCGAAAACATGCCTCACTCTCGCGCAATTTAGCCTCTGCCTGTTTGCGATCGGTAATATCGACGCACATTCCCACCCATTCGCGGATTTCGCCTGTTTCGTCGAGTATCGGCACACCGCGTATATTCATATAACGGTATTCGCCATCATGCCGTAGAACACGATACTCAGCAACTGCAACACTGCGTGTAGGAAACGCCTGTTGCCAAATTTCCACCATCGATGAACGATCTTCTGGGTGCAGTGCCTCAATCCAACCCCATCCTTTATATTGTTCGGGACTTTGCCCTGTGAACCCCTGCCAAGTTGGAATATCATCAACAACATTGCCCCAAGGAGCTGCCCTCCAGACAATGGATGCGCTGGCTTCTGCCAGTGAACGGTAGCGTGCTTCACTATCGCGCAGCGCAACTTGCTGTTGGCTCAAATATTGCTGCAAATCAGTAACCTCTTGAGCTTTCAGGTTCTCACTCATTTTAAAAGTATTTGGCTAAAAGCGACTCACTGGGTTCTCCCATCTGCTGTAATAGTATATTTTGATTTTTCTCATGCAATATAGCAGATGCTATGGCTCTAACTGCACCCATCTAAGGTTATAGAGGTTGTCAAGAAAAGGCAGGGGATCAGAGGGTAAGAACCCGGATTTCTCACGAATAGTGTAGGCAGAGAGGGAAGAGGAGTGTGGGGAGTGAGGGGAGAAAGATTTCTTCCCCATCCTCCCACCCTTCCCACACCTCCCACACCCCTTGGATTTCTCTCTTGTGAGAAATCCAGGAAGAAGATCGCCTAATAGGGGCGGGACTTGTACCGAAAATCATTTTTTTCCTCTGCCCCTCTGCTCCTCTGCTCCTTTGCCCCTCTGCCCCTCTGCTCCTCTGCTTTCTTGTAAGTTGGTGATTATGTATTACATCTACTATTATGCAAGCTATTTAAGCTAGTAATAGAATTGTTTCAATTCAGGGGATAAGAATATGAAGGTTTGGCTTGCTTGCTTTTTGGTGCTGTTTGCCTTAGCGGAACTGTTTGACTGGTTGCAAGAATTTAATCTGCCATTACCTATCTATATTTTGGGTGGCGCTTTTTTAGCTGTTGCTTCTAACTATGATAAAATTGTTGGTTCCTATTTTGATGATTCAAGCATTGAAGCATCACTTGAACAACCTCAGTTAGATTCACTAACTCCATCTACTAATCCGATTTCTTTCCCAATTAGCAGTTCTGTTGAAGATATTCAAACATCTCAAACATCTCCAACAGATGATTAAGGCTTGTCTGATTCTATGGTTGACGCTGGGCGTAAGCTTGCTTTCAAAGTAGGAATACGTCAAAGCCTCTAACTAACAAGTAAATTGTTACATTAATAGGAGCTTTAGGTTAATTAGCTTTAACCTAGATTCCCAAATTTGACTTCTGCGCCTACAACATCTACCCAATTAGGCTACCGCCTCAACGCCGTGATTAGTGGACTATTAGAAAAACTCCGCGTACCTTTTGTCAAAGTTCAGGATTCCCGTGAAACTTCTAAGAGCAAAAGTTGGCTACAAATTATTTTTGTTACCAGTATAGGAGTCACCGCCTTTATCTGGGGAGTTCGTGAACTCAAATGGTTACAGCCTTGGGAGTTAAGAGTTTACGATCAGATGTTGCGATCGCGTCCATTAGAAGCACCCGATCGGCGGATTTTGCTAGTAAAAATTACTGATAACGATCTCAAACGCGAGAAATGGCCTCTATCAGATCGGACAATCAATCAGCTATTAAAGAAAATAGAGTCTTATCAACCGCGAATTGTTGGTTTATATCTTTTCCGACCGGAAGACAATAATTTGGCGGCTAATTTCCAAAATCAAGATAACATTGTCACTACCTGTTTATTCAGCAGTTTGGGTAGAGATGAAATTCCCCCGCCGCCGAATGTCCCTATAGATAATGTCGGGTTTAGCGATGTGATTGCTGACAATGAAAACGACCAAAGTCTCCGCCGCACTTTATTATTTGCCAACTCTACAGACAAGAAATGTACAACACAATTTGCATTTGGTGCATTAATTGCAATTAATTATCTAGAAAAACAAGGTATTGAATACGATTTCACTAAAAAAGGAGATTTTATATTAGGTAAAATCCTGTTCCGGCGTTTACAACCTAATTCTGGTGGCTACCAACACTTGGATGCACAGGGCTATCAAATATTATTAAATTACCGTCACCCCAACAGCCTCGCCGACCAAGTAACCCTCACAGATGTTCTTAGCGATCGAGTCAACCCCAGTTTATTCAAAGACCGTTTGGTAATTATTGGTACTACAGCGACTAATATCCCTCCAGGTGGCTTTTATACGCCCTACAGCGCTTTACCAGATCAACCAGCTAGAATGCCTGCTCTATTGATTCATGCACAGATAGCAAGTCAATTCATCAGTACAGTGTTAGATGGGCGACCCTTGATTTGGTATTGGCCAAACTGGGTGGAACTTATTTGGATATGGGGCTGGTCGCTATTAGGTGGTGTTTTAGCATTACGGTGGCAAAATCCGCTGCTTTTGCTAGTGGTGGTAGGGATAACTCTATTTGGCTTAGTAGTAATCTGCGTTGCCTTGTTTTTGCAAGCTGGATGGGTGCCGTTAATCCCTCCTGCTCTTGCGTTGGCGATTAGTAGTATTTGTGTCATTACTTATACCAACTACCAAAATCAGCAGCAAACTCAGGTGATTATTCTGCAAGTTGAAAAACAACAAGAAGCGATCGCCCAATTAAATGTACTCTTAGAAGATAAAACAGCAATTCCCGACTCGTCTGTTGACTTTCCTCCCCCAGTTGATTCACCAGAAATAAAATCAGGTGATTTGCTTTTGAGTGGACGCTACAAAATCTCTCAAACTCTCGGTGCAGGTGGATTTGGTCGGACTTATTTAGCACAGGATACTCAACGACCCGGTAATCCTACTTGTGTAGTTAAAAAGTTAATGCCAGCCCGTCAAGATACACGATTTTTGCAAGTCGCTCGCAGGTTGTTTCGTAGTGAAGCTGAAATTTTAGAAATTTTGGGTAAACATCATCAGATTCCTGAACTGCTTGCTTATTTTGAAGATAATCAAGAATTTTATTTAATCCAACAATATATTGAGGGACATACCCTAAGTGAAGAATTACCACCCGTACAAAATGTGCAAAACGAATCATTTGTGATGGAAATGCTCAAACAAGTTTTAGAAGTTCTAGAATTTGTTCATCAACATCGAGTGATTCATCGGGATCTCAAACCGACTAATATTATTAGATGCGCTCAAAATAATCAGCTAGTATTGATTGACTTTGGTGCTGTCAAATTAATGCAACCGCCGAGTAGCGAGCAAACAGAATTAGCCACAGTAGCCATCGGGACGCGGGGTTATGCACCTCCAGAACAATTTGCCGGTCATCCCCGTTTATGCAGTGACATTTATGCTTTAGGAATGATTGCTATTCAAGCCATAACTGGAACACCACCGCAAGAACTCCATCCAGATCCAGAAACGGGGAATGTGATGTGGCGGCAAACAGTGCAAGTGAGTGAAGAATTAGCGGCAATTTTAGATAAAATGGTTTGCTATCATTTTAGCGATCGCTATCAATCAGCCACCGCAGTTTTACAAGATTTGAAACGGATGTAGCTCTGGCAATTCTAAATCGTGGCTACACATTAGACTTCTTGGCATGTGTCGGGAAAAGGGAAAGGGTAAAGGTTTTGTATTGTCCCTTTCCTTAACCTTTACCCTTTTCCCCAAGAATGCAAAAAGCACTTTTGCAAGAGGTCTATTACTTTCGTCCGCTCATACAAAAAATTAATGGTTTGCAATTCGCAGATACAGGTTTTATCTGTAATATCAAAAGTTTCTACTTGTATTAATTATTCATGCTATTCATTTTTGTCCCATATTGACCTTGTTTTTCTATAATCTGAGTCAAGATTTTGTGGCAATGACAGTCACTTCCACATTGATTTAATATGTCTTGTGGAGCAATGTTGCTAGAACCTAAAGCCAGAGAGATTTTTCCAGTACAAGTAAGCTTAAAATAGTCTCTTAAATTGCCTTGAGGAGGCAATTCGTTAATTTGATAATTTGTTAAAGATTCAATAAAGCCTAATACTCTTAAATGTCTCAATCGTTGCTCACAGGATTGTTCTTTTTTGTATGGAAACTGTCTTTGATCTTTTTCAGCATTAAATAAGTTTTCCAGAGTTGTTCGCTCTCCATCGTCTAACAGAGAGTCAAAAAACTTTCTCTGGTTTTCATCATCTTCTATTAAAGTTCCTAATAAGGCTAAAGCTTTTGATTCCTTTTGATTAGCCTCTATATTAGCTTTAATTTTACTATGTACTAGGTTAAGTTCTACTCCATTGCTACCAAATTGAAATTTTTCTATTCTTTCAAGAACTGAAGAGTTTAACAATAATATAATTGTTAAAAGTCCTACTTCTGTTGTCTCTAATCTCCTGCTTTTATCAACTCCTTTAAATGGAATAAAAATTAAGTAACCTAAAACCACAATACTTACGATCATCCTAGAGGCTAATGCCCATTTTTTAGCTAAGTTTCTGAGGTCGGGCTGAAAAGAATTTTTAATGTCTTCAACTATTTTCTGACTCATGCTACGTTTTAGATGAATATAATTAACTTTTCTTTGAGAGAAAGTAATTGCTGATAAGTAGGTTTAAAAAATAAATAGCTATTTACATCGAAAAATGACATAGCTTATACCATTTTGGATTTTAGACTTCGACTACGCTCAGTCGAACGATTTTAGATTTTGGATTGTGAAACATCCATTGGATAAGTGTTTCAGTTTTCCATCTGTCGCAATCATTTTTCAAATTGGTATTATTACCCTGTTATTATCTCTGGAATATTTGAAGATATTTACCTCAAATTATTGCAGAACTGATAACAGTTTACTTTTCATGCTATCTGAAAAACCTCTCTATAAATCTCTCTCTTCAAAGGAGAGAGACTTTGAATTTTTCCCCTTTCCGCATCGGGAAGGGAGTTAGGTTTTTCCAGATGACCTAAACCACAATGAGCAAGAAACTAACACCTATGTCTACATCCTGAATCTATAGTTTTTCGGAAACCTTCCCAGATTTCTGATTAACTGCCCAGTTAAAAATATTCGTAGGTTGGGTTGAGCGTAAACGTTACTCAACAAACCCCGCCAAATGTTGAGTTACTCTTCCCTTCGGGACGGTACGCGTAGCTTGCTTCCACGAAGTGGTACGGGAAGCAAGCTACATTCCTCAAACACGCATAGCGAATACCTGATTAACTGCGTTTCCTGATTTTCAGCAAAAAAAATCGCCCCCTGAATTCAGGAGGCGCATCACCAAGGTGGTGTAGAGACGCGAAACTTCGCGTCTCTTGTTTTTAGCTAGCAACGTACTCTTTGACATTGGCACGACGGCGACGCAGATGAGCCAAAGCTTGATGCTCTAACTGACGAACGCGTTCGCGGCTGAGATTCAATCTCTCACCCACTTTCGCCAATGACATTTCATTACCATCTTCTAAACCAAAGCGTAAAGCTACAACTTCTCGCTGTTGCGGGGTTAGTTCTGCTAGCAGGTTGTTCAAGTCTTGGCGTAAGAATTCCTGGTTGGTGTAATACTCTGGTGATGGGCCATCATCTTCGAGCATTTCTTGCAACTCAGTATCCTGGTTCTCGCCAACTCGCACATCCAAAGAAACTGGTTGACGAGCCATATTCAAGTACTCGCGAATCTGAGCAGGTTCTAGTTCCAGTGCTTTGGCAATTTCGGCTGGAGTCGGCGATCGCCCCAAGCTTTGAGCTAACTCGCGCTGCACTTTTTTGATTTTGTTCAGCTTCTCGGTAATGTGAATCGGTAAGCGAATAGTCCGACCTTGTTGAGCGATCGCCCGAGTAATTGCTTGGCGAATCCACCAGTAAGCGTAAGTCGAAAACTTATAACCCCTCATTGGGTCAAATTTCTCCACACCCCGCTCTAATCCTAGTGTTCCTTCCTGGATTAAATCCAGAAACTCCATATTTCGCTTTTGATACTTTTTAGCAATAGCAACAACCAAGCGCAAATTCGCTTCGATCATTTTTTGCTTTGCCCGCTTACCTTGCGCCACTGTTTGTTGCACATCGGTTTCCGATTGTTTAACGTGCTCGGCCCACTCTGAAATATCCGGTTCGCGTTGCAACTTCTTCGCCAAAGCTTCCTTGGCCTCGATCAGCGTCATCATTTGTTGCACTTGCTTCCCAAAGACAATTTCTTGTTCGCGGGTTAACAGTGGTACACGACCAATTTCTCGCAGATAGGTTCGCACCATATCAGCCGTGAATTTGGTGTTGAGGTTTTCCGTTTGGGTATTGACAGTAGGCATTGGTGCGATGTCCTCTACTTCGTAAAGATAATGTATGTTTTATTACTAAAATGGATGGGGAAAAGTAGTACATCTATCATGAAATATCGGGAGCTACCAAAAGAAATTAATTAATTGATACAGCCGTTCTGAAAACGGTAAGCCCCCAATTCTAGGTTCCTCTACCTTCCCTAAATTTTCAATCTTTTATAAGCACGCTGGTTATTTTTGAGAATTATTCTCTTGGACAGTTACTAACACCGAGTGGTAAATCCGAAGTCGGTATGAGTTCTACTTAACTTATAATACGATAAATCAGGCAAATAGTAAACTATCTTAAGATAAAACCTATTATTATAATTCAAAAGCAGCCGTTATAGAAAAAAAATTTAAATTTCCTTGAAATTACTGACTATATCTATAGTGACGCCAAAAACCCCTCTTCTGTTGCCAAAAACTAGCCGGATAACCGAACTTAATTTGCTGTGACAATGGAGGGATGTCACGAATTAGTCATTGGTCATTGGTCACTTGTACTGAGTTTCGACACAACGACTGCGCTCAGTGCATCGCTGCGCGGTAATCAAGCGACTTGTACTGAGCGTAGTCGAAGTAAGTCGAGATTCAACTACCGCGTAGTCATTAGCGGAGCGTCTCCAAGAGTTGTATTAGTCATTTGCAAAGGACATAGACGCACCAGCGGCTACTCTACGAGAACGCCAAAGGCGAACTTGCAGGGTAGGACAACTGACAAATGACAATCTAAAATCCAAGGTCAGCTTTAGCTAGTTCCGCAGCGGCGAATACTTCTGCGTCAGGTTTTTCTTCCCAAGCTGGCTCACCAATTTCTGCGTAAAAAGTTGCGTCGTAAGGACGGGTACGTACTACTACAGGCATGGGAACGGCGTGACCCAAAATTAAAGCTTGTTGCTTCGAGTCTAGCTTTGCCAATACCGATCGCAGTCCGCTACCACCAGATACACCTGTAAAAATCGCGTCTATATCTTTTTCATCATTCAGCAAAGCGGTAATGCGAGTCCCAATTTGGGACATGACTTCATTATCTATGCCTGATGGACGTTGATCGACTACCAAAAGTGTGACAAAATATTTCCGGAGTTCGCGGGCAATAGTCCCAAAGATAGTACTTTGGACGATAGCCGGGTCTAGGAAACGGTGCGCCTCTTCAATGGTAATCATTAATGGCGTGGGGCGATCGCTAGGGTTTTTGCTTTGCAGGAATTTATCTGCTTTCTTGACGTAATGCTCGTGAATACGTCGGGTGATCATATTCGTCACCAACATATAAGAGAGCATATTAGACTGGGAACCAAATTCTATCACAACATTCTTCCCAGCTTCCAGACATTGCACAATTTTACTAATGTAATTTTGGGGGCAAACTGCTCGCATATACTTCAAGCTATCCATCCGCAAAAGTTTGCGCTGCAATGCCATAATCGAGCCTTTGTGTCCGCGCTTCTCCTCGCAGAACATCTCGATTTCTTCGTTAGTCATATTCAGCAACTGGACAATCCAAGACTTGCCAAACTCGCTATACAGAATATTGGCGTTATCTAAAGCTGCGTCAGAGAGTCCTAAATCTCGGCTACATAACTTAATATCTTCAACTTCTATTTGCTCATAACTCAAATAAAGTTCTTGAGCATCACGCACACCCCGACGCTTTGTCGATTCTGGATCGAGGGTGTAAACTTCCACTTTACTAGGAAAAAGTTGCTTTAAACCTTTAACCGTATTAACGTTCTTACCTTCTGCAACGGCTTCCCAGCCATACTCAGAGTGCATATCAAAAATCAAGTTTACTGCCGCATTTTTACGGATAACGCCAGCTAAAAGTAGCCGAGTTAGAAAGGATTTCCCAGTACCAGATTTCCCAAAGACCCCATTACTCCGTTCTACAAAGCGATTCAAATCGATACAAACGGGTACATCCATATCCAAAGGTTTGCCAATGGAAAAGTTGCGCCTTTGGGGGTCATCTTCCCAACCAAATACCCGGCGAAAATCGTCAACACTTGCTTCGTAAACTTGACTAAAGTGGCTAGGAATTGTTTTCACTGGCAACAATTCTATCGTCGTGCTGGTTTGTGGGATAAATGAAGCTAAACCCGTCACCGATGGGAGGAAAGGATTGGCCGATTTGCCATTTGTTGGGGAGAAAGATTCTTCAGTTTCGGGAGTGAACATCAACATCGGCGCGAGGTTGATAGTACCATAAGTACCACTTCCGGCTAAGACATCTCGTAAAAAAGTGTCTTCCCAATTGGGGGGATTAGCAATAATTCGGGCATTAGCAGCTCCCAATGCTACATCTGTCAGCATACAAAAAAAACGCGATCGCATCCCTTGTACAACAAGAAATTTACCCACCCGCATATCTTCTACAGAAATGTCAGGATGCAATCGGACTTCTAAACCTTCAGTTAGAGAACCTTGAATGACCGAACCTAATGGCTGTGCCGAATTCATCTGATTAGTCATTTGTCATTTGTCATTTGTCATGGTCATTGGTCATTGGTCATTGGTCATTTGTTTTTCTTCTCCATCTCCTATGCCCAATTCCCCATGTCCAAATTATCTAATCAATCTGAATCGAGGTTGGCGCACTTCCCGTTGATGGAGTGGTACTAATTAACGGTTTGCGGAATTGGGCATAAAGGCGATCGCGCCAGGTGAAGAATGGTTCATAATCTATATTCTCGGCAAAGATTGGCAATCCTTTACCTCTGATAGAAGCTGGTAAATCTAGATAGGGGCCACGGGGGAACTTGAGTAATATCGATAAGCCAGCCACCGCTAAGTCAGCCAAAGTTGGCTCATCTCCTGTTAAATAAGGACTATCTGCCAATAATAACGTTAAGGCTTCCAAGTCTTGTTTTAAAGATGCGATCGCTGACTGTATCACATCTGGGCTGTAACCTACGCCAAAACCCAATACTGACAGTAAGTCGCTAGGTACTCCTTGAACCAGACTTTTAAATATATCTGGTGTTGAGGTGGGTAATAAAGACTTACGGAAATTTTGATCTTGACTTACGGCTGCAAATAGTGCTTTGCGACCTTTGATGCCTATGGACTCATCAGCCCATTCTTCTATTAATAAAGTTAAACCCCGTTGTTTAGGATCTTGCGGTATTATGGGGCGATCGGGATACTCTAAGTCTAAATACTTAGCTATTTCCGTAGAATCCGCAATATATTTATTACGATCTTTTAGTACAGGCACTTGTCTTTGACCAGTCAGCCGGAACAGTTCCACTTGTCCAATCCCAGGCGTGACCTCTATTTTACGGTAATCTAGTCCTTTAAAATCTAGAATTAGGCGCACTTTCTCTGAGTATTGAGAGAGTTCCCATTGGTATAATTCCAGCATGTGTTCTATCTCTTGTAACTGGTCAACTTATTAACTTTACAATTGTATCTTTAGTTTAAGTAATTTTTATTGGTTTTAGTTGGTTAGCTGTCTATTTAATTGACATTAAGGTTTAATCGATGCCTGATTTTTGGCGAAATTATCAATTTAAAAAAATATTGTTTTCTGATTGATTAAAATATCAAATAACTAAGTAATTTAATTCAGCATATATAGGACTCGTATTTGATTTTTGAAAAAAACTCAGTACAATTTTATTCCTTCTTCCCTGTTCCTGCGCTGCACTGAGCTTGTCGAAGTGTCCCCTCCCTACGCAAAGGATTTCTCCTAATCAAAGCAGATTCCTATATATAAATAGACATAACCCCTCATTCGTGGGTCTTCAACAGTTACTGCAATTTTTGTCAGCGTTAGCCTAAGTTAAAAGATTTCGGTAATTAATTTCTGTGCTTTTGCTGAATAATCAATGGTTAATTCTGAAATATAGCTTTCTTCTCTATGTAATTCAAGATTTATGAATCAACTATTAATTTACGTACACTTTTGTATATAAATTGTCTTTTAAGTATAATCTTTCTCGAAGCTCATCGTAACTCATAACTTGTAGGGGTGAGATTTTCACACTTTCTGAGAATTTACTTTACACCGAGTGGAATTTTTTTATTTTGGCGCGATCGAGAAAATTTGCTCAATTTACATGAAATATATGGTAGATATATTTCATACCTATCAGCGTGAATCGAGGTTAAATATTTTACCTCACTAGCACAAACTCTTCTAGAGAAAAATCTTACTTCCCTCTTGAGTTAGATTTTGTGCATAGCAAAATGTTATAAATCTTTATGTAATGTGTGGACAAAAAAAACAAAATTTATGAAGACAAATTACAGCAAATTTCTGACCACGTTGGCAGGCATAGCAGGATTTACTAGTTTCAGCGTCCTCATTACTTTACCATCTGATGCGAAAGAGGTACTAAATCCTAACCCCAGTATTTTCAACGAAGCTCCTTATAACCAAGGTCAACGCCTTCAAGCAAACACTCAATACGCACCTACTGAAGCCGTTTCCCAAATCGAAAAGGGCAATACCAAACGCAAACCAGTAGCACAGAAAAGTGGTGGAACTGTAAATCCCAGACCAAGTATTTTCAACGAGCCTCCTTATAACCGTGGTGGTGGTAGTGTTACCCCTAGTGAACCTACACCCATCACCCCAAGTACTCAACCCACTGAGACACCGACCACAACTCCACCAAAACCAGGGGCAAGTAGCAATCAAGGCAAAAACTTGTTAGCCTTGGCAGAGTCAAACGCTTCCTTTACCACGTTGACTAAGGCTTTGAAAGCAGCAGGATTAAGCGCAACTTTGCAAGGCAAAGATAACTTAACTATTTTTGCACCCACAGATGCAGCTTTTGCTAAGTTACCAGCAGATGCTTTGCAAGAATTATTAAAGCCAGATAACAAAGAAGTATTGCTCAAGATTTTAACTTACCATGTTGTGGCTGGTAAGGTATTGTCTACTGATTTAAAATCTGGCGAAGTTAAAAGCCTCGAAGGTGGCGCAATTAACGTTAAAGTCGATCCTGCTACCGGGGTAACTGTCAATGATGCTAAAGTGACACAAGCAGATATCACAGGTAGCAACGGCGTAATCCACGCAATCGATCAGGTGATTTTACCTCCTGACTTGTAGTTGTAAGGTATCAGCACAACTGGCAACATAACTAAATTGGCATAAAGTATTAATACGTTAAAATTCCGTTCAGATGTTAGTTTTGGACGGTTTTTTTGTTTGCAGTTAGCTTTTTATCTTTATCTTGCATTTCTAAAAGTTCAGGAATAGTAACAAACCTATAACCCTGTTTCCGAAAGTTGGCAATAATTTCTGGTAAAGCTTGCACAGTTTTAGAGCGATTACCACCACCATCATGCATTAGCACAATTCCACCTGGCTTGGCCCTCCTAAACACATTATTAATTAATTTTGGTACAGCCGGACGTGAGTAGTCTACAGAGTCAGATGACCAGAGAATGATGGCATATTTGCTATTTCTAGCGTAACTAGCCACCCCATTGTGCATGATTCCCCCTGGTGGTCGAAATAAATTTGTTTTAATCCCTGTCACTTGATAAATCAAGTCTGCTGTGTGGTCAATTTCATAGGCCGCTGCTTGTGGATTCAAGAATTGATACCAATGATGCCAAGTGTGATTACCAATTACGTGACCCTCAGCAATCTCCCGTTTGACTAAGCCTGGATAATTCTTTACGTTTTGCCCAATGAGAAAAAATGTCCCTTTAATTTGATTTTTTTTGAGAATATCTAGCACTTGCCCGGTACTTTCAGGCCATGGCCCATCATCAAAGGTGAGCGCAATTACTTTCTGTTCGGGAGTCAATTTTGCCGCATCAACTATTGCTCCTTGAAAACGTAGTGGCACAGTATATGAAAAACCTTTTATTTGTACTTGTTGCTGCCAACTTCTAAGCATCGTCGCTTTGAGTTCTTCAATCTGCTGCTGAATTCCAACTTTGCTTGGTTGATTGTTTACATTTATATTCTCTGTACTTTGAGCATTAGAGGAGCTTGACTTAATAAGCATCATCGTGCTGACACTCACACTCCCACTCAAGACAAGCAACGTAACTAATATTTTTTGCAGACCAAAAAATGACTTATTGTCGTCCACTTCATAGCTCCTCAAGGTTGAACCATCTTTTTTTCACAATACTTATGGCAGCTTTTTCTACTCTGTAAGCCTTGCCATACAAGCTACAGTTATGACTGTTATATTTTTTAAAGTTAGCTCCAACCCTGACTCTAAAAAAATACTTTATACCATTTTGGATTTTAGACTTCGACTACGCTCAGTCGAACGATTTTAGATTTTGGATTGTGAAACATTCATTGGATAAGTGTTTCAGTTTCCCATCTGTCGCAATCATTTTTCAAATTGGTATTACCCGATGGATAATTTAATATCTATAAGCACAACCCTCACTATAAAGGTGAGAACCTGCTTACGCATTAATTTTTGTAATCTATAGGGTATGAGTGAATTTCGAGAACTGTAAAAGGCAAGTAAAATAATTAATTTGTAATTAAGTTAAGTTTTGCAACGGAGAGCCAGACAAGAGCTACAAAACTTGACACTTCTTAGTTGCGAGGGACTTAACCCCCTAATAATTTATTAATCCTGCCTCATTAACTATGAATCTTAATGTAGGCTAAATATTGCATATTCTATTGACGAAGCCATTGCGAAATGATGACGAAGATGTGACCTTTCTTGAGTAATAACGGTAGAGAGCAAATCTGTTAAAAAATTTCTTCTATCCCCAGCAGCGTCAGAGGATTGAACACTATTAACTGCTGGAAATTCTGTAAATAATGCTTTTCAAGTGAGTCCGAAAATTCCGCATGCTTGTTTCTGTCTGAAAAAAGGGACTTCCTATAAATCATCCATTTTGTGGGGCAAGATGCCCACCCCACAAGAGTTAACAGGATACTTTTATTTGGAAATCCCTTATCCTTAAAAGGTTACAGACTAGACATTACATCCCGTGCAACAGTTAAAGTCTGCTCAATGTCTTCTTCTGTGTGAGCAAAAGATGTAAACCCAGCTTCAAATTGAGAGGGTGCTAAGTAAACACCGCGCTCTAACATCCCGCGATGGAAGCGTCCGAATTTGGCTGTATCAGACTTTTTCGCATCTTCGTAGTTATGAACTGGGCCGGCGGTAAAGAATAAGCCGAACATGGCGCTGATTTGACCCCCGCAAGCTGCATGACCAGTTTCTTTGGCAATTTGCAGCAAACCATCTGCTAGCTTTTTAGTAATCCGCTCAAGAGACTCGTAAGTACCTGGCTTTTGCAGCAATTCTAAAGTTTTAATACCAGCAGTCATCGCCAAGGGATTACCAGAAAGAGTCCCAGCTTGATATACGGGGCCGGCGGGCGCAACCATTGACATAATATCTCGACGACCACCATAAGCCCCTACTGGCAAACCACCACCAATCACCTTACCCAAAGTTGTTAAATCGGGAGTGACGCCAAATTTTTCTTGAGCGCCACCGTAAGCAATGCGGAAGCCTGTCATCACTTCGTCAAATACCAACAACGCTCCATACTCGTAAGTGAGTTCCCGTAACCCTTCTAGGAAGCCAGCATCAGGGGCGATAAATCCAGCATTGCCGACGACTGGCTCAAGAATGACGCCGGCAATCTCGTCGCGGTTTTCTTCAAATAAAGCTTTGACTGCTTCTAGGTCATTGAAAGGTGCGGTTAGAGTAGTGCTAGTTGCTGCTTTAGTTACTCCTGGTGAGTCTGGTAAGCCAAGTGTGGCAACACCAGAACCCGCCTTTACTAGAAACGCATCGGCGTGTCCGTGGTAGCAACCTTCAAATTTGATGATTTTCTCCCGGTTGGTGAAAGCCCGCATCAGCCGCAAAACTCCCATACAGGCTTCAGTTCCAGAGTTGACAAATCTGACCATTTCAATGCTAGGAACGGCATCAATGACCATTTCTGCCAAAACATTTTCTAGGACTGAGGGAGCGCCGAAACTGGTGCCTTTTTCTAAAGCTTCATGCAACGCTGCAATTACTTCTGGATGAGCATGACCACAAATAGCTGGGCCCCAAGTGCCTACATAGTCTATGTATTTATTGCCATCTACATCCCAAATATACGCGCCTTTGACACGATCAAAAACGATGGGTTGTCCACCCACAGATTTAAAGGCACGAACTGGAGAACTGACTCCTCCGGGCATGAGATTTTGAGCAGCGGCGAAGACTTCTTGTGATTTTGTTGTTTTAATTGTGGTATTTACCAAAGTTCTCTCCTAACAGTGGGCAATAAAACGCTCTATCTTAGAATAGGGTCAAACACTGCTTAGAATTTCTATCCTATAAAATTAGCGGAACCAAAAAAATAACATTATGTTATGCAAGTCCAATGAAGGCTTGACTTTAGATATTTAATTCAAAAAATATATCGGCTGCCCTATTTTGAATGGTATCGTGAATCCATAAATTATTCTCATTAGAGCAAACTAGCTGGTATGTCTTCTAACGATTCGCGATCGCTGCATTACACCATCCCGGTTGAGAAAATTCGCTACGATGAACGGGGTCTGGTGCCTGCAATTGTCCAAGACTATCTAGATGGTACTGTCCTGATGATGGCGTGGATGAATCAGGAGTCGTTACAAAAAACTTTAGAAACTGAAGAAACTTGGTTTTGGAGCCGTTCTCGGCAAGAATTGTGGCACAAGGGGGCGACTTCTGGGCATATTCAAAAAGTGCAGAGTATCCGTTATGACTGCGATAGTGATGCGCTGCTTATCGGGGTAGAGCAATTAGGAGATGTTGCTTGCCATACTGGAGAGCGCAGTTGTTTTCACCAAATAGAAGGAAAAATTGCCTCTCCTCCAGGTGATACATTGTCGCAATTGTTTCAAATAATATGCGATCGCCGTGATAATCCTACTGAAAGTTCTTACACTTGTAAACTATTCGCAGGTGGCGATAACAAAATTTTAAAAAAGATTGGTGAGGAAACCGCCGAGGTGGTAATGGCTTTTAAGGATGATGAAGCAGATGCGATCGCAGGTGAAGTGGCTGATTTGCTATATCATACTTTGGTTGCCTTAGCTCACCATCAAGTTGATTTAAAATCGGTATATCGCAAGTTGCAAGAACGTCGGCAATAGAGTAAAAAACAGATCGCTTTAATCAGCCAAAATTCGATTCAGGTATTGTAAAATTGCCACAGCGATCGCTACGCTCAAGATGAAGCCTAGCCAGTAAGTATTGGTAATAATTTGTGGTCGATCTAATGCCCATCCACCCAAGGGATGACCAATAAAAGAGCCAACAGCCCAACACAAAGCGTTGATGGAGAAATAAACGCCGCGTTGATTTTCTGGGGCTAACTCTGTCACTAAAGAGGCCGCAGATGGGGTATAAGAAACAATCGCTACAGCAAATACTCCCAATGCTAATGTTACCCAAAGCAGATGATGAGATGAGACTGTCCCGCTAACCCAAATTAGGCCGAAACCAATTGCCCAGAAAATGGCAGAAACAGTAAGCGCCAGTGTGTGAGAGCAGCGTTTTAAAATGCTGGTGACAGGCAACTGACAAATAATTGCGAACACCAGATGCCAAGCAAATAGTCCGCTAATGGTAGTTTCAGTAAATCCATTGGCAGTACTTTTGACAAGGACAAAGTTTTTGAAGTAAAGCGGTAGGGTGCTGTGGATTTGAGAAATATAGATTGTAAAGAATATATTAACTGCTATGTAGACCAGGAAACGCCAATCTTTTAATACTGCTATCCAAGCAGCAAAAAGTTCTATTTTTTCAGATTCCTCTATTTGCTGTTGTTCCGTTTCATTAATCCCTACATAGACAACTCCAAAAAATGCCATAAAAGATATGGCATCAATCACAAATAGCCATCGATAATTCCCAATTATCGCGATCAAAAACCCAGCCAGCACAATTCCGATCGCTAACCCCAGATTATCAGCTAGTCTGGCGATCGCAAAAGTTTCCCGGCGATTGTCAATTTGGCTAGCGTCAGCAACCACAGCTTCAGCCGCAGGCCAATAGAAACCTATCCCTAAACCGCTAATCAAGCTACCGATTACCAAAGAAGTGAAATTATCGGTTGCAGCTAAAACTAGAGAAGCAATTGCTGAAATCGCCGTCGCTAGCAACAAAGTGCGGCGGCGTCCCCAATATTCAGAATCAGCCAAAGAACCACCCGCAATCCGCCCTGCGATGCCGGAAATCGAGGCGCTACCCAAGGCTACCCCAACACTGGTTGCAGATAAACCAAGTTGATTGACAAAAAAGATGGGGGCGTAAAACAAGGTAAAGCCGGTACCAACTTCTGAGAGAAATCTACCAATTGCGAAAATCCAGACCTGGGGATGTATCGAGGGCAACCACGATGATAAATGAGATTGAGAAGCTAATTTCATGAGTTTAAATGTCATAGTTTGATGACATTTTTGTAATTCTTATCATTGGTTACTATTTTCCTCACTCATTCCACAGGGTTTCCACAGGGATTTTAGCAGTTTTCCACAGGTGCTATACGAGCTAATAGGCTTCTTGCTGTCTTACTGGGGATTGTTGATTACAAGTAGCAAAGAAGTTTAAGGACTGAGTTTTTGTGAAGTAAAGTAACAAAAAAATGCCTTAAATGCTTATTCTGTCGTTCGCATTTATTTTTTATACCATCATTTTTAACATTTCGCAGCATTGACAAACCCACCCCCTCTTGGCGCACAATGATGCGGCTTGCTTTTATAATCCTGTTCAACCACTGCTATCAAATTTGTAAAATATATTACTATTAGATGTAAGTGCAGATTGTCGGGATAGCGAAAGAGCGTGTAAAGCCCTAAACACCTTTACCGCAAGCAACTTGTCCCTCTTGATTATCCTCATAGGAGGAAAATCTCATGAAATCAACGGTTAGCATCTTTACAGAAATTCCTGAAACACTCCACGAATCATTAAAAAACTACTTAGAAACCCATCCCGATTGGGATGAAAACAGAGTATTGACGGCGGCACTATCATTGTTTTTACTCCAAAATGGAGATAGCGATCGCCGTGCTGCACGAGTCTATCTGGAAACTTTGTTCCACCACTCCTCAGTAGAAATGCCCTGTACCGACTCACCAGCAACAGCTAATTTACTAGACACCCCATAGGTACTGGTATGAAGGGCGTTATTCCCCTATTAATGGGGCACGGCATACCGTGCCCCATTAACGGGATCTTAAGCTAATAGCGATCGGCAATATTACAATAAAAAAGATCGGTAGATTCCGATCCATAAAAAAGTTCTAATAGTTTCTCTTAATTATTGCCAAAACTAGTTGGTAATAGGGCGGACTTTACCTTTGTTCTCAGTCTCAGACTGGGAATACCTATTTTGAGGCTATCGCCTCCCTGACTTACAGCAGCCCAATGAGCAGCATTTCCAGACATAGGCTAGAAATGGGGTTTCAAAAGGACTTTAGCTTAAGTTGGCTACCAATGCACAGCTATTTACCTTATGAACTCTAATCTCAGCACCGTTATATCTACCAAAACGGTAACATACCAAGAATTTTTTTCCAGTGGACTCTCTCCCCTGTCCACTATCTTAAATAGATAGATAAATAAATATCTCAAATCACTGTTTGGCGTGTATTTGAGGAATATCTACTTATTTTGATTATCTAAATTTGTCTGTTACTAAAGTTAAGAAAATTCACCAACCACTACCCCAATAGTCAACAGTCAAGAGTTAAAAAACTCTAGACTATAAACTTAGGACTTGGCTTCCAAATGCTGGGGATGAGCAGGAGATTCAAATTTATAGCCTACGCCACGTACAGTTTGAATTAATGCTGGCTGACTAGCATCAATTTCAATCTTCTTGCGAATTTGGCCGATATGAACATCTACAACCCGCTGGTCGCCGACATATTCATAATCCCACACCTCTTGGATTAGCTCCGCCCGGCGCCAAACTCGACCTGGATGACTAGCTAAAAAATGCAACAAGTCAAATTCCAGAGCAGTTAAAGGTACTGCTTGGTTATTAAGTGCTACCTCCCGTCGCACTGGATCGATCATAAGTTTTTCAAATACCAAGCGTTTCTGCTCGGCCGTAGTTATCACTCGCTGACGCCTCAAAATAGCTCCAACTCTGACTTCTAGCTCTCCTAGTCCAAAAGGCTTGGTGAGATAGTCGTCAGCACCTTTAGCAAAGCCGCGAATTTTATCAGCTTCGTCAGCACGGCTAGTCAACATCAAAACAAAAACACCATTACGACTTTGCATCTCTTGGCAGAGGTTAAACCCTGTGACATCTGGTAAATTCACATCTAGAATCACCAAATCAGGGTTAAATTGCTCAAATAGATTTAAGGCTGTCTTTCCGTCTTCGGCAGCCTCCACCTGATAGTTCTGTTTAATCAAAAAGCGTTGGATTAAATTCCGAACCGCAGGGTCGTCGTCAACTACAAGAATCTTGGCGGGAGCCATGACCATTACTTTGCACAAAAATTCGTAAGATTAACAAGAGAGTTGCGTAAAAACGCAGTTGCCACTTTAGGACTAACTAAGAATCTACATGGCTACGGTATAACAATCCCGATCGCTCAAAAATAAATACTGTAATCAGGATTGTAGGCAATTAGAAGGCGAAACTTCTGTTAGCCAACAGTATATAAGCGCTCTGACTTTAACTGCAACCGTTCTTGATAGCAAGACACCTTCTCGATCCCAGTTAGGTGGTAACTTAAAACGTTTCAATTTTAAATCGATATGTGGATATATACCACCAGCGATTATTCAGTATAATTAAAAAAAACTATTTTAGGGCACAGTAAGTTGCCAAATTTGAAATATTAAAGTTGATTTTTTCATAAAAACCATGACTTTTAGGTACTCTCCGTTCAAATTCTAGATTAGAGCCAGAATTAGACAACGACATGAGGGTATACACGGAGTTATAGCGATATGTTAAAGTGACTATAGTTGAAATTACAAAGTCGATCAAACTAACCCGTGCTACTATCCTGGTAGGGCATATAAATAGATCGAGACTTTAGTTTCGATCAAAATAAAACCTAAAGCTGTTTTTTTTCGATAAAAGACTGCCGCTGATTGAGGCTGAAGTAACAAACTCCCATGAGCGATCAAAATCCCTACGAAAAACTTGGGGTATCAGAAGAGGCTAGCTTCGATGAAATTCAGGATGCTCGTAATCGCCTATTCGAGCAACATAATGGCGACGCCAAGCATTTAGAAGTGATTGAGGCGGCTTACGATGCGATTTTAATGGATCGCTTACGGATGCGCCAGGAAGGTAAAATCAAAGTCCCTGAGCGGATACGGTTTCCAGAGTTGCGAGTGCAATCGCCTCCTAAAGAAAGTCCAACCCCTCGCGAGCAGTCACCCGCATGGCTGCAACGGATGCTGGATCAGCCAACGCCTGCGGATATACTCTTACCAGGAGCTTGGTTTCTCGGTTTGAGTTCTATTAGCCTGTTCTATCCAGAGGGAGGCGATCAGGTTTTGCAGTTAGCATTGGTGGTTGGCGTAGGCACTAGTATTTACTTTCTTAATCGCAAGGAAGGCAAATTTGGCCGAGCAGTTTTGTTCACCCTGGTCAGTTTAATAATTGGCCTAATCGTTGGGGGACTAGTTGCTAGTTGGCTCTTACCACAAATATCATTTATCACTCTGGAAACGAATCAGTTCTCTACTGTAGTGACGTTTATATTGTTGTGGTTAGTTAGTAGTTTTCTACGTTAAACCACTGCCGTAAGCAGGTTTCTATAAAGAAGACATGGTTTATGTGTGTTCTTCTAAGATAAAAAAGTCAGGAGTCAGAATAGCTATTCTGACTCCTATTTTAATTTGCAGCTCGAATGTTGATTAATTGAATATGTTGCACGTACAGAGCCTTTTAGACAAGGTGTTTAGCTTTTAGAACTAAATCTACAGCAGCGCTAAAATCCTGAACAATTAAGTCGGGGTGGTAAAGTTCTAGTTGGGTGCGATCGCGAATCCCGGATTCTACAGCCATCACCTTAACCCCATAATTTTTAGCTGCGGTGATGTCGGCTTCCGTATCGCCTACCATCCAGGTATCAGCAGCCGGAGGGAGTTCTTTTAATGCCCTAGCCATTAACAAGGGCTTATCTTCAATATCGCGAGTTTTAACGTAGTCGTTACTCAGACAATAACAACGATTTTCTGGGAAAAATTGGCCTAAATCATGTTTTTTAAAGGCATAATCTAGTTCTCGAACTCGGCGCATGGTCATAACTGCCAAATCAATTCCAGCTTGTTGTATTTTTAACAGTGCATCCACAGCACCAGGCGCGAGGGTGTCATAGTCAAAGTAGGGTTCTGTATGCACAGTTTGTCGTCGCAGTTGGGCAAATTCTTGGGCTTGAGCTTCGTCTAACCCGGAATTTAAGGCGATTTGTTTTTCGGGAACACGCGATCGCTTTAACTGCCAAAATTCCGCTTTCGGAAGTTCTTGCACTACTTGGTTTGGGCGACGGGTTTTATCTAAGCAAAATTGATAAACGCGGTAGTACCGTTCAGAAACATCAATAATTGGGCCGTCGAAGTCAGTAATAAGTCTTAGCATCGGCGGTAAAAGTTAATTTTTATTAAGTTTATCTCAGATGTATAGCTATTTTTTGAGGGTATCAAGTCTAGCTAAAGGTTTTTTTGTAAACTCTTTTTAAGAAAGTATCGACAATGACCTCATTGCAAAGTACCGCGTTTAATTTGTTCGCTTTCAATGGCTTCAAATAAGGCGCGAAAGTTACCTTCGCCAAAACCTTGAGCTTGGAAACGGCGTTCAATAAACTCAAAGAAAAATGTCGGCTGTTCAAATATTGGCTGGGTGAAAATTTGTAGTAATAAGGGTGCGGTATTTCCTCCTTCTACGAGAGTATCTTCTTGCCAGTCCACCAGTATTTCCTGTTTAGCGATCGCTTCTAGTTCTAGAGGTGATAGCGTGATTCCTGGTCGCTGTTTTAGCTGCGAGTAGTAGGTTTGCGGAACCGAGAGTAAGGATAAACCACTGGCACGAAATTTAGCGATCGCATTCACAAGATTAGTCGTCCGCAAGGCAATATGTTGAATTCCTGGCCCCCGATTGACATCTAGGAATTCCTGAATTTGAGAATTCTTGGAAGCAGGTTCATTAATTGGCAATTGGACGCTACCGTTGCGCGAAACCATCACCTGGCTGTGTAAAGCAGAGTGATTGGTTTTAATTTTAAATGCCTGCTGGGGTTGAAAATCTAGAATTTTTTCGTACCAAGCCACAGCACGATCCAATTCACCAACTGCTACGTTTAGCACTACGTGATCTATGGCGGTAAAAGTGTTGTCATTAGTCATTTGTCCTTTCTCAAAAACCGATGACCTTTCTATCAATGTATGAGTCAGTCCACCCCAAGCGGCAATTTTGCCACACTTGAGGGATGCCGTACCTATTTGGCGTTCCTGAATAGGTTTTAGGATTGTAGCACCGTGTTTTTGAGCTAGTGCGATCGCGCCTTCGACATCTTCGACAGCAAAAGCGACATCTGCCACACCAGGTGGATATTGACGCAGAAATTCAGCTACTGGACTTGTAGGCAACAGGGGTGAAGATAGAAAAAAGCAGACACTACCATTTTTCACCACTTCTGTACAAGTATGAAATGAACTGATGCGATGATCGGTTACTGCTTGAAAACCAAGATGGCGTACAAACCAATCTCGCCACACTTTGGCGTCTTCTACATAGAAATGAACGCGATCAATTTTCATAGGTATTGAAAATCAAGCATAACAGTTTATATATCTGTAAATTTTGCCTTTTTTGCTAGATTTTCACGTCCTTCCTAAGCAATAATTATGTACACGTACTCCCCCTTTAAAAGAACAGATGACTGTCAGGTTGAATATTAATTTCCATTGGTACAGCTTGCGGTTCGGCAGAAAGAGCAAAGAAAATCGCATTGGCAGCAGTTTCAGGACTAAGCATTTTTTTTCGATCTACTTTTAGGTTGACGTTATCCCAAAAAGGAGAATCTACCCCACCAAAGTAGAATAGCGTGAACTTGATACCAAAACGCTTGAGTTCCTCTGCCATGCACTTGCTAAAACCGACAACACCAAACTTAGAAGCCGAATAAGCCGCTGCCATCCCCATCGAATGCTTACCCAGAATTCCTACTACATTACAAATGTGACCAGACTTGCGCTTTTGCATTTCTTCCGCAGCCGCTTGAGTGGTGTAAAAGCTACCTTTTAAGTTGACATCTAACATCTTGTCTAAATCAGCGGGTTCCAGGCTGTTGTAGGACTTGAGTATACCAGCACCAGCTGCATTCACTAAAATATCAATTTGACCAAACTCAGCAATGGTCTTTTCTATCAAAGTATCTACCTGTTGGGGGTCAGTAATATCGGTGGGAACAGTCAAAACTTGTCCTGGTAAATCAGCAGCCAATGTGGTTAAACGAACTGTATCTCTCGCAGCTAGTACCAACCGGACTCCAGTAGGCGCAAGTTTTTGCGTTAAAGCTGAACCAATACCACCAGTAGCACCGACAATAACAACAACTTTATCCTGCATTGTATTATTTACATTTATTTACATGTTTTTACATAATACAGAATTACAGGCTCAGGTTGTGCGTAAACATTTAAAAAGTATCTATTGGGAGAGTAGCGGCATTACTTCATATTCCTTGCCATTCATTTTTAATGTAAATGTGGAAGATAATTCTAAATACTTGGTAAAAGTGGAACCTAACTTTAATTTTTTAATAATTGAATTAGGAGATTCTCCGGTTATTTTACGTAACTCTGAGCCTAGTTTAGATACAGATAATTTAGTTTGGGGAGACTTAATTTGTATATCTTGAATGATTTTTAAGAGTAATTTATCTAATGTTTTTTCATTAGTAATTTCCACAAAATCTTCTTCTAGAATAGATTGTACAGATAAATTATCTATAATAGGGAGAATTTCCTCCATTTCTGTTTGCTTGGGATGAGATTTATTAGTAATATTGGATCTTTCTTGAAATAGACTTGCAATAGTTGTTAACCTGTGTAATCGAGTATTAATTGAGTCTTGTTCATTTTTAATTAAATCTTGAATTTGCTCAACCACTTTTTCCAAAGATGGAACTTCTGTTGCCATTGCTAAAGAATAATGAGTTAATTTGCCAGTATTCCGGTTTTCTATATGCAAAGTTTGCCCTTGTCTACGTACCCAAGAGACAATTAATCCTTGGTTTTGGAGTTCATTGCAAAGGTGAATTAAAATTCCATCGCTAGAACAGACTAATATTTCTTTAACTGTTGAATAAAAACGTACAATACAAGCACCGAAAGCGATCATTTTTGCATCAGCACTATCCTTACCCTCTGGTACATGGACAAGTTGATAGCCACGGTTATATAGTTCAATATCTTGCTTTCCAATACTTGGATTTTTCCAGTTGGCAAATGCCATTTTAAACTGGAGGGGGTACTTGCAGATACTAGCTAAAAATAATTCCGAATTAATATCTAGTTTTAAGTTCTCTGCATCCAAAAGTAGAAGCGATATCCCTGTTTCTAATTGATCTTTTATTTCAGCTTTTTGTTGAATTTTTTGGATAAATTGGCTGAAAGCAGCAGATTCTAACCAACTAGGCGATAATATCGTTTGCAGCAGTTGTTCAGCTAATGTCAAACTAAAAGAGTTAAGGCTTTTCTCTGTGATTTTTTCTTCGGGTAGGTTTTTTACTAAAGAAAGTTCCGTCGTTTCGGCTGTAGATACTTTAGTATGTCCGTTACTGTTAGCAAGTAAGTCAGTTTCTAAGGAACGAGAGAATGCAGGTTCTAGGAATTGTTTACCACAATTTTTGCAGAGGTAATTCTGCTTGTCATTCCGACGACCATTTTTACGATATGAAGTAGATTCGCACCGGGGACATTTCATTTTATGATTTAGGTGGTCTAGAGCAAATACTTGTCTTTAAATATATAGTATAAAAACATACTGTCAATATCAGATTGCATTGCCTAACCCTAGAAAAATTGAAAGCAAGCGGAAATTCAATCTAATCCCTCATTTCCGCTTGCACTATGTATTAACCCTCTGAATAGCTAGAATTTAAGAAACGCTTCAACCGACGCGAGCGAAAACATAGTCGCGGGTGCGAGAATCGACAGGGTTAGTAAAGATTTTATTGGTAGTACCAAATTCAACCATTTGAGTAATACGATTTTCATTACTATGAAAGAAAGCCGTAAAATCAGATAGGCGAGTAACTTGCTGCATATTGTGAGTAACAATCACAATTGTCAACTCAGAACGCAAGTTATGGATCAAATTCTCGATTTTCATACTACCCATAGGATCGAGACCTGAACAAGGCTCATCCATCAAAAGAACATTCGGCTTGACCGCTAAAGCACGAGCAATACATAATCTTTGCTGTTGACCACCAGAAAGCTCTAAAGCAGATTTATGCAGCTTATTTTTCACTTCATCCCAAAGTTCGGCAGCTTTGATGGCAGATTCAACAATTCCATCTAATTCTACTTTCGGATGCCATCCAATTAACTTCACCCCATAAGCAACATTATCGTAAACGCTCATGGGAAATAGATTTGGTTTGGGAAAAACCATGCTAACTTGGCGACGTAAGCGATTGATGTTAACGCGACGCTCATAAATACTCTGCCCAAAAAATTCTACTCTTCCTTCAACTCTTACTTCTGCCTCTAATTCACTCATGCGATTTAACGATTTAAGAAAAGTAGACTTCCCACAACCACTAGAACCAATAATTGCCGTGACTTGGTTTTGGTAAATATCCATTGACACGCCTTCAACTATCTTTTGAGTGTCGTAAGAGAAGCTGAAGTTTTTGACTCTGATGGCTGGAATTAGTTTACTCATATTCCTAAAACGTGTGAAACAAAACTTGATTAAGTAAAATAGTACAAATCAGCAATGCTGTTTCACTATGTTACTGCCAAAATGAGATATTCATGGAAATTACGTACCTATACAGCAAATAAAGTGTTATTAAATATTTGTATCAAGATTGTGTTCTAAAGTTTATCGTTTACAGACTTTTTATACCCATCTTTTGCACCTTGACCTATATACCATCCTTGCTTATGAAAAAGGATTAGGTTTAGTTCGATTTAAAATATCTATGTAGAAATCAAGACATGAATATCATATATCTTCATGGATAGTGAGGAGTTATTTTTTTATAAAGATAAATTAGTAAATTTTTTAAATTACATTTTATGAGTATCTTTTACTGCAAGCTAGATCGACAAAATTAATAAGTCACGCTTGAAAGTATCTTAACCGAAACGCCCTGAAATGTAGTCGCGGGTGCGAGGATCGAGTGGGTTGTTAAAGATTTGCTCTGTAGCGCCAAATTCAACCATTTGACCAATCCGACTTTCATCGGTGCTAAAGAAAGCCGTAAAATCAGAAACGCGAGCGGCTTGCTGCATATTATGAGTAACGATCGCAATTGTCAACTCAGACTGTAAACTGTGGAGTAGTTCCTCAACTTTCATGGTGGCAATGGGGTCAAGAGCCGAGCAAGGTTCATCCATCAGCAGAACTTTCGGCTTGACTGCTAAAGCACGGGCAATACATAATCTTTGTTGCTGACCACCAGAAAGCCCTAAAGCTGATTTATCGAGCTTATCTTTGACTTCATCCCAAAGAGCAGCGCTGTGAAGTGCAGATTCGACAATTTCATCTAATTCTAATTTTGAATGCCTACCTGCTATTCTCATCCCGTAGGCAACATTTTCGTAAATGCTTATCCCAAAAGGATTCGGTTTTTGAAACACCATACCAATTTGGCGGCGTAACCGATTGATGTTGACACGACGATCGTAAATATTCTGACCAAAAAATTCTACATCTCCTTCAACTTTGACAGGCCCTTCTAATTCGCTAATGCGATTAAGAATTTTGATGAAGGTAGATTTTCCACAACCACTAGGACCAATAATTGCGGTTACTTGGTTCTGATAAATATCTATCGACACCTTTTCAATAGCTTTTGTTGTCCCGTAGTAAAAACTGATGTTTTTAACTTTGATAGCTGGAATTAGGTTACTCATGCTTGCCCAAAGTGCGAAATAAAAATTTATAAAAACAGAATTCAGGAGTAAGGATTCAGAATTCAGTATGAATATGCTTCAATTTCTTTTTCTCTGCCTAATAACTAAGCGAGAGAGAATACTGACAGATAAAATTAAGCTGAGTAGAACTATAGAAGTAGTCCATACCAATTGACTTTTTTGTGGATCGGGGTCGTTATAAAGGTTAAAAATCAATACTGGTAAAGAAGCTGTAGGACTTAACAATCCTTCTGACCAATCTAAACTAAATAAAGCAGTAAAAATTAAGGGTGCTGTTTCACCAGCCGCACGAGCTACAGCTAATAAAATACCTGTAGTAATTCCGGGGATTGCAGTAGTTACAACAATGCGAAAAGTAGTTTGGAAGCGAGTTCCACCTAAAGCAGCGGAGGCAAGGCGTTGAGATGTGGGAATCAGTTTTAAGGATTCTTCTGTTGTCAGTATAATTACAGGTAGCATAATCACGGCTAAAGCAAAACCACCTGCGATCGCACTAAATCCTTTAGTTACCAAAACTATCACACCATAAGCAAACACGCCGACAACAATTGAAGGCACGCCTGTCAGAATACTAGTAACAAAACGAACGATACTAGCAACTGGGTTAGTTTGACCAAATTCTGCTAAGAAAATTCCTGTCATGATACCTGTGGGAATGCTGAAAATAGCACCAATTGCCACCATGATTATGGTTCCCAAGATGGCATTGCCAAAGCCATTATCAATAACTGCTTTGACAAACATTTCTGATTTCAGTCCAGATATTCCTCGGATAAAAATTTCCCACAAAATTGATAATAAAGGAATGAGTACTAGACCTGTAAGACCAAAAGCGATCGCACTCATTGTATAGGTAAATATTACTCGCTTTCTTGGCAGAGGACTGCATAATTCTGCCGCCAAAGACTCATCTTTTTCTGACTGAATGTAACCACTCATAAGTTTGACAAAGTTTGATTGATAATTGTCTTTTTACACTGAGATATTTATAGAGATTTCAAAGCGATATAGTGTTTTTAATTTTTCCTGCCAACCCACTTTACCAAGATGACAGCGCCAATATTTACAGCTAAAGTCAACCCAAACAAAATCAATGCTAAATAGCTTAAAGCACCTATATGCAAACCCGGTTCAGCTTCAGCAAATTCATTAGCTAATACAGAGGGAATTGTATAAGCTGGATCGAGTAAAGAAGCGCTAATTTGAGCAGAGTTACCAATCACCATAGTGACGGCCATTGTTTCACCCAAAGCACGTCCTAAAGCAAGCATTGCTGCACTTACTATTCCAGAAAATCCAGATGGTAGCAAGACTCGAAAAATGGTTTCCCAACGAGTGCCACCCAAAGCCATAGATGCAGTACGTAATTCTTTAGGGATAGCCATTAAGACATCACGACTAATTGCTGCCATTGTGGGCAAAATCATGATGGCGAGGATAATTCCAGCAGTCAACATATTAGTCCCAGAAGGATCTTCTGTATTAAACAGTGGTATCCATTTAAAAGTACTAGCTAACCACTTTTGTAAAGGTTCTAGAACTGGAATAAAGACAAAAATCGCCCATAAACCAATAATGACACTGGGAATTGCAGCAATTAATTCAACAACAAATGCTAGGGTGATTCGCAGCGATGAAGGTAAGAAATTTTCACTTGTGACTAAGGCTACTGCAATTCCCACTGGGACAGCAAATAAAATAGCGATCGCACTACTGACCAAAGTTCCATAAATATAGGGTAATGCACCAAAAATTTGATTACCTGTATCCCAATCTTGTCCCCACAAAAACCCCATTCCAAACTGCTTAATGGCTGGTAGAGCTTCGTGTAAAATTACCCAACTCATCAAAAATAGTACTGCAACGGTAATCACAGCAAAAAAGTATACTAGCCGTGTAAAACCTTGGTCAAACCAAAAATTTGTGCCGCTGGTAGCGGTTAGATTGAAATTTTCATCGCCTAGATTTGAATCATCTGATAAATTTGCCATTACAAATCAGTAAAATAGATTTTTTATGACTGGTAGAGCGAGTTATTAACTCAGTCTATTAGAGGAAGTAATAAAATAATCCCCCTAAACCTCTTAAAAGGGGGATATATTCAAAGCACTCTTCCCTTTTTAAGGGAATTGGGGAATCTCTTTTGCGTAATTTCTAAAAATTACAAATTAAGGCTTGATAGAGCTATTCACTGTCTGAAGCACTCGATTTGCTACATCAGATGGAATTTTGGTGTAATTAAGATCGTCGTTATACTGTTGGCCGTCTTTCAATACCCAATTAATCCATTTCTTAATTGCATCAGCTTTAGCAGCATTAGCATACTGTTTGTAAACCATCATCCAAGTAAGACCGACAATGGGATAACCTTGTCCTGGATCTCCTATAAAAACGCGGTAGTTGTCTGGAAACGTGACAGTTGATAAAGCTGCATTTGCAGATTCTAAAGAAGGAGCAACAAATTCTCCGTTCTTATTTTGTACCAATGCTGATTTCAGCTTATTTTGGACAGCGTAGCTATATTCAACATAACCAATAGAACCAGGAGTACGAGCTACTATAGCAGCTACGCCTGGATTGCCTTTGCCTTTAAGGACATTTGGCAGATTCCATTTTGGAGCAGTGTTAGTTCCAACTCTGCCTTTAAAATAACCGCTGATGGCACTCAAGTGATTCGTAAAAATGAAAGTTGTACCGCTACCATCAGCACGAACAGCAAATTTAATTGTTTGATTTGGTAGATTAGCACCTGGATTATCAGCTTTAATTTTCGCGTCATTCCATTTGGTAATTTGACCTGAATAAATTGCTGGTAGTGTAGCGCGGGATAATTTAAGATCGTTAACGCCTGGAAGATTGTAAACAACAGAAACAGCACCGCCTGCTGTAGGTACTAAGATTGCACCATTCTTGACTTTAGCAATTTCATCATCTTTCATTGCAGCATCACTACCACCAAAGTCAACGGTTCCAGCGATGACTTGACGAATACCGCCACCACTACCAATTGCTTGGTAATTAATTTTTAAGTCTGGATATTTTTTCTTCACTTCACGAGCATAGCGTTCGTAAAGCGGAGCCGGAAAAGTTGCTCCTGCACCATTGAGAGTTTCAGCTTGTGCGATCGCACCAAAAAATGGACTAAGTGCAACAGAAGTTGTCACCATTGAAGTAGCAACAACACGATTCAATATGGCGGTCGAAAAAATCATATTACCTCTGATTAAAGGAATATTTTACTGCTGTTATTCCAGTCTTAAGTAGGCTACATTTTTTATGGTTAAATCTTATTTAACAATTGATAAGTAATAAATTAAGATATGTTTAAATATTAAGTTTAAGGATTTTATATTATTTATTTTGATTGACTAAATTATTTGATTAAAAATTAATAAAAATTTTGATTTAAATAATTAAAATTTAGTAAATCATGCAATTTAAAAATTTTCACTTCAGTAAAAAAGAGATAAACACAGATGTTTATCGGTGAGTCCCTGAAATTGCAAATCTAAACAGACTCAGGATCTTGCCCCTGATAATATCGCTCTTCTTGAGAAGGATGTCTTCCGTGGTAAGCATAAACACTATAGCCATCAGCAAATTGAAAAGCAGGTTCCCCTTCAGCATGAAGTATATTGTCTTCGTCAAAAGACAACTTACAAGGGCGATCGCAGACTATACAAACCTTTTCAAATTGGAATATAAAACCACAATGTTGCATCAACTCTTGAACTACATTCCATTTTTTCTTGTCGTGTTGAATGTTAAGAACTGAGATACAAAAATCTAACATACAACCCAAAATTGCCCGTTCTGCTGGTCTAGTCAGGTTATTTGTAAAGTATGAAATATCAGTAAATTCAAGTTCAAGCTTGTCGAGATCGGTAATTAGTTGATGTTCAAGACATCTCCCTGTATATGGAAAGTATGAAACTAGTGGATGACTATGAGTTGAGTAGTACGGATATTCAGGGTGTTGAACTTGGTTCCGCAATCTGATAAAGAGATGCTCGTCAAGTTGTTGCATTATTCCATGTAGAAGGTGATCTACTACTCTTTTAAGGAATTTGATGTGGATATCGCGCCCTAGATATACCTTAAAGTTCTCAATAGTAAGAATCTTCTTAATTGCCGTCATCGGACTGCTATAGAATAATATCTCAGGTTCAGGATAATCACTCACCGCATAAGCAGCTTTGATTATTGCTGCGACTTGTTCTTGCTCAATTGATTTAGTTGATATTTGTATCGATCGCCACTTATCTCTATAGATAGGAAGCATTGCCTCTTGTTCATCAGATAGTTCGGTGATGATGCGTTTTGGCATATTTTCAGTGACAAAATAGTAAGTTAGCTCGAACGAAATATTTATTACACAATCACCTTTAACCACCCAAAAATATCACCTACTGTCAACTGTAACCCCTGACAGAACTCTGGCATCGGTAAAACAGACTCAATTTCCTCAAAAGGTAAAGGTTGTTGTCCCACAGGATAAGCAGCAATGAATCGCTCATCAGGGTCAATTAACCAACCCATTTGAGTTCCGTGATTGAGAGCGTGTAAGATTTTTTTTGTAACTTTTGTATGGCTTTGTTCGGGGGAGAGAATTTCGATTATCCAGTCGGGTGCTAGAGTAAATGTATTGGCAATATCACCATTTTCGTCTACAGGAAGCCTTGCCCAAGAGAATACAGCGACATCGGGAACTATAGAGCGTCCTGCAAAAGTGCAACGTAATTCTGGAAAAGCCCAACCCATTTTTTGGACTTTGATAACAGAATTGATTGTCGGACAGAGTTCTCCTTGAATAGTGCTATGTTTTCCTTGAGGCATAGGTTTTGGAATAATTTGACCGTCGATGTATTCGCAATAAGGTTTAGTTTCTGGTAGGGCGAGAAACTCTTCTAGGGTCAATATTTTATTTGATGTTTGTACCATGATCATCCTAATTTCAACTTATGATGATTGTTTTACATAGTTAGTATTTACCTTATTCTAAAATATTTTTTAAATTTAGCAATTAGCTGCCATCTAAATATTTCATGCTTTCTTGCGGCTACAATACATTACCAAAAGTATAAATAATCCTATTCCTGCCAAATATTTAATTGCATCGGGTACATTAGGATTAGGGGAGAAAAAGCCTTCGATCGCACCAGCAATAATTAACATGGGTACAATTCCAAATACTAGCTGCACCGCTTGATATCCATAGAATTTCAGTGCATCTCCACGGCGATATTTACCAGGAAATAAAATTGCTCTTGCTAATAAAAATCCCGCACCCCCAGCAAAAAAGATCGCCGGTAATTCTAAGGAACCATGCGGAAATACAAAGGCCCAAAAAGGATAAGCCAGATTATTTTGACCGACTAAAGTACTAACAGCGCCAATTAATAAACCATTAAATACCATCAAATAGGCTGTGTATGCTCCACCTGTCATCCCACCGGCGACAGCGCCAAAAGACACCGACAAATTATTGATTGCGATCCCGCTGGATGCCAGAGGTTCAACGCCGACAATTGAACCCATCCATAATTTATGCTCATCTCGCACTTTGGTAATCAAGCTTTCAGGTACAATCAAAGGCATAAAACTGGGGTTTTGCCAGGAATACCACCAAGCCACTAGTGCGCCTAATAGAAACAGCGCCGTTGCCGCAGCAATATATACAAATGTTTTCTGGACTACAGATGGTAATCCCCAACGATAAAATTCTAGGATTGCCTGCCATTCTTGTCGCCGCGAACCTTGGTAAATCTGCGTGTAAGCACGAGTTGTTAAAGATTGTAAACTTTGGATTAAAGTATTGCCGATTTGCTGAGTGCGGGCACGTGCCAAATCTGCTGCTACAGAACGATACAAACTCGCTAACTCTCTAATTTCTGCTGCCCGTAAGGACTTTAACCCTTTTTTTTCTATCTGCCTTAACAGGGCATCCAAACGCTGCCAATTCGGTTCTCGTCGCGCAATCCAACGTTGAATATTCATGAATTTTGGGAACACTGAGTTTAACTTAGCTTAAGATAGCCTCAAATTCATCTCCGTAATTTCAAGGCAAATTTAGCATTATGTCTGAAAACTTTGGATCTTCCGGTCAGATACAACCACTGAGTATTGGTAACGTTGTCAGTGCTGCGGTAAAGTTGTATCGTTCTCATTTGAAGACTTATCTTAATCTAGCTGCGATCGCACACTTGTGGGTTCTAGTTCCTGTGTATGGTTGGGCAAAATATGCAGCCATTTCTGGACTAATTTCACGCTTGGCTTTTGGAGAATTGATTTACCAGCCTGAAGGTGTTCAAACTGCCAGAAGCCATATTAATCCACGTCTTTGGTCATTTTTAAGAGTTGCTTTCCAAGTAGGTATATCTTTACTGATAATTTATATTGGATTAGCGATCGTGGGCGGTGTGCTAGGTGCGTTGATCGGAGGAGTATTAGGAGGGATATTTGGCGTTAGTACAGGTATTACAGCCATAATTATAGGAGGAATTGTAACGGTAGTTCTTGTGCTGTTAGGACTAACCTGGTTCTACTCCCGTTGGATAGTAGCTGAAGTGCCCTTAGCAGTTGAGGAAAATATCAATGGTGGCGAAAGTCTTGCCAGAAGTTGGGAGTTAACTAAAGCCTCAGTATTTCGCATTCAAGGCATTGTTTTAGTTGGTTTTATCGTTACATTGCCGTTGGTGTTTGTATTAAACTATATACCTAGCTTATTCCTAATCAGGCTTGAGCCTGGTACTGCTATTTACTCGATTGTTAATCTTATTTCTGTAATTGGAAGCTTGATCGGTGGAGTTTTAGTCATGCCATTTTGGCAAGCACTAAAAGCTGTTTTATACTTGGACTTGCGTAGTCGGCGTGAAGGTCTAGGTTTGCAATTACGAGAACCTCCCTCGCAAGATTTTCGTTAACTCAACATCTTAATCCAACTCTATTAATTTTGAATTAGTTAAAATATGCGCTTTTTTAATCGCATCACATTCCAGACTCCAGAAAGTGTAGAGTTGGAATTCACTCTAGCGGGAATCGGTAATCGAGCTTTGGCACTCCTGATTGACTATACAGTGTTGGGTGTAACTTTGCTTCTGTTTGTCCTTACTTGGAGTGTCTTCTCAACACAGCTGTTAAATTTTGTTGAATATTATTTTAAAAATTTAATAAGTTTAGATATTTGGTTGTTAGCAATTTTCTTCATTATCGCCTTTGCAATTTACATCGGCTATTTTGTATTTTTTGAAACCTTATGGTTTGGGGAAACTCCTGGTAAACGGTTTGCTAAAATTCGTGTAGTTCGAGATGATGGTAGACTCATCGGGTTACAACAGGCAACGCTACGTGCTTTACTGCGACCCTTTGATGAAACTTTATTTATTGGCGCTTTTTTAATTATGTTGGGTAGCCGCGAAAAGCGCTTAGGTGATTTGGCTGCTGGCACAATTGTCATTCAAGCCCAAACACCGACTGCATCTGCAAGATTGACAATTTCAGAACAAGCAAAAGGACTTCATGAACAGTTAATCGAAATTGCTGATTTATCGCAATTGATGCCAGATGATTTTGCTGTTATTCGTGAGTATTTACTGCGGCGTGGTGCAATGTCGTTAAAGGCAAGAGCATCACTATCTCTAAAGCTAGCCGAGCAAGTTAAAGCTATTATTAATTTAGAAAAATTGCCAGAAGCTGTTACGCCTGATGTATTTTTAGAAGCAATTTACCTCGGTTATCAACAACCGAAATTTTAAGCTAATTAAGAAGGAGTAGTCAGTAAGTGCAAACTACTGACTACTAACTAATTACTTAAAAATCTAAAATCGGCCAGTCTGGTTCACGATAATAGTGTGTCATGTTGTCAAACTTTCGTAATTCAACACGATCGATCAAAAATTCCGGCAAATTCAACAGCCATTCTTCATTCAATTGAGAAAGCATAGTGCTGAAGTTTGTGCGATCTAAGTCAGATGGAACCTCCCCAAAATAGGCTAATGTAACATGGGCTGTGAAGTGATAATGCTGCTCAATACCCAAGGCAATTAACTTGGGATTTTGATAAATTGTTCGGCGAAATTGAATAATTTCCTCGTAACAGCGTTCATCTTGGGGGACTAAACAAATGGCTACAGCTCTTGGCATCAGTATTAGTCCCAGCATTTGCCATTTAATTGGATGACTCCTGTTTGTCATCAATTGTTGATATTTTTGAAATATTTCAGCTAAACAAGAGTGTAACTCCTCGTCAAATTTAGAATTTTTTTCGTAGGCATCAAGGTAAGCATTGTCCCAAATCAAATCCGCTAAAGTCAGATGGAAGCTAGCAGGAGGTACAGGTACAATCAAATTACGGTTTACAGGCAACTGCAAAAGTTCCTGTTGATAAGTTTGTAATTTGGCATAGAAAGCAGAGTTGTGTGATTCTTCTTCTGCTGGCGGGGTAATTAGCGTATAGCCAGGAAAGGATGCCGCTTGTCTCAACCCAGAATTTAGCTGAAATTTAGAAGATTCCTGAATATGCTGGGCTTGGGATCTGTAGGCTTCTGGCAGCGTCAGTCTTGCTAACCGATTTAAGTAAGTTTGATAGTTGTCGTCCAATCTTCATAGCCTCACGCTCTCACTTGATAGATTTTAGGGAAAATTACCTTGATTAAGAGAATGATTTCAAAAGTATTTAATTTTTGGGAGGAGATGAGGGAGACAGGGGGACAAGGGAACAAGGGGACAAGGGGATAAGGGGGGTAAACAAAACTCTTAACTCCTAACTCTTAACTCAGCACTCAGCACTCAGCACTCCTAATGCCCCATTCTCCATCTACTAAGAGGTTTATCTATGCCAATCTATGTTTACTGGGGTGAAGATGATTTTGCGATGGAAAAGACGATCGCACTTTTGCGCGATCGCGTCCTAGATCCCCAATGGACAAGTTTTAATTACACTGCATTCTCCCCAGATCGGGCTGATGCTGCTATCCAGGCGTTAAATCAGGTGATGACGCCTACTTTTGGCGCTGGTGGGCGCTTGGTATGGCTGATAAACACTACTCTATGTCAGCACTGTCCAGAGAATGTGTTAGCAGAATTAGGGCGATCGCTAAGAGTCATTCCCGAAAACTCATTTTTATTGCTCACCAGCCGCAATAAGCCAGATGAACGCCTCAAATCCACGAAATTGTTAAAACAGTTTGCTACCGAATTCCGAGAATTTCCTCTCATCCCACCTTGGAAAACAGAATTACTGGTGCAATCTGTTAATCAAGCAGCTCAGATAGTGGGCGTGAAACTGACTGCCAATACTGCCCATTTATTGGCAGAAGCGGTAGGGAATGATACACGGCTTCTTTACAATGAGTTAGAGAAATTACGGCTATATGTCCAAGATAGCAATCGGCCTTTAGACACAGATACTGTTACGAAGTTAGTAAGAAATACTACTCAAAATAGCTTACAATTAGCAGCAGCAATCAGAACAGGAGATACAGCTAAAGCTTTGACAACACTGGCAGATTTGAACAATGCTTCCGAGCCGGGGTTACGGATAGTTGCAACACTGATTGGACAATTTCGCACCTGGCTGTGGGTGAAGATTATGATAGAAAGTGGGGAACGGAATCAACAAGCGATCGCTATTGCCGCTGACATCGGTAATCCTAAACGAATTTACTTCTTACAGCAAGAAATTAAGCTGCTTTCTGTGCAACAGTTAATCTTTTGCTTACCCCTACTGCTGGAATTAGAGGTTAGCCTTAAACAAGGAGCATCAGAATTGTCAACACTCCAGACTAAAGTCATCGAACTTTGTCAAGTATGCCGAGGAAATTGACAATCAAATATAAAAGCTCGAACTATTGAGTAGTTCCTGGAACTTCCAACTCTGAAAATAATTCAAAGTTCTTATAATATCCCTGATGTAGTTTCGTGTCATACACTATATGAAGAAAATTTCTGATTTATTTTTCCGAACTAGCCGAAAGCGAACCCTGTCGCGATCGTTATTTTTCGGTGCGATCGCTACTGTGAGTCTTATTTCTAACGGTTTTTCATTAAGTTCTAAAGCTAACGCTCAAACTCCAGCACCAATAGTTAATAATACTGAAATCGACAGTTACGCTCAAGCCGTGCTAGCAATGGAGCCAGCCCGTCAAAATGCTTTTGAAGAAATTAAAAAACTTATTGGTAATGGAGAGATTCCCCAGATTGTCTGCAACGATTCTAATAGCATAAATGGTCTTCCAAAGAAGGCTCAAGATATTGCAGTCAACTACTGTAACCACGCTCAAAAAATTGTCGAAGATAATGGTTTAAAATTTGAACAGTTCAACAAAATTACTATAGAACTACAAAATAATACTATCTTAAAAAGGCAGGTTTACAATACGCTCTTACGCCTGCAACAACCTCAACCTCCTGAATCTCGTTAAGTAGAAGGGCTACTTAAATCCAAGCACGTAGTATGTAAGTGGCTAAGTACTATGGCAATCATACTAATTATTCGGACATTATCGCAGTCCTATTTGATTTATGAAAAATATAAATAAGGCAACGAACCGCTTTCTCTAGGAGACACTATGTTAATGCGTAGTGTCTCCTAGAGAAGGATGCAAAGGGAAGAAAGAGATATATAATTTTCACAAATGATTTAGGACTGCTACATATAAAAAATTTTGAGATTAGAAAAAAAGCTCGTAAAACATAGGGGAAAATTTAATTCATATTCCCCAATGCCCCATTTCTAAGTCCGTCCTAATACTGTTCGGTTAAGGCAAGAGACGCGATGAATCGCCGTCTCTACAATAGACCTCTTGGCATTTGTGCTTTTTGCATTCTTGGGGAAAAGGGTAAAGGTTAAAGGGGAAGGGGACAATACAGAACCTTTTCCCTTTAACCCTTCCCCTTTTCCCGACAAATGCCAAGAAGTCTACTGATGTCGCTGACTAAACAGAGGGGGGCGGAGGCAGAGGGGCAAAAGAGCCGAGGTGGGCATTCTTCAGAAGTGGTAGTTTGACGGTAAACGTCGCTCCTTGTTCTTTACCTGGGCTATCTGCGCGGACAGTACCGCCATGTAATTCTACTAAATGACGGACGATCGCTAATCCTAGTCCTAATCCACCATAGATTCTAGTGCTAGAACTATCAGCTTGACGAAAGCGATCGAAAACATAAGGAAGAAAATCAGGACTGATACCAATGCCTGTATCAATCACTTGAATTTGGGCATATTTATCCGTTGTCTGTTGTTTTTCTTGTCCACTAACCACTGACAATCGCAACTCTACTCTTCCGCCAACGGGTGTAAATTTGATGGCATTGGATAGCAGATTCCAGATGATTTGTTGCAAGCGTTCGAAATCGCCGGAAACTAAATATTGAGAATTTTCACTCGGCTTGCTGTCCTCTGAATGTTGATTGGTTTGGAATTGTGCTGCTGGAAATTCGAGATTTTCGTGATTAACTCCTAATTCCCAATCGGAATTTGGCATTACTTTTGAGGAAATTAGGGAAAATCTCAAATCGATTTCCTTGGATTGGGCGGCTAAACTAACAGTCTTAATGGCTGACTCAATGATGGGAACCAAATTACAAGTACGGACATCGAGGTGTAACTTGCCTCTAACCATCCGCGATATATCCAGTAAGTCTTCAATTAGCTGGGTTTGCGCCTTGGCATTGCGCTCAATTGTCTCCGTTGCTCTAGCCATTTGGGTATCACTGAGCTTGCTTCGTTGCAGTAATTGCGCCCAGCCAAGGATGGCATTGAGGGGCGATCGCAATTCGTGGGATAATATTCCTAGAAACTCATCCTTCATCCGGTTGGCTTCTTGTAACTGCTCAGTTTGTTGTTGTAAAGAAGCAATTAAACTAGCCCGTTCCATTGCGATCGCTATTTGGTCGCATACTGCTTGCATCATCCCTTTTTGATTGTCGGTGAAGCTTAACCGAGTGCGGCTGCCAAAAGAAAGAGTACCCAACAACCGTCCTTGGGCAATTAAGGGATATGCATAATAAGCAGTAATATCTAAAGAACGAATCAATTCTGTTTTCGGGTCAATTGATTGCTGCACATTCTCTAGAGCAATTGCACAACGCTCCTGGGCGACAGTCCCACAAACTGCTTCAGCAAATTCCAAGGACTCGATTTGGTTTGCTATCTCCTGGGAAATGCCACTGTAAGACTCTAGCCGCATTACCTGAGAGTTATCCTTAACCAAATAGTTAAAGTAAATATCTAAACCAATTTGGTCTCTTAGTTTTTGGTAGACGCTATCTATTAGTACTACTGGTTGCTGACTCGATAGTAAATCGTTGGCTGTGTCAAATAGTAGCTTTAGCCTTTTGTAACTTAATGAGAGGGCTTTTTGTGCATCCTTGAGGTTGCTGATTTCTTGGAACACTAAGATACAAGTAGCCGGATGACCGTGCATTGCTGGCAAGGTATCGGCAAATACTAGTAGAGAGCGCACACCAGCCGGAGTATGCCAGTCTACCTCCAATCCATTCAGGCGTTCGCCACGGGCAACCCGCACTCCTGGCATCAGTTCATTGGGGATGCGATCGCCAGCGGCATCTGTATAGTAGTAAACTCTGTGATAATCTTCGGCGGGTATACCTTTGGGAAATTCGCCCCCAGCTAATTCGTCAGCAGAGCGATTGGCAAAAGTTACCCGCGCCGTTCCTGGTTCAATAAACAGCAACGGTCTTGGCATCAGATTTAACACATCTTCTAGCCATTTTTGCTGATTTAGGAGTACTTCTTCTGCCTGTTTGCGCTCCGTAATATCTAAAAATGCACCAACGCTTCCTCTGGTTTTACCCTCTTCGTCAAACAGGGGTGCAACGTACTCCAACAAGTTGACGATTTTGCCATTTTCATGGACGACATCGAGTTCACAATTGAGAACCTCGACACCATGAGCAGCAGAATACTGCATTGGGAGTTCTTCTGTTGAAAGTTCCCTTTCCTGGCGGTAGATTTTAAAGCTTGTCGGTTTTTCGTCCAAGGGAACGGTAAGGGAAGCATTTGTATTTGACGATATCCCCAACTGCTTGGCAAAAGCAGGGTTGACCTTAATATTTTGGCATTTTGGATCTTCGGCAATGCCTATTCCAATCGGAATTACCTCCAACAAAGTTTGTAATTCAGTAATGCGGCGCTGTAGATCCCTGTTTAGCTGTAAGATTTGTTCCTGGGTCTGCTTTTGCTCGCTGATGTCGCGAGTCACAGTTGCTAAGGCAATTGGCTGACCTGTTTTGTTATCTATAACAGTGAAGACGTTGTAATCAACTGGTATCGGCTGACCTGTTTGGAGATGCCGGAAGCAGAATTCTCCCTGCCAGCGCCCTTCTGATAGTACAGTCGGCAGTATATATTTTTGAAAATAGGCTTTGTCTTTGGGCATGAAGTAATCTAATACTGCTTTTTGCCTCACTTCATTAAGGTTGGCAAACCCTACCAACTTTTGACCTGCATCATTTATGTAGAGTAATTGACCTTCAAGGGTGGCAATGCCGATAAAGTCAGAGCTATTTTCTACCAGCAATGCTAATTTTTGTTGTTCTGCTTCTGCTTGTTTGCGTTCGCTCAAATCGAGGATAAAGGCTACTGACTCTTCGCGGTTTTCTCCTAGCAGCACGTAACCAACTAAAACCGGGATACGGCTACCATCCTTGCGAATAAATTCTTTCTCGTAGGGCGTACAAGCAGCGTTGGTATTTCCTTGTGCTTCAGCGATACCTTGCTCGTCCAAGTATAAATACTCTGGTGGTGTGATATTACGCCAACTTAACTTACCAGCTACCAAATCCTCCCGCGCATAACCAATCATCCTCAAGAATTCGTCGTTTGCCTGCTGGATACCGCCATACACATCGCTAAAGAGAATACCGATGACGTTAGCATCTACAAAACTCCCTAGTTTAGCTTCGTAGGTTCTCAGTGCTTCTTGGGCAAGGTCGCGTTGATAACTGAGGCGTTCAATAACCCTGGCACTTTGCCAAATCAAAATAGTAAAAATTACAATCACAACGATCGCAAACACCGATACTGCAAATGCCGGATCGTATTGTCCTGCCCGTTGACCTTCAACAATTATCCATCCCAATATAAAAGGTACTGCGATCGCGGCAACTAGTAAACGACGTGCAAGTAAGCCGCCGTAACTATCACTTGTAACTACCCTCATTAAGCCATGTTCTGCCCGCGCCCACAGAATACCTATACTTAGTAAGAGGAACAACACCGCTGTGTGTAACGCCATTGATGTTGTATAAGGGGCGAGTCCGTAGAGAACTTTCACTTGGTAGGCATAGCCCATCAGCGCCTGAAAGGAAATTAAAGTAGCAATCAGAGCAATAATTTGGGCATACCAATAACTGCGGTGGCTTTTTAGATGAATCTGAATCTGTAGGGCAACACTGACCAGGATAAAGTTCAGTGCTGTATTCACCCCCATTCGCCCCGGATGCGATGTCGCCATACTAGTTTGCAAATCACGAAACACCAGTTCGTCAATACCGAGATTCCAGCCGAACAGATATTGACCAAGGGTGAGCGCTGCAATTGTTGTGACAGCTATTGCACAGACCTGAGAGATTAGAAGAGTAGGGAAATGGGTAAATAATTTTGAATTTTGAATTTTGAATTTTGAATTGTTTCCCCCTGCTCTCCGGTCACTGAGCGTAGCCGTTGGCGCAGCTTCTCGTAGAGAAGTGCTGCTCCCCTGCTCTTCTTTGAAAAATAGCCACAGTGACATACCACTCAACACAAAACATAACGCCGTGTTGACTTTCATCGTGGCAGGACTACCAGGGAAGCCGCGCTTAAGAACTTCAATGCCAAGACACCAGCCAACTAATACCAAGCTACCAACAAAAACAGCGATCGCACTTGCGACTCTTGCCACAAGTGCATTTGTAGAGATTTTAAATCTATCTTGCAGTCGCAAGCGGTTAACATTTAACATTGAGTGTTCTCTAACCGCATCTATCTAGCGTGGTAAACTTACGTATTTCTTACGAGCTAATCATTGATGTTCTTTGTATTGTAGGTTACACTTTAGCTAGTTTTTCATCTACCTCTATGCATATTTTTTCTTGCATAATTTAAAGTAGGAAATAATGGTGGCTCAAAAACCACCTTTACCAGTATTTCAGAATTGTAGGCTATGTGGCTTACCGTCATCTTGAAACCGTTGCTCTCCAACACCAACAAGTTCTACAATCACTTCGCGTGTTGGAGGTGTCCACTTTCCAACTCTTGCTGCAATTTCGACTACTGTTTGGCTTGCCTGAGTAAATACACGGATGTTTGTTATTGAGTGGTTATTATCTTGATACTTGCTTGTCTGTCCATCATCTTCAAATAACTGATATTCGTTGTTACCAGCCCATATTCGTAACCGAATCTGGTCGAGTGGCGATTCATCAACGTATTGGCTAACAGGTTGCATAGGAACGATCGCACCGCTACGGACATACAGTGGCATTCTTTCTAATGGTGCATGAGCAAGAATGTGAATCGGGCCTTCATAGCGATCGCCACTCCACCAATCATACCAAGTGCCAGCGGGTAAGTAGACAGCTCGATGCTCAACTCCAGGGCGGTAAATTGGTGCAGCCATCAGCGATGCACCTAGTAATACTTGATCGTAGAGGCTATAGGTTTTCGGATCGTTGGGGAAGTGGTATAATAGTGGTCTTAAAATCGGTGCGCCCGTTGTTGCCGCTTCCCAGAAAAGACTATAAATGTAGGGAAGTAATTGGTAACGTAGATTAATGTATTCTCGGCAGATATTTTCAACGCGATCGCCAAATACCCAAGGTTCATGACGAGCAGTAGACATTGCCGAGTGACCGCGCATCAATGGGTAAAGCATTCCTACCTGCATCCACCGAGCGAATAATTCAGCAGTGGCGTTACCAGCAAATCCGCCAATATCGCAACCCACAAACCCCACACCCGAAAGTCCCATATTACAAAGCATCGGCAGAGACATTTCTAAATGCTCCCACAACGATTGGTTATCCCCCATCCACACAGAAGACCAGCGTTGCACACCAGCATAACCCGATCGCGTTAACACAAATGATCGCTCTGAACTTCGATGCCGTTGCAACCCTTCATAGCAAGCTTTAGCCATCATCAACCCATACAAATTATGCACTTCCGTATGATTAGACGTAGATAAATTCTCCCCTGCTCCTCTGCTCCCCTGCTCCTCGGTCACTGAGCGTAGCCGAAGTGCTGCTCCCCTTCCCCCCTGCGGCGCATCTAGAGGAAACCAAATCTTTTCCCCATCATCGCCGAAAGGGCGATCGTTTATGGCAGGTTCATTCATATCATTCCAAATTCCTGCTACACCAATATCAGTTAGGCTTTTGTGTAAATCAGCCCACCAGTTACTCACATCAGGACGTAAAAAATCAGGAAAAACAGCTTTCTCAGGCCAGACGTAGCCGTGGAACAACGTACCATCAGCTTTACGCACGAAATAGTCGTTTTCTATGCCTTGGTCAAAAACATGATAATTACCTTCTGGTTCATACTTCACACCAGGATCGATAATTGTGACTGTTTTGAAACCATCCTCTGCTAAATCACTAATCAGTTTTGCCGCATTGGGGAAACGTTGAGGACTCCAAGTAAACACTCGATAGCCCCGCATATAATCAATATCTAAGTGAATCACATCGCAGGGAATCCGGCGTTGACGAAATTCCTTTGCTAGTTCCCGCACAACGGTTTCTGATTCGTAACTCCAACGGCATTGATGATAACCTAGCGCCCATTTCGGCGGTAATGGCATTCTTCCAGTTAGCTGAGTGTAAGTCTCCAGGATTTGGGCTGGTTCAGGGCCGTAGATAATGTAATAATCCAATTCACCGCCACGAGTTTCCATCTTCCAAATACCTGGTTGTTCAGCACCGATATCGAACTGACTCCAAAAAGTGGTGTTGAAAAAGATGCCATAGCTTACCTGCGGACGCAAAGCCATAAAAAATGGAATTGCCTGGTACATTTCATCAGTCAGTGAATCATAATCTAAGGCATCCGTTGTCCAGTTAGTTTTTACTTCGCTGAGTTTATCCAGAAAGCCTGTACGTTCGCCAAAGCCATAGAAATGTTCGTCGGCTGCAATTTCCTTCCACCCGGCAACTGCGCCCATCCGCCAACCTATCCCCATCTCTGCATCTTGAGCAAAGGGACGATTAGCTTTGTCAAAACAGGTGATGCGACATTTTTCCCGCTGAACGCACACACGAATATATTCTGTTTCAATTTCGACCGTTGCTTCAGTTTCCCGCACTGCAAAAGGTGTTATTGACCATTCTGAATCATCCAACGTCACTGCCCAAGAGCGACGAGGCATAAATTCTCCAGTTTGTGCGAAACGCACGCGGATTAAATTCGGAGTAAGTATGCTGATGGTAAGGCGTGAGTCGCCACAGTCAAAATTAACAATATTATTTTCCCAGCTTACAGCTTTTACATTGCTAACAGTTGTCCAAGGTTGGTTTGTGGTGGGTAGTTTTCCGAAATATTGCGGCATATCAGTTATTTAGCAGGTAAACACTTATCCGCATTCATGATTACAGAGATACTCAGCCTCAAACTCTTTCTTTTGCTAGAAGTTGGTGAAAGATCAGCAGATATTTTTTACCAAGATTATTTTTATAATGTGCAAACTTGTGCATTGGTATTGCAAGACGCGATAAATCGTGTCTCTACATCAGGGTTCAAACCGGATAATTTAAACGAATTTTCTGGAATAAGCTAATGTAGTAATGGAGATTATTTACTGTAGTACAGAAGGAGGACGAACTATGACTGAGTTGCTAGCAGTCCGGGTTACTTTGACCATCCCAACTCAAAGAACGCAAGGCGCAGAGATTCTGTTCAGTCCTCTTTTCTACAGGAATGAAAACTAGAATTCACAGACATTCTGGTGCGGAGAGTTCTCCTGCATAGAAATGTCTTCCTCTGTGGAACCTTGTGCAAAACAAGTAGCACACATCGAGGAAACATCAATGAATTTGGATTATTTAGGCTGGAGTGACTTTTTTGCTCGCAGCTTTGAACCCTATCGCTTACAAGGATTTAGCGTTGGTAGGGTTGCTATTGAATACAGAAATACTTACACCCTCTATAGTGAACAAGGGGAACTTTCAGCAGAAGTTTCAGGTAAATTGCGGCATCGTGCTTCTCAACCACAAGATTTTCCCGCCGTTGGAGATTGGGTTGTGATTAGTGTCAGAGAATCTGAAGGACGAGCCACTATCAACGAGATTTTACCCAGGAAAAGCAAATTTTCTCGCAAGACGGTGGGTAGTAAAACAGAAGAGCAAATTGTTGCAGCGAATATTGATACAGTCTTTTTAGTCTCAGGGCTGGATGGCGATTTTAACCCAAGAAGAGTAGAGCGTTATCTGATTCTGGCTTGGGAAAGTGGTGCAAATCCGGTAATTGTGTTAAACAAAGCAGATTTATGCAATTCTCTAGAAGAGTATTTAATACAAGTAGAAGCAGTTGCTTTGGGTGTACCAATTGCAGTTTTAAGTGCCACCAATCATCAAGGATTGGATGCCTTAAAACCTTACTTGCAACCAGGACAAACAGTTGCTTTGTTGGGGTCTTCTGGTGTTGGTAAATCCACCATCACCAACCAACTGCAAGGTGCATCTGTGCAAGTTGTGCAACCAGTACGGCAAGGTGATGACCGAGGTAGACACACAACAACTAATCGTGAGTTGATTTTGCTCTCTACTGGCGGATTAATTATTGATACTCCAGGAATGCGGGAAATCCAAATTTGGGCAGGTGATGAAGGTTTGCAAGAAACTTTTGCAGACATCGAAACCTTGGCGCAAGAATGCCATTTCCGCAATTGTCAGCATAATAACGAACCGGGTTGTGTCGTGCAGCAGGCTTTGACTGACGGAGAACTTGATTATTCCAGGTTTCTTAGCTACCAAAAGTTACAAAAAGAACTCGACTACCTGACCCGCAAACAAGACCAGAGGGCGCAATTAGCTGAGAAAGAAAGATGGAAGAAGATTCATAAATCTATGCGAAATCATCACAAGCGTTAGTTGCACAGGTGTCAGTACAGAATGGCACTAAGAAAAGGTAAATATGTCGAGGCAGTGAGGGGGTAGCATTTCTCTACGAGACGCTGCGCGTAGCTTGCTTCCACGTTCGCGCAGCGTGCCGTAGGCAAGTGGTACGGCTACACTAGTAGTTCGCCAAGTGAACTTGGCGGGGTAAAGGGGAAGGGGGAAGGGGGAAAGGGTTTAAATCCCTTACCCTTTTCCCTTTCCCCTTTCCCCAGTCCTCACTTAGCATTTTTGGGTTGGCAGACTACTAGACTTCTTGGCATTTGTCGGGAAAAGGGGAAGGGGAAAAAGTTCTGTATTGTCCCCTTCCCCTTTAACCTTTACCCTTTTCCCTCTCTTGCAAAAAGCACTTTTGCAAGAGGTCTACTCTGTTACCGAGGAGCAGAGGAGCAAACAAGAGGATGGGGAACTTTTGAGTAAAGTGCTTTGTTACAAACTCTTTCCCCTCTGCTCCTCTGGAACCCTTACGCTGCCTACTATACGGCTTAACTTAGTGTTGGTTCAACGACCGGTCATTTGCTCCAGTTTTTCGGGATACCGAGCGCCTTGCACCGCGATCTTGGAGGCGGCGGCATCGATGTCACGCAGATCGTCGGGCGTGAGTTCGACTGAGACTGCCCCGATGTTTTCGTCCAAGCGATGCAACTTCGTGGTGCCTGGAATCGGAACAATCCAGGGCTTCTGTGCCAGCAGCCAGGCGATCGCAATTTGAGCCGGGGTCGCCTGCTTCTGTTCGGCAATGCTGTCAAGCAGATTAATCAGAGCTTGATTTGCCTTGAGAGCCTCCTTAGTGAAGCGAGGCAGGGTGCTGCGGAAATCGGAACTGTCGAAGGTTGTGCTTTCGTCCATCTTGCCAGTGAGAAAGCCCTTGCCCAAAGGGCTGTACGGGACAAAGCCGATTCCGAGTTCCTCCAGGGTCGGTATCACTTCCTTTTCAGGAGTCCTCGTCCACAGCGAGTATTCGCTCTGGAGAGCCGCGATGGGCTGAACGGCGTGGGCGCGACGGATCGTTTGCACTCCTGCTTCCGAGAGTCCAAAGTGCTTCACCTTACCCTCCTGAATCAGTTCCTTCACTGCTCCTGCCACATCTTCAATCGGCACATTCGGATCAACCCGGTGCTGATAAAGCAAGTCGATTGTTTCGACCTTGAGTCGCTTGAGCGAAGCCTCAACGACTTCCTTAATATGCTCCGGTCGGCTATTCAATCCGGGTGAACCCTTCATCCCACGGGGATCGGAATTCGGACTGATGTCGAACCCGAATTTGGTGGCAATCACCACTTGGTCGCGGAAGGGAGCGAGGGCTTCACCCACAAGCTCTTCGTTTAGGAACGGGCCATAGACCTCGGCGGTGTCAAAGAATGTAATGCCGCGATCGACGGCAGCCCGAAGCAGAGCGGTCATCTCTTGCGTATCTTTGGGCGGGCCATAAGAAAAGCTCATTCCCATACAGCCAAGCCCGATCGCCGACACTTCCAGATTGCTGTTTCCAAGTTTTCTTTTTTGCATGATTTCTCCTTTAAGGGCAGTTCAAAGCCCTGTTCTAGAATGTTCGCCGGATGGTTAAAGCTTCCATCCAATACTTGTCGGTTAAGGGGAAAAGGGAAAGAAAAAATCTTTAACCTTTACCCTTTAACCTTTTCCCCAAACCCAATGCTGAGTTAAAAATGCAAAAACCGAGCAGTATTGAGCTTCCATCCACCTTTCTACGGTGTAGCTTGAGGCATTAAAAATTAGAACGATCGCTCCTGTTACCCCAGCGAGGGCAGAGATAGAAGATGTAGAGCAGCACGAACAGCCAGGGTAAGACCAGCGCAATCACAGTGGCGATCGCATAAACCATCGGCCCTTGCCAAGTTCACGCTTGTGCATGGTTACTCCTTCTAAAGGCTGACTCAGTTATTCAGATTTCAGAGATGCCATATCAATTACAAAGCGATATTTCACATCGGACTTGAGCAGGCGATCGTAAGCTTCGTTGACTTTTTGAATGGGGATGACTTCAACATCGGCAGTGATGTTATGTTCGCCGCAAAAATCGAGCATTTCCTGGGTTTCAGGGATGCCGCCAATGCTGGAGCCGGAGAGACTGCGGCGGGCCACGATCAAGCTGAATGCTGCAACATCCAGGGGCTTTTCGGGCGCACCGACTAGGGTGATGTTGCCATCGAGGCGGAGCAGGTTGAGATAGGCGTTAATGTCGTGTTTGGCAGAGACGGTATCGAGAATAAAATCGAAGCTACCAGCGTGCTTCTGCATCTCGTCAGCATTGCGGGAGACGACCACTTCGTCGGCACCGAGACGAAGCGCATCTTCAGTCTTGTCAGGCGAGGTGGTGAAGACGACGGTATGGGCACCGAAGGCATGGGCAAACTTCACGCCCATGTGACCTAACCCGCCAAGACCGATCACACCAACCTTCTTGCCCTTGGTGATGCCCCAGTGACGCAGAGGCGAATAGGTTGTGATCCCAGCACAAAGGAGCGGTGCAACCCCAGCGAGATCGAGGTTGTCTGGAACTCGCAGAACGAAGCGTTCATCGACAACGATGCTATCGGAGTAGCCGCCATAAGTGACGCCTCCAAGGTGCTTATCCGGAGAGTTGTAGGTGAGGGTCATGTTCGGACAGAACTGCTCGAGACCCACTTTGCAATGAGGACAGGTTCCATCTGAATCAACTAAGCAACCGACTGCGGCGAGGTCGCCAGGCTTGTACTTGGTGACTGCCGAGCCAACCTCAGTGACCCGTCCAACAATCTCATGACCGGGAACGATTGGGTAGGTCGTGGACATGAAATCGCTCCACTCGTTACGCACTGCATGAAGATCGGAGTGGCAGACGCCACAGAAGAGAATTTCGATCTGTACGTCACGATCGGTTGGATTACGCCGCTTGATGGTGTCGCGGGCTAATGGTGATGTTGCACTAACTGCGGAATAAGCTTTCGTATTGTACATGAATTGATGGATGCTCCTAGTTGTTTACATTTGGTGTCTGGTACTGCTCGTCACTGACCTTTTCCAGCCAGTCCACGGGCTTGCCGTCGAGCCATTCCTGAATGGCGATGTGCGTCATTGCTGTGGTTGCCGTAGCGCCATGCCAATGCTTCTCACCCGGCTCGAACCAGACCACATCCCCCGGACGAATTTGCTCGATCGCTCCGCCCCAACGTTGTACGAAACCGCAACCAGCCGTGACAATTAGGGTTTGTCCTAACGGGTGGGTGTGCCATGCAGTTCGGGCACCCGGCTCGAAGGTGACACTGGCACCAGACGTGCGGGCTGGCTCGTGTGCCTCAAACAGGGGGTCAATGCGTACAGTGCCGGTAAAATACTCGGCTGGCCCTTTGCCGGAAGGCTGTGAGCCACTTTTTTTGATATCCATTTCTTAATTCCTTCATTTGATGCCATTTCGGTGGCTGTCCCAATCGTAGAAATTGAGCATTTATCGCTTCTCTATAAATAGGGATGGATTTTTTACAAAGCAAGGTTAGCCTTGATGCTGTTTTGGTTGTCAGTAGGCGAGTCTCTTACCCAATCAAAACTGAGTTTTTTCTTGAATAAAAATCCAGACGCTTGCAAGAAGCCGGAATCGATTTTTATTGCTTTAGTTCAATCTTAGGCATTTTGGAGGACAAGTAATAAAACAATCGTCTAAGATTGTTGTACAATCCTGCAAATTTAGAAATGAACGCTGCCAAAACGAGTGAAAAGTCCGATATCGATTTAATGAAAGACCCGCAGGCAAAGCGCGAGGCAGACAGAGCGCAAGCTAACAGAGACGAACTGAAAGAGCGGATTGCCCAGGCTATTGGTCATGATGGGACGATTGAGCCGCTCAAAGGTTTGCACTTCAATCGATCCTCCTCGCCTTCGGAATGCGTTCATAGTGTCTCTATCCCTGCCTTTTGTGCGATCGCTCAGGGCAGCAAAGAAGTTCTTTTGGGTAGCGATCGCTATCAGTACGACCCGATGCATTATTTGCTTGCTACGGTCGAACTACCAATTGTCAGCCAAATTCTGGAAGCGTCCAAGGCACAACCATACTTGAGCCTTCGCCTCGATCTTGACCCCACCCTCGTTAGCTCAGTGATGGTCGAGGCAGGGTATCCCTCATCCCGCAGCCGTGCTGATGTGAAAGCGATTGATGTAAGTCCGTTGAATGCAAATCTGTTGGACGCTGTGGTGCGGCTTGTCAGGCTTTTAGATTCCCCTGCTGAAGCTCATGTTCTCGCACCACTGATTAAGCGGGAAATCATTTACCGACTCCTGATGGGAGAGCAAGGTAATCGGCTCCGTCATATTGCAGTTCTGGGTGGCTACACTTACCACATCGCCAGAGCCGTCGAGCGACTTCGTAAAGACTTTAACGAGCCGATCAAGATTGAAAGCATCGCCCGAGAGCTGGGAATGAGTGTATCGGGCTTCCACCATCACTTCAAGTCTGTCACTGCCATGAGTCCCTTGCAGTACCAAAAGCAACTGCGCCTCCAGGAGGCTCGCCGTCTGATGCTGGGGGAGAAGCTTGATGCTACCAGTGCTGCCTACCGAGTGGGTTATGACGATGCCTCGCATTTTAACCGGGAGTATAAGCGGCTTTTTGGTGCGCCACCGATGCGCGATGTGGAGCGGCTGCGAGAAGCTGCTAGGGAGACTGCTAGTTCAATATGATGACAAAATTTTTGACTGCAAAAATAAGAATTTCTGTTTTCTTTTTCAAACATTAGTTTTAAATACTTTTATCAAATTTCTAAAAGTATCTAATTGCACATATCGGCTATGATAAATAATTTCATTAACTAGCTACTAGCGAGGGTGTAACCTATGACTATTAAAGGTTCTAAGGATAATCTTCTATTAAATAGATAAATAATTTGAGATTCGGCAAATTAATTAGTGGGATGTATGTTATGGTTTTTATAGGAATCAAACAAGTGAAAACACAAAAAGACTTCAAGACAAGTTTGAGGCAAGCTCAAGAAAGTTTTTTTGCTCTGGTAAGTCCCCTTCAATTAGCTACATCTTTTTTTAACGAAAATCTAAAACTAGATTGAGTAGGATAGTAGCCTTTGTAACAACTTGAAGTCAATCAAAATTTATCTGGGTACGAGCCAATAAGAGTTGGCTAACCTAGCTAGAGCATTACCCGCTAAAGGCATTACTCTTGGAGTCTGGGAAGAAAGACTCTTAGTACAGCCTGACAATTCAATAGAAATACAGAATATTTACTAACTTTGTTTTGCGGAAGTAAACGTTTTCAACCGCAAACTAAGTTGAAGCAGTTGCTGACTTTTGGAACGAAAACTTCAAGCAGAATGGTGTCTTTCCATAATTTCTAGGAATTTAGCCATACTGTCAAAAGTCGCCAAGATATTATCTCAGCCGGAGTATCAGATGTTGTCTGTGCAGGTATTATATTACTGCACTGGTAGCTACCACTTTTAGGCTGGAATTTATCTTGCTGCATCAATCACGAAACGAGAAGCGCTATAGATTTTCTTGGTTACTTGACATCAGCAAAATCACACAAGTTGTAACAACCATTTAAGAGTGGATTGCAATTTGGTTGGTTGTGTGGTTCAAGGAACAAATCTGCGTTCATTTGAATTCCTGCTGCAACCACTCTTGAGGCTTGAGCAACCATTTGGGATTCGTTACAACAACTGATAATGCTGAAGTCATAGTTTCAAAGGCTTCGTTATTAAGAGATTAGATTTATCTATCTCTTAAGCCATCATTTCGTGGGTAAATATGTTCTGATTTTAAATGTTTTTGCCAGGATGCGATGTGTAGCAACAAGCCGCTATGCGTCAACGCCAATAGGCTCTACTTCCCTACGACGCCAAGGGTAAAAAACTACATCAAGCTTACGATTCATCAACTAAATCATTGTAGGAAACACAACCATGACTGACGAAAAGATTAGACAAATAGCTTTCTATGGTAAAGGCGGTATTGGTAAATCTACCACTTCTCAAAATACCCTTGCAGCAATGGCTGAAATGGGTCAGCGCGTCCTGATTGTCGGTTGCGACCCCAAAGCTGACTCTACCCGTTTGATGCTACACAGTAAAGCTCAAACAAGTGTTCTTCAATTGGCTGCTGAACGCGGTGCTGTAGAAGATATTGAACTCGAAGAAGTAATGCTGACCGGTTTCCGCGATGTACGTTGTGTAGAGTCTGGTGGTCCTGAACCTGGTGTGGGTTGCGCTGGTCGTGGTATTATCACCGCTATCAACTTCTTGGAAGAAAACGGTGCTTACAAAGATGTTGATTTTGTAAGTTACGACGTTTTGGGTGACGTTGTGTGCGGTGGTTTCGCTATGCCTATCCGTGAAGGTAAGGCACAAGAAATCTACATCGTTACCTCTGGTGAAATGATGGCGATGTATGCAGCTAACAACATCGCTCGTGGTGTTCTCAAATATGCTCATACTGGCGGTGTGCGCTTGGGTGGTTTGATTTGTAACAGCCGTAACGTTGACCGGGAAATCGACCTAATCGAAACCCTGGCAAAACGTTTGAACACCCAAATGATTCACTACGTACCTCGTGACAACATTGTGCAACACGCAGAATTGCGCCGCATGACTGTTAACGAGTATGCACCTGACAGCAACCAAGCTAACGAATATCGGACATTAGGTACAAAGATCATCAACAACAAGAATCTGACTGTCCCCACACCTATCGAGATGGAAGAGTTAGAAGAATTGTTGATTGAATTCGGTATCCTTGAAAGCGACGAAAATACCGCAATGCTAGTTGGCAAAAGTGCTACTGAAGCACCTGTTTAAAGTATTGCTAAGTAAATAATGGTTTAGGGTGGGCTGCTGCCCACCTTTTTCCCAATGTTTGCATTTCTTTGTTTGAATCCTTAATAGAAATATATAGCGAGTAATCATTTTTAACCAGAAGTGGGTAAAAGATTTGTTAGCAACAATGACAGCTATACATCCCTACTCCCAAGTGGAAACATCTCGCAACAAATTAGGAATTTCTCCTTGAGATAAGGGAAACTCTAGTAAAGTTTCTCTAATACCCAAATATCCTGATTCAGCAAACGATAAAAGCATTCGTGAAAGCGCTAGCCAAACCTCCGGTTCGTATTCCCAATCACGATAACGTGAAGCTTGACCAGCTATTGAACGTAATGCCCAAAAATAAGAGTTTCTCACCACCGAACCACCCTTTTTAAACTCTGGTAAATCTTCGTGGTGGATAAAAAGTATTTTATTTTCAATTTTGGCTCTCATAACAATTTTAGATTTTAGATTAAAAGTAAATTTTAAGTAGGGTCATAATGGCTTTAGCTTAACGCACTGTGTTGTACGGTGGTGCGTCGCCTTTACTAAAAAAATGCTGTCAAACCTAACATTTTATCCTTATAGGAAAGTGAGGTTTTCCAAATCATGTGACAAGACATAAGAATGTAGAGACTTGGCAACGATAAAATCTCTACATTGAATACCTAAAAATTGGCGGTTAAACCCACACGAAAAGTAAATCCAGGGCTATATATGCGATTAACTCGCTCATATTGCTCACCCAGTAGATTTTCTAAGTAAACTGTTAGTCCTAAATTGCTAGTTAGAGGTATACGCCCGCTCAAATCTAAATTCACGAAAGATGGTGCAAAATCTGTAGGCTTGTCAGTAGAGTTAGCGAAGATGGATCTGCGAGCGCCACTATTGTAGGTAACATACAAGTTAGCCTGCCAACCTGAATTTTGATAACCCACACCAGTTTGCAGTACAGAGTAGGGAATCAAACCTAACTGCAAACCTTTCTCTGTCCCTGTTTTTATTTGGGCATCTGTATAAGTATAGTTGAGGAAAGTTGACCAGCCAGCCGCAATTTTTAATTGCAATGCAGCCTCTAAACCATTGGTATCTACTAATCCAATGTTTGTCCATTTTCCAGCGATAACTCCCAAGCGATCGCCTATACTACTACCAAAGTAAGTAAACTGTCCAATCAGATTTTCTGAAAAACTAACATCTACTCCCACAGTCCAAGTTGAGCCAATTTCTGGCCTTAAATCAGGATTAGGTGCCCAACCATGAACTGTATCATAAACATACAACTGATCCAACCCAGGATTGCGTTGTCCCCCTGCCCAACTTCCACGCACTGCTACTATTGGTGTGACTGCATAACGTAAACCAACACTAGGGTTAAGATAATTTCCAAATTGGCTGTCAAAGCTTTGTCTTAGCCCTAAATCTATCAGAAAATTATCGCTAATATTCCAAGTGTTGACAGCAAATAAAGCTGTATTGAACAAACTTCGATCTTCCTTTTCGTTTTCGGCAATCCTAGTAGGATCTGTACTCAAAACATCACCGATCAAATCGGTGTTTTTTAAATCTAATCCCCAACGCAATTTATTATTGGCAGCAATTTTCCACTCATGATCGACTCTGGCTGTGAGTTGTTGTGTATCTAAAGACCCTCTACGATAAAATGATGCTCCTGTAGGGCCGTAAGTGCTGAAATAATCTTGGTTATAACCAATTGAGGTTGTGAGGTTAGAGCTTTCGCCATTACCTAGTCGAGTTTTCCAAGATAAGCCAACATTTAAACCATCGTGGTCTAACCTATCTCTTTGCAGAGGAAACCCAAAATAAATTAAGCCACGACGACTGCTGAGTGCAGTAACATCTAAATTCAAAGAATTTTTCCGATCTAAATCTAGTCCAATGCTACCAAAGTATGTACTTGTAGCTGTATCTGCATTCGATAAAAATCCCTGTTCGTCACGATTGGCTGCACCTACAGGGACGCGGTAACGGTTATCTGTAAAGAATCTTTCAAAGCTAAAGTTGTACTTGACCTTATCAGATGAACCACCATAAGTCACTTGTTGATTATTTAAATTCAATGAGCCGAATTCTGCACTAGCACTGAATTTAGGTTTGCCATAACCTTCTTTGGTGATGATATTGACAACTCCTCCAAAGGCTGAGGAACCAAATAAAGCGGAGGCGGTGCCGCTATATAATTCCACTCGTTCAATCGCCTCTACAGGAATACTATTTAAATCAGTTCCACCATGATAAATATTGACATTAGTGTTAATTTGTCTACCATCAATCAGAAATACAGACTGATTAATTGAGGCTCCCCGATAGTATGTACCTGTGTGAATATCTGCCCCATGACCTACATCATTGATTGCAAAACCAGGCATTCTTTTCAAGATATCGGCTAAACTTGCAGCACCCTGCTTTTTAATTTCTTCTCGATCGATTACGTAAGTTGGAGTAGATTGGGGTAGGTTGTCTGGTTCTGCGATCGCTTCTATAGAAATGTCTGCATCATCGCTCGGAGTTTGCTCTGTTTCTGGTTGAGTTTCTTCTGGATTAACTTCAATCGGTACAGATTGTTGAGATAATAATTCGGCATTAGTGACCGGTAACTCAATTTCACTCAAACTCGGAATATCTGAAATAACTTCGGTTGATTTATTAGTATTTCTCTGCTCAATTTCACTCTCAACCGCATAACTAGGAGACGCTATCAGTAAACTCGGTAAAGCAACTGTTAGCAACAAAAAATCCTTTTTCACGTTCTCTTTCACACCAAGTAAAAACAGTCACTACGTAGCATTGTTGCTGTAATAGTAAAATCGTGTCAAAAGACACGCTGTCATATTTCTACAGAGCGGATGAGACTGTTTGTCAATTTACTATGTGTTAAACTCTAGAGCGATCGCATTTAAATAATCTAGAAGGGGATTTGACCTAGATGATTTGGAGCCATGTAAACAGCCACCTTGCGGAAAACTGTGGCAACAGTGAGAGTTTAAAACCCTTACTTTTTAGCGTTAACGCATCCTAACGCAAGCATCGCTTTACTAGACTTCTTGCATAAGTCGGGAAAAGGGGAAAGGGGAAGGGGAAAAGGTTCTGCAAAAGTCCCTTTCCCCTTTAACCTTTACCCTTTTCCCCCTCTTGCAAAAAGCACTTTTGCAAGAGGTCTACTGAAGCAGATTGCGCGGCGTGTCGCAAACAGCGCAGTTTTCCTTCAGTCTGTTAAGTAGGTCGGTGTGAATATTTATCGTTTGGATGAGGCAGGAGGCAGGAGGTAGAAGGCAGGGAGAAAGAGGGTTTGAGTCTATTTAATTTTTATTAACATAGTTTGGTTTTTCCACATCGTTCTACTTCCCCTCTACATTAATTTTCTAACTTAAGGAATAGAGATTTTATTACTAATGATAGAGTAAACAATATTATTTTTAAGTTAAATTTTAATGTTATTGATTCTAAAGAATTATTAGTAACTCTTAGATTTTAACTAATTATTCAAAAAAGTTGAAATCAATAATATTTGTCGAAAAACTAATATTCAAGATTTACTTATGTATGTAGCTTTATGGCCGGGAAATGTATATCCTTTAGGCGCAACTTGGGATGGAAAAGGGACAAACTTTGCTTTATTTTCGGAAAATGCAACAGGGGTAGAGCTTTGTTTATTTGATAGCGATGACGAAGAAATTCGTATACCCTTAACAGAAAAAAACAATTTTGTTTGGCATGGTTACTTACCAGGAGTTGGCCCAGGTCAAAAGTATGGGTTTAGAGTGCATGGGATGTGGGCACCAGAAGTAGGTCATCGATTTAATTCAAATAAACTATTAATTGATCCTTATGCTAAGGCAATTGACGGTGAATTTAGTAACGATCCAGCTGTCTTTGGCTACTCTCTAGACGCTGAGGAAAAAGACTTAGTTTTTTCGGAACTAGATGATGCCAAAATAATGCCCAAGTCTGTTGTGGTCGATCAATCTTTTGATTGGGAAGGCGATCAACTGCTTGCTACGCCTTGGTATAGAACTGTTATTTATGAAACTCACGTCAAAGGTTTTACTAAACTACATCCAGATATTCCAGAAGAATTGCGCGGCACTTATGCTGGATTGGCACATCCGGCTGCAATTCAACACTTACTGCAATTAGGAATTACGGCAGTTGAGTTGATGCCAGTACATCATTTTCTATCTCATCCGGGACATTTAGAAGATAAAGGATTAAGCAATTACTGGGGCTACGATTCCATCAACTATTTTGCTCCCTATTCTAGTTACAGTGCTAGTGGAACTGTGGGAGAACAAGTTACTGAATTCAAGCAAATGGTCAAAGCACTACATTTTGCCGGAATTGAAGTGATCTTAGATGTAGTCTACAACCACACTGGCGAAGGAAATCATTTCGGGCCAACGCTATCTTTGCGAGGTATTGATAATTCTGTATATTATCGTTTGGTAAAGGACGATCCTCGCTACTACATGGACTTTACAGGCTGCGGTAACTCTCTGAATGTGCGTCATGCTCAAGTTCTGAAGTTAATCATGGATAGCCTGCGCTATTGGGTAACAGAAATGCATGTAGATGGCTTCCGCTTTGATTTAGCCTCAGCGCTGGCGCGGGAATTATATGAAGTAGATAACCTATCAGCTTTCTTTGATATTATTCATCAAGACCCAATCTTGGCAGATGTGAAGCTGATTGCTGAACCTTGGGACTTAGGAGAAGGAGGCTATCAAGTCGGGAACTTTCCACTGCGTTGGTCTGAGTGGAATGGTAGATATCGGGATACAGTCAGAGATTTTTGGCGTGGTGTAGATGATAGTTTAGGACAATTTGCCTACTGTTTTACCGGTAGCCCTGACCTCTATCAAACAAACGGGCGCAACCCAAATGCAAGTATTAATTTTATAACTGCTCATGATGGTTTCACGTTAAATGATTTGGTCAGCTATAACGAAAAGCATAATGAGGCAAACGGGGAAGATAATAGAGATGGTGAAAGCCATAATAGATCCTGGAATTGTGGTGTAGAAGGCGAAACCGACGATCCAGAAGTAATGCGTTTGCGCGAACGGCAACGACGAAACTTTTTAGCAACCCTAATGCTATCTCAAGGTGTCCCAATGCTATTAGAGGGGGATGAAATTGGCTGTAGTCAAAAGGGAAATAATAATGTTTACTGCCAAGACAATGAGATTTCTTGGCGACATTGGGATTTGCATAAAGCGAACTCGGATTTACTAGACTTTACACGCGAACTAATTAATTTTCGCCATCAGCATCCAGTATTCAGGCGACGTAAGTGGTTTCAAGGCCGCCCCATTCACGGTTTAGGTATTAATGATATTGCTTGGTTTAATTCTGATGGCAGTGAAATGACTGAGCAGCAGTGGCTAGTTAGTTATGCCAAAGTAATGGAGATTTTTTTGAATGGGCAGGGAATTGCTACTCCAGGCGATCGCGGTGAGCGGATTATCGATGAAAGTTTTCTGCTATTTTTTAACGCTCACTACGAGTTAATTGACTTTGCTTTGCCCCATGAATTTCAAGATAAGGTATGGGAGATAGTAATTGACACTAATGAACCTCGCTTTTTAGACCGAGGAAAATTAGTTTCAGGTTCTCAAACTTTACCAGTCACAGATCGCTCTCTGATGGTATTACGCCTTCTTAGTTAGCAATAACAAAAGAAAAAGAGACTTAACCTTATAGAAAAATATATTTTTCTATAAGGTTACTATAATGCTTCAACGATTTCAGCAATATAAAGAATTTCAATCAATAAATCATTGATGTCTTCAAATAATTGATTATTTATACTGGATTGTAGACTATGCTGCTTTAGGCGGTAGGCAATTTATTGGCAACCCTAAACAACCAACTATCTCGCTTTACACCTTAATTGAGGGAGAATACCAAGTCAGCCAGTTTCAAGGTAGCGATGCCTGCGGCGGTAAACTACGCATTATCTCACCTCTTTTCCCAGAATTAAACTTAACCGTCGAACAGATTTTTCAAGCTGGTGGATACCCTGTATAGTTATTACAGTGTTAGAAAAGAGCGATTTCCGTTACAGACGAAATTTGTTGTCGCAGATTCTTCAGTAAATCTAGAGTTTTTTCATAAGCAACTTTTTTTCCTTGCTGTCCATAGTACTCAGATGCTTTTTGTAAATCAGATATAGCTCCTAAATGATATCCTAAGCGATACTGAGCTACTCCCCGATTAACGTAAGCCTGTGCATTACTGGGGTTAAGTCTGATGACTTGAGAAAAATCACGCACTGCACCAAAGTCATCTCCGTTTCGTCCGCAAGCACAACCCCGGTTAAAGTACGCTCTATAATCGTTAGCATTGAGGCGAATTGCTAGATTAAAGTCGAGCATCGCAGTTTGAATATCTTGCAAGACAAAATGCGCTAAACCTCGGTCATTATAGATATCTGCAAGCAGTAAGCTGCTGATTCGAGGAATTTGAGTTAGGGCTAAATTAAAGTCAAGAATTGCCTCCGAGTCTTTCCCATCACCAGCACGGGCTAGCCCTCGGTTGTAGTAAGCTCGAAAATCCGATGGTTTAAGTGCGATCGCTTGATTATGATCGACAATGGCAGCAGAATAATCCCCTTGTCTGTAGTGTGCTACTCCCCGGTTTAGATAAGCCTCGAAGTTATCCGGTGCAAAATTTATGGCTTGAGTACAATCTGCGATCGCTTGATGGTAATCTTGTAGTTGGAGATAAGCAAGACAGCGATCGCTATAAGCGACAGCCAAATCTTTTTTAAGTTCAATCGCCTGGTTGAAATTCTCTATTGCTTCCTGATAATCACCGCGCCGCATCTTATCTACACCCAACTCTAAGAAATCACCCGCTGTAATTTGGGTAATTAAAATGGGTAAAGAATGTGCAGATAAAGTCAAAAAAGTGAGAGGTAAAGCAATAATTATACTGAAAAATAATTGCCAGAAATTACTCATAATACCAAATGAGGATAGGTAGTACTGTTTGATATTTTTGGGGCAGTCTTTTTATAAAGATTATTAATCCAAAATCCTAAATTGGTATATGCATCCTGTTTGATAATTGCGGCAACTCTAAAATTAGCGGGACATAAAGCCCCGCAAATTGCTAATTTTTGAAGTTAGATTTTAGTCTACTTCCAACCATTATCTGCTTGTGAAAGCACATAAGCCGCTACATCTTCAATTTGATTAGATTTCAACCGTTTGCCGAAAGCGGGCATGGCATTTTTACCTTTTGTAACCTGGGAAATAATCGCCTCTGCTGAGTACAAACCATTCTTTTGCAAAGCTTCCTTCTTCAGGTTTTTGTCAGCTTGAACCAGATTCTTCCCTCCTGCGTGACAAGAGGCACAATTGGCACTAAATACTTTAGCTCCACTAGCAGTATCTGCTGCCAAAGCTGGACTACTGAAGGCAAATGTGAAGATTGCTATGCCTAACAGCATGACTGTAATAACTTTTTTCATTTCGTGTTCTCTCTGCAATAATGGCTTATTCGGTGCAATATCCTCCATAATTGTGAGTTGAGCCGCTGCCATAGTCAAATGACAAGCTGTCAAACTTCGCCCAAAAATTTTTTAACTTTTGCTTAATAAAAATTTTTAATTACGTCTGCAATTTCATCATGAAGAATTCTGCGTTGATTCACCGCTCCATGATTAAGATATCCACAACCAACTGCCACTTCCAATAGTTTGTAGTAAGTGTTTTTAAAACTTCCCGATGTGATAATAGAGATTATCAACCTGGGTTTATTTAAGTATATTTAATAATACTTAAATGCTGAAAAAACTGATGTTTTACGTATTGATATCACAAAATTATAGTTATGAGAATTTAGTAAACTCTACTGATTACCATAAAACTACCGCAAGAACCCAAATTTATTTTTGTGCAGATGCCTTAGAGGATGTTTAAAAAGTCGTAAAGTATACCAGAAAACCCTCTCCAAACCTTTCCCCATTGGCGTCAGCCTGTTGTCAGACAAGCAAAGAGAGGCTTTGAAACTCCCATTTATTTGTAGGGAATGGGGTAGGGAGGTTAGGTTTCCGAGGCTTTGAAGTAACCAAAAATACTTGTAAAACATCCTCTGAGATTAATGGGATAGATTCAAGTATAGTCGGTTGATTTAGCTCGATCGGGTTTCTCAATTTTTTACTAATGAATTGTGATAATTCGAGTTAATTAGGGAAAAATAAACTCAGGTTATCCAATAGCAACTTTTATGCTAGAGAATCGAGTCGATGTTCCCGGCTATCGAATTGGTGAGAGAATTTACATCAGCAGTCGCACTCTGGTTTACCGAGCTTTGCGAGAGATCGATCAAACTGCTGTTGCGATCAAACTTCTTACAAGTTCTTATCCCAGTCTGATTGAGTTGGCTCAATTCAAAAATCAGTACACAATTACGAAAATCTTAAATGTTCCTGGGGTTGTTCGGATCTATAGCCTGGAAAATTGTCATAATCGACCCGCCCTGATCTTAGAAGACTTTGGCGGAATTTCTTTGAAGGAGTATGCTGACACTTGGAGACAGGGATTCAGAAATGTAGCAAGTCAGGAAAATATCTCACGCTTTTGTCCTGAGTTTTTGAGCGAGTTTTTACAGATTGCGATCGCACTTGCTGATATCCTGGCCGATCTCTACCATCACCAAATTATCCACAAGGATATCAAACCCGCCAATATCCTGATAAATCCGACTACAAAGGAGGTCAAACTCATTGACTTTAGCATTGCTTCACTGCTACCAAGAGTTAACCAACTTTCAACCAGCCCGACTGTTTTAGAAGGAACCCTCGCCTATATCTCCCCCGAACAAACCGGACGAATGAATCGGGGAATTGATTACCGCACTGACTTCTATTCTCTGGGAGTCACTTTCTATGAACTATTAACTGGGCGATTACCATTTCAATCCGATGATTTGATGGAATTGGTGCATTGTCACATAGCGAAACAACCACCACTTTTAGGGAATAGAGAAGAGATTCCCTCAATTCTCTGTGATATCGTTATGAAACTGATGGCGAAGAATGCTGAAGACCGCTATCAGAATGCATTAGGGCTAAAGCACGATTTGCAAATTTGTTTGGATCAATTGCAGGAAAGTGGAAATATTATCCCGTTTCAGCTAGGGCACAGGGACGTTTGCGATCGCTTTACAATTCCCGAAAAACTCTATGGCCGGGAAGCAGAAGTGGCAATGCTACTAGCAACCTTTGAACGGGTGCGCCAGGGAACTTCTGAAATCATCCTGGTGGCAGGTTCCTCTGGCATTGGAAAAACGGCAATTGTCAACGAAATTCACAAACCGATCGCCCGTCAGCGCGGATACTTTATCAAGGGCAAATTCGATCAATTTAATCGTAATATTCCCTTTTTTGCTTTGGTGCAAGCATTCCGAGACTTAATAGCACAACTGCTGACAGAGAGTGATGCTCAAATTGACCAGTGGAAGACCCAAATTTTATCTACATTGGGTGAAAGTGGTCAAGTGATTATTGAGGTGATTCCAGAACTCGAACGAATCATTGGCAAACAGCCCTCTGTCCCAGAATTATCGGGTACTGCTGTCCAAAGCCGCTTCAATTTGCTATTTCAGAAATTCATTCAAGTATTTACAACCCAAGAGCATCCCCTGGTCATTTTCCTCGATGATTTACAGTGGGCAGACTTGGCTTCTTTAAAACTGATGCATCTGTTGATGAGTGAAGCCAATAACTCTTATTTGCTAGTGATTGGAGCATATCGAGATAATGAGGTTTCTTCTGCACATCCCTTGATGTTGACCATTGAGGAGATGCGTCAAGAGGCGATTACAGTTAGCAGTATTGTCCTTTCTGCCCTCACCCAAACCGACCTGAATCAACTGATTGCAGATACGCTGAAATATTCAGCAGAACAAGCAACTGCGATCGCCAATCTGGTGTATCAAAAGACCAAAGGTAATCCATTTTTCACTAACCAGTTTCTCAAATCGCTGCATGAAGATGGACTAATCGCCTTTGCCAGCAAAACAGGCGATTGGCAGTGCAATCTTGCTCAAATCCGGGCGCTTTCTTTTACAGAAGATATTGTGGAGTTTGTGGTGCTGCAACTCCAAAAATTGCGATCGCAGACTCAGGATGTTCTCAAACTGGCTGCCTGTATTGGCAATCAGTTTGATTTAGAAACCCTATCGGTTGTCTATGAAAAATCTCCAGCCCAAACCGCAGCAGATTTGTGGCCAGCTCTCAAGGATGGATTAATTTTGCCCAGTGGTGAAGGATATACATTCTTTCAGGATGAGTCATTTGTCATAGATGATTTGACAAATGACCGCGAATCGATAACTATTACCTACAAATTTCTCCACGATCGCATTCAACAAGCTGCTTATTCACTAATTCCGGCGAATCGGAAACCAGCAACTCACCTGAAGATTGGTCAATTGCTGTTGAGTAATACCCCGGAAACTGAGCAAGAATTGCTGATTTTTGAAATTGTCAACCAATTGAATCTTGGTAGAGAACTGATCGCATCTGTGCCCGATCGCGATCGACTGGCACAACTTAACCTGCTGGCAGGAAAAAAAGCTAAATCCGCTACATCTTACCAGGTAGCAATTGAGTATTTAATTACCGGGATTCGTTTATTGAGATCCGACTGTTGGCACACTCAGTATGAATTGGCTCTAGCATTGCACGAATCAGCCACCGAGGCTGCTTACCTTTGTGGGGCCCATGAACAGATGGAGCAATTGGCTCAAACAGTAATGCAGCAAGCCAAAACTCCACTAGATCAAATCAGCATTTACGAAACCAAAATCCAGGCGTATACAACTCAAAATAATGTACTGGGCGCGATCGCGATCGCTCGCCAGGGAATGAGTCTGTTCGGCGTGGTTTTTCCCGAAACATCCACACCCGAACATATTCAGCAAGCCCTTCAGGAAACTGCTGCCTTAATTAACGGACGTGATATTGCTTCCTTGGTTGACTTACCCCTGATGACGGCAAAAGACAAGCTGGCTGTTAACCGAATTGTGGCAAACGTTGCTCCAGCCGTTTATACCGCCGAGCCAAATCTGTTTCCCCTAGTCATCCTGTCACAAGTCAAAGCATCAATTCAGTATGGCAATGCTCCATTTTCTGCCTTATGTTATGCCGCCTATGGCATTCTATTAAACGGAATTCTCCAAGATATTGAAAAAGCCTATCTCTTTGGCAACCTGGCTTTGGCACTAACTGACAAATTTAATATTAGCGACATTAAACCTAATGTGTTTTATGTTACAGGTGCTTTTATCACTTATTTGAAGTCTCCACTACAAAAATCTTTACAGCTGATACTGGAGGGCTACAAGATTGCTCTGGAAACTAAAAATGTATACTATGTTGCCTTCAATACGAAAGACATCTGTCAGTATTCTTATTTTTTGGGACGAGAACTGAAATCTTTAGAAGAAGATATCCGGGCTTACTGTCATGTTTTGGAAAATTTTAGGCAAGACATGGTTCTCAACTACTGCCGTGTCTTTTGGCAAACAGTTTTGAATTTGCTCGGCAAGGCTGAAAATCCCTGTATCTTAACAGGTGAGGTACTTGATGAAGCAAAATTTTTGACTCAAATGCTGAATGCGAATGACTTGATGGGGCCTCACTACTTCTGGCTACACAAGTTAATTCTCTGTTATTTGTTTGAAAACATCTCGCAAGCAGTGGAAACAGCTACTCAAGCTAGAGTTTATCTAGTTGCAGGCACGGGCTATGCTACTGTGCAGATGTTTTATTTTTATGATTCACTGACGGCTCTGGCAGAGTATTCTACAGCTACAGCTGCTCGCCGAGAAATATTACTGGAGCGGGTGACAGAAAACCAGGAAAAAATGAAGACATGGGCGCACCACGCACCCATGAATTATTTGCACAAATTTGAACTAGTGAAAGCCGAAGAATGCCGAGTGTTGGGACTGATGGCGCAGGCAGTGGATCTTTACGATCGCGCGATCGCTGGGGCAAAAGTCAATGGATATATTCAAGAAGAAGCCCTCGCCAATGAATTGGCTGCCCGATTTTACTTGGAATGGAACAGAGAAGCGTTGGCGTACCACTTTGTAGAAGCAAGCTACGCGCACCCTCCAGGAAAGTCCACAGAAGGTATCGCTCAAATTTATCTGATGAATGCCTATTACAGTTACCTAAAATGGGGAGCTGTAGCCAAAGTCAAACAGTTGGAGAGCCAATACCCTCAATTCTTGGCTACGAGCCTTCAGGAGCAAGAAAATGCTTTTGCAGACCCTAGCCTCACCACTACAATCGGATTCACACACACTAGTTCCAGTGGGACTGAAGCGTTAGATTTAGTAACGGCGATCAAAGCCTCTCATGCACTGGCTGGAGAAATTGAGTTAGAAAAGCTGTTGACAACCCTGATGCAGGTTGTGAGCGAAAACGCCGGGGCTGAAAAATCAGTACTCTTACTGCTTCAAGAGGATAATTGGGTGGTTGCAGCTCAGAGAAGCAGCAAAGCGATCGTCGAAGAGGAGCGATATCTACCACAGGCTATGCCTTTGCATGAAAGCCTTGGGGGAAATCTGCACTCATTGCCTCTTTCAGCCAGTCAGGATGTTCCTAAAACGGTGGTGTACTATGTATCGCGTACTTTTGAAACCTTAGTGCTAGATGATGCCCGCAAAGAAACCACCTTTGCCAACGATCCCTACATTATTCAATGGCAACCTAAAAGCTTGCTATGTACGCCTATTCACAATCGCGGTCAGATCGTTGGCATCCTATACTTAGAAAACAGTTTGACGACTGGAGCCTTTACCCAAAACCGTCTTGAAGTTTTGCGGCTGCTTACAGCACAAGCTGCTATCTCGCTGCAAAATGCCATGTTGTATAACAATCTCGCTGTAGCAAAAGCCCAACTAGAGGATTACAGTCATACCTTGGAGCAAAAGGTAGAGCAGAGAACTTTTGAGTTGAATGATAAAAATCAGCATCTCTCGGAAACTTTAGAACAACTGCAACACACCCAAAGCCAACTAATTCAAACTGAAAAAATGTCTTCATTGGGGCAAATGGTGGCAGGTATCGCCCACGAAATTAACAACCCGATTAACTTTATCTATGGCAACGTCACCTATACCAATGAATATTGTCAAAATTTGCTGCACTTGGTCGATCTGTATCAACACTACTATCCTCAACCATTTGCTGAGATTCAAGAAGAACTAGAAGCCATAGATTTAAACTTCCTCAAATCTGACCTCCAAAAATTACTGCAATCAATGAAAGTAGGAGCAGATCGCATCCGCCAGATTGTTCTTTCTCTCCGCAATTTCTCGCGTCTGGATGAGGCTGAAATGAAAACTGTCAATCTTCATGAAGGTATTGACAGCACCTTGTTAATTTTACAGCACCGTATAGAAGAAAAAACATACCGCCCCGCAATTAATGTAATTAAGGAATATGCCCAACTGCCTGAAGTAAATTGCTACGCTAGTCAGATAAATCAAGTATTTATGAATATTCTTAGCAATGCTATTGATGCCTTAGATTCATTATTCACAACTGAACATACACAAACAAAAATCCCCACCATTGAAATTCGTACCAAAATGACTGAAGCTGATACAATAACCATCCAAATTGCAGATAATGGGTCTGGTATGTCTGAAAAGGTGAAGCAGCATTTATTTGACCCATTTTTTACAACAAAACCTATTGGCACAGGAACAGGCTTAGGATTATCGATTAGCTACTCGATTGTAGAAAAGCATCGGGGACGAATAAGTGTAATATCGGAGCTAGGAAAAGGAGCAGAATTTTCCCTCTCTATACCGTTAAATTCAGTAAAGTGAAAAGTTCTATAATTAGGGTTAGGGCGTCAAGGTAAGAGCATCTCAATCAGGCTTGACCTTTTTTTAATTAAAAATTAAAAGTTAAGAATAATAATTTTTAATTAATTTTGGGTACAAGCCCCCACTGATAGCGCAGCGTTAGCAATTTTGCGTTCGCTTTTAGCGTCTCGTAGAGAGCGTCTTGTAATTTTTACTTAATAATTCCCTGATAAAAATTTAACAGACCCTAACTGAGTAAGCGCATCTTCTGTAACACGACAAATTCGCCAATCATCTAATATAGAGGCTCCCATACTACGGTAAAATGCTTGGGCTGACTCGTTCCAATCCAAGACACTCCACTCTAATCGCCCACAATCACGTTCTACAGCTATCTGAGCCACTTTAGTCAGGAGAGCCTTACCAATACCTTGCCTGCGATATTCTGGTAACACAAATAAATCTTCTAGATAAATTCCTGGCTTAGTCAGAAATGTTGAATAATTATGAAAAAATAGCGCAAAACCGACAGATTTACCCGCAGATTCTGCTAATATTGCCTCTACATACCTCCGCGAACCAAATAAATGCTCCTGAAGTGCTAGAGCATTGCCAGTAACAGCGTGAGATAATTTTTCATATTCTGCAAGTCCCTCAATTAATTTAAACAATACGCTGCAATCGTTTGCTTGGGCAAAACGCACAATCAAATTGGTATCCGAAGTCATTAGTCTATAGTCCATAGTTTATAGTCCATAGTCTATAGGCAACTGGGCAATTTTTTTTGAGTATTGACTAAATAAGGGCCGAAAAAAGCTACAAAACGCCCGATTTTTGCGAATTGCAAAGCTAATTAAGTTACAGATTGCATCTCTATCTTGAGCAATGTAATTAAATCAACCAACCTTTTAAGCGTTTGGCTATGTGAGGACGGCGCAATTTCCGCATGGCTTTGCTTTGAATTTGACGCACTCGCTCGCGAGAAAGATTGAACATATTGCCAACCTCTTCTAAGGTGCAGGGTTCGCTGCTTGTCAAACCATAACGCAGAGAAATCACATCTTTCTCTCGTGGAGTTAATACATCACCCAAGACTTCCCAAATCTCCTGACGCATCATGTTTTCATTCATTTTTGCTTCTGGAGACAAGTTATCTTCATCTTCTAGCAAATCCATCAATTCCGTGTCTTCTTCTTTACCGACGCGGTGGTTGAGAGAAAGTGCTTGTCGCCGTAGCTGTTGTAGCTGGCGTAATTGTTGCACGCTAATCTCTAAATATTCTGCCATTTCTCCTTCGGTAGGATTACGACAGAGTTTTTGTTTGAGTTCCCGTTGAGCTTTTTTTAGCTTGTTCAGCTTTTCAACAATATGAATCGGTAGTCGAATTGTTCGCGCATCGTTAGCGATCGCTCTGGTAATCGCTTGTCTAATCCACCAATAGGCGTAAGTAGAAAACTTATATCCTTTATCGGGATCGAACTTTTCTGTAGCGCGATTTAAACCCATTGCTCCTTCCTGAATTAAATCCAGAAAAGGCACTCCCCGATTCAAATATCGTTTAGCAATAGAAACTACCAATCTCAAGTTCGAGCGAATCATTTTGCGTTTCGCTACTCTCCCTTGATACAAGCGATTTTCTAGTTGCTTTTCCGTCATTCCTAGCTCGGAAGCCACTTCTAGTTTGCTGGGTTCATGTTCCAGCTTTAACTCTAAAGCCGCTTGTATTTCTCTAAATTCCTCTAGAAACCTGACTCGCCGCGCTAACTCTACTTCTTCATCAGCTTTTAAAAGCGGATAACGCGCCATTTCTTTAAAAAATGCGCCGACAGCATCATCATGTTCGGTTTTGTTATATCCCGAAGGACGAGCCGCCGCCATGTCATCTCCATCGCGTTCGTCTGATTCCAGATTTTCTACTACAATTGGAGATTCTTCTTCTGCCACTGCATTTAAACTATCGAGCGATGGTTCTTCGATATCAGCAGCATTCTCCAGTATTTCCATTGTTCCCAATTCAACAATATTCATATTTTCCTTTAGGGATTGTTGCTTTGTTTGGTACATAATTCATTTACACCTACTCGTTTGAGGCTTGGTAGTTTTCCCTAATGGACGATGCACCCGTAAAGAATAGCGAAATATAGGCTGATGCTAATTTGTCTACAGAAATAAAAATCGGCATCTACCTAGTATCTATATGTTACAGTTATATACAACCTATAACGAAACTGACCTTAGCACCCAATAAAGCTTTTTCTTAGATTCCCAACAGATATATTCTTCATTTTTTTCTGAATTATCAAATATGTCAAACCCCCTCAAACTTTCTCAACCTTAACAAATATAAAAATTCCAGCTAATCATCTAAATTTCTTAAACTTTCATATATTTTTCTAAATATTTATAATGTTTTAGGCGCTGGAGTCCACTGTATAAAAGGAAGACCTACTAATGGGTTGACGCATTCCTGATTTGATTTCCAGTTACCTATACGCTCCAAATTATTAGAGTAAGAGCTTAATTTTGATCCGATCTTACTTTGTATAAAAGCATCTCATATACAGAAAGGGTTGAATATCTACCGATAGGCGGAAAAAGGCTACTCCATATTTAGTAGATAGAGCAACTGTTGCAGCAATAGCCGACATGCTTTTATTTGTATAGTGGGCACCAAATATTTATTGCATATATAGTTGATACGAATTTGTCTAGTAGATTACATAAGAGGAAAATTATCAAGTATTATGAAGAATAACAGTATTGAGAAATACCATTTGAATTTAAGAAAGCGAAAAACTAAAGTTTAGTTAGCTAGGTTGATTTTGACCAGCTATATGAGGAAAATATTTAATTATAAAATCAGCAAGTATGTATATTAATGACATAAATTTATCTTCTTTAGCGGTGAGTGAATCGAGTGAATCATATCAGTCAGGTAAAACTGTTAATCGGTGGGTTGAAGTGTTGGTAGACTGTCCAGGAAGTACAGGACTATTTACTTATCGATTACCAGCCCAGTTAGAAATAAAACCAGGGGATATTTTGAGCGTGCCATTTGGGGCGCAACAATTAGGAGCGATCGCGATTCGATTACTGGCACAACCAAATATCGATTTACCACCAGAAAAAATCCGGGAAGTAGAAGATATAGTCAGCGTTGGATTTTTCCCAAGTGCTTATTGGGAATTACTCAACCGAGTTGCTGCATATTACTATACGCCACTGATTCAAGTAATCCGGGTTGCTCTGCCGCCAGGTTTGCTGGGGCGATCGCAGCGTCGTATCCGCCTAGTTGCAGGGAGAGAGGCAGGGGGGCAGAGGGGCAGAGGAGCGGGGGGGAGTGGTTATTTGCTGGGATCTGCCGATCCTTTGGCTTTTTTGACTCCGACTGCGCGGCAAGTTTGGGAACTTTTGCAAGGACAGCCGGCGGGGGACTACAGTTTTATTTACTTGCAACAAAAAGTCAAATCTGCTTATCGGGGAATTCGGGAGTTGTTGCGATTTGGTTTAGTAGAAAGCTACTTAGAACCACCACGACTGACTCGACCAAAGTTGCAAAAAGCAGTTACGCTCACAGGTACAATTGACCAAGAGTTAACTACTCGCCAACGAGAGATTTTAGAAGTGCTGCGGCGACATGGTGGGGAGTTGTGGCAAAATGAATTGTTGCAAATTTGCAATGCTAGTTCCTCTATTATCAAGACGTTGGCACAAAAGGGTTACATCGTTGTTGAAGAACGGGAAGTATTGCGAACTGAACAAGGCCCAACTTTAATAGGTGATGGTGCTAAATCCTTAACTGCTGCTCAAGCTAGCGCTTTAGAGACAATCCAGACATTAGATGAATTTGCTCAAGTTTTATTGCATGGGGTGACAGGTTCAGGAAAAACCGAAGTATATTTGCAAGCGATCGCACCTCTCCTCAATCAAGGTAAATCTGCTCTGGTTTTAGTCCCAGAAATTGGACTTACACCCCAGTTAACCGATCGTTTTCGCGCTCGTTTTGGTAATAAAGTCAGCGTCTATCACAGCGCCCTTTCAGACGGCGAACGTTATGACACTTGGCGACAAATGCTCACCGGAGAACCCCAAGTTGTCATTGGGACTCGTAGCGCTGTCTTCGCCCCTTTGCCCAATTTGGGTTTAATTATTTTAGATGAAGAACACGATAGCAGCTTTAAACAAGATTCCCCTACACCCACCTACCACGCTCGTACTGTTGCCCTGTGGCGAGCCGAATTAGAAAATTGCCCCTTGGTGCTGGGTTCAGCTACGCCTTCGTTGGAAACTTGGGTAAGCGTGAGGAGGCAGGGGAGCAGAGGGGCAGGGGAGCAGGGGAGCAGGGGAGCAGGGGGAGAATTCCTGACTCCTGACTCCTCACTCTCAACTCCTCACTCAGCACTCAGCACTCATTACTTAAGTTTGCCTGAGCGGATCAACTCCCGCCCTTTACCGCCGGTGGAAATTGTCGATATGCGGCAAGAGTTACAGCAGGGAAATCGTTCTATATTTAGTAGATCGCTGCAAGCAGCTTTAGAAGAGTTGCAAGAAAGAAAACAACAGGGAATTTTATTTATCCATCGCCGGGGACACAGTACTTTTGTATCTTGCCGCAGTTGTGGATATGTGTTGGAATGTCCGCACTGTGATGTGTCATTGGCGTATCACCACACTGAAGAAAAAGCGCCGGAATTATTGCGGTGTCATTATTGTAACTATGCGCGATCTCACCCCAAATTTTGCCCTGATTGTAGTTCCCCTTATCTGAAATTTTTCGGTAGCGGTACTCAACGAGTAACGCAGGAACTAGCGCGACAGTTCCCAGAGTTGCGTTTGATTCGTTTTGATAGCGATACCACTCGCAATAAAGGCTCCCATCGTACCCTACTGACTCAATTTGCCAACGGCGAAGCAGATTTATTAGTCGGTACGCAAATGCTCACCAAAGGTTTGGATTTACCACAGGTGACACTTGTGGGTGTTGTCGCCGCTGATGGATTACTAAATTTATCAGATTATCGCGCCAGCGAACGAGCGTTTCAAACCTTGACTCAAGTCGCTGGACGTGCCGGTAGAGGTGAAGATCCCGGTAGAGTGATTGTGCAGACTTATACTACAGAGCATCAGGTAATTGCAGCAGTGCGATCGCATGATTATCAATCTTTCTCTCAAGCTGAATTGGAACAACGCCAAGCACTCAATTATCCCCCTTATGGGCGGTTAATTTTGTTGCGTTTAAGTAGTCTCGACCCGATTCAAGTACAAAATACGGCGCAAGTTATTGCTACAGCCTTGAGTACAGAAGAAGAATTTGAAATATTAGGGCCAGCACCAGCGAGTATTTTACGGGTAGCTAATCGTTATCGTTGGCAGATATTAATTAAATTTGCCCCCGATGCCTTACCGCGATTACCAGATTGGGAAGAAGTGCGATCGCTTTGTCCTTCGTCTGTAAGTTTAACTATTGATGTAGACCCGTTAAATATTATGTGATCGTTATGCGATCGTAAATTACTACCCCATCCAGTTGCGCACTTATAATAAATAAAGCTGATTTACTTGGTAATTGAGTTAATCTCTGCATAATCCACCCTCAGATAGATGAGTGAATTAGAATATCATCTTATTACAAAGGTAAGTATAGATATTGAAAATTTTTTCATGTTCTGCTGATTACTTAATAATAAAATATCTCCATCTTCATGTTGGGTTTCACTATTGTTAAACACAACATAAATATGGATAAAATGTTGGATTTTGTTGTTCAAACGTTACTTGCTTGGTTGTCGGGAAACCCCCAGATGTTTGCGGTAGCATCTTTAAGAGTTGCTGTGCCATCGGCGTACCCTTACAGAGAAGCAAGCTACGCCTAGCGTCTCCCTTTGGGAGAAGAGAAGGCTTTACGCTGCACTATCGCCCTTACTGGCTCCCCAAAGTACAGATATTATAAACATTCAACTTAACGTGATATTACTCGTATATTAACAGCACAAATGAAAATGAACTCTGCCAGCATCAATTTAAGGTTGGCTTATAGTAATAATTTTGAAGATTTATTGCTTTTTACGTAATCATACTTTGGCAAGTTGAGGCATTAGAAAGTTCCCTTATAATTCTCTTAAAAAAAGTTCAGTATTTATGTAATTTCAAGTATTTACTCAATATTTTTTATACAGTTTAGATAAATGGGTTCCTTAAAACTTGCGGTCATTACGTTCGTTTCTAGCCAGTGAAGGATTGCCAAGAATAATCATTGCAGATACTTGGCCAATGTTAATGGACTACTCACCTATCAACTACGAACACAACGGCAAGGCATACTATCTATGATTTACAAGATAAAACCCAAAATACTGGTATTAGCAATTGTTCAAGGGATTGCTTTTCAACCAAATAATGCTCCTGTACCATCTGGGTATATTAAAGATATCGGTCAAGCCTACAATGATACTAGAGGTTTTGGTTGGGTGCGTGAAGATAGCTTAGGCAATAGTACACCCACTCCCCTTGATATCCAACTCAATACACGCGATCGCAACCAAAGTGCCATCGATCGACGACTAAATAGACTGATTCATCTGCAATATCCTCTTAGCAGTTCGGGGCCAGGAGTCAAGATACCTGCGGCTTGGGAATATGCCCTATCTAATGGTTCCTACAATGTGACTGTTAGCGTCGGTGATGCTATTAATGCTGTAAATAGTAAGCACCAGATCAATATAGAAGGGATGGCTGCTATTTCTGGCTTTGTACCAACGGCAACCAAAAAGTTTGCTGCAATTACCCGAATTGTTAATGTTGCCGATGGCAAGCTCACAATTGATGCTAAAGGTGGTACGAATACTAAGCTCAACTATATTGCGATCGCACCAGGTAATCGTCCCTCGATCAGAACGACCAATCCCAATGATGGTCAGACAAACGTGTCGCCAGATATCTCGATTACAGCAGACCTAAATCTACCCAATAGTGGGATTGCGGTTAATACTATTTCCGCCTCAACCATCAAGCTGATCGATAGCACTACTAATACACAAGTCAATGCCAATTACAACACTTCCGGTGGTGGAGATGTGATTGTAGTGTCTCCGATAAATCGTCTCAAGAACAATACCAAATATTTGTTACAAGTCACTGACGGGGTTAAAGATAGCAATGGTGTTGCATTCTTACCATATAGCATCAGTTTCACAACAGGCACCTTTGTGAAACCAGTCAGCAAGATTACTTTCGAGCAAATCTCATTAGCGAATGTACCTATCAAACCTTACACCACAGTATTGATTGGGCCTGACAATAAACTCTATGCTGCTACCTTATTAGGTGAGATTTTGCGTTTCCCGATCAATGCTGATGGTACTCTGGGTACGCCACAAACCATTTCCTCATTGCAGACTGCAAATGGTGGTAATCGAACGATTGTTGGTATGCACTTCGATCCCTCATCAACAAATGCTAACAACCTAATTCTCTGGGTAACAAATAACTACTACTGGAATACAACTGTTGATGCGCCAGAGTGGAGTGGTAAAATTACTTGTTTAAGCGGCACCAATCTAGAGACAGTAAAAGACTATGTGATTGATTTACCGCGATCGAGCCGGGATCATCTAACCAATAGCATTGAATTTAAGCCCAATGAGCCAAACGTGCTCTATGTGTTGCAGGGTAGTAATAGTAGTACGGGCGCACCAAACACTGCCTGGAGTAATCGTCCTGAGCAGTTGTTAACTGCTGCTGTATTACGAGTAGACCTGTCCAAAATTAACTCACCTCCTTTAAGCGTTAAGACGGAGGATGGAGGTACTTATAACCCCTTTAATCCAGGCGCACCTGTAACTATCTTTGCTAGTGGTATACGTAATGCCTACGATCTGGTTTGGCATACTAATGGTCAGTTGTATGTGCCAACGAATGGTTCGGCTGCTGGTGGGAATACGCCAAATACACCTATCCCTCTACCTCTTACCTGTCAAAACCGGATTGATAAAGCTACTAATGGGGCATATACTAGTCCATCTGTGCCTGCTCTTAGCAGTCTAGGCACGCAGCGAGACTTTCTGTTTCGGGTTGTTAAAAATGGTTATTATGGTCATCCCAATCCGAAGCGTTGTGAGTGGGTGTTGAGTGGAGGAAATCCTACAGCCGGTACAGATCCAGTTCAGATAAGTGAATATCCCGTTGGTACTCTACCTGACCGGAATTGGAAGGGTATTGCCTTCGATTTCGGAGAGCATATTTCACCTAATGGCATTATTGAATATCGTAGTCATGTTTTAGGTGGTCAGCTGCAAGGCAAACTGCTGGTGACACGCTTCAGTTCAGGGAAGGACATCATTGTGCTAACACCAGGTGACGCAAACTTGGATATTATAAATTCCCAAACGGGTATTAGTGGTTTCACAGGTTTTAATCCAAGTCCATTGGATTTGGTTGAAAATCCCACGAATGGGAATATCTACGTGGCGCAACTCAGTCAAGAGACGGGCATGGGCAAAATTACACTTCTGCGTCCACTTAATTAATATCAGTACCAAGCGATCGCATCAATTCATGCTTGTAGTTGGGAAGGGTTTTTACTGAAACGCGAGCATTCATGTTTGCATTTACTCTCCAACAAGCATTTATCTCATTAGTTAATTTTTCTACTTTTATAGTTCGTTCCTAATTACGGTTGTATTCTAACGCAACCGTAAACTTTTTATGTGCATTTATCTAAATCACCGATTACGCAGCATCCAGAATTTTATAACCCGCAACTTGGTTTATTATGTTAATACTTATATTCCAAACAATTCGGCCACACTAATTTTGTGCGAAAACTTCGCATAATTCAATTGAGTCCAAAAAACAGACCCAAAACATTAGTTTGCGAATGTCTAAAAGCCAGCAGCGGGATTTGAACTCGCGACCTTCCGATTACAAGTCGGATGCACTACCACTGTGCTATGCTGGCAAGTCTGACGATTACTCTTAATTAGCAACCACGATTTATTATTGTACCATAATCCATTTATTTGTCTAGCTGTAAATTCTAAAAAATATCTGCTTCATCCTAAATTAGGCTAAAAGACCAGAAATTTTAGCAATATCGATGCTTTTTTCGGCTTCAATGGTTGTTCTGGCGTTGCCATTGTGATGAACCAGAAACAATCAGGCATTCTGAATCACTGATAAAGTTGATAAATTAATATTTATAGCAAAAGCTAACTCAAATCCTGGGCTAAACCCAAAAATACCTGGCCAGTTCTAAAATTGTATTTTCTTGGCACGGTTGAATAAAGGAACAGAAATATATAATTATTTTTTACAGATTACAAGCATGGCAGCATTGCTCGGACGAGATTTATTAAGTCTAGCGGACATCACTTCTACTGAACTTCAAGAACTCCTGCAATTGGCAACTCAACTTAAATCACAGCAGTTGAAGTTGCAGTGTAATAAAGTTTTGGGGTTGTTGTTCTCCAAAGCTTCAACTCGCACGCGGGTAAGTTTTACTGTGGCGATGTACCAACTTGGTGGACAGGTAATCGATCTCAATCCTAATGTCACTCAAGTTAGTCGTGGAGAACCTTTGCAGGATACGGCGCGGGTGTTAGATCGATATTTGGATATTTTGGCAATTCGTACTTTTGCCCAGCAAGATTTAGAAACTTTTGCTCACTATGCCAAAATTCCAGTGATTAATGCGCTTACCGATGCGGAACATCCTTGTCAGGTATTAGCGGATTTATTGACGATTCAGGAAACCTTTAACACCCTTGCTGGGTTAACTTTGACCTACGTGGGCGATGGTAATAATATGGCTAATTCTCTGATGTTGGGCTGTGCTTTGGTGGGGATGAATGTTAGAATTGCTACTCCTAGCGGATACGAGCCAGATTCTCAGATTGTAGAACAAGCAAAAGCGATCGCTAATAACAAAACGGAAGTCCTTGTCACTCACGATCCAGAATTAGCTGCTAAGGGAGCTGCTGTACTTTACACTGATGTTTGGGCGAGTATGGGTCAAGAAACAGAAGCAGACAATCGGATGCCAATTTTCCAGCCTTACCAAATTTCAGAGCAGCTATTAAGCCTTGCTGACCCAGAGGCAATTGTTTTACACTGCTTACCAGCCCATCGTGGTGAAGAAATTACTGAAGCAGTTATTGAAGGTTCTCAATCACGAGTTTGGGAACAAGCAGAAAATCGCCTGCACGCCCAAAAAGCTTTGCTTGCTAGTATTTTAGGAGCAGAGTAAAGAATAGGGCACAGGGTATAGGGTATAGTTTTCTTGCTTATAACCTGTACCCTCTAACCTGTAACCTGTAATATTATTATTTGTCAAAAGGCAAAAGAGAAAAAAATAATATTGCTTTTGCCTTTGATATTTTTACTTTTCTCTTGTTATGGGGAGTTTTTTGTAGTACTAATGTTCTAGAGACATTTATAATTACTTCCCGCAAATTTATGGAACGTCTAACGGAAGCTCAACAAGAACTTTACGAATGGTTGGCAGAATACATCCGATCGCACCAGCATTCGCCTTCAATTCGGCAAATGATGCAAGCGATGAACTTGAAGTCACCAGCGCCAATTCAAAGCCGTTTAGAACATTTACGCACTAAAGGATATATAGAATGGACTGAAGGACAAGCGCGAACAATTCGGATTTTGCGTCCTATTAAGCAAGGTGTACCAATTTTAGGCACGATCGCTGCTGGTGGTTTAATAGAACCGTTTACTGATGCTGTAGATCATTTAGACTTTTCTAATTTCGATTTACCTCCCCAAACATACGCTTTGCGAGTAGCTGGCGATAGCATGATTGAAGATTTAATTACTGATGGTGACGTGGTATTTCTGCGTCCAGTAGCAGAACCAAATCATTTAAAAAATGGTACTATCGTCGCCGCCAGAGTTGATGGATTTGGTACAACATTAAAACGTTTTTATCGCCAAGGCGATCGCGTTACCCTCAAACCAGCAAATCCTAAGTACAATCCCATTGAAGTCAGTGCTATGCAAGTACAGGTGCAAGGTTCCCTGATTGGTGTTTGGCGCGGTTACAACTGAGTAATGGGGAATGGGGAATAGGGGATAGGAAGTACATGGGGGATAACCAATGCCCAATGCCCAATGCCCAATGCCCAATGCCCATTAATTAGGGTTCGTTACCATCTTTGTACTTAATATATGTACCTGACGAAAAATTCAGTGCAGCAACTGCCCACTTTCCGATTGAAATTACCGTTTGCAAGGGAAAGTAAGGGCAGTTATTACACTCCGCAACCACTACCAGGATGCCCAAGAATGCCTGTGTCTCTGCAATTGCGGCAATATCAGCGACAAGCGATCGCTAGCTGGTTTAGCAACAATGGCAGAGGGACGCTGAAAATGGCTACTGGTAGTGGTAAAACGATTACCGCACTAGCGATCGCTTGTGAATTGTACCAACAGATTAATTTACAAGTTTTATTGGTGGTGTGTCCCTATCGCCATCTCGTTACTCAATGGGCGCGAGAATGTGAAAAATTTAATTTGCAGCCTATTTTAGCTTTTGAGAATTTACGCACTTGGCAAAGTCAACTGTCTACGCAAATTTATAATCTGCGTTCTGGTTCTCAACGGTTTGTTACTGTAATTACTACGAACTCTACTTTAATTGGAGATGGTTTTCAATCTCAACTCAAATATTTTCCCCCCAAAACTTTAATTATTGGAGATGAAGCGCATAATTTAGGCGCACCCAAGCTAGAAGAAAGTTTGCCGCGCAGTGTGGGGTTAAGACTGGCTTTATCTGCTACACCGGAGAGGTATTTTGATGATTTTGGTACGCAATCTTTATTTGATTATTTTGGCCCAGTTCTCCAGCCAGAGTTTACTTTGAGGGATGCGATCGCTCAAGGTGCTTTAGTACATTATCTCTATTATCCGGTGCTAGTAGAGTTAACTGAAGCTGAAAGTATTGCCTATTTAAAGTTAACCAAAAGAATTGGGCGATCGCTACTTTACCGAGATCGAGAAAATGGCGAAGCGGGATTTGAAGATAATGAAGATTTAAAACCGTTGTTGATGCAAAGAGCAAGATTAATTGGTGCAGCAGAAAATAAATTAACCGCCTTGCATGAATTAATGACAACTCGCCGCGAAACTACTCACACTCTTTTTTATTGCAGCGATGGTTCCCAAGATGCGGGACAACGTTCATCCCTACGCCAACTTAAAGCTGTTGCTAAAATTCTAGGAGTGGATTTGGGGTACAAGGTAAGCACCTATACGGCTCAAACAACTTTACAAGAAAGGGAAATATTACGTCATCAATTTGAAAGCGGAGAATTGCAAGGTTTAGTCGCAATTCGTTGTTTAGATGAAGGCGTCGATATTCCAGCAATTCAAACTGCGGTAATTTTATCAAGTTCTGGTAATCCCCGCCAATTTATTCAGCGACGGGGGCGAGTTTTACGTCCTCATCCAGCTAAGGAACGCGCCACTATATTTGACATGATTGTTTTGCCACCAGATTTAGATAGAGAAACGATAGAAGTTGAGCGTAATTTATTAAAAAAGGAATTGCGTCGCTTTGTGGAGTTTGCTGATTTGGCTGATAATGCTGGTGAAGCAAGAATGAAGTTACTTGATTTACAAAAACGATATGGTTTATTAGATATTTGATAATGAATCAGAGAATAGTTGTATTTTTTTGTAAAAACTTTCAAGTTTTGAAAAAAGAAGCATTAAGTATGAAATAATAAAATTATGAGTTAGATAATAATGGGATGTAAGTGGATTTAAAAATTTCACTTACATCCCATTATGATCTAGATTGTTAATATTAATAATAACAGAAGACAATTCAATAATAAAGTCATTTTTCAAATAAAATTATAAATTTGAAAAATGAAAAAATAGTTTTGGCAAAATTAAAGATAACGCTAACAGTGGCTTTACGGAGGTAAATGCAGGACTAGAGAAAGTTAAAATATAGAAAAACTATATTTCCAAACCGAAGATGTCACAAGGTGCGAATATCGATGATGTGCAAGAGCCAATAAACAGCGCTCCGCCGGAGGTACGGCGAATTATTGAGCGGGTATGGAAGCTGGAAAAAGGCAGACTAGATAAGAAGATTAACAGCCATATAAATGATAATATTTTGGACATTATTAAAGAAGAGGTGCGATGAAGCTGACTTCGATTAAGCTATGCAACTTTCGCTCCTTTTATGGTACGACACCAGAGATGCTTCTGGCTGGTGGAGATGTTCAGAACACAACGATTATTCATGGTAATAATGGCTCTGGAAAAACCAGTTTACTAAATGCCTTTACTTGGGTATTATATGAAAAATTTAGTGCAGCGTTTGCATCGATAGAACAGTTAGTAAATAAGCGTGCGATCGCAGAAACTCAAAAAGGTCAAGCTGTAGAATGTTGGGTTGAGATTGGCTGGGAACATGAAGGTAAACGCTATCGAGTTAAACGCGCCTGTCGGGGTTATAAAAACGAAGGTGATTTTGACGCTGGCAAAACTCAATTAACCATGTGGGTTGGTGCGGATGATGGCAAATGGAATATCCCAACTCAGCAACCAGACGATATAATTAATCAAATTTTACCCGCTACTTTACATCAATATTTTTTCTTTGACGGCGAACGAATTGAAGAAATAGTCCGTTCTGACAAAAAAGCTGAAATTGCCGAAGCTACAAAAATCTTCTTGGGTGTGGAAGTAATCAACCGTTCCATCAGACATTTAGGAGATGCTAAAAAAACTTTAGAAAATGAGTTAAAAGCTATCGGTGATTCTGAAACTAAGCAACTATTACGACAGCAAGAAAAGATAGAACGCGAGCGTGAACGTATTACCAAACGGCAAACTGAAATTAAAGAAGAGTTAGAATATCAACAAACTTTTAAAAAAGAGACAAGTAACCGTTTGCGAGAACTGAGTGCTGCTAAGGAATTGCAAGAAAGATGGCAGGATTTAGAATCACAGAAAGCAGCAAATCAGGAAGAATATAAAAAAACCAAAGAAGCGCTGAAAAAAGTTATTTCTGCGCGGGGTTATACAGTTTTACTCTCAGAAACTACATCCCAGTTTCGAGGAATTATCAATGATTTGAAGCAGCGCGGCGAGTTGACATCAGGAATTTCACGAGAATTTGTGAATGATTTACTCAATTCTCAGCGCTGTATTTGTGGCGCAGAATTACACGAGGGTAATCATTCTCATACTCATGTGAGTACCTGGTTAAATAAAGCCGGTTCCTCGGCGGTGGAAGAAACTGCAATTCGGATGAGCGCACAAGTAGATGAAATTGATAAGCAAGCCATAGGTTTTTGGGAAGAAGTTGATAGAGAACAAGCCAGAATTAATCAATTGAGGCAAAGCATATCTCAAATTGAAGGAGACTTAGACAATATTCAAGAACGGTTACGAAAAGATGCCAATGAAGAAATTAGCAGTTTACAAAAACGGTTAGATGAAATTGAAAGTAAAATTGATGAATTGAATCGAGAACAGGGTGCAAATCAGCAGCAAATTGCTCAACTCACAACTGAGATTGAAAGTTTAAATAAACAAATTGCCAAGCAAAAGCTGAATGAAGACAAGCAAACTCTAGCACAGCGACGAATTAATGCCGCTCAAGATGCAATCGAACGGTTAACGGAAGTTAGAAATCGTCAAGAACAACAGTTTCGCCTGCAACTAGAAAAGCGAGTGCAAGAAATATTTACGGAGATTTCTGTAACTCCATATATTCCTAAAATTAGTGAAAAATATGAACTGACATTAGTAGAAAACACTACAGGCATAGAAGCACCCGTTGCAGCGTCCACGGGAGAGAATCAAATTCTCAGTTTATCCTTTATTGCCAGCATCATTGACAAAGTACGGGAATGGAGTGAGAAACGAAAAATGATGATGATTCCCGATAGTAGTACTTTCCTAATTGTGATGGATTCACCCTTCGGTAGTTTGGATGAGAATTCGCGGCGACACATTGCGAAGACAATTCCCCAATTAGCGAATCAGTTGATAGTTTTAGTTACTAAGACTCAGTGGCGGGGTGAAGTTGAAGCAGAAATTACACAGAGAATTGGTAGAGAATATGTGCTTACGTATTATTCATCTAAGCCTGATTGCGAACAAGATTATATTGAGTTGGGTGGAGAAAGATATCCTTTGGTGAAACAAAGTCCGAATGACTATGAATATACTGAAATTATCGCAGTTGAACGTCATATCTAAAGGATAAAGTATATGGTTGCGAATCCAGACGGAAAGTATATGACTCCCCAGGAATACCTGGAATGGGAAGAACACCAAGATATTAAATACGAATATATCAATGGTGAAGCCTTTGCCATGACTGGGGGGACAATTCCTCATACTAGTATTGCCTTAAACTTAGCTTCGGCATTAAAAAGTCACCTTCGAAGAAGTTCCTGTCGGGCTTTTATGGCAGATGCAAAAGTAGGAGTGACTGAGAACGGGCCGTTTCACTACCCGGATGTTGTCGTGAGTTGTGATGAAAGAGATAGACAAGCTATTAAATTTCTTCAGTATCCTTGTCTAATTGTCGAAGTTCTCTCCCCCAGTACAGAAGCTTACGACAGAGGTCGTAAATTTATTCAGTACCGCCGTATCAAAACTTTACAAGAATATGTTCTTATTGATGCTGAAAAAATTAGTTTAGATTGCTTTCGTATCAATGACAAAGGGATTTGGGAGTTACATCCTTATGAAGAAGGGGATGAGGTTAATTTAACTAGCGTTAATTTTAACTTTCCGATTTCTTTAGTTTATGAAGATGTTCAGTTTCCAACTTGAGTTTAGGGAAAACTAGAGACAGTGGCAGAAAAAGTAAACCCACGCTCGGATGATTAAAAATGAAAGCACACGAAAGAGAACAGTTAATTAAAGATATCAACGTAATGCTACATCAAGCTTATGACAGTACTTTACTTGAAATTCACGCACTCTTAAAAAGAATCGATGATGTAGACGATGAAGAAGACTTAAAAGCCATTAAAGAAGCTAGGGAAGATATACGCATTAATGGCACTGTGTCTTGGGATGAAATTCAAAACGAAATAAGGAACGAAATAAACAAGGATGTTGCGTGAGTTACGAAGTTAAATTTTCAAGGGGTGCGAAAAAGCAGTTTAGGAAACTACCTATAGACGTACAACAACGCATACAAACTAAAATCAATGACTTGGCAATAGAACCGCGTCCAAACGGGGTAAAAAAATTACAAGCTGATGATAATTCATATCGTATTCGAGTAGGAGATTATCGAGTTGTTTATGAAATAGATGATGATGTTTTAATAGTTACTGTAATTAAAATAGGACATCGTAGCGAGATTTATAAAGATGAAAATTAGGGGAGTGGGTAAATCGGTGCGATCGCTAATTTTGGTAAAATAGTTATGCTTATACTGAACCCATAGTACCAAGATAGATTATGTTAGTGGATAATTTGTTTGTTTAGCGATCGCCCACATACTAGTATAAAATAATGTGTTAATAATTACTATTACTTTTGACTTTCGGTTAAAATAGCAACAATGTAGATATTAAAACAATGGCTGAAACTGGCAGAATCAGGGTTGCTAAAGATAAAGCTGAGTTAGTTAAGGATTTAACATCTTCAGATGGTGGAACAGGGCCTTTTAATACTTTTGCTGATGTCATTGTATTTGCAGCAGCTTTGGGTGCAAAACATAAAAGGCGGGTGGCTTTAGGAGAGATTTCTAAAAGGGAACCGTCGCCAATACCCCAAGAACAGTTTATAGTCAGGGGATATAATACGGTAATAAATTTAATAGCAATTGCTGAAACTCAAGATATAAAAGTTTTATCTCTCGAAGAAGGAAACAATAACGAAAAACGTAATTATATTTTTGAAGAATATGCCAATGCTGGACTTGAAATATTACAAGCAGAAATGCGGGGGGCAGTAGATTATTCTGAAAGAATTTTATTGATTCTCAGTTATGAAAGGTTTCAAGATAACTCTCAAGAAGAGGATTTTGATTTAAGCAAGTTTGTTTCATAAGACCCCATCAATCCACACTTAATAATTACCAGCAGATTGAGAAAATACTTGTGATTTATATAAAAATGAAATAATGAGTAAAGCACAACAGCCAGCACATCAGCGAACCTTAGTTTATTATTGTGAATGTTTCTCTAATATTAAGGTATATAAAAGTCCGAAAAAGGGTGATGCTCTTAATAAACCCATATTACTTTTATCTATAATTGACTTAATTACACAAGATTTAATAACAGATAATCGTATCACAATATCAGATGAATTGATTGATACTTTCAAGAAGTATTGGGAAGTACTTGCTTCTAGTAATTTTAAAGGAAGTGATTTTGCCCTTCCTTTTTTTCATCTAAAAAATGATCAGGGTAAATTTTGGCATCTTAAGTATAGTTTGGAATATGATGGTGGTCGTCCGCAAACAATTCCCAAACTCAAGGAAGATGTTGACTATGCATATCTGGATGATGAACTATTTAATTTCATTCAAGATGAAATTTCTAAGCAAATATTAATTGATGCACTTATTTCAGCTTGGGTACCATCTGAAGATAATACGATAGAAAGCTTTTTAAACATTAACCAAAATTTTGAATATGTACCTTTACAAATAGACAAAACTATTGAGTTTAGTAATTTAGATCCTAATCCTAGATGGAAATTTAAAAAAGCACTAATTAGAAATGCTTTTTTCAGGAAAGCCATTATAAGTATTTATGATTACAAATGTGCTTTTTGTGGACTTAAAGTAACTAAATCTGTAACTCAAAACATCGTTGAAGGCGCACATATAAAGCCATTCTCACAATTCTATGACAGTAGAATTCATAATGGAATAGCACTGTGTAAAAACCATCATTGGGCATTTGATAGGGGTTGGTTTGCTGTAGATGAACAATACAAAATTATAGTTAGTAATGATTTGGAAGAAGCATCTCCCCATGCTAAACCTATGAAAGATTTTCATGGTGAAACAATACTTCTACCAAATACAGAGCAACATTTTCCAGAACAGGAAGCGCTGCAATGGCATCGCCAGAATATATTTCAAGCATAATTACAGGATAGGTGGAAGTCCTACAGCTTTCGGTTCAACAAACTCCCCATCAAAACCTATTGTTTTATTTTCAACAGTCCTAGCATCAGCCAAAGCTTTACGAAGTTCAGCACGTTCCATCTGTTCCTGAATTCCACCCAGGATGTAAATCAATAACTTCGCCGCCAAATCTCGCCCAGCAACCTGCACTCGCTTTTTATTTGGGTCATATAAAACCCCATACCAGAGAGATTGGGGATATTCCATACCACTAAAACCACCTTGCTGGTCAAACTTCCGCAGTTTCTTAAAAATATCTACGAGGGAAAAACCTTTTTTAAAAACCAAAATTCCCAAAGCTTGCGCTAATGCAACTTGGGCAACTGGACGGAAAAGCATATTTCCTTCACCTCCATCTTTCTCAAAGCTGAAGCGCCGTAAAGCAGGTGTATCCTCGTGTTCTAAAATTTTATAACTAGAAAGACTAGCCAAAGAATCAAATAGCTTTTTAAATTCCTCAATTCCCTGCTCAATTTCTTCATCCTCTGGACGCATGGGAATTAAACCTTTTTCGAAAGGTTTCCAGTGAGGAAACTTATGAACTAAATATCGCTCAGACATATCTTGCAGAGCTTGCAAAGTTGTCAAAACTGTAGAATTGGAAGCCACTGTTGCACTATTCCAATTGACGCGGGGATTGCGCTCTTGTAGTTGTTCTAATAGTGGATGTGTAACTGCAATTTTTCTAGCAACGATCGCAAAACCATCATCCTCATTCAACTGCGTTAGCTGACCTTTAGTCAAGGGTGCAGCCATCAGGTTGACATGAACAAAAATCGACCTCACTCTCCGCCTCGCCTCGGTGCGAGTTTCCCCAGCCGCTACCGCACAGATGAACTCAATACCAATTTTCTCCTTGGGTAAATTTTGCAAGTAAGCAAGGTCTACTTGGTACTTTTCTATCAAATCATTGACTGTAATAAAACTGTCATCAGCACCTTTATCTTTTTTATAGCGCTGGAGTTTACGAGTTTTGATTAACTCCATCAACCCCTGAACCCCCATTAATCTGTGTTGCCCATCTAGTGCATAAATGGTTACATCATCCTCAGAAATATTTAGCAGACCTACCTTACCGTCTTTATCTAGAGGTATAAAATCAGTCGTAGACTTGGTGGCGCGTCCTTCACTATCCCACTCAGCAGCTTTGGGATTGTCCACCCACGGTTGATTAATTACTACTAGCACCGGTGGAAACTTATGGTTGTGTCGAGCCGCTAAATACTGCACTAGCGGCGCTTGACGTGACCAATCAAGGGGACGCTGTTGAATTTCATCAATGCTATCCGCGTCAATCTCGACATTATCAGTCTGAGGATTATACTTTTTTTGAAACAGAGGTAAGCCAGAGGCAAAGTGAACCCGACCTGCAAACCATTCCAGGGTAACAGAGCTAACATAAGCCTCAGTACCACCCATTTCGGTTTTTTGAACGAGAATCTGATCTTTTCTTCCTAAAAACTTCTCCAAGAGTAAAGCTAGTACCTGTTTTTCCTTGTTCTCCCGTTCTAGGTACTCTCTAGCGATGTCAGCCGTTGGGTCAGATGCACTATCTTTCATGTTAAATTTTAAAAACAGAATAAGATTATGTCGTTTAATTATCCAAAAAACTGGATATAAGTAGTAAAGTTTTTAAAAACTTTTTTCAACGTATTTTGTAAATTTTGTCTGTGTAGCCCGAATATTAAGCCAGTGTTTCCAGAGAGAAGGAGAAATGACTACAGCACAACAACCAGAAAATAAAATTCAGCAAACACGTACTGTAGCAGAGTTAGTGGACTATATCCAAGCTCTCAGCACTGAAATTCAAGAATTGTATTGTTTAGATGAGATACCTTGGGTGGTGGGCTATTCGGGCGGCAAAGATAGTACTGCTACCTTACAGCTTATCTGGAATGCGATCGCAGCACTCCCCCAGGAAAAGAGAACTAAAACAATCCATGTTATTACAACTGACACGCTGGTAGAAAACCCTGTAGTCTCTGTTTGGGTACGTAACTCTTTAGAACAGATGAAAGTTGCTGCTAAAGAGCAAGAAATGCCAATTGAACCCCATTTACTTTATCCTGCAATTAAGGATACCTTTTGGGTAAACTTAATTGGAAAAGGCTACCCAGCGCCGCGAAACAGATTTAGATGGTGTACTGAACGCCTTAAAATTCAACCATCTGACAGCTTTATCCGTGCAGTTATTAGGTCTAGTGGTGAAGTAATTCTTGTCTTAGGTACGCGTAAGGCTGAAAGTACAAAACGCGCCGCGACGATGGCTAAACATAGAGAATCGCGGGTACGCGATCACATAAATACTAATCCCAACCGACCTAACTCATTGATTTATCTTCCTATTGAAGATTGGCGTACTGATGAAGTTTGGATTTACTTAAATCAGTGGCAAAATCCTTGGAAGTATAGCAATAAAGACTTATTTATTATGTATCGAGGTGCAACAGCCGATAATGAATGTCCGCTAGTTGTTGATACTTCTACTCCTAGCTGTGGTGATTCTCGATTTGGCTGCTGGGTTTGCACGATCGTTAGTAAGGATAAATCGATGGAAGCGATGATCCAAAATGATGAAGAAAAAGAATGGATGCAGCCTCTATTGGATATTCGCAATGAATTAGATATTAAAGAAGACTGGGACAAAAGAGACTTTAGAAGAATTTGGGGAGATGTCCAATTATTTGAACGCGATAAAGATGGGGAAAAAACTGTTGTACCAATACCTGGGCCTTACACCAAATATTGGCGGGAACATTGGCTCAGACGATTATTAGAAGCGCAAACAAAAACTCGTCGTACAGCGCCAGAAAATATGCGCGATATTACCCTAATTACTCTAGAAGAAATGAGCGAAATCCGCCGCATTTGGCTAGAAGAAAAACACGAATTTGATGATAGCTTACCCCGGATTTATCAAGAAGTGACAGGCGAAGAATTTCAAGATCCCCGTCCCGGTGCTGACTATAGCCTACTAGGTCGTGATGAATGGATAGTATTAGAAGAAATCTGTGAAGGTGATGCGATGCACTTGGAACTCATGGCGAAATTGTTAGACACAGAACGCCAGTATCGCAAAAAGACTCGTCGCGTAGGGATATACGAAACCCTAGAAAAATGTTTTAATACAAGTTCCCGTTCTCCAGAAGACGCGATTAAAAATGCTCGTTTGAAACGCGAATTAAGCGAAGCAGTTAGTCAAGGTGATGTTGCCAAAGTCAAGCAGATGACTTTGGGTGATGTTGCAGCAATCAATGAAGTCGATGAAGGTGAAAGCGATGAACAGGTAACTTGGGCAAGTATGAAATTTAAAAAGGAGAACTCAGAATAATAGAAGACGGGAGTTAACCAAACTACTTAAAGAACGCTTGACAAAGTTGGGTTATTTTAAAACAAGCGAGGTTCTATGATTCAAGCCATACACAAATTAGTAACTTTTGAAGATTTTGCAGCTTGGCGGCCTGAGGGTGGGAGATACGAATTACACGATGGCGTGATTGTTGAAATGGCACAACCAGTGGGAGAGCATGAGGATGTCGTTGGTTTTTTGGCACTAAATATATCTATCGAAATTGGGCGACAAAAACTTCCTTATTTCATTCCAAAAACTGTATTAGTCAAGCCATTTGAAGGTGAATCAGCTTATTCACCAGACATCTTAATAATCAATCGACCAAATTTAGTGAATGAGCCTTTATGGAAAAAAGAATCAACTGTATCTCACGCTACATCTATTCCTTTAGTTATTGAAGTTGTTAGTACTAATTGGCGAGATGATTACTACAAAAAATTAGCTGATTATGAAGCTATAGGTATTCCCGAATATTGGATTATAGATTATGCGGCTATAGGTGCTAGGAAGTTTATTGGCAATCCTAAGCTGCCTACTATATCCATTTATCAATTAATTGATGGTGAGTACCAAGTTACTCAATTTAAAGGCGATACCCATATTGTCTCGCCTACTTTCCCAGAATTGAATTTAACCGCCGAACAGATTTTTCAAGCTGGAGGTGTGCAAATCTAGCCACACTTACCAACATCAAGACAGATAAAATCGCATTTCTTGAGAGTTAGTGATGATATTATCTATATTTCATAGACAATATTTTTATCAATGTGTCAGACAAAATCATCTAATTAATATTATCTGATTCCTTTCATCACAAACTTTTTGCTTCTGCGATCGCTGTCGAACTCATGTTAATCTTAAAAATCAATGATATTTCTTGAACTCGTTCTACAAAACTTTGGCCCCTACAGTGGAAAGCAGGTAATTAATCTTAACCCAAAAATTGATGAGGAAAACTCACACCCAATTATCCTCTTAGGTGGGATGAATGGCGGCGGAAAAACTACCCTTATGGATGCCATTCGTCTCGCCCTTTATGGCCCCCGTGCCCAATGTTCTACCCGTGGTAATTTAAGTTATAGCGATTTTCTCAATCAATGTGTTAACAACAAAATAGATCCAGTTGCAGACACCCGGATTGAATTACTTTTTGAACATATTGAAAATGATAAACCAATAAAATACCGTGTTGTCCGTAGTTGGACAAAAAACCCTAAAGACGGTAAAGATACATTAGGTATTTTAGGCGACAGTGATACATGGCCTGATGCTTTAGTTAATATTTGGGATGAATATATTGAAAATCTCCTACCATTAGGTATTTCTAATTTGTTTCTTTTTGATGGTGAACAGGTTAAAGAACTCGCAGAACAGGAAATACCACCACCAGTTGTAGTAGATGCAATTCGCGGACTTTTAGGACTAGAGTTAGCAGATCGTTTAGCAGTTGATTTAGATATTTTAGTTAATCGTAAACTTAAAGAAGTTGGTAATAGTAAAGATTTAGCTAACTTAGAGGAAATTGAAACTAGGTTAACCCAACAGCAAGAAGATTATCAAACAACAGAAGAGAAAGTAGAAACTCTCAAAAATCAGGTAGAAGAGTTAGAACAAAAGCAACAAGAAGCCTTTGATAAATTCATTTCTGAAGGTGGGAAGATTGCAGCCGAACGCAATCAATTAGAACTACAACAGAATACAAAAACTGCGGAAATTGAACAAGTCCGTCAATTGATGTGTGAATTGGCGGCTGATGTTTTACCACTGGCATTAATTCCCAATCTGCTTAATCAGGTGCAAGCACAGGGAGAAAAAGAATTTCGCCATCAACAGGTACAAATTTCTAAAGATTTGTTAATTGAACGAGATCGGCGTTTACTCAGTTGGCTAAATAAAGTAGAAATTTCTCCGATACAAGTTGAAAAAATCCAATCATTTTTAAGCCAAGATGTGGATAGTTTATATGCAAAGACTCTCCAGACAGAAGCACCTTGGTTATTAGCTGATGATGAAACTTTAAGTCAGCTAGATAATCTTATATATCACTTACAAAATTCTAAACTTTCTGCAAAAGAGAAATTAGCTGTTCTCAAAAATAAAGAAGAGGAAATTCATACTTTAGAAAGACAAGTGCAAACAGCAGCAGCACCAGAAGATTATACAAAGCTGCGTCAAGCACTAGAAGCGGCACAAAATCAAGTTGTTGAAGCTAAAGCAAATTACGAAACAATCCGCCGCCGTTTAGCCGAATTAGAAACTATTATTGCCAAGTCAAAAAAGGAATTAAGTGATTATACTGTAGAAAATATTAAGCATAAAAATAGCGAACATATTATTACCTCTGCGGCTAAAGTTCAAAACACACTCAAGATTTTTCGTGAAAAATTAACCTTGAGAAAGCTCAATAAATTAGAGGAAGAAGTTAAAAATTGCTTCCTTTATCTCCTCCATAAATCAGACTTAGTGCATCGCATCACTATTGATACTAAGACTTTTAGCCTTTTGCTTTACGATTTAAATGGTAAACCTGTACCGAAACATCGCCTCTCTGCTGGCGAAAAACAACTACTTGCGATCGCATTCCTCTGGGGTTTAGCCAAAGTCTCTGGACACCGCCTACCAGTAGCCATCGATACGCCATTAGGTAGACTAGACTCCTCTCACCGCAGTAACTTAGTTGAACGTTACTTTCCATCCGCCAGTCATCAAGTAATTTTGTTATCTACGGATACTGAGATTGGCAAAAAAGAAGTAGAAACACTGCGAGAAAATGAAGCGATCGCCCGCGAATATCTCCTCAAATATGACTCCTCCACCCGCCAAACTACTATACAACCAGGATATTTTTGGTAGTAGATATTGTTAAAAAATTGAGCGATTCGCAATTTTTTGAAGCCTACATCTTTAAAATATATCTAACGGACTTTGGAAAAGGGATCAATTATGAACTCACCACATTTAATAAAAATAGAACACGATCTACGTGTTTTGTCATTAGAAGAATTAGAATGGCTGTTAGAACGTATCGAAAAGCAAGTTCAAGAAAAAAAGCAAATATTAAATAAATTCAATGATGTTAAAGATATGAATGAACAACTAGTTGCAATGGCTAGTGATTTAGATATACAAACAGAAATTACCACTACTAATAATGAATTTAGTATTACGGAAATGGATGGTTTAGAAAAGCTGTGAGCATCGAGAGAGGACAAATTTATTTTGTCAATCTTAATCCAGTGCTGGGTCGAGAACAGGCAGGAACAAGACCAGTTTTAGTTTTATCTATAGACGCTATCAATCAATTACCTTTGGTTGTGACTGTAATTGTCGGTACGAAATGAACAAATATTAAACGTGATTATCCAACTAATATACGAGTATCACCAGGTGACAGTGGATTGCTTATAGAAACAGTATTCTTGTCTTTTCAAATTCGTTCTTTAGATCCAAATCGCTTTCCTGCTGATCCATCTGGCAAACTTTCTGACTCCAAGATGCTTGAAGTTGAAACTGCGGTTCGCTACTGTTTGGGTTTATGAGCGAAAATTATCTCAATTTTTAGGAAGATTATGGAATCCCCAATCGAAAGAATTAAACTTTCCCAAACAGCCAAAGACCAACTTACCAAACTTAAGCGCAGCACTAAAATCGACCAATGGAATATCCTATGCCGTTGGGCATTTTGTCGTTCCCTTGCAGAAGCAACCGCACCCTCCCCCGTCCCAATCCCCCAAGATAGCAACGTCGAAATGAGTTGGCGCGTCTTTGGCGGCGAAATGTCTGATATACTCCTCCTCGCCCTCAAGCAACGCTGTCATAATGACGGTTTTCCCACCGACAAAGAAACCCTCGCCACCCAATTCCGCTTACATTTGCATCGCGGTATTGGTTATTTAGCAGGCGATCCAAATATCAAGAAAATTGAAGATTTAATTGAACTGGCGGTTAAAAATTGAAAGGATATTAGTTGACTGTTAACTATTCACTGTTAACTGACAAATAATATTATGCCTGAAGCGCTAGAAATTGAGCGTCATAGAGCTGCGATCGCTCGCACTGACATCTCTCGCCCTGTGCGATTGGCAATAGAATGGACAATCCTGAATCCAGACACCACTTTTTTTGACTACGGTTGCGGCTACGGTGGCGATGTTCAGCGAGTAAAAAACTTAGGCTACACCAGCGCAGGCTGGGACCCTTACTACTATCCCGATGTACCACGCATCCCTGCCGATGTGGTCAACTTGGGCTATGTCCTCAACGTCATTGAAGACTCAGAAGAACGCCGTCAAAGCCTGATCCAAGCTTGGGAACTCACCGGGAAAGTTTTAATTGTCGCAGCTCAAATCCTGATTAACGCACCCAGCAAAACCCAACTTGCCTACAATGATGGCATTGTGACGCGCCGCAATACTTTTCAGAAATATTACGAACAACAAGAACTCAAAACTTATATTGATGAAGTCTTAAATGTCGATGCAGTACCGATCGCACTAGGCGTTTACTTTGTTTTTCGAGATGAGGCGGAAAAAGAAAGTTACAAAGCTATCCGCTTCTTTTCTGCGACTTCTACACCGCGAGTCCGTATCCCCACTAAGCGGTTTGAAGACTATCAAGAACAGCTACAACCATTAATGGCTTTTTTTACCAAGCGCGGTAGACTACCTGTGAAAGGCGAATTGGAAAATGAACAAGAATTACTCAGCGAATTTGGTAACTTCCGCCGTGCCTTTGGTGTAGTTTTGCAAGCTACTGATGAGGCTGAATGGGATGCGATCGCTTATCGTCGTTCTCTCGATATCCAAGTTTATCTCGCTCTCACACACTTTGATAAACGCCCTGCATGGCAAAAGCTAGCGCCAGAAATGCGTCACGATATCAAAGCTTTTTTTAGCAGCTACGAGGAAGCGTGCCTTGTAGCCGACCAAAAGCTTTTCAGCTTGGGTAAACCTGGGGTAATTCAAACTGCGTGCGAAAAAAGCAAAATTGGTAAACATACACGCGGTGCGCTTTACGTCCATGTTTCCGCACTAGCAGCACTCGATCCCGTACTACGAATTTGTGAAGGTTGTGCTAGCCGTACCATTGGGCGTGTAGATGAAGCTACATTAATCAAATATCACACTGATAAGCCACAAATATCCTATCTGTCTTACCCGGAATTCGATACCGATCCCCACCCCGCGTTAAAAGCCAGCATCGGTATTGATTTAAAAACCCTATTCGTCACTCACCGAGACTACGAAACTAGGGCAAATCCGCCGATTTTGCACCGAAAGGAAACATTTGTTACCAGCAACTACCCACGCTACGAAGAATTTGCTAAACTCACCCAACAAGAACAGGAATTAGGATTACTCAATAGTAAAAGCGACATCGGTACTCGTGAAGGTTGGAAAAAATGCCTTGCTGCCCACAGAGTCGAAATCAGAGGGCATCAGGTTTATTCGATTAAGGAAAATTAAGGAATAATCACAATGTTAGAGCATTGCTGATATGTATCTTAAATAGACCTCTTGCAAAAGTGCTTTTTGCAAGAGGGGGAAAAGGGTAAAGGTTAAAGGGGAAAGGGACTTTTGCAGAACCTTTTCCCCTTCCCCTTTCCCCTTTTCCCCTTTTCCCGACTTATGCAAGAAGTCTAATAAAGAAAATCTTAGCAGGTTTGTGTGCTTACACGAAGTTAGACAGCAGCTATGGCAAGATAACTGCAATTCAATTAAATAAAAAGGAATCTTCAAGATTGTGCAAGTAAATAAATCGCTGCTACGAATTTTTAGCAGCCGGAAGATGGGAGCTTTGTTATTTCTTGGCTTCTCATCAGGGTTGCCGTTATATTTAACCAGTCAGACATTACAAGCTTGGTTGACCAAAGAAGGGATTAGCTTGGCAGCGATCGCCGCTTTTAGTTTAGTAAAGCTGCCCTATTCTTTAAAATTTCTCTGGTCGCCTTTACTAGATAGATTTGTACCGCCTTTTTTGGGGCGACGTAGAGGTTGGCTGGTAATTACACAAGTAGCATTACTGTTAAGTATAGCTGTAATGGCTCTACAACACCCATCCCAAGGGCTACAACCTTTAATAATTGCTGCTGTGGCCGTTGCCTTTTTTAGCGCCAGCCAAGACATTTTAGTTGATGCTTACCGCACTGATGTCGTGGAAGTAGAAGAAAGAGGCGCTGGAGCATCAATTTACTTATTGGGTTATCGCATTGCCATTCTAGTAACCGGTTATGTAACCCTATTTTTGGCAGATAGGATGCCTTGGCAAGCTGTTTACTTATTGATGTCGCTGTTGATGCTCGTGGGCTTAGTAAGTTCTATTTTTGCACCAGAGCCAGTCCTACGCGATCGCCCACCTCAGACTTTATCCGCCGCCGTCAAATTACCCTTCATTGAATTTTTCCAGCGTCATGGGTCGCTACAAGGACTTTTAATCTTGGTATTCATTGTGATTTACAAGTTGGGGGATTCTTTGCTAAAGAATGTATCTACCCCATTTTTGTTAGATAAAGGTTTACATTTCACTCAAACCGATATCGCATTTCCTGGTGCGCTGGGAATTTTCGCCACCATTGTTGGCACCTTGGCAGCAGGAGCAATCATGACCAAAATAGGTGTTAATCGTTCGCTGTGGATATTCGCCATATTGCAAGCTGTCGGCAACTTGGCTTTCTTTGCGTTAGCAGTAGTAGGTAAAAACTTCTATCTAATGTTAGCTGCCGTTAATATAGAACAATTTTGTGCTGGTTTAGAAACTGCTGCTTTTGTAGCATTTTTGATGAGTCTTTGTAACCAAAGCTTTTCAGCTACACAGTACGCCTTACTTTCGAGTTTGCAGGCTTTTAGTAGAGATATTCTTACGGCTCCAGCAGGTACATGGGCACAAACCACAGGCTGGTCTACATTCTTTCTACTGACAGCAATAGCTGCTTTGCCGGGATTATTATTATTGCCATTCTTTGCCCCTTGGAATTCAAAGCCAGTGGTAGTATTATCCAGACCAGGACTTGACGACGAAGAAGAGGATATATGGGGAATCAAGTAGTTATTGCTGTCGGCACATTTATTCTCTTACTGACTGGTTTATTACTTGGCTATGTTCTCTCGCAGTTAGTTCTAGGATTTCTAGCATTTAACCTCCTAACTTTTTTTGGAACACTCAGCCTAATTTTAATTTTTGGTACACTTTATTACGTTTTATTTTGGCAATTGCGGAGAGAGCAGTCCCGGCCATCAACTCCATCAACTATCAATCAAGGGATACCAACCCAGGTAGAGGAGGGTTTATCTGATAGCTATCTCAAAAACAGGCTAATCGCGAAATTATCCGGTGACACTGCCGCAGCCGAACGGTTAATTGAACAGGCAAAGGAAACTTATCCTGGGATGCCGGAGAATTGGTATTGCGAAAGAGTGCTTGATGACTTGGAAAGCGATCGCCAGAGGGAGTAGAGGAGCAGGGGAGGCAGGGGAGCAGGGGAGCAGAGGAGAAATCAATTCAAAATTCACGCATTCAAACATTTTAGAACTTCTGCCTCCTCTTTCTCAATGCCCAATTCCTATGCACAGAAAATTGCTAAAATAAATCAAGAATACTTCACAAATCTTCAGCTAGGTTCTCATAAAAGTTCCTAGCTTCTTGCAATTAAAATATGGCTATTTTTCGTCAATACATCGCTCCACTGCTTGTAGTATTAGTATTTGTTTTTGCCCTAGTGGCAGTCAGCGCCCGGATATTTTTACCGTCCGATATGGCAGCACCCGCACCAATTGAAGAGGTGGGAGTAAGTTCTCAATCTACTCCAAGCGATTTATCACCAGCAGCACATAACGCCAGCTAGCTAAATCAATAAATATCAGCAGTGCCTGAGCAAATACTACCTGGATACATTATTCGACGCGGCTCCCTTTTGGAGCGATCGCTGCTGCTCAAATTCATGCAGCGAACTTACCAGGATCTCTTTCCCAACGAGGATTTTTCCCACCTAGAGCAAACAGTTAAGCAATACTTTTCTAGCGATACACCCTTGTGGTGGGTAGAAGAGGAGGGGGAGCAGGGGAGCAGGGGAGCAGGGGAGCAGGGGAGGAATAAAGAATCTCTCTCCTCTGCCCCTCTGCCTCTCTGCCCCTCTGCCCCCCATCCCCCTATCGCTTGCCTCTGGGTGGGCAATGCTATAGATCAAGTACATGGGAACCGTCATGCTCACATCTTTATCCTCTACGTTGTACCAGAACATCGGCGACGGGGTATTGGTACAGCTTTAATGCAATATGTGGAAAATTGGGCTATTCAAAGAGGCGATCGCCAGATTGGACTGCAAGTGTTTCAATCTAACAAACCCGCATTGAATCTTTACAATCAGTTAGGTTATCAAACCCAATCCCTATGGATGGTAAAATTCCTGAGTGCAGAAAAATAAACTCAAGGATAGCGATAATATACTGTAACGTCTGAGTTATAGAGGTTCTCGTTTGGATAAAACTCAACGAGAAAGAAGGATAAATGTATAAAAACCCAACTAATATATATAAATATAAAGATAAAGCTTTAACTTCTTGGCGCGGGGGATTATGTGTCGATCCCTTTTCGGGATTGAAATCAAATTATGTATGACGAAGACGATCTAAGCCTACTTGATATTGAGGAGGAGCTAGAAAGCCCCTTAGATAAAATAGAGCCGCTAACTGCCGAATCAGTTGTGGCAAAGCCCGATCCAGAAGTGATGCTAGCCTTGCTGGAAAATCCCCAGCCTCAGCAAAGAATGTTAGCGGCACGTGCTTTTTGTGATATTGAAGATGCGCGTGCTACCCCCCATCTGATTCGCTTATTAACTGATACCTGTCCCTTAGTCCGAGTAAGTGCAGCTTATGGCCTCGGACGCAATCCCAGTTTAGAAGCAGTAAGTCCGTTAATTGCTCAACTAAACAATGATTGGAATGGCTATGTACGTAAAGGTGTTGTTTGGGCTTTAGGAAACTGTCGCGATCGCCGTTCTTTAGCACCTTTAGCAAACGCTCTCAGAACCGACATTTCCGCAGTGCGTTTGTGGGCTGCTAGTGCCTTAGCACAGATGGCAGAAGTCGGTTATGAAGCAGTGATAGGGGCAATACCACCATTAATCGAAGCCTTAGTCCAAGATCCCGTGGCAGCAGTGCGGAGTAATAGTGCTTGGGCAATCGGTCAACTATGCCGCGAATTGCCTTCTAATGTAGTTTATGCCACAGCGATCGATGCCTTAATTCAAGCCTTTGCTGAAGATCAAGATTTGGGAGTCCGAGAAGACGCCAAAGCCTCACTATTAGGAGTGGGCGATCCCCGTGGCTTGCAGCTAATTGAAACCCTGGAACAAGAAGGGTGGTTTTGATGATTGGGCATTGGGCAAAACAGTTTTGAGTGCTGAGTTAGGAGTTAGGAGTAGCTCTTTCAAGGTGACAAATGAACATACGTTGTTTCAGCGCTACCATCTTGAATCCTCTACTCAGATTTTGGGCTTTCTGAAAGTTGAAATAACCAATCTTCGTTCCAAATTTCACCACCTTGAAAGGGCTAGAGTTAGGAGTTTTCTTTTGCCTGCTCCCCTGCCCCTCTGCCCTTCTGCTCCCCTGCTCCTCTGCTCCCCTGCCCTTACTGTCCTTCAGCTACAGGTTTGACTAAATTTAAGTCATAAGGGCGCTCAGTATCATCCTCACCCAAATATTCACCATTTTGAATTTCCAGAATAACTAGCGGAATATGCCCAGGATTATCTACTTTATGTAGTGTTGCAGCCGGGACATAAGTTGATTCGTTTCGATTCAGTAATATTTCCGCATCGCCACAAGTCACCTTTGCCACGCCGGAAACTACAACCCAATGTTCATTGCGGTGATAATGAATTTGTGGTTTAATGCCGTGCCTGGGCTTGATTTCCACACGACTAATTCTATAGGTTTCTCCCTCCTCGATTACCTCTACCTCACCCCAATATCGTGTACCTGAATGTGGAGACAATTCGTTGATATTTGACTGAGTATTATTTTCATTAAGAGTCATAATTAATTTCTCAACCAGATAAGTATTAGTATTTATCAGTAATTTACCGTAAACGAGATAAACCTGGGTAGGGAGATGCAGTCACAACGTCTCTATTGATGACAACTGCTCTAACTTTACTTGAGGCAACAGATTCTATCCGTGAATTTTTAAATGTTTGAATACGTGAATTGTTTACTCCCCCGTATACTGAATCCGATAAATCCGATTATTGGCTTCTTCTGTTAGTAGTAAACTGCCATCTGGTAATACGAGTAAACCTACAGGCCGTCCCCAAGTGGTTGGTACAGAAGGATTTAGCAAAAATCCTGTGAGAAAGTCTTCGTAGTAGCCAAGCGATCGCCCTTTAGCATCAAAGGGAACAAATACAATTTTATAACCAGTGCCGCGATCGCGGTTCCAAGAACCACGAAAAGCCGCAAAAGCACCATTCTGGTATTTTTTTGGAAACGTTTTACCATCATAAAACTGCAAACCCAATGCTGCGGAGTGCGCCTGGAACAGTACATCTGGCGTTTGGGTACGGGCTACTAAGTCGGGGCGTTTACTTTTGTCACCCGTCTTCTGGCGCGGATCGAGGTTGTTTGGTGTTAGATAAGCATAGGGCCAGCCGTAAAATCCCCCCTGTTTAACGCGTGTCAGATAGTCTGGAACCAAATCATCGCCAATTCCATCCCGTTCGTTAATAGTGGCATAAAGTTCCTTAGTTACAGGATGAAAGTCTAAACCAACAGGGTTACGCAAGCCGGAAGCGAAAGTTTGCTGCTGGGAACCATCTAAATTCATCACCTGTATCGAAGCCCGTGGTAGGGGTTCTTCATCTACATTGGTTCCTGAACCAACTGAAATATATAATTTATTGCGATCGGGTGAGACAACAACATTGCGCGTCCAATGGTTGTTATAACCTTGAGCGGGCAAATCGGCAATTTTTTCCCCCTTACCTGTAATCTTGTTTTGATCTTGAGTGTAGGGAAAACGCACTACGGCATCTGTATTTCCCAGAAAAAAGGAATTATCTGCAAAAGCCATCCCAAACGGTCTATTGAGTCCGTTGTCACTACTAGCAAATGTTTCTCGAACATCAGCTACACCATCGCCGTTGCTGTCACGCAACAAACGAATACGATTTTGACCGGTTTCAGTCACTAAAACATCACCACTGGGGGTTAAAGCTAGCCAGCGTGGAGCATCTAAACCTTCGGCAAAAACGTTTACTGTGAAGCCTGGTGGTACGCGCAGCACCGGATTTTCGGGAATGGGCACAACCTCAGGCCGCTTCGAGGCGCTTTCGGTTGCAAAGGGTGCTGGTAAATTCTTCAGATTGATTCGGATGGGTGTAGGTGAAAGTGCTTCAGTACGGACAATATTTTTTGGCTGTGTAGGATTCGGTGTCAGTTGGGCAGAAGGTACAGATTTTTGAGGTGTAGGATTATCTGAGTTAGCGCGAGTCTGATTACAGGCTGCTGCCAAAGTCATCAAAAAAACTGGCAGCAAAAAACGCGCAAGAACTTTCATGGTGGTAGACACGATACACAATATTCCTACTCTAGACTTGAGGCTTAATCATTGTCGCCAGTCAAAAGTTTGATTTTTCTTAGTTAATCAACCTATTAACAATTCAAAAATAAAGTACTAGTACCGCAAGGCGGAGGTCAAAAGTCAAAAGTATTATGGAATAGTCTTTTTAGAGATTTTAAATGGTTGCTCTATTTACGTCGTGGCGTACTAGTGACTAAATTCTATTCCCAATGCCCAATATTTACACATACAAACATTTGTTAGTGAACAAAAATTCTTCAAATTCTGCTGCTGGTAAGGGACGACTAAATAGAAAACCTTGCATAGAATTACAGTTGTGTTGGCGTAAAAAACCTAGTTCTGCTTCTGTCTCTACACCTTCGGCTACTACATCTAAATTGAGATTATGAGCCATCTGAATTAATGCCTTAGCGATGGCTGACTTTTGCGAATCATTAGCAACATTATGGATAAAATAACGATCTATTTTTAATGTATTAATTGGTAAGTTTTTCAGATAAATCAAAGAGGAATAACCCGTACCAAAATCATCGATCGCAATTTTTACACCCAAGGATTGCAATTTGGTCATAGTAGCGATCGCACTATTGACATCTTGCATAATCATACTTTCTGTGAGTTCTAGTTCTAGACCATCTGGTTCTAGATTATTCACAGATATAAAATTAACTACATTATGAATAAAGTCTGGCTGATTAAATTCAATTGCTGACAGATTTACAGCAACAATCAAGGAATTAATTCCAGCATCACGCCAGCTTTTAATTTGTTGGCATACCCTTTTTAATACCCATTTCCCAATCGGAACAATTAAACCTGTAGACTCTGCTAACGGAATAAATTCTGTTGGATAAATCATCCCTAATTCTGGACTTTGCCAGCGCAATAAACTTTCAGCACCTACTATTTTTCCCGATGTTATATCGACTATTGGTTGATAATAGATTTCAAATTCTTGGAAATTATGTTGTTTTATAGCTCGGTGTAAACTAATTTCTAACAACTGCATTTTTGGAGATAAGTTATTAATCACAGTCTGAGCAGATAAATACCTTTTTAAAGTAGCGTATTTTTCCAACCTGTTCATGATGGCACTTAATAACTCAGATCGAGTGAATGGCTTAGTTATATAGTCATCTGCACCCATATCCATACCTTGACGGAAGTCAGATTTGGCAGATTTGGCAGTGAGAAAAATGAAGGGAATTGTTGCCGTAGATGGTTCTTGACGTAATGCTGTTAGCACGCCATAACCGTCAAGTTCTGGCATCATCATATCACAAAGAATTAAATCAGGAACTTCGGAGATAGCCAAATTTACCCCGATTCTGCCATTAGCCGCAGCAATAGTTTCAAAATCTTCAGCTTCTAGCAAATCTAAAATGTTTTCCCGGACTGCTTCCTCATCTTCTATTATTAATATTTTGGGCATAAATTACCTCACTTTTATATTTTATAAGTTCGCGACACCATCCAGCAATACCTATTACAAAGAGCAGGAACTTTGTAATAACTATTTCAACTTTGTAGATATCTCCACATTTTTTTAAAATTGCCATTTTTAATCTAGCATCTAGTATATTAACATCATTGCTAGCTTGATAAAATGATTTAAGAAGATATACTATATCTTTTTGGCAAATACAAATTTGCCAATTTTTAATTTCAAATACAGTTTGTTTATCTTGACTAAGTGAATTCAACTTGAAAGTGCTATTATCAGAGAAAGATTTAATATAAATTGAAAACAAGTTAGTCAAGATGTATGCCAAAAGTTTTTCATCGATGCAGCAGGTTAAAAATTTATATTGACTAGTGAAAAAAATCAAGCGCCAATAGCCCAGATTCATCTGTATTTGTTCTGGCAATTGTCGGCTATGTTCAAACGAATTGAAGGATTTTGCTCTATACTCTAATTTCCCCACTTCTAACTGACCGATAATCAAGACATCATTCAACATTTCAGTCATGATTATGTGATATTTGAGCATATTCGTCTGGATGACCCTATTAGACTTACGGTAAAAGTCCAAATCTTCCTCATAAACTTCAATGAAGTGAGTGTATTTGCCTGTCGTAGCTTTACGTACTATAGCGCGTGCTGGTAATCATTGGAACTTGAGCAATTGTCTCTTAATGAAAATCTGATGTTCTACCTCAAAGGAACCAATACTAACATTACCTCTAGTTTTCTCTGTTTCTTGTGGCAGTGTTTGATAGATACTTTCAGGAGTAATATTACCTTGGTTATCTACAACTAGCAGTAGTTACATCTGCTGGTATAACCGTGATAATACTGAGAGTATGCCCAAAAACTATGACACGTTCAATGTGATGACTAAGGTATACATAACTTCAAGAGTATTGGCTGTTTTCAAGCTAGTTCCAGAAGCTACAAACAGTACCATATCATGCTTGGTGAAGCACTCTACTATCTCTGAAGATGAAAAAACAAGAAACTTTTACCCCGTGCTACATCAGTGTATAAGCGTAGCCCGTTGTAGAAATAGGATCTACTCTAATAGTGATGTTTTTAACACAACCATCAGCAGCAAACAGTCAATTCTTAACTCTAAGCTTTGTAGCTTGATGATCTGAGGTAAAGCTTGCATAGATTTTAACGATAGCTATCATCAAATAATAGTTATCTAAAGCTGCTTGTCTAAGTATTTTCCAATATTTTGACGCTAAACAAGTAGGAATATTTGGGATACAAACACTACAAAAAGTGTGTTAAGAATTACAAACTAGCTTATATCTAGCTAGTTGGGTATTGAGCATTGGACATGGGGAAGAGGACAAGGGGAAAGACTTGTTGTAAGTTCTAACTTTTGTCACCTTGTCCCCAATTCTCCCCTGCCTCTTCACAAAGGACGCAACTGCACCCGCCGTTCGCCATAACGTAATAGCCTTTCTATAGTTACGAGCCGATTTTCCCAAACTTTGACTTGATAGGAATTCGACTTAATTTCTTGGCTCATCAGTACCCGAAATTGAGACTGGAACCGAGTTAGAGATGCTTTCGCCACGAGTAACTTACTAGCAGAAGGGGAAGCAGCAAGCTGATTTAAAGCACTGCGTAAAACTTCTGCCTGGTTGTTAAAATCTGAAATTTTCTGAGATGGCCTTTGTCGTTGGTCATTTTGGAAAACGAATTTCCATTCCCGTTGTAGCGCGGTGTAACGGATGGCGGCAGTTTGAAAAGGCTGACGGAGAGGAATCGGTTCACTTGTTGTAGATTGAATTCTACCTTGGGTGCTACTAAAGATTTTTTGGAGATCGTTGCTAAAATTCTCTGCTGCAAATAGTGCATAACCACTAACTGGCAAATCCCTTACCAATTGGAGTTGATCGAATGCCCCGATGGTTGGCAAAGAAAGTAAGCGAATTCCCGGCACCAACAAAGTAGCTCCTAATTGTTTAGAGGCAATCCAGGGTTGGGCCAGTCGTTGAAACCGAGAAGTATCGAGAGCATAAGTCATCGGAACAATTAAATCTACATCCCCCTGCCTTGCCCAAGTTTCCCAATTTTGTTGAATTTTTTGAATCCGCTCTTGTTCTGGCAAAGGAAAGACTGCAACCGACAAAATCAAATTCGGTTGCTTTTGTCGCAACTGCTGTGATACTTGGGCGACAAAGCTATCAACTTGCTCGGTGCGAAATTTTGTCCATTTTTGCCACAAATCTGCTTGGCTAGGAGAAATATTCACTGGATCTACACCAGTAAGTTTCTGAAATTGCGCTCTTGCAGCTTTCCCATAGCCATAAGTTCGACCTGCTGATGGGTCTTGGAAAGGATAGCGAATGTAGTCTAGCTGTAGACCATCCACCTTATATTTAGTGACAATTTCTTCATACAGCTTGAGCAAGTATTGCCGCACTTCGGGGTTGGCTGGATCGAAGAATGGCTTGCTCTGACCAACGGGAATCATGTTGCCTAGATTATCGTAGTTTGCCCAATCGGGATGAGCCGCTAGTACTGGCCCTGGATAATTAGGATTAAGGTTGAGAATTTCATTATGGCGTTGATTGCCAGCAGCAAAAGTCCAAACCCAAGCGTGTAATTCCATGTCTCGCTCATGGGCTAGTTTCACTGCTTCTTCCAGTGGGTTCCACCCACGAATTAATGGGTTTTGTTCTTTTGCGACTTGGCTCGGATAAATTGGATAGCCAGCGTTAACAGTTTCAAAAAAGACGGTATTAATCCCGGCTTGGGCGAGGCGATCGAAAATCTGTGCCAGTCCCGCCTTACTACCAGCGCGAACAATCGTTCCCCGATCTAACCAAACTGCGCGAATTTCTGGTTGAGCTAGTTTCCGATCGACAGGAAATTGCTGCCACAAAGTCGTTTTAGCGAGCAGCCACTGCTGACGAGCCAAAGCATAGTTTTTTTGAGCAATCAATTGGGGTAAATTTTTGGCAATCAACCTTGCTTGTGCTAAAGCTTGGTCTTTACTTATGGCTAGCGCCCCCAGTTTGGTTGAGGCTAATTGTATTGGCTGTTCTTTGACAGACTGGGGAGTATTCAAATGCCTAGAAAACTGTTTCCCCTCACCCTCAGATATTGTTTCGCCAACATTAGCCGCATCAGCTAACACCGCTAAATGAGCGCTTTCCACTCGACCAATCAGATTTTCTAGCTCTTGCTGGAGAGCGATCGCTTGGTTGCGATCGATCGGCTCGTTGGAGTTGGGTGCAACATCCAAACGCACCGCTTGTTCTAATTGGTCAATAGCCTCCTGAGAACTTGGGGGTTTGACCATAGGCAGCGATCTAGGTATGGGAGCAGTGGCAGTTTTAGGAGGAATGAATGAGGGAGATGAACTACCCCCCAGCCCCTCTGCCCCCCTGCCCCCCTGCCCCTCCGCCCCTCTGCCCCCCTGCACCGAGGGCGCAGCCGCCACAGTCGTAGAGCAGCTTTGGGAACCTCCTGCTATTTTTTTGGTGCGATTTGATGGCGCTAGTGCTGTCAAATAGTGATTGATAGTAGTTTTTAACCAGGCATTATCCAACTCGGCCGCGGAGGCTGTATCTGTTCCCCAGCGCCAGCCCAAAAAGGTGGAACGCTCAGTTGTCACGACTGCGGCGGGATTATCTTTGGAATTCCAAACAGCAGGAGATTCAGCGCTCATATCATTAGGAATCACAACGCCACCGCGCACTTTACCAAAGAGTCCAGTTTGGTTTGTCCATTCTGGGATCTTGGTTTTTGCAGCTTGAATCTGTTCTGTGTCACTAAGGCTGAATCCCCAATAACCTCCCAAGAGCGATCGCAATAACTGCCGTACTCCTGGCGATGACAAACTACCTACAGGCCCACTAGCAATCAAACGCCCTCCCTTACTCATCCATTCTTCTAGCGCGATCGCTTGAGTTGGTGTTAATGTCTCGACGTTTGGCAAAAACAATACGCGGCGATCGCCCCAATCTGCCCCACTCTTGACATCATTTAGGGAAATTACACAATATTTCACCCCTATTGTCTGTAAGCGATCGCTTATCCCTTTCCATTGATTTGCATTTTCTTGTCCATACACTACGCTCAATACGGGTTCTTCAGTCGCTGCCGTTACTGGTAAAATACTCAAAAAATTTAAAACTACAATTTCACAACTTAAAATAAATAATCTTCTAGCTTTTTTAATTTTTAAACTTATATCTTTTTGGTTTTCCTGATACTTCACCAGTGACTCCTTACTTCATTATTAATTAATTTAGTTATTAGTCAAAATTCATTAGTACAGAATATAGGACTCTAGCTTGATTCCTAGTAAGTTTACTGAGATTCTCACCCGGATTAAGTAAGCTAATCTTTTAATTTTTTAAAATAAAATATAATTCCTATAAGCTTTTCGTAGAAGTACTTAGTGAATGACCTTCATCAATCTAGCCTATCAAAACCAGTAAAAAATGCCAAGATGGATACTCAAATTGCCCAGGCGATTCTATAGAAATTGTTAGCTATTACATTGTGAATTTCATTCCATTGGTGACTAGCTTTTTAGAAAACTTTGTGTTTACCAATTCCAATAGGCTTTTGGGCAATTGCAGAGAGTTTTCACTTAAGCCTAAAAGACAAAATGCCACTTTTATTCTAATTATCTTTTTTTTAGGGTTTTCTGAGTTGAAAAAGTAATACTAGCGCATCTTAAAGCTCTCACCCTAAATCCCTCTCTCAAGCTTGAGAGAGGGACTTTGAAATTGGCTCGGCTCCCCTTCTCACAATTTTAGGAGAAGGGGTTGGCGAATGAAGGCAGATTTAATATTTGTGCAATACGTTTAATTAGTACTCTTGACGAGCGCCAGAATTAAAATAACAATAATTTCTCATGAGTTTGTCTATAAACTTTGAGATTGGGAGAAGACAATAATTTCAACAGTCGCAATTACAACCACCAAAATGTAAAAGGCAATTCGGTTCATATCAGCCAAAAATACTGATGTAAAGATGCAATTTATCGTGTCTATAAAGACCAATTCTCTACACCAATAACTCTTAGATCAATCCGATTGATTTCAAAGTAAACAAAATTTTTATGTTTAATTAAATTTATCATTTTTGGATTTAACATCCAAATGTTTGGATACAAAAAATTAGTTTGAGTTGAAAGGCTTGAAGTTATACCAATTCAAAAAATGTTTACGACAGATAAACCCACCTCTAAACCCTTTTCTTAACAAGAATAGAGGTCGGGGGTGAGATTTTGATATGTACTTCATCCACCTGGGAACTGCTATAGAGTAAAGACCTAACAAAAACAGTTTAAAGAATACAGGTGTTAATTAAATCTTCAACTCCTCCTACTGGTAAAATTTTTGTCTCCAGTTTGCAGGCTACTTCTTCAATACTCATATCATCTAAAAATACCAATTCACCATGTTTGAGCATTACATTTGGCAGTAAAATTCCGTCTCCCAAATCTTGCCCTTGTAAGTTCAACAGCAAATCATGACCAGTTAGTAATCCCGTGACAGTGATACTCTGTCCCCAATAATCACTACATAAAGCACGCATATTTACTTTTAATCCTTCAACAGAATTTAACCGTTTCAAGATAGGTTCAAAGGCGTTTTCTACTGCGTTGCCTACTACCCAAGTTAATTTTCTCTGAGGATAAACTTTTGGCGGTAGTAATTCTGTTGCCGCGGCTGCAAATTGCTTGATAAACAACTGAATTGAACCAACACCATTATCAATTTGGGGATACTCTTCATATTCAGATTCGCTCGGTAATTCCTCACCTGCAATCAAAAACCACTCATCAGCTAACCAAGCGACGTTAGAGGAAAACTTTTGGCGAAATTGTTGCGAGAGTATTCGCACTTGAGAAATCACTTCTTTCGCTTTTTCTCTGGTTACGGGTGTAAGTTCGTCTTCTGGAGGTCGAAACCTTGTCAATCCGACTGGCACAACTGCCACCGACGCCACCGTAGGCACTTCACCAGTATGAAAAGATGCTAAATCTTTTAGGGTTTGCTCCAGGTGTTCGCCATCATTTATACCAGGACAAACAACCACTTGAGCATGAATTTGTAGCCGTCTTTTTTGAAACCACTTGAGTTGTTGCAAGATTTGTCCCGCACGGGGATTTTTCAGCAGTCTAATTCTAACTTCCGGCTCCGTGGCATGAACAGAAACATACAACGGAGATAAGCGCATTTGTTCAATTCGCTGCCATTCTCTTTCTGGCAAATTGGTCAGGGTAAGATAAGAACCGTACAAAAAACTTAAGCGGTAATCGTCGTCTTTAAAGTACAAGCTAGTGCGCTTACCTGGTGGCTGTTGGTCGATAAAGCAAAATGGACAGCGATTATTGCACTGAATTAAGCCATCAAATAGGGCAGTTTCAAATTCTAGCCCCAAGTCTTGGTCGTAATCTTTTTCGATTTCCAGGCTATGAGTTTTACCAGTAGCGTCTAAAACTTCTAGTTCCAAGACTTCATCAGCACACAAAAACTGATAATCAATTAAATCGCGGGGACGTGTACCATTGATTGCAACGATCGCATCCCCAGCTTCAAAACCAATCTCTGCGGCTATTGAGTCTGGAAGAACCTTGGTAATTCGGGCAGGATGAATGGTAGTCATAGGGAATGGGGCATTGGGCATTGGGCATTATAGCGTTTCTCAGTTGAGTCTAATACACGCCTAACCCCCAATCCTTTCCCTACTAATGTTGGGGAGTAAAATTCAAAGCCTCTCTCCTATTAGGAGAGAGGTTTGGAGTGAGGTTAGATTAGACTTCTTGCATAAGTCGGGAAAAGGGGAAAGGGGAAGGGGAAAAGGTTCTGTATTATCCCTTTCCCCTTTAACCTTTACCCTTTTCCCCCTCTTGCAAAAAGCACTTTTGCAAGAGGTCTATTGTATTGTATACAAACGAGCGGTCGCTATAGTCATTTGCTTTGGACAAAGGACAAATGACTCATGACTATTATCCTTTCCAACCTGCTGCGATCGCTAGTAAGATTGCACTACCAAATGCTAATCTATACCATACGAAAATCAAAGTGTTTTTGGTTGCTAAGTATTTGATCAAAAATGCAATTGATAGGTAGGAAAAAATCAAGGTTGAAATAATTCCTACAATTAACAGTGCAACAATGTTATCTGGCAACTGGTGAGCTTGAAACAACTTGAATATTTTCAAGCTTTTGTACAGCGTCGCAATGGTAAGAGTTGGAAACCCTAACAAAAATGAGAATTTTGCTGCTGTAGCGCGTTCTAATCCTAAAAATAAGGCAGTTGTCAACGTCGAACCAGAACGAGAAACACCCGGAATCAAAGCAAGTGTTTGTCCCAATCCAACCAAAATACCATCCCGAATCTGCAATGACTCAAAGCCTCGCTTGCGAGTGCCAACTTTTTCTGCCAAAGCTAGTAAAAGTGCCATGATGATTGACATGATGCCAATAATTAATGCACTCTCAGGTAAAACATCTTTTAAAAGGAAGCCGAAAATTAAAGCGGGCAGTGTTCCGACTACAATACCGACAAGAATCTTCCATTCTTCGCGTTCCCAGTCTTTGGCTTTTAATGCTTCAATTCCACCTTTGGTAATACTATATATCAGCGACCAAAAATACCCCACAATTGCGATAACACTGCCAAATTGAATTGCGTCAACAAAATCTTTAGAACCTAGTTCTTTCCAACCAAATATCTTGGTAAAAATCAGAAGATGTGCAGTGCTGCTGATTGGCAAAAACTCTGTAATACCTTGAACAATACCTAAAATAAAAGCTTGAATAAACTCCATATACAATTAATACCTTTTTCGTGTTATAGAGATCGTGACGAACATTTTTTAGCCGATGATGTTGCTTTATATACTCTCTATTGCACCCAATATTGTAGAAAACTCAATTTTACCGATCGAAAACATCATCGAAGACGCTGACTATGTTCTTACACCCACCTCAATAAGTCAATGCAATTTGAGAAATTCATCAAATTTTAATATTTAGCAGACTCATAGCAGATCGCTTTTCACATCTCTGTAGTCCTTGAGTTACAAGTAACTACAGAGGAGTTCTGTACAGAGTAGAACTTGATATGGATTTGTCTAGCGCAGAATAGACTTCTTGCAAAAGTGGGGGTAAAGGGGAAAGGGAAGGGGTAAAGGGTAAATAAACTCAAAATCCTTTCCCTTTAACCTTTACCCTTTTCCCTCTCTTGCAAAAATACATTTTTGCAAGAGGTCTAATGTTTTGTTTGGTTTGCACCAGCGCTAGTGGAAATTTCAGTATAATTACAATGCCCCAGGGGGGGATTTGAAAATGTGATATCTTAAATAAAATAAAGTTTAGTAACAAATATTAAAAACTTTGATTAATAATACACTGTCTTCCTACAGCGCTTCTACCCCTTCTATTGATACTGAGTTGGATTTAGCTGATACTGGGCTGAAGGGTATCAAGCAATTGGAATCTACACTTTCCCTTTCTCCCTCTTTACCCTTATCTACTTCTGCCCGACAAACTTGGTTAGTGTTTGCAGCAGCGGTGTTTTTGGTAACAGTGCCAGTATTTATAGAAGCGCCTATCGTGCGATCGCTACCAAGTCTGAGTTTAGCGCTGACAGGATTTTGGGTGTGGCTCAGTTTTGCCTTAATGTCACGTCCTGCAACTTACGTCTGGGGAGATTTGCTCTTGGGGTTTAGCTGGAGTTGGTTAGCAGGAGCGATTTACTGGGGTTGGTTGCGTTGGGAACCTTTATGGCATCTGCCTGTGGAATTTATCGGTTTACCTTTTGCTTGCTGGTGTCTGGCGAAGAATTGGGGCAAGGTAGGTAACTGGTTTTATTTAGGTTCTTTACTCGGTACAGTTTTAACAGATGTATATTTTTATATAGTAGATTTGATGCCCTATTGGCGGCAAATCATGAGAGTAGATGCAGATTTAGTACCGCAAATCCTACAAAATGCTCTCATACAAGTACAAGCACCTTGGGGACAAACTTGGGCAATACTTTTCGCCGCAGTGCTACTAACAGTAGGAATTTCAGCTTTAGGTCGAAATCAAAGACACTGGTATGCCTTTGGTGGCGCAGTTTTAAGCACAATTTTGGTAGACAGCCTATTTTTGTTAGCTGCGATCGCAGCGTGAAGAAGGTAGGAGACACTATATGTTGCAATCAGCGTGTAGGCTTCTCTTACTAAAACTTTTCCCAGCCCAATCTACGGCACATCAAAAATGATGCTGTAGATGATTAATTAGTTAAGAAATATTACATAAAAATCGATCGGCATTAAGTCTTTTTTGGTAAGGTTTTCGATCTTAGGAATCGTAAGTTTGGTTTCTGCTTGAGAGGTAGAATCAGCCACCCCGAAAAGATTTCGTCTAGCAGAGAATGCTGCTGGAATCGTCGATGCAACGCTATTGCAGCCATGCAGGCACTCTTTCCACGATAAAAATTTTTGGCAAAAGTATAGTCAAACCCAGTAACGGTAAATATTGTGGATATTAATACGCTGTATATTAGTTTCTGATGACTGCTGTGTTGACTAAGCTATCAGCTTTTGTCCTTTGTCCTTTGTCCTTCGTCCTTGGCGCTCTCACGTAGAGGCATTAACGGCTTTCCGCAGGGAATGACTAATGACTAATGACTAATGACTAATAATTGTTGTTAGCTTAAAACTTTTATTTCTGTTTGATGGAAAGAGGTAGAAAAATCGTGAAAGGATTGGCGCGTTTATTAACAGTGTTTAGCTTGTTACTTAGTTGCTGGGGATGGTTGGGAACAACTCAGATAGCCCAAGCTGCTAGTTTCAACAGTTTTGCTTTTCCCCAAGTCCCAGTTCTGGCAATTGAGCGGCAGAATCGGGCAGACGCTAAACTAGGAACGGAATTTGGTAAAAAAATTGATTTGAATAATACCAACGTCCGAGCTTTTCAACAGTTTCCAGGGCTTTATCCCACCCTGGCTAAGAAAATCATCACCAATGCTCCCTATCAAAAGGTAGAGGATGTATTGGATCTTCCAGGATTGAGCGATCGCCAAAAACAAACCCTGCAAGCCAACCTCGATAAATTCACCGTGACAGAACTAGAGCCTGCCTTCAATGAAGGAGACGATCGCTTTAACAACGGTATCTACAGATAACTGAATTGCAGTTAATGTAGCAAATAGCAGCCCACTCCTGATTCTAGGGAGTGGGAGTATTTTATTAGAGATAAGGGGAATGAGGGAGATGAGGAAGACAAGGGAGACAAGGGAGACAAAGTAAAATAAAATCTTCCCCTGCTCCTCTGCCCCCCTGCTCCCCTGCTCCCCTACCCCTGCCCCCTGCTCCCCCTACCCATTACCTTGTCTCAGATAGATATTCCCAGCCAATTTGATGTCTTAGTAGTCGGTGCTGGTGCCGCTGGACTATACACAGCGCTGTGTCTGCCAGAATCCTTGCGAGTCGGCTTGATTACTAAAGAAACCGTTACTTTGTCCGCCAGTGATTGGGCACAAGGTGGCATTGCCGCAGCAATCGCCCCAGAAGATTCTCCCACGCTGCACATTGAAGATACGATCCAGGCGGGTGCAGGTTTATGCGATCGCACCGCTGTTGAATTTCTCGCCCAACACGCCCCTAGCTGTATTCAATCGCTAGTTAACTTGGGGGTAGCTTTTGACCGTCATGGTCAAGCCTTAGCTTTAACTTTGGAAGCCGCCCATTCTCGCCGCCGTGTTCTCCATGCTGCTGACACTACAGGCAGGGAGGTTACTACTACCCTCACCGCTCAAGTATTACGTCGTCAAAATATTCAAGTTATTCAGCAAGCTTTGGCTTTAAGTTTGTGGATTGAACCCGAAACTGCTTGCTGTCAGGGAATTAGCCTGTTTTATCAAGGTAAAATCACCTGGATAAGAGCTGGTGCTGTGGTATTGGCAACTGGCGGGGGCGGTCAGGTATTTGCCCAAACCACTAACCCGGCAGTGAGTACCGGTGATGGGGTAGCGATCGCATCTCGGGCTGGAGCTATCCTCCGCGATTTAGAATTTATCCAATTTCACCCGACTGCTCTGACTAAACCTGGTGCCGATCGCTTCTTGATCAGCGAAGCTGTACGTGGCGAGGGGGCACATCTCATCGATAATGAAGGGCGACGTTTTGCGTTTGACTACCACCCTGCGGGCGAACTTGCACCGAGAGATGTGGTCAGTAGAGCAATTTTCAGCCATTTACAACGTACCGCCCTTGATTTGGCTACTGCCCATGTGTGGTTGGATATGCGCCCCATCCCTGCCGACAAGATTCGTCACCGCTTTCCCAACATCATCAAAGTTTGTCAGCATTGGGGTGTTGATGTTTTTCACGAACCAATTCCTGTAGCGCCAGCTGCCCATTACTGGATGGGTGGAATTGTTGCGGATCTGATGAATCGCACAAATATCCCTGGTTTGTACGCAGTAGGTGAAACCGCTAGTACTGGTGTGCATGGGGCCAATCGCCTTGCCAGTAATTCCCTGTTGGAATGTATTGTGTTTGGGGCCCAGATGGCTAATATTAAGTTAGAAAATATTGGGCTATCCTCAGAAATACCAGTGCTACCATTACGGAAATTCAGTCCTGATGCTAGTGAGTGGCAGATCCAACAAGCACAGCTAGAAACACTCAGGGAGAAGTTACCGCGTCTAGTGTGGGAAAGTGCTGGTATTTGTCGGGAGCAATCAAGGCTGGAAAATGCGATCGCTACTATTGAATCTTGGCAGCAAGATTTCGCTGCCTTGCCTTTAACTGAATTTTTGCTTGCTTTACGTCCAGTAGAAACCGCTAGTTTTGACCTACCAGATGTTGAACGGCAATTGGGACTTTGGGCAGAAACCCGCAATTTATTAGATGTAGCTGATTTAATTCTCAAAAGTGCTGCTTTTAGAACCGAAAGCCGAGGCGGACACTTCCGTTTAGATTATCCTCAACCGGACTCAAATTGGCAAGTCCACACACTTATACAAACAAATCATTGGTGGACATCTCAACTATTGTCTTGAATCAACTACCTTAAACAGCCTGACGGTTTTCGCAACCCTAAGCACAACATCTTGCAATCAGCCGTTAAGTAAAAGATGTGGTGTCCAAGACGGTAGTTAACTCATCGCGCTGCTCTACCAGATTCTAAAATCTAAAATTGCCATCAACGGGTACCGCTACCATTATGACTGTCGGGACCACCATAATTTGGTGGAATGTATATGTCTTGTAAATTTTGAGAATTGACCTTGCGGGCGATTAAGGTGTTACTGCTAGTAGGGCCAAAAGAATTAGCACTTGCAGTACTGAATAGACCTGTGCAAGCGGCAATTTTTGGAACCAGTATATAAGCACCTATGCAGAATATCATAAACTTTGTGATTCGGAAGTTAGTCTTCATATTTTTCAGTAAATTTACTAATTTTTATTCCAAAACGTATTTTTAGTTACTACCGTATATTTACTGTGCTTTTTGAAAAAGTATTTTAACTTTATGAAATTATTGCTGGTAGTGTACAAATCATTGTGATATTCGCTTGTCGATTAACCTTAATTTGCCGATATAAAAGAGTCTTTATACTTAAGTGGTATTCTTAATAAACCTTTTTTACATCAGTCTCAGGTTAGATATGTCAATGATTTACTGTGAGCGTTTTTCCTGTTTTACTATTTATTAATAATATCTTAATACTTCTAAGTATAAACACCATGTTTCCTGAATGATGAGTTCAGAAAAACATGAGAGAATACTCATGCAATTGTATACTTTCGATTTGATGGGTAAAGAGGTGTAAAGATAAAACAACATATTTATCGCATTAAAAGGATTTTTAAACCTATTTAACACCGTAAATACCAATTAAGTAGCAGTATAATTTTATAAGTTTTAGAAAATACACTAAAGATTTATTTTTCTAATTATCTTTGATGACTAATTGCTTTCTGACATAAGTTATGAGGTTTGGTCTTCAAGCCAAAAAGGCTTGCCAGGTCTACATCTTGGCTAATAACTTACCTTGTAGGATATAGGCTATATTTTTTCAAGTCAGTGTCTTAGACATCTCTCAAGTCTAAATTCAAAATTTAAAGGTAAAAAATATAACAACATTAAAAAAACCTGGAGACTTAACTCTTAACTAATTAAGCAAACTCGTAGCGATTTTTACCCAGGCGCTTGGCACGGTACATTGCTGTATCAGCTTGTTTCATCAAGGTTTCACTGTCTTGACTATTGTATGGATAAACACTAATGCCAATGCTGGCAGAGACTCGAATTGTATAGCCGTCCAAAACAATTGGCTTGGTAATACTACTTAAAATTTTTTCGGCGACTTTAGCAGCTATTTGGACATTAGGAATTGCCCGTAAAATCACAGTAAATTCATCGCCACCCAAACGAGAAACTGTATCACTAGCGCGTAAAGAGTTGCTGAGTCTTTCAGCAATAGTCATTAGCAAGCGATCGCCTGTCTCGTGTCCTAAAGTATCATTGACTTGCTTAAAGCCATCTAGATCGATAAATAGCAGTCCCAGCAACAAGTTGTTGTGTTGTGCCCAATGTAAGGACTCGTAAAGTTGTTCGGCAAAAAATTTGCGATTAGATAAACCAGTGAGGGGGTCGTGATACGCTAAATAACGTAAGTGGTCTTCTTTGAGTTTTAATTCATTGTTAGAGCGGGATAGTTCAGCAGCAGTACGCCTCAGCTGTTCTTCCATCAACTTGCGCTGAGTAATATCTCGGATGACCCCAACTAAAAAGAAATTGCCGGCTGAGTCTTTGTGAAGCGATCGCTTAGTGGCAATTTGATGAGTCTGGCCATCGGCATTTGTAAATTCTTCTTCATGTTCGTGGGGTTGTTGAGTCCGAAAAACAAGATCGTCTTGTTGTCGAAATACATCAGCTTCATGTTTTGGGAAAAAGTCATAGTCTGACTTTTCAATTAAAAACTTATTTGGATAACCGATAAATCGACAATACGCCTCATTTAAAACAATCCACTGATGTTGTTCATTTTTTACAAAAATTGGATCGGGGATCGTGTTGATAACGTGATGCAAAAATTCTTTGGAACGTTTCCACTCTTCCTGCATGTGAGCAATATGGCTAGTCATCCAAATAGCTGAAGTGCCAAAGCAAACCAGTGAGGGAATAAGCGGTATCCACCAACCGTATAAAAAGAAAGCAAGGTATGCACTCACGGTCAATACAAAACAACAAACTACGATCGAGAAAAGACTCCTAGTTGCGTGTCGTATCCGCCATATCGTCACGGCTCCCAGATAAGACCAGACAAAAACCCACAAGTATTCCACCAAGTCAGGCCAAACTTTCAGTAATGGTCTTCCATCAACAGCAGCAGAAATTAACTCACTAATGAAATAAGCCTGCAATTGAATACCAGGTACAGGCTTTGCTATACCCATTACACTGCTAGAGTAGGGAATAAATGCAAAATCTTGGAGACTAGGTGCAGTGGAGCCAATAAGTATAATCCGATCTTTGATTAAGTTTGCTTTAACTTTATCTGCTAGTACATCTCTCATCGATACCTGGCGAAAACTACAAAATTCTCCAGACGAACTTTGACATTTAGGTTTGGGAAAATTGCTCAAAATTTGGTAGCCTCTATCATCAGCTCCCACATAAGCACCATCATTAGCCTCAAAACGAGTAAATGCTGCCTTACCCAATTGCAAATATTCAGGGTTGCTTTTGGCTTTGGTGGGAGTAATTCCTTTTGACTTTAAATACAATAAAGCCAACTTCAGGGCAAAACTTTCGTGTACTTCACTTTTAACGTGCCAATACAACAAACTGCGACGCACCTTACCATCAAGATCGTACAGCACGTTATTAAAGCCCACTTGATCCCGATCGAGTCCCAGTGGAGGCAAAACACTAACGTTTTTGTTTTGGTCATTTGCTAGCAGTTCAATACCAATTAAGTTGGGCAGTGACTGATAAACATTACGTAGTTCTTGATGACCAGGCTCTACTGGTAAATTTCTGTAGATATCTAAGCCAATCGCACGGGGTTTGTGGACATTTAATTTTTGCAACAACTGGGCAATCTTCGCATCTGGAATTGGCCACGAACGTAATTCGTTTAAATAAGCTTCATCAATCACTACGATCGTAATCCGGTCTTCTGGCGGTTCATTTGGACGTAAGCGAAAAAATTGATCCAAAGCCGCCAACTCCAAAGATTGCAATAATCCAATGGAGTGCAAAAGCAGGACGCAGACTGCAACGCTGGCCGCAGTAACCAATTCTCTGTGTCCTCGACTAAGCGATTGTTTCAGTCGAAAGGTTAACTTCACAAAACGCTTGCCTAGCTGCTGATTCATTGCCATTACCTAGTAGGCAGAAATATTCTCTATTTCTTATAGCTATTAACTATCGGACTAAGATAGCTCAAGTAAGAGCTAAATAGAATTTCTAAAAATTTTTTCAACTCAGTAAGGTTCTTCCAAGACATCGTGGTATTTGTGATGCATTACCATATATTGAGGTCAATTATCTGACTAAAGAGCAACTGGGACTCTTGTGGCTATCAACACAGATTAAGAAAAATTGAAAGTGAGTTCAGTAAATTTAACTTTTAAAGCTTTCTCTAGTAGAGCCTACTCGATTAAACTCATATTTGCGATCGATTAGGTATTTTACTGAGAATTACGTTAACTTCCAACAGCTACACCTCTCGGTTCGAGCCTGACATGATTACATCCCAAGGTGGCTCTTAAGTGTTATAAAAAGAAATCAAAATATACATTTTTTTAAAGTAAGCATACTTAGCTAATTTCCTTGAGCTTAAGTATTTGCAGATCGAAACCGCAGTAAAATTAGTAATTGGGGATTAGATAAGACCCAATAGGGTTCAGATAAGCACTTTTCATATCTGTTGTGGTTTGGGAAAAGGGGAAAGGGGAAGGGGTAAAGGTTTGAATTCATCTTTTTCCTTTTCCCTTTTCTCTTTAACCGAACCGTATTGGTATAAGACCTATTATCTGTTACCAAAAACAAAAAAGCCAACTGGAAACAGATTTTACTGTATTCATCCAGTTGACTATGGGGTGTGAACTACTGAATCTCAGTGTAGGTACTTTACTTAAAATACTTGAAGTTCTGAGGCCCTGTGTAACCAGAAACTTTCGCTAGTTCCTCTAAGTTTTGAACTCCGCTATAGCTTTTACCATTAACGATCCAAGTGGGGAAACCTTCAACTTTTGCGGCTTTACATACTTCTGGTTGAGCTTTGAATCCATCGGGAGCGCACTCTACCTTAATATCATTATTGATTATTTCCTCAGCTTCTTTACCAAAAAGCAGCTTTTGTTCGTGACAGTGAGGACACCAGTAAGCAGTGTATTCCTTTGCACCTACCTTCGCCAGATGGCGTGCTAAGGCTATTTCTGCCTCACCAGAAGTAGTGGTAACTTCCCAACCGAACGCTGGGCTAGGGTTTTCCTTGGGAGTAAAGGTAATTTTTGTGGGTTGTCCAGGAGTTCCAGGTGTCACATCTGATTGATTCACGCCAGCATAAACGCCTAAAGTACCAATCAGCGTTACCATCCCGACAATCAGGGCGGTAAACAAGATTTGTCCAATATCCTCCCAAGTCCGACCGATAATCGTTAGTACCAAAAGACTCACAGAGAACAAAGCTGAACCGATACAGTAAGGACAAATCGCTTTGATTTGAGATGTCAGCACATACATTAAGTAGCCACTAAACACAGACATAGCGATCGCACCTACCAGCAGCAGCCACCACGTCCAATTTTCCAATTGTTTGCGGTTATTGTTTTCCCCTGAATTGAATACCAAGGGAGCCAAAGCCAATATCACCATACTGGTGTATGCCAAAAACCCAAACAAAGCTAATGGCTGTCCAAAAACCGTTGCCCAAGGACTGGAAAGCACATCATTACAGCCCTTAGCACCAGCCTGTGCCACACAAGCGGCACTGCCTCCGGTTAACTTTTCTATGGTGAGATAACCTGTTATCAAGGCACCACATCCAGCGATCGCGGCAATCAATGGACGTGACCATTTATGAATCCAAGGAGTAGAACGACGGCGAATCATAAATTGTTATTGGTTAATGGGCATTGGGCATTGGGCATTGGGCATTGGGCATTGGGGAGGCAGTGTGGTCTTCTCCCAAGGGGAGACGCCAAGGGCGATAGCGCAGCGTTAGCGAGTCCGCGAGCGTCTGGGGTCTCCCCAAGTGGAGCAACTGCCGTCATTGGTCAATTGAGTATTAATTATTTCTCCCCATGTCCCATGCCCCATGCCCCATTCCCCATTCCCCAATTAAGAATGTAACTTTACTTGTTCTGCTGATTTGCTTTCACCTTTGGAGTTCCAATTGCGACGCGCAACTTCGACAAATTGACTGACGCGAATTGGGTCAATTGGTTGCTCTATGCGTCCATGACGTTTTAGGGAACTGGAAACTATGACACCATCTGCTGCTTGCATCAATGTATCAATATTTTCCCAATTCGCCCCACTTCCGATGAACACTGGCGTGCCATTTGCTGCGCCACAAGCTAGTTCCAAATCTTCTAAGTTAGGAGGACTACCAGTAGCCCAACCAGATAAAATCACTCCGTCTGCTAAACCCCTTTCAATGGTGTCTTTCACGGCGACTGTGAGATTTGGAGAACTCAAAGGACGGGCGTGTTTCACCAACACATCGGCCAGGATTTTAACATCACAGCCCAATTCCCGTCGATAGCGGAGTAATTGATGGGCTTCTCCCTCAATTAATCCTTGATCGGTTGCCATCACGCCTGTGAGGACGTTGACGCGGATAAATTGCGCTTGTACACAGCTAGCGATCGCTATTGCACTTTTGGCATCGTTTCGCAAAACATTTAAGCCTATGGGCAAAGTCACCAAATTCTGTATCCGCTGTACCACAATGGTCATGGCACTCACAACCACTGGATCGACTTGGTTTTTGGTAAACGGCGCGTCGAAAAAATTTTCGACAATCAGACCGTCAACCCCTCCACTTGCTAAGGCTGCGGCTTCTTGTTCAGCACGGTCAATCACCGCTTTGAGGCTACCTCCCCAACGGGGTGAGGTAGGCAGTGGTAGCAGGTGAACCACGCCAATAATTGGTGAGCGAGTTTTAAATATCTGATATAAGTCCACTTCTTTAATCCGCCTCGCGGAGTCCAGAGTCCAGAATTTTTTGACTATTGAACGCCAGTTCAACACCACTCCCCTGAAGGTCGGGAACCTTTTTACAGGGGTGGCTCTTCAACGGGGTAAACCCCGCACGTGACTGGCCCCTCTTGACCCTTGACTCTTGACTTTTCATTAACTAGTCAAATGTGTTTTATGATAGTCGGTTTATTGCCTCTTTCCTCAGATGGAAATTGGCGTGAAACCTCCCATAAGATATGTTAAGATAAAACCTGGCTACAAGAGGAGTTTGCCACTCACTAGACGCAAGGCAGCTTTCCGTGGTTTAGGCGTCTTGTCCGCGCACTGTCGTAGGACTTGCCAATCGCCAGGGTAGCATTACTGCTTTATAGGCGTAGTCGCTTTCGTCGATTTCCCTGAGGGTAGCGACTTCTCACAACAAGCCCTTTGGGCGGCTTCCCGATGGGTAGGTTAACAACGCACACGCTGTGGTAATGTAAAATACCAATAGGCGAATTGTTAAAAAAGATTACAAGTGTCAAATGTACCCAAAGACACTTCAATTTACCCTGGGGAACAGATTGATAAAAATATCATAACATGACCTCTATTTTTATTTATTGATAGGGTCATAAGTCCACGGACAGTTGCTGACAGTGGAAATTTGCCACTGTACTGTTATTAGAAGGATAGCGATCGGAAAAAAGCGAAATTAGCGCCAAAATGTTGATTACAAGAAAAAAATGAAGATATTTTTAAAATATGGGTGACAAGCCAACAATTGCTATTTCTCACCTGGGCTGCGAGAAAAATCGAATTGATACAGAACACATGCTGGGAATGCTCGTAGAAGCAGGCTACGGTGTAGATACAAATGAAGAATTAGCAGATTACGTTATTGTTAATACTTGTAGTTTTATTGAAGCGGCCCGGCAAGAATCTGTCAGAACTTTGGTAGAACTGGCAGAGGCAAATAAAAAGATCGTAATTACTGGTTGCATGGCGCAACACTTCCAAGAACAACTTTTGGAAGAGCTGCCTGAAGCAGTAGCGGTTGTGGGTACAGGCGATTATCACAAAATTGTTAATGTAATTGAGCGTGTTGAACTTGGCGAGCGGGTCAAACAGGTTAGTATAGAGCCAACCTACATTGCCGACGAAACTACACCGCGCTATCGCACGACAACGGAGGGCGTTGCTTACCTCCGGGTTGCGGAAGGATGTGATTATCGTTGTGCATTTTGTATAATTCCTCATCTTCGAGGGAACCAGCGATCGCGTACTATTGAATCTATCGTCGCTGAAGCGGAGCAGTTAGTTAGTCAAGGGGTAAAGGAAATTATTCTAATTTCCCAAATCACCACTAACTACGGTCTAGATATTTACGGTAAGCCAAAATTAGCCGAATTACTTCGCGCTTTGGGGAAAGTAGATATACCGTGGATCAGAATGCACTACGCTTATCCCACGGGACTGACCCCAGATGTGATAGCGGCGATCCAAGAAACACCCAATGTCCTGCCTTATCTGGATTTGCCTTTGCAGCATTCTCATCCAGAGATTCTCCGCGCCATGAACCGCCCTTGGCAAGGGCGCGTAAATGATGGGATTATAGATCGCATCAAAACGGCGCTACCAACAGCCGTACTGCGGACAACATTTATTGTTGGTTTCCCAGGAGAAACAAGCGAGCATTTTGAGCATCTACTAGAGTTCGTCCAGCGGCATGAATTCGATCATGTTGGTGTCTTCACCTTTTCCTCTGAGGAAGGAACTCCAGCTTATAAGTTGCCAAATCAGTTGTCCCAAGAGGTGATGGACGATCGCCGATACCAACTGATGGAACTCCAGCAACCGATTTCTCAAAAGAAAAATCAACAGGAAGTAGGCAAAATAGTCGATGTCCTGATTGAGCAAGAAAATCCTGAAAGTGGTGAACTAATAGGTCGTTCAGGTAGATTTTCCCCAGAGGTTGATGGTCTGGTATATGTCAAAGGCCAGGCAAAGTTAGGAACCATCGTGCCAATAGCGATTCACCACGCTGATACATACGACCTCTATGGTCAAGTAGTCAATAACTAAATTGTCTTTTGTCTTTTGTCCTTTGTCTTTTGTTAAATGACCCTTACAGATTCACCCTTATCTCAAAATCGATGCTGCATTAATGGCAGTTTTCATGAGGGTTTACCTGAAATTCGGGGACTCACTCATGGGCATAGTTTCTCCAAAAGTTGAGGCTTTGCTATCGCCCAAGGCTTACTAACTAGCCAATAACTAATGACTAATGACTAATGACTAATGACTAATAACTAATGACTAATGACTAATCCAAAAATCCTTACATAAAATTTAGGACGAATTAATGACTCTTTCATTTCAAGAATTAGGCATTTCCCAAGAACGTGTCGAACAACTAGAAAAAATTGGTTTTACCGAACCAACCAACATTCAAGTGCAAGCAATTCCCCAATTGCTAGCCGGTCGTGATGTGGTAGGTCAATCTCAAACTGGAACAGGCAAAACGGCAGCATTTTCACTGCCAATTTTAGAACGGCTAGATATCAATCAAAGAGCCGTACAAGCCATAGTTTTAACACCAACTCGTGAATTAGCGATGCAAGTTCACGATGCGATCGCCCAATTCATCGGCAATGAAGGATTGCGGGTGTTAGCAATCTACGGTGGTCAATCAATTGACCGTCAAATGTTGCAACTCAAACGTGGCGTTCACATGGTCGTGGGTACTCCCGGACGGGTGATCGATTTGCTCGATCGCGGCTGTTTAAAGCTCGATCAAGTGAAGTGGTTTGTGTTGGATGAAGCCGATGAAATGTTGAGCATGGGCTTTATCGACGATGTGATCAAAATCCTCTCACAAGCGCCTGTAGATCGCCAAACAGCTTTGTTCTCGGCAACAATGCCACCATCGATTCGGATGTTGGTGAACAAGTTTTTGCGATCGCCTGCAACTGTCACAGTTGAACAACCAAAAGCCGCTCCCAACAAGATCAATCAAGTAGCTTACTTGATCCCCCGCCACTGGACAAAAGCCAAAGCTTTACAGCCAATTCTGGAGATGGAAGATCCAGAAACAGCTTTAATCTTTGTCCGCACCAGACGCACCGCCGCAGAACTTACCAGTCAGTTGCAATCTGCTGGTCACAGTGTCGATGAATACCACGGTGACTTGTCCCAACAAGCACGGGAACGCTTATTAATCAGATTCCGTAACCGTCAAGTTCGCTGGGTGGTAGCAACTGATATTGCAGCACGAGGGTTAGATGTCGATCAACTTTCCCACGTGATCAACTTCGACTTACCCGATAGCGTCGAAACCTACGTCCACCGTATTGGTCGTACTGGTCGTGCTGGTAAAGAAGGAACAGCAATTTCTCTAGTACAGCCATTTGAGCGCCGCAAACAGCAAACATTTGAACGTCATAACCGCCAAAGTTGGCAATTGCTGTCAATTCCTACACGCGCCCAGATTGAAGCAAGACACATTCTGAAGTTGCAAGAACAAGTGCGAGAAGCTTTGACAGGTGAGCGTTTGGCTTCATTCTTGCCAATTGTCAGCGAACTGATTGAAGAATACGATGCTCAAGCAATCGCCGCCGCCGCATTACAAATCGCTTACGATCAAACTCGTCCCGCTTGGTTAAGTTCAGATGTGGAAATTCCCCAAGAGGAATCCTCCGCTCCCAAACCAAGACTCGGTAAGCGTCGTGAATCTTCTAGCGATCGCCCCCGTGCTGCCTGGAAATCAGATAGCAATAATGGTGAAGAAAGACATTCTTCTCCCAAGCCCAAACTGCGGACAAGTGGACAGGATTCTTCTGCATCTCCTAGTAAAAAGATAGGTTCACCTACAGCTAGGGAATCAGCTTCTTAGTCTATAGTCAATTAATTTTGGATTTTAGACTTCGGCGTGAGCGCTCAGTCGAACGCTTTTTCCTTTAATCCAAAATCCAAATCTAAAAATTAGCAAAGTTGAGAGTTGAGAGTTAAGAGTCAAGAGTTAAGATTTTGACTTTATACTCTTGACTTTTTGGCTTTTTTAGAACAATCAAAAACACTACAGCCAAGGACGACTAACTTGTTCTAATTCTCTAATTTCATCGTCGCTCAATCTCCAGCCCAAAGCACCAGCATTTTGCCGTACCTGTTCGGCTGTTTTCACCCCAGCAATGGGAATAACATTCCCCTGAGCAATTAACCAGTTAAGAGCAACTTGAGCAGGAGTGCGATCGTATTTTTCTCCGAAGTTACGTAGCAAGGATATAACTGAGGCAATTTTTTGTAGACCTTCTTTCTTAAATCGCGGGTCTATTTTCCTTGCACCAGTGGGGATTTCGGCACTATCAATACTGTACTTCCCAGTGAGTAATCCCTGAGCTAAAGGACTATAAGCCAAGATAGTCACACCCAACTCACGCGCAGTTGCGATAATACCTTTGGTTTCAACTTGGCGACTGAGTAAAGAATAGCGCACTTGGTTCACAGCCAAAGGCACTCCACGGGTCGCCAATATTTGATGCGCGTCTCGCATTTGCTCTGCTGAGTAATTACTCACACCGACTGCGGCAATTCTGCCTCGCTTCACTTCATCCGCTAGAGCATTCATCAAAGTTTCTTGACTTAAAAAGAAGGCAAAAGGCCAATGCACTTGATACAAGGCGATTCGCTCAAGTTGTAGCCGTTTGAGGCTAGCTGTTAAAGCATCCGAGACGGATTGGGCTGTAAATCGCCACGGTAAGGGACCAAATTTTGTGGCGATTTGTACAGGTTGTTGTGTCTTTTGCAGAAATTGCCCCAAAAATTTCTCTGATAGTCCCATTCCGTAGACTTCGGCAGTATCAAAGAACGTAATCCCAGCTTCTAGAGCTGCGGTAAAGGCTTCTTGTAACTGTTCTGGACCGTAGCGATCGCCATAATTCCAAAATAGTTTATCACCCCAAGCCCAAGTGCCGATGCACAAGGGGTTAACAACTGGGCCATTTTGCCCCAATGTGATGTTTTCCACGGTTGCAAAATTTAGTTTATTTACATTTCTTTACTTTTATAGTGTATCGTTATAGACAAGATTGGGTGCGATCGTCACCACTTAGCTGCAACTCTTGTTGTGCGTAAGCGTAGCCCGCACTTCTCTACGAGACGCTGCGCGTAGCTTGCTTCCACGTTCGCGCTGTCGTAGGCAAGTGGTACGACAAAGCTACTTCTCTGCCAGAGGCTGCGCCAACGACTGCGCTCAGTACAAGTCAGTGACTATCATAGACATCGCGGCTTGCATAAAGATTTACAAACTATATTTGACAATATATCTATTCTCATAATTAAGGGAGGCTAATAACCTCCCTTTAATAATAGTTGAGTGTATTTACTTGTATTTAAGAATTAGATGATTTATCCTGTTTGGCTTTTTTGATTAATTCCATGTAGACATTAATCTCACTAATTTCTACATCATGCTCAACTCTGGTTACTTTCCATCTTTCCTTTTTTAGGTAAACTTCCTCTCCTACTCTGGGAGTAAATTGGAGATCGTAGAACTTTTTTAGAAAATCTTTTTGATTTTCTTCCCATAATATTACTTTGACTGGTTCTTTACTCATTGGTTATGCCTTTTTGTTTACTAGATTAAGCTAAGTACTTTGATGACATACATACGGCAAGTTTATCTTATTAATTCAATGGAATAGCGTAGTTAAAACCACATTTTCACATTGATATTTTTATGTGGCTTGATTGCGTCTCTTCAAGTTAAAGATTTTTTATTTTTATAGCGTATCATCATTGTCTGATTCATTGCCTTATTAGCTGCGTCTGTACAATTCAGATACATATTGCTTACGGTTAAACTTGAATGGCCCTAGATTATATTGCCAGTCACGATGAAATTGACAAAAATCAGCCCACTCAACAGTTGATTCATTAAGTGTGATGCGAACCTGAATAAACCAGCACTCAATCACTCCACAGGTACAACCTAAAACAATTGCTTTGCCAGCTTGCAAATTATTTGATTCCAAGCTAAACCCATGATCCCAAGGTTCGCCGAGCAAATTGCGTGAAGGAAGTAAAATCATCGAAGGTGGTAAATACAAATAGTTTCCTGCTGGAAAAGCTAACTCATCAATATCTTCCCCGGCAGCGCGCCGTTCCTTAATCTCTGCTTGAATAAATGGTTTTTCAATTAGACGCACTACTTCTATGAGTGGTTGATTATTGATATAAATCTCAGCTACACAAAGCCCCTTACCTAGCGTCCAGGGAGGAAATGAACGATTGATTCTTATTTCAAAATAATCAAAAGTTTGCATCTTAAAAAACTTATTCCATCAACTCTTATCAACAACAATAAGGTATATAAATTTCTAGTTGAGTGGCTACAAAATCTTGAAAATTCATATCAAACTGCGCTCGCTAAAAGCTCCTCCCATCTTGCCAAAATCATGTCTGTGTAGTTTTTCTTATCAATTTTGTATGCTCCAATCGCAAAACCATCGTTCATTTCTACTAGAGCGGTTTGTCCAGAATCTAAAACTCCAAAATCAATTGCATATCCTGCATAAGATTCTCCTGCATTTTTTAGAGCTTGAATAGCGCATAAAACTTTATCAATATCTAGTAGAACATTGGGGTTTCCATCATAACGATCGATGCTTCTAATTTGCGAGTGAACAACATAAACTCGGTACTCACTTACCCAAGATACAACTTCTGAACACAGCAACTGCTCTTGACGTGACACTCCGTATACTCGGCATAAATCATATTCCGATTCAAAAACACAACCTGTAAAACGTTTACGGCGTGTAGCGGGTTTAGCAAATATTGGAACATATCTACCGTTGCAAAATTTTATCTCCAACTGTTCTAGAGTAGATGTCCATGTACGACGGTACATGAAGTTCTTAAGTGAAGCGGGATAATCGTTAGGCTTTGGTTCTGGAATGCCAAGCTGTTTTATTGCACCTAAAACACATCGCATATCGCCAACAACTAAAGATTCATTATCAAGTGCAAGTTGTCTCCTGTGGATACGCTTCTCAGTATAAAAAGTAATTGGTAAGCCTCTGGATCTTAATTCTTCAGTGACAAGTTGCTCCTCATATCGGAGCCGTCCATCACCTTGTTCTTGGATAAAAGCCTTAGAAATCAATGTATTTGTCATAAATTTAAAATAGTATTTACATTGTTGTTTTAAATAATAAAAAGGGCATAAAAATTGCTTGATTGTTTATTTTCTGCTCTTTCATCTCAATTTTGCCAAGCCTAAAAAAAACGACATTGGTTCTGTCTTTGTCATCAGGTTTATAGTTCTGCTATTAGCTTAAGTAAGTGAATTAACTCTTCAATTAAATCTTATCTTGAAGAAAACTTTCTACTTGTTGTCTAATCGTTTGATGTAGTTCCATCGCTAAAGATTTGTGAAGGAATTGTGCTAGTACTTCTCGTCGCAAAGGAATATTTAACTCAGGAAATTCTTTTTTTATCCGAAATAAACAAATTGCCAAAAATGATGCTGTTGAGCGCACATCAATTCTTTTATCTTGAGTAACTGATAAAAATTTATTAGTAAATTGTGTAATATTATGATATTTCATTTGGTATGAAATATGCAGTAAATTTATAGCTTGATATTCAGTGAGGCTTGGTTCATCTATTTTTACTAATAGATAATCAAATGCAGGTTTACCAAGTTTAATAATTTCATTAGCTACATTATCAGATAAACGTTTACTATGAAGGTGTTTAATTAATTTTTCAAGGGTATTATCCATCTTTTACCGTTTCTGATACCGTTGGCGATTTTCGATAATTTTCGAGAATACCCAACTTAAGAGATTGGTAGTTGTAAGTTTAGCTATTAGCTACATCTTTACTTCGCAATAAAGATGCGAATAAGAGGCTCTCAAAACCTTTGAGATCGCTAAACTATGCCAAAAATTGATAAGAAATACAGTGCTAAAGTTTCTTACTTTAGTCATTTTTCAAGCTTTTTTACTATTTGCTGCTTTGAAGCGATCGCTCTGGAAACCAGAAAAGGGCAATTGAGGATTTTAATCAAGCTCTCGTCATTATTTTATGTGCTTGACTGTCCGGCAATCTGGACAGCTTCTATATCAACATTAAGGTGTTGAGCAATCTGCTCCACGCTCATCCCTGTTTTTAGTAACAAAGGCACGGTAAGTTTCAACATTTCAGCTTTCTGTTCTTCTCGACCTTGTTCTCGACCTTCTTCCCGACCCTCGGCTTTCGCTTCCTGATAAACCCTTGTTTGTTCCAAAGTAAGTCCTAGCATAGCTTCAACTTCCTCTCTACTCAATGAAGAAAACTTATAAACGGCGATTGTGGTTATGATGTCCAGTATTTCGTTTTTCGGCAACGTGTCCGTTTCCTCTAATTTTACCCGCTCAATCAATTGCTTTGCTTGCTCTGCCATCACTTCATCCGATGCTAGAGTCAACTGCATCAAGTTGATGCCTATTGGCTGCTGATTAGTCGCGTCTAACTCGTCTAAATAGATTCGCTGCACTTGGTCGCTGTTGAGAAATATTCGATGAGTTCTTTGATCGTTTGGTTCCAAAGAGCGTGATGAAAAAATTACCACACAGAACCAGTCATCGTACTGAGAACGATTCCGGTTCAGATACATCATCGACTCGGTAAAGAACCGATGGTAGAGCGCTTCATCTTTTTGGAATTGAACTTCAGCAAAAAAAATTACCCTGGATGTTGCATCTTCTGGGGGTAAAAACACACCATCCATACGAAAAGCGGTTTCTTTGACTTCAACTGATTCAAATCGATAGCTTTGTGCTTGAAGAGGAGGATTATCAACCAATTCAAAGAGTAACCCAGGAAAGCACTTAAAAATTTGATAGTAAATGGAGTCTCGTTTCACTACTTCATCCTAAAATTCTCTCGTTATCCGTAGGCGTAGCCCGTCGTAGACATCGCGGATTACAACCAAGGCTAAAGATTAATCCTAACTTGGCGCTAATCGAGGTATATAAATGCTTGCCAAAGAAGTGGGATGCCTGTGGCGGGCGTTCGCGTAGCGTCTCGTTGGCGCAGCCTCTCGTAGAGAAGAGAATACATCGCAACTTCCATTTTTCGTTCGCTGATTTCGAGCGAGTAAGGTTTATCTTTATCTAAAGAGAGAGATTAAATCCTATAAACCATACGAAAAAGTAGCTATGGCAAGCGGTGAAGTATTTGATACCAAAACAAAATCCCTATCTGTGCCAAGGGTAAACCTGCTGACTATGTTCCGGCTGGGTTTATTTCAGATGGGGTTGAGTATGATGTCCATTTTGACTCTGGGGGTACTCAACAGAGTCATGATTCAAGAAATAGCAATTCCGGCGACGCTGGTATCAGTAGTTCTAGCACTACCTTTATTTGTTGCTCCTTCCCGTGTCTGGTTTGGCCAGATTTCCGATGCCAAGTCGTTATGGGGATACCACCGCACAGCTTATGTTTGGGTGGGTGCGGCAATATTTGCGATCGCAGCATTTTTAGCTGTACAAGTAATGTGGCAGATGAATCTTGCCGCTACTAGTGCAGGTGGTTGGGTATGGACAACCCAAACAATCGGTTGGACAGCGCTTTTGGCTTTAGTTTTCGCTGTATACGGTCTAGGAATTTGTGCTAGCGGCACTGCCTTTGCTGCTTTGTTGGTGGATATATCTGAAGAAGATAACCGTTCTAAAGTAGTCGGTGTGGTTTGGTCGATGCTAATGGTGGGGATTATTGTTGGGGCGATTATCAGTGGCAGCTTGCTAAAACAGTTAACGCCAGAAGCAACCGTAGAAACCTTGCAGGGAGCGGTCAACAGATTGTTTTTTATCGTCCCAGCAATTGTATTTGGTTTAGCGATCGCAGCGACATTTGGCGTAGAAAAAAAATACTCTCAATACTCAACCCGTTCCACATTGGTAAATCGGGAAGACAGTATTACTCTAGGCAATGCTTGGAAAATCTTGACAGCTAGCCCACAAACAGGTATATTTTTCACCTTTTTACTGGTGATGACCATCAGTTTGTTTATGCAAGACCCGATTTTAGAACCTTATGCGGGTCAAGTATTTAAAATGCCCTTAGCGGAAAGTACCAAATTAAATATTTTTTATGGAACGGGTTTGCTTATTGCCTACGGCGTTACTGGCTTTTATATTGTCCCGCGTTTGGGTAAGCGCAGAACCGCACGTTTTGGCTGTATGTTGGTAGCATTCTGTGCAATCTTGCTAGGTATATCAGGATTCACAGCTAATGCAGCAGTTCTTAAACTAAGTTTGGTCTTGTTCGGTTTAGCCACAGGTTTCTTAACTACAGCCGCAATTAGCTTGATGTTGGATCTCACCGCAGCAGAAGCCGCAGGTACGTTTATTGGGGCCTGGGGATTAGCGCAGTCCATCTCTAGAGGAATCGCGGTGGTAATCGGAGGTACAGTTTTGGATATTGGACGCAAGCTGCTACCAAGCTTAGAACTAGCTTATGGATTGGTATTCGTTCTAGAAGCCGTGGGAATGGTGCTGTCGATTTGGTTTCTGAATCGGGTGAATATCACAGAATTTCAAACAAGTACCAAGCAAGCGATCGCATCTGTTTTGGAAAGCGATTTAGACTAAACTGTATAGGACATTGGGCATTGGGCATGGGACAAATGACCAATGACCAATGACAAATGACAAATAACTATTAACCAATGAATGATTTTTGGACAACAATTCTTGATTTTGCCCAAACTACCACTACCAGAGTGGGCAAACAGCTAATGCAAGATTTTGGGCAAGTACAGGCTGACCAAAAAGCTGATGGTAGTTTGGTGACGCAAGCAGATAAATGGGCAGATCGGGAAATTCAAGATGCGATCGCTTCTAATTTTTCTGGTTACGGCATTTTGAGCGAAGAGAGCGATAAGTTATTTCCCGGTACTGAGTGGTGTTGGGTAATTGACCCTCTGGACGGTACAACGAACTTCACACGCGGCATTCCCATCTGGACAATATCTCTGGGCTTACTGTATCGAGGTACACCAATTTTTGGGTATATTTACGCGCCAACTCTGAATCAAGCTTTTCATGGGTTTTGGGCAGGTTCATCTGGGTTAGCAACACCAATAGGAGCATTTCTCAACAACCACCCTATCCACACCAGTGTAGATAGTCCCAGCAATAATCACTTTTTTAACCTCTGTTCCCGTAGTACGGCAGTTATCCGTAACGGCTTTCCCTGCAAAATTCGGATGTTGGGTGTAGCTAGCTATAACTTTTTGACAGTTGCCACTGGGGCTACTCTGGGTGGGATTGAGGCGACACCAAAAGTTTGGGACTTAGCGGGGGCTTGGGTAATTGTCCAGGCTGCTGGTGGTGTCTGGTCATCGCTTCAATCAGAACCGTTTCCATTGTCACCCGGAGAAGATTATAGCGATCGCTCTTTTCCCACCCTTGTGGTTAGTCGTCCCGAATTAATTCCAGTATTTCAACCTTTTCTCGAAGGCGTAAAAATTTAATTTGTAGCTCGTTAAACTGGAAACAGTGATTTTGTTTACCAGCCTAGTGGACAATAGCATAATCGATATTAAACTTAACAAAACCCTAGTTAAACAAAGAATTGAGTATAAATAAAGCTGGTAATAATCCTGATTTAAGTGTAAAACCAGTGTAGTTATTAATTTAAGTAGTGTTGTGACTTTCATCACACTGGTTAATTTAGTATAAAAAATTTTATGTTGTCTAATCTAGATTTAATTCGAGAGTTTGTGCAAAACTCTATTCAAAAAAAAGACGTTTTGTTGTCAAATCCTCTTTTGACAGCGCAAACAGTGTATAAAATTAACCAACTTACTGCAAAATCTGAAGGCGTAATTGCCACTGCTCAACTATCTAACACCCTATCTGAATTCTCGATTTCTCCAAAATCAACCCAGTGGGAATTGATAAATCAGGCATTAGCAGAATATAGTTATATCCTCAAAGGAGAAGTAGATAGTCGGGGTTTCTATCAGTATCAATACTGCGAAATTCCCAAAGGCTATCAAATGAATTGTACTAAATGTGTCATTCTATGGCGAGCCTGGTGGAAATATTGCAAGTATAGTTCAAGACCAGGGATTCCGTTGGAACTTCTGATTAGAACACGAGATTCATGGTATCCAATAAGAGATTTAATTATCAGTGATGGACTTCTCTATATCAAAACCTTGGGAAGTGAGATTGCACTTGGCTCAGACGATTTAGTTACTTGGTTAAGCAAAGTTGATGTAACTAAAATTAAAGAAATACCTTCTACAGAGACATAGGTGTGGGTATGGGATTACGGATGTATGCCCCTATATTTGCAAACATTTTTCAAAGTGATATTGACAACATAATTAGGTAAAGGATGTGAAGAGAAATGAAAGGACTTTGGCTCGAAAATAAGCAGTTGCAATTACGCACAGATATTCCCGTTCCTGAACCGCCACCAGGAGAAGCCTTAGTACGCGTCTTACGTGCAGGTATCTGTAACACCGATCTGGAACTACTTAGAGGCTACTATCCTTACACTGGTATTTTAGGGCATGAATTTGTCGGCATTGTCGAACAAGGGCCAGAACACTTAGTTAACCAACGCGTAGTTGGAGAAATCAATGCTGTGTGTGGGCATTGTCGGTTTTGTCGTAGTGGACAACCAACTCATTGCGAAAATCGTACAGTTCTGGGTATTGTCAACCGCAACGGTGCCTTTAGTGAATATCTTTGCTTGCCGGTGGAGAACCTGCATTTAGTACCCGATAATGTGCCGACAGAAGTAGCAACATTTACTGAACCTATAGCAGCAGCTTTGGAAATTCAGCAGCAAGTGCCATTGCATCCAAACCATCGGGTGCTAGTGGTTGGAGATGGCAAACTAGGGCAGTTAGTAGCTCAGACACTAGCTCTAACTGGCTGTGAACTCGTAGCTGTGGGGCGTCATCGAGACAAATTGGCTAACTTAGAAGCACGGGGAATAAAAACGAGTCTAGCTGATGATGTTACAGATGGATATTTCGATATCTCAGTAGAATGCACTGGCAATCCAGAAGGATTTGCGATCGCCCGCCGCGCCTTACGTCCCCGTGGTACTCTTGTACTGAAAAGTACTTACGCTGGCAATCTCAGCCTAGATGCTTCTTCTTTAGTAGTGGATGAAATCACCCTCATCGGCTCCCGTTGTGGCCCCTTTACTCCGGCTCTCCAGCTACTAGCCACTGGAAAAGTTGACGTGCAACCCCTGATTCATGCCACCTATCCTCTTATTGAAGGGCTTGCAGCTTTTGAACGCGCTCAGAGTCGGGGTGTTTTAAAGATATTGTTAGAGATTAGTTAATTGGGCATTGGGCATTGGGTATGAGTTATTTTCCTTGTTGCCTTGTCCCCACTCCCTAATATAGATAAGGATTTGTCTTTGGTTGATAGTCACGACAATCGATCGCTTCTTCTGTATTGGCAATAGATGGGCGTACTGTACATTTAAGACGGTAATCGTCGGTAAAAAATTGGCAACCAGTACAGGGAATTTGATGCATTTGCTTGGCTGTACTAACACTATCTCGTGCGGCCGTCCAGAGACTCAAAACAACCAGAATAGTTACAGTCCAAGCAACTACAAAACAAATCGGGACTAATAAAGGTTGAATCCCATTAATTAAGAAAAATATCAATTGAAGCACAGTATGTCCTGATACAAATTAGGAGTTAAAAGTATATTAAATCTTAACTCCTAATTCTTAACTTCTCACTATGGAGGTACAAATTAAACGCCAGCATGACCCAGGGCTAAACCTGTTACTAGCATTCCCAGAACAAGGAAAGGTTGGGCACTGGCTTGGTACTTAACATCATTTTTCACGGGGTCACGTAGGAAATACATATCCTGCAAGGTGATTTGCGGGATGATTAACAGTACTAGTATTGCTGCATACAAATTTTCGTGGATGCTGACGAGATAAGCTGCAATCAATCCTTGAAAAACATCAATTGTCACTACACAAATCCATGCTGCGGTGGTGATGCCAAACATTACAGGTAGTGAATTTAATCCTAACTGGCGATCGCCTTCTACACTCTTAAAATCATTGACGATGGCAATACCCAATCCAGCCAAGCTGTAGAACATTGTCAAGATCACGATTGTGGAATTGAGTTCGCCAAATAAAGCGTGTCCTGTAGACCAAGGTAGGGTGATATAGCTTGCACCCAAGGCGTAGCTACCTAGCCAGCCGTTTTGCTTGAGTTTTAGGGGAGGCGCAGAATAAATATAAGCGATGAAAGAACCGATAATCGCGATCGCTGTAATAGTCGGGAATTCATGACCAGACCACACATCTAGCGCAAATGCCAAAGCAATGCCAGCAATCAGTAATACCCAAATCTGAATAATTACCTGCGGTAGAGGAATTGCGCCAGAGGGAATGGGGCGATAAGGTTCATTGATGGCATCGATTTCGCGATCGTAGTAATCATTCAGAATTTGGGTATAACCTGTCATCAATGGCCCAGCCAATAACATACAGGCTGCTACCTTCAACACATTTTCCAGCGTCCAAGTATAGTTACCAGAAGAAGCCGCACCACAGACTACACCCCAAATTAGGGGAATCCAGGTAATCGGCTTCATTAGCTGTAAACGAATTTTCCAAATCGAAGTTTCCCCAGACGCTGCACCTTTCATCCCCAACATCTGCCTAGTTTTCGCACTGCGATCGGCAGATGTGAGCACTTGCTCATTGAGATTATTTGCCACTGAGTCTAGTGCTTCAGATGGGTTAGGGTCTGGGGGAATGGGAGTTGATTCTGACATAAGATTTACTGATTAATTGGGCATTGGGAATAGGGCATTGGGCATTAGGTATTGGGCATTGGTGATTAAGTTTCTTCCCTATTCCCTATTCCCTATTCCCTATTCCCCATGCTCCACGCCCTATTCCCATAACTTAAAACGAAATTATCAAATAATTATTCTGAAACTTTGCTCCAGCAACGGGTCTGCCACTTAGAGCCGGGGGTAAGGGAATATTGCGACGCTGATCTCCTGCTTCTACTGTGACTTCTGGCCCATATTGGGTAAGCTTGACATGCTTTTTGTCAAATCCTGGCAAGAATAAGCGTACTTGACGATTGTGGATGTCTATTTCAATAGGTTTGGGAGCCTGTAAAGCTTGTGCTTCAAAGTTGGGTAAAGCGTCTATTAGTGGTTGCCAATCACCCGTGGGCGAGTTGGGAACGACGCTCACAGGTAGGGGTATAAATTCCTCTGACAGATTTATATTTGTCTCGGTAGACACAAGCAGAACACCACCGACAGTTAAACCGATTTGTTGAGCGCTACCCCATAAATAACGAGCATTTGCTACCTCAATCGGATCTCCTGTAGTCACTAAGAAAGCAGCGAGACGCTTGGGATCGGCCAGAGCGGCTCTCCCCTTTTCTAAGAAATTATTGACTTGGTTAGTGGGAGCAGCAAAGTTATCCGCTGTCCAGTTGATATTGAAAAAACTGCTAATCAGCGGTTGAATCAAGGGTGATTCAGTAATCGTCTTCCCCAAATCGGAGTTGACAAACAATTGCCGAAATCGCCGGACATACCAACTGAGAGATTCTGGCAAACCCAGCATTCGCAACGTCAAAGAGTCCCCCGTGCCATCGTAGACGATCGCATCATATTTGCCACTGGCATCATATTCGCGGATAGCATTCAGTGCCAAGGCATTGTCCATACCTGGTAATACCACCAGTTCTTGACCAAAAACGTCTTTGAAGATGGGAGTGCGAAGATATTGCGCCTCAAGTTTCTTTACTTCATCCCAGTTGCGTTCTAGTAGTACAGATGCTTGAAACTGGACTACTTGCAAATTGGGAGCGATTTCCTGCGGATCGGCAGCAATGGGAGTAGCCAGCAGGATTTGCAATGTTGGTTCTGCTTGTCCTGCGAGGAGTACGCGCTTGCCTTGACTTGCCAATAATTTGGCGGCGGCGATCGCAATTTTGGTACGAGCGGTGCCGCCTTTGCCCAAAAATGTCAATATTAGAGCCATTACTTGATTCCTATTTTCACCGCCGAGCTTTTCAACTCCAACTTAGCACTCAACAAAGACTCTCAACCTATGCTTTCAACTTCAGAGTCAAAGAAAAACCCGGCTCTGAGTTTTTTACTACTACACAGGTTTGATTTCATCTTCAAAAAACCAAGTAGAAGAATTGTCATCAAACAGAACCACTACACCAATCCCACCACCATCGGTGACTTTGTAGCCTTGGATGATACCCACTTGTCCGAGTTTTTTTACAACTGGGGGAGAAACGCGATCGCGCAAACGAAAGACTTTAACCTTTTGTCCGATTTCCATGCCTGATTACAATTCAGATAAACCAAGTCTCAGTTTAGCGGAATCCGTGACTCTGCTCTCACAAATTCAGTAGAGATGAGGTAACTGGGGAAGATGAAGGAGAATAGTATAATGACTAATGGCTTCTGAGGTTCAATGATGGTTATAACAAGAATGACAACGGTCGCAGGCTGCTTGTCGTCAAACATCGGAGAGAGTTAATTCAGATAGCTCGATCGCAGGTTTGTGGTTGCGTTGGTATAACGCAGTGGGTTGGGTGCCAACGAGAAAAGAGCAAGCTGAACAAGAGCGCCAACGGGCTGAACAAGAACATCAACCGGCAGAGCGATTGGCAGAGTATTTGCGATCGCAAGGAATTGATCCAGATAACTTAAGTTAAGCAAAAACTCGCATCCTTAACAAAGAAGGAGCCTGAAAAACAGACGTTATATTTGTAGTAAAAATACACTTCACAATATCCTATTTATTGTATAATCGCCAAAATAATTTGGATAAAATTTTCTATTGATGATAGATTCTAAAAGCACTGAAGAGATTTCCAACAAATAAATTATCCAATCTTATGAGGTGGGCATCCTGCCTACCCACGTTTAACCAAAGGCGGGTAAGATACGCACCTCACAAGAAGTAGTTGGATATTTTTTCTATTTAAAAGTCCTGGAAAAAGGAACTTTCATAAATATAATAGGCTTCAGTGAGAGCAATTAGGTGAGCGGATAGTGAGTAGTGAGCGAGGAAGCAAAAATTGTTGCCGACAATGCGGGGAATTGTACGTAATATAGGGGGATGGAGGCGTCTCTTACCCATAGATGAACAGTTGTGGGTGAAGTTCGACTTACTAAGAACTTTAGTACGCCGAGATTTAGAGGCACGTTACAAGGGTTCTGTTTTGGGTAACTTGTGGCCTTTGCTAAACCAGCTATCACAGTTACTGATTTATACTTATGTATTTTCCACTGTGCTGAAGGTGAAACTGACTACTCTCAAGGGTTTACCAGCAAATGATTTCACCTTTGGTTTGTGGCTATTTGCAGGGTTACTTCCTTGGATTGCTTTTAGTAGTGGTCTAATGCAGTCCTCTAATTCGGTATTAGGACAACCAAATTTAGTCAAAAAGGTGGTGTTTCCTCTAGCTTTATTACCCCTAGTGCCAGTTTTGTCAACGTTCATTGAGAGTTCTTTTGGTTTAATGGCATTGATTTTTTTCGTGGCGATCAATGCTCATACTTTACATACTACTTTGGCACTATTACCCTTAATCTGGCTAACGCAGTTATTGCTAACAGTAGGGTTGGGCTATTTAGCTGCCGGACTAACGGTGTTCTTGCGAGATATCCCGCAGAGTTTAGGAGTCATTTTAAATATTTGGTTTTATGCGACACCGCTTGTCTATCCAGCATCAGCAATTCCAGAGCAATGGCGGAGTTTGGTATTCTGGTTAAATCCAATGGCAGCAATCGCTGAAGTTTATCGCGACTTAGTGTTAGTTGGGGAGGTGAAGCATTGGGGTGAATGGGGAGTTGCTTCTGCGATGGCTGCTATTATATTTTGTTTTGGTTTCTTAGTGTATAAGCATTTGCGTCCGGCATTTGCTGATGTGTTGTAGCAGAGTTCGACTTGTAAATAACTGCATCAATCAGCTTAATGGTAATGTGAGAGATGCGGTTAGAAATATAAATTATGGATGCTTCAACAAAGAAGGGAATGCTTGATAGCTTAAGTTGCTCATTTATGTGTGATTAATTAAGTTGTGCAGTCTTGAATGTTCTGAGAGTAAGTATGTAGTGGTATGGGTGAGAAAATTGCAATTTCGCTGAAAAATGTCTCGAAGTGCTACAAGCGGTATGCTAGTCCGGGAGATAGACTTAAAGAAGTTTTGCTACCCGGAAAAAGTCATTCACAAGAATTTTGGGCATTACAAGATATTAGTTTAGATGTTGCTAAAGGCGAGACTTTAGGAATCATTGGTCAAAACGGATCTGGCAAAAGCACTCTACTGCAAATTATTGCGGGCACGTTAACACCAACGACAGGTGAAATTTATGTCAAGGGACGAGTTTCCGCTTTGCTCGAGCTAGGTAGCGGGTTTAATCCTGAATTTACTGGCAGACAAAATGTATTTTTTAATGGGCAAATTTTAGGATTAAGCCGAGCAGAAATAGAGGCAAAGTTTGAAAAAATTGCTTCCTTTGCTGAAATTGGCGATTTCATGGAAGAGCCAGTCAAAACATACTCTAGCGGTATGTTTGTTCGTTTAGCATTTTCAGTAGCAATTAACGTTAACCCAGAAGTTTTAATTGTAGATGAATCTTTAGCAGTAGGCGATGGTATCTTTGTTCACCGTTGCATGGCCAAAATTAGAGATTTTCAAGATGCCGGAGGGACAATATTATTTGTATCTCATGATATAGGCTCTATTTCCCGCCTGTGTTCAAAAGCTCTCTGGATTAATAAAGGTTTAATAGTAGATTCTGGAAAACCGCCTGAAGTATGCAAACACTATCAAGCATGGGTGCATGAAGAAGTTAATAAGAGACATCAAGTAAATAATGCAGCATTACAGCAGGATACAGCAGAAGCTCCTGAATCGGTAGAAATAGATGTTTGTAAAATTACTAACAAGCAATTAAATACTTTCACGAAAAAGCCATATATAGCTTTTTCCAGTTTTGAGAGATTTGGGACAGGTAGAGCGGAAATTAATGGTATATCAGTACTTGGTGCAGACAATAAACCTCTGAAATTAGCGTACCCAGGAGATGTAATTAAAATCAGAGTTAGCACTTTTATTCATGATAATGTTAGAAAGCCAAACGTTGGCATAGCTTTAGTTGATAGGTTGCGTACTGTCCTATCAGGGTGGAGTACTGAACTAATAGACCTAAATTTCGGTAATGACTGGTTATCCAAGTCCCAGAAAGGAACAACAATTATTGAATTTGAAATAGTTTGGCCTCACTTGACTGGTGACACCTATGCCATAGATATTGCATTTGCTGATGGTTCAAACGATAGTAATGAAATGCTAGATTGGATTCAAAATGCAACTGTTATCCAATCAGCTACCAACGAAATTGTACATGGATTAATCCAATTATCCAGCACAAAGGTAAGACTATGTGAGGAGTTACTATGTACAAATTAATTGAAAGATTTGTTAAGTCTAAAATAGAAATATGGATGAAATATAATATTCAAAATTATCTTGATGAGCTTATATCCCAAGGTTATTTTGATGAGCGTATCAAGCAAGTAAATTTAACCCAATATATAGTTTTTGGTGATTCTCAAAGACTAACATTGTCACCAACATGTGTTGTTAATAATGCACTATTTAATGTATCATCAGGAAATATTTCAGTAAGCGACCATGTTTTTTTTGGTCATAATGTTAGTTTGATAACTGGCACTCACAACTATACAAAATTTGGATTAGAAAGAATGGAGGATTTTCCAAAAGAGGGAAACGATATTATTGTTGAAGAAGGTGCATGGATTGCTAGTAATGTAACAGTTATTGGACCTTGTAACATTGGGAAGCATTCTGTGATAGCTGTAGGTTCGGTTGTTAAAGGAGATATTCCTAGCTATCATGTTGTCGCAGGTATTCCTGCTAAAACTATAAAACAAATAAAATATCCTCTTTAAATAATAAGGAGATTAATTAAGTAAATGATACAGGATTTAATTTACTAAAAAAATAAAATAATAGATTAATAAATACCATAAAAAACATATTTGCTCAATTTTCAAAAACTATCTATATATAAAAAGCCTATTTGTTTGAGGTGAATACATGAGTTTGAGATATGTACAGGTTTTAGACGCATTGGATTTTGGTGATGCGGTATCAAATCAAGTAATCCGAATTCATCAGATGCTTGTAGAAAAGGGTGAAAAAGCACAAATTTTTTCTAAATATGCAGATCATAGAGTAGAAAAATATCGGCAAAATATTGCTGAGTTTTGTATGGATGAAGATACTGTTATCATACATCATTTCTGTGGCTACTCGGAAATTGCAGATGCAATCAGTTCTTTGCGTGGATACAAAATTTTTGTATACCACAACATAACACCTCATACTTTTTTTGAGAAAACAGCAGTATTATACAAATTTTGTCAAAAAGGTCAAGCTCAACTTCAGCAGATTATTAGCAAATATAATTTAGTTTTAGGAGATTCACCATTTAATTGTCAAGAAGCTAAAAATTTAGGAGCTAGCCAAGTTAAAGAACTTCCAATTATAGTTACTGATTTTACTCAAACATTGATATCTGAGGATTTAGTCAAAAGTTTGCAAGCCAATTTTGAGCATGTTTGGCTTTTCGTTGGACGTATAGCTCCGAATAAAAGGCAAGACCTTATTATAGACATTTTTAATCATTATATTAAATTATATCCAGATGAAAAACATCACTTGTATTTAGTAGGTAGGTATTATGAAGATGATTATTTTTACAAAAAGCTTTGCTTCAAAATCAATCTTTTAGCACTTAATACCCAAGTTACGCTTGTAGGTAAAGTTGAGGACGAAAACCTTCCCGCTTACTATAAAACAGCAGATTTATTTCTATGCATGAGTGAACATGAAGGATTCTGTGTACCTATAGTAGAGGCATTTCTTAATCGAATACCAGTAATTGCTTATGCTGGAACAGCAATAGCAGATACTATGGGTGGAGGACCTGGCGCTCTTGAAAATCTGGATATTGAAAGTGCTGTTAAGCGCATTCATTCAGTGTTTACAAACAAGACTCTTAAAGATGAACTGATTTCTCATGGTATTAAACAAGCTCATCGCTTCAGTTCTGATGCTGTACGTAAGCGTTTGTATGCAATTATAGACAACATTACAGAAAACGATCAAAGAAAAGAGCCATTACGGGTTTCTGTAATTATCTGCACTTGCGATCGCAGTGACTATCTCAAAAGATGTTTAAACTATCTCAAAGATCAAAATTATACGAATTTTGAGGTAATAGTAGTTAATGGTCCATCAACTGACGATACGATGGAAGTTCTTTCAGCTAGGAAGGATATAAAAGTAGTCCAAAATCCTCTGCGTAATCTTTCAGTATCACGGAATTTAGGCATACAACAAGCTTCTGGAGATATTGTAGCTTTTATTGATGATGATGCTTTGCCTTATGACAACTGGCTTTTTGAAATTGTCAAACGTTATGAGGAATTGCCCTCAAATGTTGTAGGCGTAGGCGGTAGGACATTTTTTGCAAATAAATTTATATTTCAGTTTGAAGCAGGAATTTCAGATTTGTTTGGTGCAGCATATCACGTTTCTATTAATGATGAACGAATCAATCAACCTGATTTTTATAGATACTTGATGGGAACTAATTCAACATTCCGTCGAGATGCTTTGCTTGCAGTCAATGGTTTTGATGAACAATATGATTATTACCTTGATGAAACTGATTTGGCAGTTAGATTACAAAAAGCAGGTGGTGTATTAACAAATGCCAATCAAGCTTATGTGAGGCATGAATTTGCACAAAGTCATAACAGATTAGGGAAATATAATTTTAACTGGAGAGTAATAACTAAAAATACTGCCTATTTTGGAATTAAAAATGCCGCGCAATCGGCATCTTTATATAAAAGGATATTGGTAACTAGTAAAAATATATTGAAAGAACGTTGCTTGAGTTTTATTGAGGCCTGGCGTCAAGATGATTTGGAATTCAAACTAGCTATTTACTATTCTTATTGTGCAGTTATAGGTACTTTACGTGGTTATTATGACTCTTGTTTTCCACGAAGACTCGGGCAAAATTTAGATGATGTAAATAATCCTTTCGTTTCTTATATGGGAAGCCAGGCTACAAAAGGGTATCTTTCTAAAGAAGTCAAGCTACATATTTTAATTATTTCTCAAGAATTTCCTCCAAACTCATTCGGAGGAATTGGAGCATATAATCAAACCCTTGCCCGAGAACTAATACAAATGGGGCATGAAGTAACTGTCATTAGTCGTGGTTCAAGAGATTGTACGGATGTGATTGGACCTCTGACTCATATTCAAGTTGCTTCTCTCGAAAATTATGATGGCATCCCACAATGTCCTATTCTTTCAAAAAATCTTGCTTGGGCAAGAAAAGTGGCACAGATAGTACAACAAATTCATCATGAGCGTCCAATCAGCGTTATTGAGTCTGCTCTTTGGGATTTTGAAGGAATTGGTATATTAATGCTTCGTCCTGAATTTAAAGTACCACTCATAGTCCGCTTAGTAACTCCACTTCTTGTCTCTATAAAAATGAATGGATGGCAGATGAGTGAGGATTTGAAGCAGTGTGTACAAATGGAACAGGAATTAATTCGCTATGCAGATAGTATTATTGCTATTAGCCACAGTATTAAAGATAGTGTTGTATCAAATTATAATTTAATTCCTGACGATCGCTGGCTTGTCCAGCCTTTAGGGGTACAACCTTGGCCTACTTATACAAATGTCACTAATTATGGTGAACTTCCCAAAGATTTAAAACGGGGAGCTATACAAATTCTTTTTGTTGGTCGCTTAGAATCAAGAAAAGGTATTGATGTATTTCTTAATGCCTTAAAACTTATAATGCCTAAAGAGCCAAAAATATTTGTTTGGATTGCTGGTGCAGATATTGGAGGCTGGGAAGAAAAAGCGCGTCAGATACTAGGCGATCAGGCATACGATCGCGTCCAATTCTTGGGTATGGTCTCCGAGGAAAGGCGGGAGTTACTTTACGCTAACTGTGATTTTCTCGTGTTTCCCTCTCGCTATGAATCTTTTGGACTAGTGCCATTGGAAGTAATGGTTCACGGTAAACCTGTCATAGGTGCAAAAGCAGGAGCGATTCCAGAAGTAGTAGTGGAAGGCGAATGTGGTCTCCTTTTTGAACCTGATAATTATCAAGAGTTGGCACAAAAAATTCTGATTCTCGTCAAGGATGATAATCTAAGATATCAATTGGGCAAAGGTGCAAAGCAAAGAGTAGAAGTTCTTTCAGGTAGAAACATGGCAAAAGCTAGTGTAAAAATTTACTCCTCTCTAGTTAATGCCGATACTCAAATGCAGATAATCGATAGCCAAATTATTCAAAGATTTCAAAATAATCTCTTGTCGCTAGAACCAGAAAAAGACAATATGCAATACGATTCAATCAATAATACTGAAATTACAAATCAACATTTTCAGCATTCTGTAAAACAATCTAATGAATTTATTACTCGTTCAGACTGGAGTGTAACAAAACCTAACATTATTAGTTGGGGTTGGCTTAACTATATTATTAATCGTTTTGTAGTACCTAAAGCTGTAACTTTTATTAATTCTGTTCTTTATGAATCTATGCAACGACAGACTTCTGTTAATAATGCTCTAATCTCTAGTAACAAAGTTTTAGAAGATGATTTAAATTCAATCAAGAAAAATATTGCTGATGACAAAAAAACTATCGAACAGTTACTAAGTGTAATTAAAGAAAGTATTAAGGAAAATATTACTAACGGAAATAAGAATGTTGAACATCAGCTAGGCGTGTTTTATGAAAGGATTGCAGAGGTTAATAAAGATGTGGAACATCATTTAGTTAAACTTGATGAAAGTATTGCAGAAGTAAATAAAAGTATTACAGAAGTACATCAAGGTGTACAACACCAGTTAGCTTCGCTTCATGAAAGTATTGTAAAGGAAAACAAAGGTACAGAAGATAAATTAGCTGGGCTTTATGAAACTATTACAGAAGTAAATAAAACTATAGAATCTAAATTAGCCGAACTGAAGGAAAATGTAGAGAATGAAAAACAGAGTTTAACGGATACGTTGGTCGAGTTTAAAAAACTAGTATATGAAACACAAAGTCTCACTATTATTGAGAATGAAATGACCAGAAGTGAATTTAATTATCGGTTAAAAGTTCAGCAAACTCAAAAACCAGTAATTATTGACAAAGATAAAATAGCTGCTAATTTACACAATATACGTCTTAATCTTGGCTGCGGTCACATCATTATGCAAGATTATATTAATGTAGATCAAAGAGAATTAAATGGTGTTGATGTGATTGCTGATATAAGCAATTTGCCATTTGAAAAAGGGACTGTTGCAGAAATATATAATGCTCATGTTATTGAACATTTTACAGAGTATGAAATTATTAATCATATTTTAAGTTATTGGTACGAATTACTAAAAACTGGGGGCAAAATGGTTATCGTTTGCCCTGATGCAAAATCTATGATCGTGGATTACGTAAATGGACAGTTCTCTTGGGATAACTTGAGGAAGGTTACTTATGGATCTCAAGATTATCAAGGAAATTACCATTACAATATGTACACTCCAGAAGACTTATCTCAAATACTCTCAACCTGTGGATTTAAAGATATAAAAGTTGTTGATACAAAGCGAGTCAATGGTTTGTGTTATGAAATGGAAATTCATGCTGTTAAATAATTTCAAATTACTTGAATAACCATCCATGCTAAAACAAGTAAGTTTTAAGGAGGAAAGATTGAATAAATATTTAGCAACAGTTGGCAGGCAAGAATATGAAAGCAAAAATTAAAGGTAAAATTGTCTCTAAGATATCTCAAATTTTCACCAAAGAAGATTCAAATGAAGATTTCTTAAAAAGAGCATACACAATTATCTTAAATCGAGAAGTTGATTCCGAGGGATTATCTAACTGGTCAAAAATGTTAGATAAAGGTTTGGCTAGACACGATCTTGTCAGAGAACTTATTGCTTCAACGGAATTTTCTCAAAAAGTAATGAGTAGGTACTCTCCAGAATTCTGGAATTCTATTCACAAAGTAAGGTCGGAAATGGTTCAAACACTTCTTCCACAAGCTAAAACTATTTTAGATTTAGGAGGTGCTAATCCTGGCGATCCTATAGGTGCTTTACTAAGTTTTGGTTATCCATATCTGCCAGAAAAACTATTTATTGTAGACTTACCTCCGAATGAACGGATAATTCCAATATCTGAGTCTACAACGAAGCTTATGCATAAAAGCTGCGAAATTGAGTATGTTTATACAAATATGGCTGATTTAAGTCAGTTTAAAGAGGGTTATTTCGACTTAATTTGGTCAGGAGAGTCTATCGAGCATGTTTCTAGAGAAGATGCTGAACAAGTATTTTTACAGGTTTATAAGTTACTTAAACCAAATGGAGTATTTGCACTAGACACTCCAAACAGACGAGTTACCCAACTACAATGTCCCTATGGTTATATTCATCCAGAACATAAACTTGAGTATTATTATGATGAGTTGATAGAAATATTAAATGATTATAATTTTGAAGTTATTCAAACCAAAGGACTGATAGAACTTCCACAATCAATTAAAAAATCTACTTTTATAGTTGATGAGGTTTCTCAAAATTTAAGTCTAAATAATAATCCTAAAAACTCATATATGTTCTATATCGCCTGTATGCGAAGTAATATCTAAGCGTCTAATATTTGATGTTTTCATTTACTCTGGTCAACCGAGATTTCAATTAATTAATGACTAAAAAAGCTCTCATTACCGGATTAACTGGACAAGATGGTTCATATCTTGCCGAACTACTCATAGCAAAAGGCTACCAAGTCTTTGGTTTAGTCCGCCGTTCTAGCACCAGTAACCTAGAGCGTATCACCCACCTTTATGGCGACATTCAAATCGTATCCGGCGACCTCCTCGATCAATCATCCCTCATGGATGTAGTGAGCGAATGCCAGCCAGACGAAATATACAATCTCGCCTCTCAAAGTTATGTTCCTCTCTCTTGGACACAACCTGCTCTCACTGCTGAATATACAGCTCTCGGTGTCTCTCGCCTCTTAGAATCTATTCGTCGCTGCAAACCCGATGCCAGATTCTATCAAGCATCCAGTAGTGAAGTTTTTGGTCAACCCGACGAATCGCCTCAAACCGAACGCACTGCCTTTCGTCCCCGGAATCCTTATGGTGTTGCCAAAGCTTATGCTCATTGGATGACTGTGAACTATCGGCAGAAATACAACCTTTACAACTGTTGTGGTATTACTTATACTCACGAATCACCTCGACGTGGGACAGAATTTGTATTTCGCAAAATCACGCACGCAGTTGCCCAAATAAAATTAGGTTTGACAAATGAATTAAAATTAGGCAACCTAGATGCCCGTCGTGATTGGTGCTACGCCAAAGATGCTGTTTACGCTATGTGGCTGATGTTACAGCAGGAAAAACCCGATGACTACCTCATTGCCAGTGGTGAAACCTACTCTGTTAAGGAACTTGTTGAGTGTGCTTTTGACTGTGTTGGGCTTAATTGGCAAGATTATGTCTCGGTTGACCCCGCTTTTTATCGCGCTGATGAATCAGTGCAGTTAGTTGGTTGCATTGATAAAATTAAAAATGGAATAGGTTGGCAGCCTCAATACTCTTTTAGTCAATTGGTCGAGTTAATGGTTGATTATGACCTTAAGAAATTAAACAGTTAGCTCGTTTAGTTTCTTAATCATAAATAACCATTAACTTGAAGCTAGGAAAAAAGTAAAACAGCTTACTTAAGAATGTAACTACAGAGTTTTTTAGTTATAGGTTTTCTTAAGTAAGTTTTTTAAACAAAAAATTCATGCTTCTTCATTATTTGTTATGCTAAATACGTCTGTAAATCAGCTTAAAACCCTTACTGGGCAATAATAATGGGCTGTTAATCTTAGCGCTTAAGACAAAATTTATGAAATTGAAGCTATAACTTCCACTAAGGCTTGATTTTCAAGGCAAGTGACGGACTTTAATTAAAATTCCAGCATAATACGTACTGAAAAACCAAATTCATTAAAGATTTGCAATAAAAATAATTTTAAATAGGTTTTAGGATGAAGATATTTATAGATTGTACTCACACTGCAAAACATACATATAAAAATACTGGAATTCATCGAGTAGTTCGAGAACTAACTTCTGAGTTATTGAAAATAAGCTCGAACCGTACAGATATAGAAATCGTAGCAGTTATGTTTGATGGTAGTTTTATACAGAGGGTGACTAATCTTAATCAACAGCAAGATGATTCTATCAAGGTTAATAAATATCTTGTTATAACCAAAATAAATATAAAAGTTAAATCTATACTTTTTAGACTGAAAAATAAATTGATAAAATTGTTACATTTATCAAATTTAATTGATTGGTTTGATTTAAATTCAGAAAAGAAGAAAAAGGTTCTCCCAGAATTTGAAGGTTCTATAGTCCAACCAGGAGATATTTATGTTATAGCTGATGCTAATTGGGATTTACCTAAAACTTACTACCGATTTTTACAGCGTTTAAAAATGAATAAAGTTACTATTGTAGTTATATGCTATGACCTCATTCCAATAAAGTTTCCAGAGTTTTCTTCCAAGGGATTTACTGAAGTTTTTACAAAATTTTATAGCGATTATTCTACTTTATTCGACAAGGTATTATGTATTTCTCAGAAGAGTGCTGAAGATTATAAGAAAGCGAAATCGCAAGGAATATTAGATAATAATAATACACAAATTATTCAAACTTTTCGTTTAGGCTGTAACTATTATAAAGATAATTTATTGTTAGGTGAAATAAATAATAATTTTGATGTAAAGTTGCAGAAATTACTTAATAAGAAATATATTTTAGTAGTTGGTAGTTTAGTGCCTCATAAAAATATTAAAACCATCATTTTAGCCTTTGATTTATTGATCAACTCTAGTTATGATGATGTATTTTTAGTTTTTGCAGGTAATAAAGGTTGGGACTCAGAAACTGATAACTTGATAGAATCTAATAAAATGTATGGCAAGCTCATACAAATACTAGGTTCAGTGACCGATGCTCAATTAGATTTTCTCTATCAAAATTGTTACTGTTTAGTTCAAGCCTCCTTTTATGAAGGATTTGGATTACCTGTGGTAGAAGCGTTACAACACTGTAAACCTGTAATTGCCAGCAATGGTGGTTCTTTGCCTGAAGTAGGAGGCGATTTTTGTAGATATTTCTCTCCTACTCAACCAACAGAACTGTATGAAGCTTTAAAAGAGCTACTTGATTCAGAGATTTTCTACAATAATTTGGTAGAGCGTATCAAAAATGAGTATGTACCATTCTCATGGCAAGAATCTGCTGAAGAGTTTCTCTCTTGTTTGTATAATTAAATTCAGTTTAAATAAAAGCTTAAAAATTTGCTGGTCAATCTATCTTTTTTGTCTAAGAAACCCACAGGTATAACAACCTACGCTTTAAATATTCTTGCAAATCTGCAATCTCTCAAACTGACATTATTAACTTCACAGTCAATTTCTGGCTATGAATGCTATGAAATTTCATCAAAATTAACACCAGACTACGGCACGAAAGGTCATTTGAACCGCTTACTCTGGACACAATTTCAACTACCACAAATATATAAAAATCTCAAATCTAGTCTTTTATTCTCTCCCCTACCAGAAGCACCCCTTTATAGTAGTTGTCGTTTTGTTGTCACATCTTTTGATATGATACCGCTGCGTTTTGCCAAACGCTTCTCACCACTGACAGCCTATCACCGCTACTACACTCCCCAAGTTCTTCAGCAAGCACAACACATTATTTGCATCTCCCAGACTACAGCTAAAGATATCACTGATTTTTACCAAATTCCTGCCAGCAAAATTACTGCGATTCCTTTGGCGCACGATCGCACTCACTTCCTTCCTCTCAATCTCCCCACCAGCAACTACTTTCTCTACATTGGTCGCCAAGATCCTTACAAAAATATCCAGCGACTCATCAGTGCTTTTGCGGCGTTACCTAACTGCGAAGACTATGAATTATGGTTGGTAGGGCCAATTGATTCGCGTTACACCCCGACTTTAAAAGTACAAGTTGCAGAATTGGGTGTAACTAATCAGGTGAAGTTCCTTGACTATGTACCATATAGCGAATTGCCAAAAATCATCAATCAAGCGATCGCTCTGGTTTTTCCTAGTCTCTGGGAGGGTTTTGGTTTACCTGTTCTTGAAGCAATGGCTTGTGGTACTCCCGTCATTACCTCCAATCTCTCTTCTTTACCTGAAGTGGCTGGCGATGCGGCGATTCTGATAAATCCCTACAACACCGGAGAAATTACAGAGGCGATGCAGGCGATCGCCACTAATTCGGAACTGCGATCGCGCCTTTCTAGTCAAGGTATAACTCACTCTCAACAATTCAGTTGGGAAAAAACAGGAAAAGCAACTGTCGAAGTGTTATCCCGTTACATATAAAAAATAAACTAACGTCAGAATTTAAATGCAATGATTTGGGATTTTGTCAAGTTTTCAGATTATCTTGACTAATGACTTGTAATTAATCCTAAAATCCTGATGAAAGCACTAATTCTTTCTGGCGGTAAAGGTACACGCTTACGTCCCCTCACTTATAGCGGGGCAAAACAACTTGTACCAGTTGCTAACAAACCTGTTTTATGGTACGGCATTGAAGAAATGGTCGCGGCTGGTATTACTGATATTGGCATCATTATCAGTCCAGAAACCGGGGCAGAAGTCCAAGGGAAAACTGGAAATGGAGAATCCTTTGGAGCGAACATCACCTACATTGTACAAGATCGACCACTTGGACTTGCTCATGCCGTCCAAGTAGCTCGTCCTTTTTTAGGTGATTCTCCCTTTGTCATGTACTTAGGTGATAACCTGATTCAACTAGGTGAGTTAAGTTACTTCTTGCAACAATTTAGCCAACAACAGCCAGATGCTTTGATTCTCTTACGTTCGGTTGCCAACCCTAGCGCCTTTGGTGTGGCTCAGGTGGATGAAACAGGAAGGGTATTACAGTTAATTGAAAAACCCAAAGTTCCTCCTTCAAATCTGGCATTGGTAGGGGTTTATTTCTTTTCTCACCTGATTTATGATGCGATCGCCAATATCCAACCTTCCAGCAGAGGCGAACTGGAAATAACTGATGCCATTCAATACCTAATCAATCAGAAAAAGCAGGTTGTAGCCCACAATCTTCAAGGTTGGTGGCTAGATACTGGTAAAAAAGATGACTTATTAGAAGCTAACCGATTGATTCTCGATACCTATCTGACAGCATCAGTTGTGGGCGAAATCGATTCTCAAAGTCAGATTATTGGACGAGTGCAAATCGGTGCAAAATCTAAAGTGATTAACTGCACAATTCGGGGGCCAGTAGTCATTGGTAGCAATTGTCATTTAGAAAACTGCTTTATTGGGCCTTATAGTAGCATTGCTAACAATGTCACACTCATTGATACTGATTTAGAACACAGTGTGATTTTAGAAGGTGCTAAAATTGCCGGAATCCATCAACGCATTATTGATAGTGTGATTGGACAAAGGGCACAATTGAGTCTTGCACCCCGTCGCCCTAAAGCCTTGCGATTTATGATTGGCGATGACTGTCAAATTGAACTAACGTGATTTACTTGTTAGAAATAAGACAAGTCACTGTCAAAGTTGGAACATAGTGCCTGTAAAATATGAATGCGAAATTCATCTAACAATCACAACACTGCGTCACATCTGATAAATAATATTAATGAGCATTGTAAATACCAAGATTCCTGAAGTTCTGCAAATTGAACCCCAAGTATTTGCAGACGATCGCGGTTTCTTTTTTGAAGCTTACAACCAGCAAAAATTTGCTCAAGAGATAGGGATTGTTACGAACTTCGTCCAAGATAACCACTCTTGCTCTAAACAAAACGTTCTACGTGGATTGCACTATCAAATCCAACAACCCCAAGGAAAACTCATCCGTGCTGTTGTCGGTACTATTTTTGACGTAGCTGTAGATATTAGAAAAAGCTCTCCTACCTTTGGTAAATGGGTGGGTTCTGAACTCAGCGCTGAGAACAAACGTATACTGTGGATACCATTAGGCTTTGCTCACGGCTTCCTCGTGCTTTCAGAAATAGCTGAAGTTCTCTACAAAACTACAGATTATTACGCACCCCAAAGCGATCGCACAATTCTATGGAACGATCCAGATTTAGCGATAGATTGGCCCTTAAGTGCGCCACCAATTTTATCAGCTAAAGACCAAGCTGGTAAATCTTTGAGAACTGCTGAAGTATTTGATTAAGCTTGATGATTGCGTTACTTTCGATAACTACTTAGGATGAGTCAATCAATTTTGCTGATTGGTAGCAATGGTCAAGTGGGTAAGGAACTACAACAAATACTCTCATCTAACGGCAATGTTATTTCAGTAGCACGCCCAACAGTAGACCTTGCCCAACCTGATACCCTTCGCAACGTTATCAGATCCAAGCAGCCGCAAATTATCATTAACGCTGCTGCTTACACTGCTGTAGACAAAGCTGAAAGTGAATCCGAACTTGCTACCGCTATTAATGCTACTGCACCTCTAATTCTTGCCGAAGAAAGCCAAAAATTAGGAGCTTTTCTAATTCATATTTCGACCGATTACGTTTTTGATGGTAATGGCTGTAGTCCTTACCAGGAAACCGATGCGACTAATCCTTTGAGTGTCTATGGTAAAACCAAACTCGCTGGAGAAGAAGCTATTCGGGAAACTTGCGCCCATCACTTTATCCTTCGTACCGCTTGGGTTTATGGAACCTTTGGCAAAAGTAACTTTGTCAAAACCATGCTGCGACTAGGTGCAGAACGCCAAGAACTCCGTATTGTCGCCGATCAAATTGGTAGCCCGAGTTGGGCGCAAGATATAGCCGCAGTTATAGCGCAGACAATTCCCCAGTTAACCCCAGAAATTAGCGGCACTTATCACTACACTAATAGCGGCGTTGCTAGCTGGTATGATTTTGCCGTCGCTATTTTTGAAGAAGCCCAACAGCTAGGCTTCCCTTTGAAAGTTGAAAATATTGTCCCCATTACAACTGCCGAATATCCCACACCAGCCCGTCGCCCTGCTTATTCTGTCCTTGCTTGTGGAAAAATTTCCGCGCTTATAGGGACTTATCCCCCCCATTGGCGACAAAGACTCCGACAAATGCTTAAGAATTTGAAAATTGGGCAATAGGGAATAAAGCATTGTTCAGTAAATTTCTTCCCTATTGCCTATTGCCTATTGCCTATCCTTTTTGACTTTTTAATACTCCCGTTTCATTTTGTATTGGCAAGACATCTAAAATATCAGTTTGGGAACAATATTTTAAATCTTCGTGACAGTCAAGGCGTAACAATCGTTGACCGTGACTAGCTTGGTGAAGTAATCCCAGTAAATTATTTTGCCACTGAGAGTAAAGAGCGATCGCACCTATTACTTCATCATTCCCAGCGAGTTCTTCAGGTGACAACTTGGTTTGTTGCAAAATACTATGAGCGATCGCACCTGCACAAACTGTATCCTCTAAGGAATAACTGCCTTCCCAACCGGAACCGACAATCCACACTGTCTCTGGTTGCTTATCTAAAAGGAATTGCACCACCGCCGCCCGATTAATTAAGGCTGCTGCTAATACATTTGGAGAGTCTTGTACCCGTTGTAAAGCACGAGTGCCGTTTGTGGTACTGATAAACAAACGCCGTCCTTGCACTAATTCTGGTGTGCAGTCGAGGGGAGAGTTTCCCAACTCAAAACCAGCTACTTTCGCGCCGCCGCGTTCTCCAGCCCGCAGACGTTTTTCAGGGGGCCATTTTTCGCTAACTTCAATTAACCGATCTAAATCGCTGAATACTTGTACAGCTTCGCCTCCAGATGCCAAGACAGTCGCAATTGTGCTAGTGGCTCGCAAGACATCGACTGCGATCGCACATTCTGGCGCTTTATCCGTTGGAGTCAATTCAGGAGTGTGGTATACGAATAACTTCACGGGCTGGATACACCTGTTTTAATACTACTGCCGAAAATAACATTCTACCTAGTTGGTGTCACTAACTATAGTCACAATTGTTCCAGAAACATTTTTTACCATCAAAATACAAAATGTATCTTCATTCAATACATAGATGGGAGTGGGGAAGAAGCAAAAAGGCAGGGGGCAGGGAGCAGGGGGGACAAAAGGAGACAAGGGGGAATTATTGAACAAGTCTCTTCCTTGTCTTCCCCCTCTTCCTTGTCTACCTTGTCTCTTCTCCATGCCCAATGCCCACTTGCCCTGAGCGTTCGCGTAGCGTTTCGTAGAGAAGCCGAAGGGATGCCCAATTCCTAATCAATACTGAAAAAGCCCATTTTTATGATTTTAGACTTTCAGACTTGCTGCACTATCTTGTAATCTAAAACAAGAACAGACCTTCTAAAAGGGGAAAAAGTACAGCTTCAAGGTTACACCGCTAAAGGACAGATATTTACTCATTCCTTACTCCCTAGTACAGACGAGATTAATCGCGTCTCTGCCCACTCCCCACTCCCCATTGAAATTGCTATGGCACCTTTACCCGACTACCGCCCTAAACAACTATCTTTAGGCCCGTTGGAAGCGGAAATTTTAAATATTATCTGGGAACTTGGTTCAGCCACAGTCAAGGATGTACACGATCGCATCCTCGCCGATCCCAACCGCGAATTAGCGTATACTTCTGTCACCACAGTTTTACGTCGCCTCACTGATAAAGGTTGGCTGGCCTGCGATAAGAAAGAGCGAGCATTCTATTGGCGGCCAATGCTGAGTAAGCAGCAATCAGAAGTGATCAAAGCTCACGAACAGTTACAGCGATTTTTAGCGGTGGGGAATCCCGATGTTGTTGCTGCCTTTGCTGATAGTCTGGATGAAGCAGCTAGTGAGCAAATAGCAGCGATCGCCAAACGTATTCAATCTGCACGCCAAGCCAGGGAGGAACAATGATGCATCTGATAATGATTTTGAATGCTTTGGCAGTTGCCTGGTGGTTAAGATCCACTTGGAATCAACCCCAAGGCAATTGGAGTCGGCGGTGGCAGCGATCGCTATTTTTGTTTCTCTTCCCGCCCTTGCTAATTTTCATGACTGCGATCGCTGTCCTGTTCATGGGGCCTCAAGGACAAATGGGCGGGATGTATACAGGCTCAATTAGCTATTTACTAGCATTAATTTATTTGGCATTTTTTGCCATTTCATGCATTAAACTTGCCTTCCAGGGTTGGCAGTCTGTAGAATCTGCCCGTAACTGCCCTTTAGTGAATGTTGGCGATAGACGAGCCAGACTGCTGCAAACAGGCGCGTTGTTTGCAGGTCAAATCGGTTTTTGGCAACCAGAATTAGTGGTTAGTCAAGGATTAGTGCAAACTCTCTCACCGGCTCATTTAGAAAGCGTCTTAGCCCATGAGCAAGGGCATCACCATTACAGGGATACGTTCTGGTTTTTTTGGTTGGGTTGGGTGCGTTCTTGCACAGCATGGTTGCCGAATACAGAGCCTTTGTGGGAAGAATTGTTAGCTTTGCGCGAACTGCGTGCTGACGGTTATGCAGCATTGCAGGTAGACCCTCTAGTGCTAGCGGAGTCACTTTTATTAGTGGTTAGTAGCGGCCCCGTTTTATCGGAAATTTGCTGTGCTGCATTAGGTTCCTCTGGTGCAGATCGTTTAGAACAAAGAGTAGAAGCTCTATTAGCACCACCAGAACCAACCCCAGAACCTCAATTACAATCTTGGCATGGCTTTCTGTTGGCGTTTTTACCTCTACTTTCTGTGATATTTCATAGTTAAGTTGAATTTAAAAAGCTACTACAGCACGAAATCGTGATGTTTGTAACGAAAATTATGATGTTTGTAACCAAAACGGATTGTTTGTAACAAAAATCAGATTATTTGTAACGAAATTATTGTGTTTGTAACAAAAATCAGATTGTTTGTAACAGAAATCGTAGTGTTGGTAATGAAAACGTATTGTTTGTAACGAAAATCGTAGTGTTTGTAACAAATATCGCGATCGCAACAAATTAACAAGCGGTAATTACGAATTAGGAATTACGCTTATTCTTCTTCTAGCAACTGTTCTATATATTTTTGCACCAAAGGCACTTGAAAAGCATTGCCTTCTGGAGTCAAAATTTCTTTTCGCGAATGAGACTCAAAATATTAGAGCAAACTCCAACATTATTAAAACTACAACTTAAGCCAGCAGCCATCCTCTACTGGTTCTTTGGCGGACTCTTTGTAGCAGGAGGCGTTTTGTTGATAACGACATTGGGAAAGACAACTACTTTTACTTGTAATCGGCTTGAACCCACCCAAGAAAGTTGCCAATTAATCACCAAAAGTATTTTAAAATCTCAAGTTAAAAATTGGAAACTCAAAGAGGTGCTAAGTGCAAAACTAGACACTAGTACTACTGCTGGGAATAGTTATCCTTTGGTGCTTGTAACGAGAGATGGTTCAATTCCCATAGATTTAGTAAATGCAGACAGCACTCAGAAGGAATCTAAGGCTGCACAAATTAATGCCTTTCTTAAAAACTCACGAGAAGCAAAATTAACGATTCATGAAGATAGTTGTTTGTGGACTTATCCTCTAGGTTTATTCTTAATTGCAAGTGGTGCTGTTTGCATTATTTATATGCTGATGAATAACATAATTGTTTGCATTTTCGATAAAACCCTTGATAAAGCAACTATTAAACGTGAAGGTTGGTTTGGTAAAGAAGTAATTGAAGCTAAACTCTCAGAAATATCAGGGCTGAATATCGATGCAGTCGCAATTGACACAGTAACAGGCACAAATTCAACCAGTTACAATATCGTCTTAAACTTGGTATCTGACAAGAATATTTATTTGGCTGCTGGCCCAATGTTTACTGCTAAGAGTGCAGAACAGACCATTGATGCGATCGCCAGTTTCCTAAACTAGATTAACAGCTCAATCCTTTTAACACCTTTGCCAAATACTCATACTGCTCTAAATTATTGTAAATCTGCGCCGAAATCCTTACCAACAATCGAGGTTTTTCCTGCCACGGCATCACCTGCACTTGAATACCAAACTTATCAAACAACTCATCGTGTATAGACATGAAATCGCGGTTTTCCAAAATCGTAGGCATTGGCACAACTGCCATTGAACCAATCATCTCCTCTGGACAAGGCGGCTGTACTTCCAGCGCTTCACAAAGTAGCCGTCTTCCCTGCAACACCAGCTGATGATTTTGCTGTCTCAATTCTGTCCACCCACCAGGTAGCAACGAACCCATAAAAGCGATCGCTTCTGGTACAGACATATAAGCTGTAGGATCGTCTGTACCTGTCCAGTCAAATTCCAACTGAAAGCGGGTTTTATCAGTGCGTGGCGAATTTGTCCCGTGGCTAATTGTCAGAGGACGAATTTCTGACTGTTTATCTCGTCGCACATACAAAAATGCTGCCCCTTTAGGCGCACACAGCCATTTATGACAATTCCCGGTGTAAGTAAGTTGCGCCAATCTCTCGCAAATCTAGAGAAATCATTCCAGGCGTATGTGCCCCATCTACCAATGTATCTACACCTCGTTGTTGCAACTCCTTCGCCAACTCTTGCATCGGGAAAATTAGCCCTGTTTGGCTGGTAACATGATCCAAAAGTGCTAATCGGGTTTTTGGTGAAACTCGCTCAATTATTGCTGCCACTACTTGCTGTGGCGAGTCAATCGGGAAAGGAACTTTTGCCACCACCACCCGCGCACCAGTGCGACTGGCAATAAAATCAAGTGCATTGCGGCAAGCATTATATTCGTGGTTAGTTGTAAGTATTTCGTCCTCTGATGAAAACCTCAGCGACCTTAACACCGAATTAACGCCAGTCGTCGCATTGGGAACAAACACCAAATCTTGGACATCAGCACCCACAAACGCCGCCAGCTCATTTCTAGCATCGTCTAGCAGAGGTTCCCACTCTCTACCAAAAAAGCGTAAGGGTTCATGTTCTAACTGCGATCGCAATCTTTGTTGAAACTCCAGCACTTGTTTAGGACAAGCACCAAAAGACCCATGATTCAGAAACGTCACAGCCGAGTCAAGCGACCACAAGTCTCTGATGGATAATCTAGAATCCAAAATTTAAAATCCAAAATTGATAAACTCCCCAGGCTGGATTCGAACCAGCGACCAATCGATTAACAGTCGATCGCTCTACCACTGAGCTACTGAGGATCACTCACGATTTATAATAGTAGGGCTAAAAATAAGATTTGGCAAGTACTTTCGCCAATATTTTTTTTAGATAGTTAATTTATAGAAACTTTGCAGCCAAAATCGATTCAGGAACTTAAGCAGAGACTCTTAGATACTAAATATCTATTACAATCCCATTCTTAATTCCGCCAGACGCTGCCGCGCTTTAGCATCAATCGCATTAGCTAAAAACCTACTTTTAGATTGTTTGCGCGTATGATACTTTTGTCGCATCCGGCAGACAGTGGCTTCCACTTCCCCACAGAGTTGTTGTGCTGACAACCATTCAGCCCCATAACCTTGTATCATCAACTGCTGCGCCCGATCTGATGTAGCAACAATCACACGTGAAATCAAAGATTGCGCTATTTGCTGGCGAAAAGAAGCGCAAGATTTTTCGATATAAGTATCTGCGGTTTGCCCAAAATCAGTGTAATAAACAGATAAAAGCTCAGTAATAATCTCTTTATTACTAGAAGTATTCTGATATTGGGCATCAAAAACTATCTGAGTTGTGTAACCTTGAAACGCACTATAACCAGTCATCGCTTCCACAAGTTCGCCCCGTGCTGCCTCTAATCCAACGCTATCACGCGTTTTTTTAAGGCAAGGCCAAGCGCCTATGATATTGTAGCCGTCCACTAACAAAACGGCTTGGAGTAAGGAACGGGGCATGGTTTTTAATCACAATTTTCTAGAGTTAACAAAATTCATTCATAAGTTTTATAATAATTGATGCATAGTCTGTAACACTATGTTACACAGAATAAAAAATACGGCAGCCTCACAAAACTCAAACTTCAGATAGACGTACCAACTTAAAACGCGCCTTTGTTTAAAAGGCGCGTTAAAGTTCTTTTTGAGTTGTATTCAGCAGTGCTGTTAGCAGATAGCTAGGGTTAAGCTAATGCAATAAATTTTACTCAGCAGGGGCTAAACGCCCCGCTATCGCTAACAGCACTCAGCACTCAATTAGGAGGCTTCGCTGTCTACCTCCATCAGACGTTGTTTAAGACGTTCGGCTTCACCACTATCAACCAGAGAGCCTTTTTCTAGCAAGAAAGCGCCGTCACAGTAATTTAACTCATCTAATCGATGTGTCACCCAAAGAGCTGTAATACCTCGACTTTTGACAAGGCGACGGACACCAGCAACTAAATCCAACTGGCTATCTGGATCTAGTAAGGCAGTGGGTTCATCTAATAATAAGACTTCACAACGACGGGCGATCGCACCTGCGATCGCCACACGTTGTTTCTGTCCCCCAGAGAGTGCATAAATAGGGCGTCGTTGCAGGGTAAGCAAATTCACCGCTCCAAGCGCCTCTTCAACCCTGGCTCTAGTAGCAGCAGGTGGCAACTTTTCTTCCACCAATCCAAAAGCCACATCGGCACCAACCGTTGGCATCACCAGTTGATGATCCGGATTTTGGAAGACAAAACCAACGGGTTGCAAAAGCCGAATTTCGCCAGATTCAGGAGCTAATAACCCCGCCAGCAGTCTCAGTAAAGTAGATTTTCCACTGCCATTTGTACCCAAGAGCATCCAAAACTCACCCTTGGGTACTTCTAAAGAGCAAGATTTGATAACTTTCTCTCCATTAGGCCAGCTGAAATTTAAATCCTTGACCTCAATGCCCACTTGAGCCATTTGTCAACCTTAGTTACTCAGCAGCTACAGCAAAAAAGCCAGGTGGTCTGCCGCCACCAGGGGTTGTACCATCTTTCTGAACAATCTGCACCCCAGAAATTTCACTAGCGCGGACAGCAATTTTTTTCTCTGTCTTGCCTTCGCACTTGAGTTCTACAATGTCAGGGTTGCCAGAACGGATTGCTGCCAAAATTAGCTGATAGACAGCCTCAGCATCCTCTGCTGACTTACGTTGTACTGAGATTGGGAAAGCAGTGTTTCTGATGCTTAAATCGATGGTAAACATTTAGCAATAATCAAATTTAACTGTGGACTCATTTTAGCGTCAGCTGAGTGATTCTAGGGAAATGGGGATTGGGCACTTGTACTGAGCGAAGCCGAAGTATGGGGCATTGGTTATTTCTCTTCATCTTCCTAACTCCCATTTATCACCTCATCTGAATCAAAAATTAATTTTTATGACAAAACCCCTAGAAAAATTAGCGATTTACACCTAATATGATTAAAGGTGTGTAAAAAATTGTAAACTAGGTTAACAACCCGGTAAATTTTCTGCTTGTAGAAGGCTTTATTTATAGCCGTCTATAATACAGATACAACCTGTACTTATAAAATTTGGAGATTTGCTCTAATGACCATCGCAGTTGGACGCGCCCCCAGTAGAGGGTGGTTTGACGTTCTAGACGACTGGCTCAAGCGCGATCGCTTCGTATTCGTAGGTTGGTCAGGGATATTATTATTCCCATGCGCCTTCCTAGCACTAGGCGGTTGGCTGACCGGCACCACCTTCGTCACCTCTTGGTACACCCACGGATTAGCATCCTCTTACCTAGAAGGGTGTAACTTCCTGACAGTGGCAGTATCCACCCCCGCCGACAGCATGGGACATTCCCTATTGCTGTTGTGGGGACCAGAAGCTCAAGGCGACCTCACCCGTTGGTTCCAACTGGGTGGGTTGTGGCCATTCGTTGCCCTACACGGAGCCTTCGGTTTGATCGGCTTCATGTTGCGGCAATTTGAAATTGCGCGTCTAGTCGGGATACGTCCTTACAACGCCCTCGCCTTCTCCGCTCCCATTGCAGTATTCGTCAGCGTATTCCTGATGTACCCCTTGGGACAATCAAGTTGGTTCTTTGCACCCAGCTTTGGCGTCGCTGCGATCTTCCGGTTCCTGCTATTCCTGCAAGGGTTCCACAACTGGACACTCAACCCCTTCCACATGATGGGTGTTGCAGGTGTATTGGGTGGTGCTTTATTGTGCGCCATTCACGGTGCGACAGTCGAAAACACCTTGTTTGAAGATGGTGATGGTGCTAACACCTTCCGCGCCTTCAATCCAACCCAGTCGGAAGAAACCTACTCAATGGTGACGGCAAACCGTTTCTGGTCACAGATTTTCGGTATTGCTTTCTCAAACAAACGCTGGTTGCACTTCTTTATGTTGTTCGTGCCAGTTACAGGCTTGTGGATGAGTGCCGTCGGCATCGTCGGTTTAGCACTCAACCTGCGGGCTTATGATTTCGTTTCCCAAGAATTGCGGGCGGCGGAAGACCCTGAGTTTGAAACCTTCTATACCAAAAACATTTTGCTGAACGAGGGTATCCGCGCTTGGATGGCTCCTCAAGATCAACCCCACGAACAATTTGTATTCCCTGAAGAAGTTCTACCTCGCGGTAACGCTCTCTAAGAATTCAAATTTGACCATGACTCGAATTAGGGTTGTGGTTGGCGAAAATTGACACACCCAGATAAAATAATCTCCTTGTAATCAGCCAATAAAGTGTCACTTTTCACTATCTGAAGTAATCTCCCATCTTTTAGATGGGAGATTTTTTATATATTGGTTAATATCTCTAAATTTATGTGTTATGTTAGATGAAGGTTAAGAACCCAGAGTAAATACTCTGCCCTTTGAAAACTAAGACCGCTTAGGCAATAAGGAGGTGATGCCCATGATAGAAAGTAGTAAATGCATGGGTCATCAGGTTGCAGTTAGCCGGCTGCGCGCCGGGGCTGTTCTCTAAAAGTTAGCCTTAGTTATCTTTGAGATACTAAGTTAGCTCAATTAGCTAGGCAAGCTCGGAGTTCCTTCCGGCAGTCTGGTTGCAACCTGAAGACCCGCTAGACCGCTCTGACTTAGATTATCCAATCTAAATCAGGGCGGATAGTTTTTTATAAGTGATTTTTGTTTTATCAATGCTTACTTTTAAAAGAAAGATAGCGATCGCTGCCACGACGAACAAAGCCAACCTATTTAAGTTATTTTAAAAAGCATAATTATCTTGCGTTAAACCTTGGAGTTTGACCAAACATGAAAAATAGCATCTTTCTGCCAAGTCTGATTTAAATCTAGACACATACATTGTGGCTGAATTTATCCTTCCATGCTTTTTGTGTGGAGAATAAAAGGGGTTTGCCTTTGTCAGATGCAAAATGTAACAAATAAATATATTAACTATATAAGTAGCAGTTTCTTGATATGGCACAACTACTCACCGAAGCGGAAATTCAAGAACAGGCAAAGGTTCTGTCAGATTGGACTATTCAAGATTCCAAGTTGCAAATTACCCGCACATTCAAAGATTTTATTGAAGCAATTGAGTTTGTCAATAAGCTGGTTGAACCGGCTGAGTCAGCCGGACATCATCCAGATATAGAGATTTCCTACAATAAAGTAAAGATTACACTTACAACACATGATGCAGGCGGATTGACACAGCCAGATTTTGATGTAGCACGGGTGATTTCCCAGATTGAGTAAGTGATTTCTTTTAAAATCTCTTGCACCAAATTATAGGAAGTCACTACGATATACGGTTTATATCCCCGAGCCAATGTCTTCTAACTGGCGGGAGATTTATACTAGGGTTAAGTGAAAGAAGCGATTTTTGATGGCAAACTCTAAGTGTCTAAAGCTTCAGTCATTTAGCCTGTGTAGAGAGCGAATGACCCAAACTCTACTCCCTGCTTAGATATTTAGATAAGTATGTGTGACAGTTATTAAGGCGATCGCTCCAATATTGCCATCTAGATATGATGTTTTATAATGTTATGATATAAAGATATGTTTTTGCATAAGTTAATCACATCAGTTTTTAACCCAAAGTTAATCGTTTATTAGCTTTGCAAAAACTAGAATTGTAGTAGAGACAGCTATGCCTCATCCATAGGTTTCAATGAGATGTCGCATTTTCGAGAATTAGGTGTAACGAAACCAATTATCTAAACAAGGTGTGAGGAGTAAAGGAAAAATGTCTAATCTATTATGGAAATCCTTAGTGGTTAGCCCAGCAGTTTTGGGAGCAACATTGTTAGTTTCGGCAACAGCAATGGCGGCCCCAAGCACAACCACTAAAGTATCACCAGCGAAACAACTAGGTGTAACTGAAGTTGCCCAACAGCCAGAAATATTGGCTCAAACAACCATAGATCAAGTTAATCGCTACAGCAACGAAGGCAATCAAGGCAATTCTCAATCTCAAGTAACATCGGTTTCTCAATTTTCCGATGTACAACCTACTGACTGGGCATTCCAAGCATTGCAGTCTTTGGTTGAGCGCTATGGTTGTATTGCAGGTTATCCGAATTCTACATATCGCGGTAATCGTGCTTTGACCCGTTATGAATTTGCTGCTGGTTTGAATGCTTGTTTGGATCGGGTTAACGAATTGATTGCCACAGCAACAGCTGACTTGGTGACAAAACAAGATTTAGCTACCTTACAACGGTTACAAGAAGAATTTTCCGCAGAATTGGCAACCCTACGCGGTCGCGTAGATTCTCTAGAAGCGCGGACTGCTGAATTGGAAGCTAATCAGTTCTCCACAACCACAAAACTGGTTGGTGAAGCTGTTTTTGCCGTCAGTGATGCATTTGGTGGTAACACTGGGGACGCTAACAATACCGTCTTCCAAGATAGAGTACGTTTAGACTTGCAAACTAGCTTCACTGGTAAAGACGTTTTACATACTCGTCTGGCAGCAGGTAATTCAACAGCCTTTACACAATTTGACAACGCTAATAATCCAATTGGTACTGCTGAAGGCACACAAACATATCAAGTTGGTATCGGCAATGGTAACAACAGTGTCAGAATAGACCGCTTGACTTATGAAGTTCCCATAGGCCCAGCCCAAGTTTACCTCGCAGCTAGTGGTGGACGACACAGCCAGTATGCTTCTGTCAATAACCCTTACTTTTTTGACAACACTGACGGCGGTAACGGTGCTTTATCTACCTTTGCTTCTGAAAGTCCCATCTACCGGATTGGTGGCGGTGCTGGTATAGCGCTCAATATACCCCTTGGTAAAGGTGGCGGTATTTTAGGAAATAGCTCAATCACTGCGGGTTACTTGGCATCCCAAGCTAATAACCCTGGTCTTAGTCAAGGTCTGACCAATGGTGACTATGCTGCTTTAGGACAGTTAAACTTTAGTGTTGGCGATCGCGTGGCTTTAGCTGCTACCTACGTCCACGGATATAGCGCCAGTGGTGCTTTATTTGACTCTGGTACAGACGGAACAACTGGAGGTTTTGATGTAGGTACTGGACAAGCTAACTTTTTAGGTAATGCAGGCGGTCTTGCAACAAACACAGCAACCCGCTCTAACAGCAACTCCTATGGTGTGTCGGCTGCCTTTAGACCTAGCGACAAATTGTCCGTTAGTGGATTCGTCTCTTACCATGATGTTACAGGCGCAGGTGCAGGTGATGATTATCAAGCTTGGAGCTACGGTTTAGGGGTAGCCTTACCTGATTTCGGTAAAAAAGGTAACGTTTTAGGTATTTTTGCTGGTGCAGAACCCTATTCCTTTAACCGCCCAGGTTTTGGTGGCAACAATGATATACCCTACCACTTTGAAGGCTTCTACAAGTATCGTGTATCGGATAACATCTCTGTAACTCCTGGTGTAATCTGGTTGACCTCTCCTGGTCAAAACAGCGATAACGATGATGCTATTATCGGTACACTCAGAACTACTTTTACCTTCTAGAGTGTTGATTATCTGCTGACAAATTTGAACTCTATTTCTCCCCGCCATTAGGCGGGGTTTTTTGTTTACGGTAATAATAATGGATAAACCCCAGTAGTTAACCGGAGTATAATAGAAAAGTTAGGAGTTAGAAGTTATGAGTTATGGCGGGTTTGATAGGAATAGACCAAAGTAATGCTCACTCTACAACTGACTTACGCCGCGAGCAGCTTTTTCTGAGCGAGCTTTTTTAGTAGAAGTTGGCGGTATAAAACTACATATTGCGTAGTATCTTAACTCTACCAATTTGAGATTTTGAATTTTGGAACTGAGATTGAAGGAAAAAGCGTTCGACTGAGCGCTCACGCCGTACCCCTCCGGGGAAGCAAGCTACGCATAGCGTTCCGTAGGAAAGTCTCAAATCCAAATTGAATGACTTTTAACTTCTAACTTCTAATTTTTACCCCTAACTTATTGCTGCTTGTGGAACTATCCTGTAAATCGGAATACGCAATTCTCGCCTTATTAGAGATGGCCGCTCATTACGAAAGCGGCGAACCGCTGCAAATTAGACAAATTGCAGCACAACAAAACATACCCGATCGCTATCTGGAACAGCTACTAGCAACCTTGAGGCGTGGCGGTATAGTTAAAAGTCAGCGTGGATCAAAAGGTGGCTATCTGTTAACGCGAGAACCCCGAAAAATCATCCTTTTTGAGATTTTGGAATGTTTAGAAGGCTTAGAGGCGCGGGCTGGTGAAGAAAACGTTAATTCCAAAAGCATAGACAGTTCAGTTATAGAAGAAATTTGGCAAGAAGCAAGTTGCGCGGCAAATTCAGTCTTGCAAAAATATACGCTCCAGGATCTTTGTGAAAAACGAGATTCGCGGCGGCAATTAGATATCATGTACTACATTTAGTCAAGAGTCATTTGTCATTTGTTGATGACTAATGACCGATAACAAATAATTAATTAAGGACTAATTTATGCGAATAGCTCGTAACATTACAGAACTTGTCGGTCGTACACCCCTAGTGCAGTTGAACCGAATTCCTCAAACAGAAGGATGTGTTGCAGAAATTGTGGTGAAACTGGAAAGTATGAACCCATCGGCATCAGTCAAAGACCGGATTGGGGTAAGTATGATTAACGCTGCTGAAGCGGAGGGGCTAATTACTCCTGGGAAGACAGTATTGGTAGAACCTACTTCTGGAAACACCGGTATTGCCCTAGCAATGGCAACAGCAGCAAAGGGTTATCGATTAATTTTGACAATGCCAGAGACGATGAGTGGAGAGCGTCGGGCAATGTTACGAGCTTATGGAGCAGAACTGGAACTAACACCAGGAATGGAAGGCATGAGTGGGGCAATTCAACGAGCGCAACAAATAGTTAATACTACACCAAATACTTATATGTTGCAGCAGTTCCGCAATCCAGCCAATGCAAAAGTGCATCGGGAAACTACGGCGCTTGAAATCTGGGAAGATACCGATGGACAAGTCGATATCATTGTGGCAGGAGTGGGTACAGGTGGTACGATCACTGGTGTAGCAGAAGTGATTAAAGCACGCAAGCCTAATTCCAAGGCGATCGCCGTTGAACCAGCTAATAGCCCAGTTTTATCTGGGGGACGACCAGGGCCCCACAAAATCCAGGGAATTGGTGCTGGGTTTATTCCCCAAGTATTAAAGATAAAATTGATTGATGAAGTGATTACCGTCACCGATGAAGATGCGATCGCTTATAGTCGACGTTTGGCAAAAGAAGAAGGGCTACTATCTGGCATTTCCAGTGGAGCAGCTTTATGTGCGGCAATTCGCGTCGCCCAACGTCAAGAAAATAAGGGGCGTTTAATTGTGATGATTCAGCCCAGTTTTGGTGAGAGGTATTTGAGTACACCGTTGTTCCAAGACCTGGAGGCAAGATTGGCCGCTAGCGTCAGTTAACAATACATTGAATTAATGGTCAATTCTAAGCACGTTTCTAACCATTACGAAACTCTCAAAGTTAGTCCAAGTGCCAGCCAAGCGGAGATTAAGCAAGCTTATCGCCGCTTGGTTAAGTTGTTTCATCCTGACAGTAATCAGGAAACAGCCGATCGCGAGCAAATTATCCGCATCAATGCAGCTTATGAGGTCTTAGGCGACAACCAAAATCGCCGCAATTATGACCAAGAACTGCAAGATGACTCCCAAAAATTAAAGAGCGATCGCCAACAGCGTACAGCATCAGCCCAACAGCATTACCAAACAAGACGAAAAACTGGACGGGATGTTGACGAGCAAGTTGAAGAATGGCTGCGCCAAGTTTACCAACCAGTCAATCGCTTGCTTTGTACGATTCTTTATTCGTTAGAAGAACAAATGGAGCAATTAGCTGCCGATCCCTTTGATGATGAGTTGTTAGATGAATTTCAGGAATACCTAAAAACCTGTCGAGATGACCTCAAGCAGGCACAAACTACTTTTCGCTCCCTGCCAAATCCCCCTAGTCTCGCAAGAACGGCGGCTCACCTCTACTACAGCCTCGATCAAGTAGCAGATGGACTCGATGAATTAGGTTATTTTCCTTTGAACTACGATGAGCGTTATTTACACACAGGTCATGAACTATTTCGCATAGCTTCGAGATTGCACTGTGAAGCACAAGCTTCTGTTACATAGTTATTGGGTATGGGTCAATATCGCTAGATGTCAAAGGACAGATGACTAATGACTAATGACACATAACTTAGGAATTAGTTTATGCTGGAAGCAGAAAAAGATTAAGAAATTTTAAATTCTGCTCATAGTGTACTCATGCAATGCATTGTTAATCGCCGCGCCCAGTTTTCAGCAAGTCATCGTTATTGGTTGCCAGAACTGAGTGAAGCCAAGAATATTGAGAAATTTGGTGCTGGCTCTAAATTTCCGGGACACGGACATAACTATGTCTTATTCATCTCTCTAGCCGGGGAATTGGATGAATATGGCATGGTGCTGAACTTGTCTGATGTAAAACACGTAATTAAACGGGAAGTTATCAGTCAATTGGACTTCTCTTATCTCAACGATGTGTGGGCAGAATTTCAACAAACTCTGCCTACTACTGAGAATATTGCACGGATTATATGGCAGCGACTAGCACCGCACTTGCCTCTAGTCCGCGTGCAGTTATTTGAACATCCTGAACTTTGGGCAGATTATATGGGAAACGCAATGGAAGCCTACCTCACCATCAGTACTCACTTTAGCGCCGCGCATCGGCTAGCTCATCCTAAACTCAGTAACGAAGAAAACACTGAGATTTATGGTAAGTGCGCTCGTCCCAACGGTCACGGACACAATTATCATCTAGAAGTTACCGTGAAAGGGGAAATTGACCCACGGACTGGCATGATTGTTGATTTAGGTGCCCTGAATAAAGTTGTAGAAGATTATGTGGTAGAGCCATTCGATCACACCTTTTTAAACAAAGATATTCCCTACTTTGCCGAAGTTGTGCCGACTGCTGAAAATATTGCACTTTACATTAGTAATTTACTGCGATCGCCTATTCAAGAATTGGGAGCTAAACTTTACAAAGTGAAATTGATTGAAAGTCCCAATAATTCCTGCGAAATCTACTGTACTGAATCTGAATCAAATTCAGTCAGCGCAGCTGCGAGTCAGCCAGTATTAGCAAACGTTTAGGTAATTGAAAATTTAGGCATAGGACATAGGGAACTCATATCATCCCAATGCCCAATGCCCACCTAAAAAAGTTTACTTACTAAGCAGTTAAAACCAGGTAGCAAAGGACTTGTCAATTCATCTTGACTAAATAGAGTAGCTGCTAACTTTAAAACAGCCTGTTCGCGTCGATAAACCTCTACTTTCTTCTGTATAGAATCGCAAATCCAATATTCCTGAACTCCTTGCACCGAGTACAGCTTTAGCTTTGTTTCCTTGTCGCGTTTCTCGTTTTTTTCGCCGGGTGATAAAACCTCTACTACTAACTCCGGTGCGCCCGTGAGATGTCCAGCTTCATCTAGTAAGTTTTTTAAGCGTTCATGACTTGCCCATACCACATCAGGGATCACATTGTCAGAATCTGAGAAAATAATTCCAGGTGCGATCGCAGCTTTACCCAGACCACTTTCATCTGACCAATTGTTAAGAACTGTAACAATCTTGCCACAACTTGATTGATGATCCCAACTAGGTGATTTAGTCACAAATAGTTCTCCATCAATAATCTCATAGCGATTTCTGCGATCGCTAGCAAATAGCTCTAGGTCAGCAGTCGTCCAACGCACTGGAGTTGTTTGCATAGAAACCCCTTAGCCTTTTCCTAAATCATATTTTAAAAATACCGACGACGGGCGGAATGTCGCAAATAGCGATAAATGCCCCAGGCTAAAACTCCGAAAAAGAGATTTAGCAAAAAGCGACTAAATATAAACCACAAAATATAAGTGTCAAAAAGCTTCGACGGACTCAAAGGACTAATTTTCCTGACTAAGAGAAACAGCCCAAAAATAGCATTCCCACCCAGGACGAGGGCAAACAGCACTAAACCCCTCTGCCAGTAACGGCGTTGGCGTGTACGGTCTGAAATCAAGATAATTACAGGTTTACCTTGGACTTTTCGCAGTAATTGTTCCAGTCGCCAAAACATCCACAACAGAAACGGAAATAAACTATAAGTAAGAAAACTTACGGGTATTGAGTAACGTGCAGCACTAGATAGGACATTCACTAGGGCATGACAAATTACAGAATTTAGCCAAGCCCTAAAAATGAACTTCTTGTCTCGATTTAATCGAGTGTGGGAAGAAATATAAATTCCTAAAGCATATCCCCAAGGTGCAGAGAACATCGCATGGACTGGTGTACCGATAGAACGGGCAAGAATTGATGCTGTATCGTGAAAAAGGTAAATCCAGTTCTCTTCGGCAGTGAATCCAAGGGCAACAGCTATGGTGAAGAGGAAAACGCTAGAGGGAAGTAATCGATACCTATGTTGTAGATAGTAGGTTGGGACAACAACCGCAGTCAACTTGCAGCCTTCTTCAATTGGGCCTATTTCCACAAGCTGCCGCAAGGCTATACCAGGAAGCCAACGTTCGATCTGATGCCAGTCTACAAAAGAGTTCGCTACAATTTCAAAAACCCATTCGAGTCTAAGGGCCAAAAGACCAGATATTGCCCCAATGATAAAGAACATCAGTAACTTTAACAGAGGTGGGGCAAATGGTACTCGAAAGTAGTAATAGCCTAACAGCAGTAAAGGTGGTATTGCTGCCCACAACAGTAGAGATAAATCAACCACTCACCTGAGCGATCGCTGTACGGTGACGGTGGGTATTGTTGGTAACAGTGGGAGTTTGGAAACCCGCTTCAACTATAGCTTGCTCAATGTCCAAAGCAAAATATTCATCTAAATATGGTTCAGTACTTTTGAGCAAAGTCAAAATGTAGGCTGGCATTTTCTTGTAAACTTCAGAATTTGGATTCATATCCATGATTGCCAAGTAGCCACCCGGACGCAACACGCGCCGCATTTCAGCTAAAATCTGTTGGGTTGCTGATTGGGGTAATTCGTGGCACATCAGGAAAATGGAAACTAAATCAAACGAGGCATCAGGTAGCCCGGTAGATTCAGCTTGGGCATGAAGCCAGTTAATTTTAGCTTGACGTTGCCCAGCGCGGTAATTGGCAACGGCTAAAAAGTAGGGAGATAAGTCCAAGCCTGTAATTTTGGTATGGGGATAAACTTTTTGTAGGGCAAAACTACTCAAGCCCACACTACATCCTACATCCAAGATGTCTTGCGGCTCATGGGGAATTTGACTTTTCAGGATATTGTGGTAGCTTTGGCGCAGCATCGGATCGCCTTGCGCTTCTTCAGAACTCTGCCAAATTTTAGCGTGGACAGCGTAAGCAGCAGGTTCTACCTCAAAAGCGGCTTGCCAACTGAGATTTCCGGTTTCGTAAGCATGGAATGAGGTGACGTAGTAATCGGGGTAGGAAAGCTGAGGATTTTGTACTTGAGCGAGATCGTCTTTCCAATCACGCGCTTGTAATGTTTCAACTTCTCGTGTCCAAGGCACACCAATTCTCTCGGCACGTTTAATCATCATTTGTCTAGCTTGATGCTTGGCTAGGTTAGCTAAAGGCTGGATTGCCAATATACCATTTACCAAACGAGAAGCTAAACCAGGATTAGTGTTTACAGCAGCAGTCATAAATTAGTTTGCATTTAACAGCCTTTTCTACTTATGACATACTTGCTAGACAGCAGTCTAGAAATGAATTGAATTGTATAACGGCAGTCTGCCTCCTTTGGCTTGCCCCAAGCAACAAATATTATAGAAGGTTGACATTTGCAGAGCAGCAAACTTCTGAGAAGATTTGAATGATGCTGGTTTACATTTTTTATTTATCAGAGAATTTCATTCAAGACTGGTAAAATTTTCATACTTAGCAACATTTGTCTCAACAAGAATGGCAAAAAACTGAGTGTAATTTATAAACAAAAGTACAGTAAGTTCAGCTTATTGGAGTCAAATATGGCCAGATCAAGAAGAAGAGCAAGTGGCTTTTTAAAAGATTTTCAAGATTTTGCCCTTAAAGGCAATATAGTTGACTTGGCGATCGCCGTGATCGTTGGTGGTGCTTTTGGCAAGATTGTCACTTCCTTTGTTGAAGATGTAATCATGCCATTGATTAATCCCTTAGTTAGTTTTGCTGGCAAAGACTGGAGAACAGTCGCCATTGGCCCGGGAATCAAGATTGGTCACTTTCTTGGTGCAATAGTTGACTTTGTAATCATTGCCTTAGTTTTATTTGTGGCAATTCGAGCCTTACAAAAATTCAAAAGACAAGAAGAAGTCGCCGATGAACCCTTGCCAGATCCTAACCTTGTAGCCCAAGAAAGATTGACTGGCGCATTGGATAGACTCAACCAAACCTTAGAAACTCGGAATAATCAAGTTTTGTGAGTAGGGAGGGGAGATGAGGGAGAAATCAATTCAAAATTGTACCCTTACAGGGAAGCAAGCTACGTGCAGCGTCTCGTAGAGAAAAAAGGCTGAGGAGATGTAGGTTTAACTTCCCGTAGCGTGGGAGATGAGGAAGTGAGGGAGAAATATTCAATCCCTATACCCCATACTCCATGCCCAATGCCCTACTTTAATGCCCTACTTTGCACTAGGCTTAAGAGCTAATAACATCTCTAATTGACTGGTGGATTTATCAGGGCTAGTGGCGGTAAAACCAAGACCACGAATGGAATTCAGGATGGTGATGGTATCTGCATTAGATGAAACAAAACTATTGATCAAGGGCACAGTTTTAGTTTTATCCATATCCAGGTAGAAATAGCCACCGTTAGGCTTTTGCAAAGAACCAGTCACGGCTTTGAAGGCGTCGCTAGTGTCGAGAGATGGATTTTTGCGATCGCTAACTGCGTCAGCAATGGGGCCACCAATAGCTACAAATACAGTATCTCGATCCAGCCAACCATGTGCTAATAAAGCTCCTTGTCGGGGAATTTGCCATTCAGTTACGTCTTTACCACCAATATTTCTGTTGGCGACGTTGATTTGTTGGGTTTTGGCAAGGGTATCCAATTTTGTTAAGGTGGCTTCGGCAGTTTTGCGATCGCTAGTATCAAATACTAAAGCACCTCCAAAACCAACACTCGCTAATACCCCTTGATTTGATGGAATCGCACCAAAGGCGAATTCCCCATTCATCCAGCCAAAAATATCCTTATCTAGGTCTAGATTGGCGAATTTCAGTTGTCCTCTCGCTTGTTCTAGAGCTTGCTTCATTTCGGGATAATCTTTTGACTGCTCTACCAGCGCTTCCCAACCACGGCTGATGCCATTTCCGCTAATCAGAGCAAAGGTATCAGCAGGAAATTGCCCGACTATATTCCCAGGACTTGATTGATACTGAAATTTATTTAATTGCGGATCTAAATTAGCGATCGCTTTTACCCGTACTCCTGCATCATCAACACCAACACCCGCTACCACAGATTTTATCTGCTTCAGTTGCGTCAGGGTTTGTGGGGGTAATTGCTTTGCCTGAGGATTTCCAGCAGTTAATTGCTGTATCATTTCGGCATAGTCTGGTACATAAATTTGGGCTAGGCTGTTTTTAACATCCACTCCTTTAAGAATGCTGCTAGCACCTTCTTTATTGGCAAAAGAAGACTGTCCTTTAAACGTGTCAATTGCTTTTTCTACAGCTTGCTTTTCGGGCGCTAATACCAGCTGACTATCATTTAAAACTACACTATACGTCGGCTTGCCATTTTGTGTAGTTTCGATAATTTTTTGACCTTGATAGTCAGATTCCTGTAATTTCACCCCTTTTTGTGACTTCAATTTGTTTGCAAAATTTAACGCACTGAGTTTGTCCTTGATTCCCACCACTATCAAGATATTGGATTCCTGCTGTAAATTTGTTGGCACATTAGGTGCCCCAGAGGGCACGTTTAACTGTGCCGGTTTTACAGGATTTGGTGGCAGTACAGCAATCATCAGACTACCAGCCCAAGGCTTTATGTCTTTTTCATAAGAAACGTTACTGTCACTGAACATTTGATTATTGAAATTTTCCAGACCTTTTGCCACTAACTTTTGTGCTTCTGGAGTGCCAAACTGCTGTAACTTTGCCCAAGCTTGAGAGTCAGTAGTAATATAAGTTGCTATCAGTGCTGTTGAAGGTACTACTTTAGCACTGCCTAGAGCGTCTGAGGTACCTCCTGGTGAGCCTTTAAAGTACATATAAGCCGCTATACTTCCTACGACAACGACGGCAGCACCAACAACAGGAATGAGAAATTTTGATTTACTTTCAGGCATTTTGTTATCCTCTTTTGCTCAGATTGTCACCGAGATTTATACAAGTGTCACTGTAGAGTTTTCGGATTTATAGTAATTTCCGCTAATCCATCGCTAGACTAACCCATGACAAAAGGATTCAGCAGCACGCTCATTGACAAGCTGCACATCTACCTCCTACTTGCAGAAAATTATTGCTTTTGACATCCATTATTAATCGGATATTAATCATAAAGATTCTCAGTTAAACGTGATGTCTTAATCAGCAAACATCCAACTTAAAAGTGATTTTTGACTACAAATGGGTTTTTGCAAATTAAATACATAGCAATCCTATCTGATTCGTAGAAATTGCAAGGGTAATACCATTTTGGATTTTAGATTTTGGATTGGGAATTGCCTTGGTGCGTCTGGCTTGGTGTGAATCCATCTGTCGCAATCATTTTTGAAAATGGTATAAGATTCCCGACTTCTTAAAGAAGTTGAGAATCTCATTGTTTACGAATGATTTCAGATTGCTATAGCACTTGGATCTCACAGTCCATCTATGCAGCAAACAAGCTAGCGATGTCTGCTACGGGCTACGCCTACGCCGATTTGTTAAAGAGGTTAAGAAGATTTGGGAAGCGCAACGTCAATCTACAAGTGTTCTCTGAGCGACTTTTACGGGCACTTGCCAATATGGGAGTTTTTACGGAGACACAAATTGGTTATTGTACTCTCACACAACTAGTATCCTGCATTTAGTTTCAACTCCAGTTGGTATTTACTGATAAAATTAGTAATCCTACAAATTAGCGGTCTAAAATTACTCTCAAAAATACTTCAATCAGATGAGGAGCGAATCTGCAAATGATATGCTGTTCGTTTTAAACAAAATAGCGTGTTCAGCAGCAAGCTATCCTAAAGTTATAAAAATAATTAGGAGTATTTGTACTTAATGAGAATTTATCGAGGTGCAAGAGATTCTTGACTCAATACCAAAACAGTGCAGAACATCAGCAAAAGTAAATGCGGCAGGGATATGGAAAAAATCCCAGGATCGGTAGCCGATCTTTGGAAGTTCGGGTGAGATTAATTTCAATCCCCCAATCCCAAAGGTGAGAAGTCACCTCCATAATGCCCTGTTGATTTGGGAAATAGATCAGATACCGCTATTTTACTTAACTACATCCAACCAAGCCAGACTTTTCAAGATTACAAGGTCAGTAAGCATCAATGTCGCAGTCTTATTTTGATACAGATAATAACGTACACAAACATTTTGAGTTACCTGGAGCAAGACCACATTACAACCCCGATCGCCCTGGACAGGTAGAGCATATTTTTCTCGATCTCAGCTTGGATATTCCAAAGCTTTGCTATCAGGGCAGTTGTAGCATTCGCCTCTTGCCAATCCGTAATGGTATTGATCGTTTGACTTTGGATGCTGTCAACTTAAATATCGAGTCTGTGCAGGTGGACGAAGTGCCACAAAATTTTGACTATGACGGCGAACAGCTTTCTATTCAACTTTCTCAGCCAACCCAGATTGGTAAACGCTTGCTGATTGCGATCGCCTACTCAGTGGCAAAACCGCAACGCGGTATTTATTTTATTCAACCAGATAAGCACTACCCAAACAAGCCTATTCAAGTCTGGACTCAAGGTGAAGACGAAGACTCTCGCTTTTGGTTCCCCTGCTTTGACTATCCAGGACAACTATCTACTTCGGAAATTCGCGTTCGCGTTCCCAACCCTCTCGTGGCGATTTCCAATGGCGAATTAATTGATACCACAGAAGATGGTGATTACAAAGTCTATCATTGGTTACAGCAACAAGTTCATCCTACCTACTTGATGACTTTAGCAGTAGGTGATTTTGCTGAAATTCGAGATGAGTGGAAGGGTAAAGCTGTCACCTACTATGTAGAAAAGGGACGGGAGGAAGATGCTAAACGCAGCATGGAAAAAACTCCCCGAATGATCGAATTTTTGAGCCAAAAGTATGGTTATCCATATCCTTTTCCGAAATACGCCCAAGTTTGCGTTGATGACTTCATATTTGGCGGCATGGAGAACACTTCCACAACACTGTTAACAGACAGATGTTTGCTGGATGAACGCGCCGCCTTAGATAACCGCAACACTGAAAGTTTAGTCGTCCACGAACTCGCGCACCAGTGGTTTGGTGATTTGGTGGTGATTAAGCATTGGTCTCATGCTTGGATTAAAGAAGGGATGGCTTCTTACTCTGAGGTGATGTGGACAGAACAGGAATATAGTTTAGAAGAAGCAGCTTACTATCGTTTATTGGAAGCTCGTCGTTACTTAAGCGAAGATAGCAGTCGTTATCGCCGTCCAATGGTAACGCACGTTTACCGAGAAGCTATTGAACTTTACGATCGCCACATCTACGAAAAAGGATCTTGTGTCTATCACATGATTCGGGCCCAATTGGGAGATGAGTTGTTTTGGCAGGCAATTCAAACATTTGTCCAAGATAATGCCCACAAAACCGTAGAAACAGTAGACTTACTCAGGGCGATTGAAAAGGCAACTGGACGTAATCTTTTGTTTCTCTTTGACCAATACGTTTATCGTGGTGGTCATCCCGATTTTAAAGTAGCTTACTCTTGGGATGGAGATGCTAATTTAGCAAAAATTACAGTCACTCAAACCCAAGCTGATGAAGGCAAAAATGGCAGTAAGGATTTGTTTGATTTAAAAATACCTATTGGTTTTGGCTATAACCAACAGGAAGAAGTCAGGAGTAATGGAAAACTCAGTACTCAGGACTCAGCACTTAAAACTTTCACTGTTCGGGTGAATGAACGCGAACAAAGCTTCTACTTTCCCTTAGAAAATAAGCCCCAATTTATTAGCTTTGATGTTGGAAATAATTACCTAAAAACAGTAGCTTTGGAATATCCAATCGCGGAGTTAAAAGCACAGTTAGAATTCGATCCCGACCCAATTTCACGTAGTTATGCAGCAGCAGCTTTGGCAAAAAAAGGCGGGTTAGAAGCAATCAAAGCACTGTCTGCATCGCTAAAAAATGACCCATTGTGGGGTGTGCGTGTGGAAGTGGCAAAACAACTAGCCCAAATCAATTTAGATCAAGCCTTTGATGGCTTAATTACTGGGTTAAAAGATAAAAATGCTTACGTGCGACGAGCTGTAGTGGAAGCACTTACTCAAATCAAAACTGCTGAAAGCTATAAAGTTGTCAGAGGGTTAGTGCAAAAGGGCGATCCCAGCTACTACGTGGAAGCAGCAGCTTCTCGTGTTATCGGAGCGATCGCCTCATCAAACTTGGAAGAAAAACCCAAGGAAGACAAGGTATTAAAGCTGCTAAAAGGCGTTTTAGAAGAAAAGGCGGGTTGGAATGAAGTCGTGCGGAGTGGTGCGATCGCCGGTTTAGCTGAATTCAAAACCTCAGAAGCAGCTTTGAATCTGCTGCTAGAATACACCAAACTCGGTGTACCACAACCCCTACGTTTAGCCACAATTCGTGCTTTAGGAAAGATTTCTGTAGGTCAAAGTCCGGCTAATTTGGAACGGATTTTAGACAAATTAACAGAACTAGCCAAAGAAAGCTTCTTTTTAACGCAAGTGTCGGTAGCAGCAGCATTAGGACAAATGGAAACACCCAAAGCCGTGGGAATTTTGCGATCGCTAGCTGAACAAACAGCTGATGGGCGTGTACGTCGCTCTGCTGAAGAAGAAATTTCCAAGGTGCAAAAGAACATTGGTTCCGAAAAAACCCTGCGGCAACTGCGTGAAGATTTCGACCAACTCAAACAACAAAATCAAGAATTGAGAAGCCGTTTAGAAAACTTGGAGGCAAAATCTAAATAGCACTACACGATCGTTAAAAGTCGGTAATTGGTAATTGTGGCAAAGCTACTACCAATTACCAATGTTTTAGTTGATGCTGTAATTTTATTTTCTACTTAAATCACAGGTATAAATAAACATAGTACCAAGATCCCCGACTTCTAACATAAGTCGGGGATCTTTATGTTGTAAGCGGTTACTGAGTTTCAATTTGCATATATAGGTACATATTTATATTTTTATAAAAAATGGTTAAGAAAAGATAAAATCATCTAAAAGTTGGATAAGTAGTTGTAGTTTTATAAAGTATAATTAAGAAAAAGATAAACAAATCTAGGCAGTAACAGATGCTAAAATCGCCTCGAACACTATCCCCAAAGGGTAGAGTTCTAGTTGTTTTAGATAAAAGGCTACCGCTATCCTGAACTTGCAACTAACTTGTGGGTCAGGAGAAAAACAATCATTGTAAATTTTTCAGTTGAAGAGGCAAAAAAAGGCGTGGGTCAGTATCAACCTGCTCAACTAAAACTCTATAATCCAGATGCGATCGCTCGCTACTATAGTTACCGTCCTTGGCTAGCCTGGGGGCGAGTGCTGAGAATTATCTCCTCCTTTGCAGGATTTATATTCGGTCTGAAGTGGGACGAGTGGCAAGATAAAGTTGAGCAGAACAAGGGTAAACGAGCTATCCAGTTGCGAGAACTCCTCACCCGCCTCGGCCCGACTTTTATTAAAGTTGGTCAAGCCCTCTCCACTAGGCCTGACCTGATACGCAAAGATTTTTTAGAAGAACTGATCAAGTTACAAGACCAGTTACCACCTTTCGATAATGCGATCGCTTACCAGATTATTGAAAGTGAACTAGGTCGTCCAATTCACGAAAGTTTTAGCGAACTGTCACCTCATCCAGTCGCTGCTGCTAGCTTGGGTCAAGTTTACCGAGGTCGTCTGGTCACTGGGGAAGAAGTGGCTGTAAAGGTGCAACGCCCCAACTTACATCCGGTAATTACACGCGACCTATATCTGATGCGTTGGGCAGCCGGTTGGCTAGCTCCTTGGTTGCCTTTAAATCTCGGTCACGACCTAACTTTAATTGTGGACGAGTTTGGCACGAAGTTATTTGAGGAAATTGACTATATTAATGAAGGCCGCAACGCCGAGAAATTTGCTAGCAACTTCCACAATGACCCACAAGTAAAAGTTCCAGGTATTTACTGGCGTTATACCAATACTCATGTTTTAACTCTGGAGTGGATTGACGGCTTTAAGTTGACGGATACTCAACGCATCCGCGAAGCGGGTTTAGACCCAGAAGCGATCATCCAAATTGGCGTGACATCAGGATTGCAACAGCTTTTAGAATACGGCTTCTTCCATGCTGACCCTCATCCTGGCAATTTATTTGCTGTACCCGATGGTCGTATGGCTTATATTGACTTCGGTATGATGGATCAGTTGGAAGAAAGCACCAAAGAAACACTGGTAGATGCGCTAGTGCATTTGGTGAATAAAGACTATACCGACTTAGCCGAAGACTTTGTAAAATTAGGGTTTCTGACTCCAGATACGAATATTTGCCCGATAGTGCCAGCATTAGAAGCGGTGCTAGGAAACGCTATTGGCAAAAATGTCAAAGATTTTAACTTCAAAACTATTACTGATGAATTTTCGGAACTGATGTACGAATATCCTTTCCGAGTTCCGGCAAAGTTTGCTTTGATTATTCGTTCTCTAGTTACCCAAGAAGGTATTGCCCTTAGCCTTAACCCCGATTTCAAAATTGTGGAAGTGGGTTATCCCTATATAGCGCGGCGGTTGCTGACAGGAGAATCGCCGGAATTACGCCGACGATTATTGAATGTGTTGTTCAAAGATGGTAAATTTCAGTGGCAGCGGTTAGAGAATTTGATTGCGATCGCTCGTACCGATAACAACTTTGATGTATTGCCCACAGCTCAGATGGGGTTCCAATACTTAATGTCGGAAGAAGGCAAGTTTCTAAGGCGACAGTTAGTGCTTGCTCTCACCGAAGATGACCGCTTGCACACCGAAGATGTCCAACGTCTGTGGAACCTGGTTAAAGATGACTTAAAACCGGATCGTTTATTAAATGTAGCGATCGGGATTTTAACAGAGTTATCCAGAGAAGGGGCAGCCGCTATCCTGCCAAAAGCAACATTACTTGGGTCTTTTGCTGAGAACCAGTCAACAAATAAAAAGTAAAAAATTTTTAATAGAAATTAGGAGTTTTCATGTATTATTTTCCTGAGCAACCGCCTTACTTTCTCTTACTTGTTGGCTTTTTGATAGCATTAACATCTGGTTTGGCATTATCTGGCACTTTGAAAGTAATTGTGCAGAACTGGCCAAGCGAACGAGCAGAAAATACTCAGCCACGTTCCTCACTCAAACAATTACTTGTACCATTTATCGGCATAACAGGCGGTACTTGTTTATTTATGTCTTCAGGCTTAGAGATATTTGGCTTTCCCTCATCCTTGGCTCTAGGAGTCGGTCTACCAATTAGTCTATTTACTTGTTTGCTAGTTTGGTTGCAGTTGGGAAGTATGATGACCTTCATACAACGCGAAGGTATGCAATCTCTAGATTTAGATTCTTTTTCTTAACCCTCTTTTGTCACTTTGGGAGAATCTAATCGCTCAAACGGTTACGGGGCTTTAATTTCTACTTTTTGTCTATAAATTTTAGTTTCTGTTAGAAAAAAAAGCCTCAAACCTAGACTAAATCCAAGCCTTAGAATTTGGCAGAGATTATTGTTTTTCGAGAGTGACAAAAGCTGTTTACGGACGCGCTCGCTTCCGTTATGGATGGAAGAAACAAGTCTAATTCTCTTCCCTTCTGCCTCCTGCCTCCTGCCTTCTTTCTTAGGAGAGGGTTAAATAGTAGGAAGCCTCACAAATATCTAAATTACCGTAAATACTCACCACCAACAATGATGCTCTATTAAAAAATGAGAGCGTTATCTAGTTGTGAATCATTATTTTTTACTGAAATTTAATCACTGGAGTTTAGACTAAGTAGGAAAAAAAGACCCAGCAGCACTGAGTTGATAAAATACAAGCTTTAAACATGGAAATCTTTAATATTAAGCAGATTTAGCTTGCTCTTTACGAGGCTTTGTTGT
>NZ_JBALDN010000116.1:0-6310 GCF_036917375.1 Nostoc sp.
TACATGGTTTCTGTGTTGGCGGCGGCTCTCCCAAACTCAACACAGGAGCTAGAATCCATCTGTCAATAGGGTTTGAGACGCGCTAACCCTGCTATTTAGCTGAAAATAGCTGTAAGAAAACTAGCTTATGCGATCGCACTCTTCTATCAAATCCCTACTTATTCTTACAATGGCAATCTGAGTAACGACTGCGGATGAGATACCAGAAGTAGCGATCGCATTTAGTGCTAAGAGCGTGAAATCAGTTTTAATTATTTTAATTTTTATCTAAAGATGTAGTTTTAAGACAGATTGTTATTACTTATGATAGTTCCTCTAAATCATTCCAATCAGTGAAAGTAAATATACTTAATAACTGAGGTTCAAAGCATGGACTCAACAGGTAAGGTTCAAACTGTGGACTCGTCCTGGTCTCTTCCACTGCCGTTGAAAGAGTATGCAATGAGCCGAGTAACTGTCTACTTTTACAGCGACAGATGGGTTCCAATTAAATATTGTTCTTTGGGAAAGGCAATTTTGCTTCACCAAAAGGCAAATTTAGAAGGAAAGGAAATTTTGTTATTTCCTGTTCATATAGACCCTAATCAATTCTCAAACTCTTTTAACTGAAATGCATTGAGGTAGACTATTTTTCAAACATCTTGGCAACAAATTAATCCAACTTTAGAGGCGTACATATATATGTACGCCTCTAATTGTAAATTGGGTTAGAAATGCCTGCCAACTTTAAAGCCAAAGGTGTGGCGATCGCCATAATATACAACTGCATCAAGTGGTATAAAGGCTGTGTTTATATATATCTCGTCAAAGATATTACTGTTTAATGCTACGATTGCTAAGTCCAAACATATACACAATAAAAGTTGTTTGAGCTACTAGGATTCCGAGCGGTGTACCTCCAAGTGCTACCCTAGCTTGAAAACTTCCAAGCTCATCAAGCTTTCGGGTTTCAATAAATATTCTGCTTTGGGGATTGAGTTGCCATCTTACTGCTTCTGAGTTGCCAAGAAAACTCAGAGGTAGACTTAGAATATAGCCCAGAATCGTAAATCCTAAAGCTGTAGGAATAGTCAGCTTCAAGTTTTGAAATAGTAATGAGCGCATGGAACAAAAAATTAGCTAACTTTAAAAGTTTGACAACTATTTTTATAGTTAGAAATACATCCGCAGTTGGCATTTAGCATTTTGAAAGTTGCAAACAGAGTAGGGAGGCTACGCACACCGATCCATAATTTCTTTTGATCTCAAACTAACCCAGAACGCAATGCTACGACTGCTGCTTGCACGCGATCGTCCACTGCTAATTTATTCATAATTCCGCGGACATGAGTTTTGATGGTGTTGGGGCTGAGATAGAGTTTTTCGGCAATTTCTGGATTACTCAACCCATCTACCATCAGCTTTAACACTTCTAACTCGCGCCCAGATAAGTTGGCGGTGTTGGTGGTGGGTGAAGGCGGTTTGAGATTATCAATGACTCGCCGCGCAATTTGGGGATCGAGATAGGCTGCACCATCAACTGCGGCTGCGATCGCACTTAACAATCTTTCCACACTTGCACCTTTGATACAATACGCATCTGCACCGCTAGACAGTGCCGCAATAATTTCTGTCTCCGTTTGATGAGATGTCAGCATTACTACATGAGTTGCTGGCAACGCCGCCTTAATTTGCTGTGTTGCGGCAATACCATCCAATCGCGGCAACCCAATATCCATAACCACCAAATCAGGTTTCAGTTGCAGTGCAGCTTGAACTCCCAAATAACCATCTTCTGCTTGTCCAACAATCTCCAACTGAGGATGAGCCATCAACGATTGCTCTAATCCCAGTTGCATCATCGGATCGTCTTCGACAATTAACACGCGCAAGGGCGGAGCATTGACGGGTAAATTTAAGGGATAGCGAGTATCTAAAGACATTTTTATTAATTAAGAGTCATTAGTCATGAGTCATTTGTCCTTTGTCATTTGTCCTTTGTCTTTTGCTTGCCAATAACTAATGACTAATTACAAATGACCAATTATTATTCTTCTACGCGATAGCCTAACTCTGCTAAACTAATCCGCGACTGTCGCCATTTTGGCTGGACTTTCACAAACAATTCTAGATAAACTTTGCCAGCGATTAATTTTTGAATTTGTTCGCGGGCTTCACTACCAATTGCTTTGAGCATCGCTCCACCTTTGCCGATGAGTATGCCTTTTTGGGAATCACGCTCGACGTTGATGGTAGCAAGTACACGGGTAATGCTGGGAGTTTCTTCTACTAGGTCAATGGCGATCGCTACTGAATGGGGTACTTCTTCACGAGTCAATAATAAAATTTGTTCTCGGATTAATTCACCCATAATAAAGCGTTCTGGCTGGTCAGTTACCAAGTCTGGAGGATAATATAATGGCCCAATTTCTAAATGTTCAATTAATAATTCTTGAAGTTGCGGTAATCCTGTACTAGTCTTGGCAGAAAATTTCACAATTTTCCATTCATGAGACTGGGCCATCTGAGCGTAACTATCATCTAGAAACTGCGATTCAGCAGGTTGTTGGTCAGTTTTGTTCGCGCCCAAAATCACTGGTGTTTTACTGCGACTAAGCAATTCAGCAATGTAGCGATCGCCCGATCCACAAGCCACAGATCCATCTACCACAAATAACACAACATCTACCGATTCAATGGCAATTTTGGCATTTTGCACCAATACTTCGCCTAATTGATGATGGGGCTTATGAATTCCTGGCGTATCTACAAATATTAACTGCGCTTCTGGTGTAGTTAGTACACCGCGCAAACGGTTACGTGTAGTTTGTGCTACTGGTGATGTAATGGCAATTTTTTGTCCTACTAACTGATTCATCAAAGTGGATTTACCGACATTTGGACGACCAACAATGCCGATAAAACCTGATTTGAATTCAGGAGGAGCCTGGGGAATTGCTACTTCTCCTGAATAAGAGAAGTTGTAATTTTCAATACTAGTCACCTTTGGCTCCACCCTCATATTTTATAGCTGGGATAACTTGGTTTGTTCTTAGACACAAAATAGGCATAAAATTACCCTGGCATTTTTAGGGATTGCTTTTGCCGAGGTTTAATCTACTACCGGCTCTACACTTATATTTTACAGCTGAGATAACCTTAGTTGTAGTATTCAGGAGTCAGAATTCAGTAGTCAGAATATTAAAAAAATTAAACTCCAAGTTTACCTCATTTCATCGGCAATCATACTCAACCTACATAAAATCTGACTTTTGGTTCAAGAGTTGCTGAATTTTTAGACTTTGTTTTGTTTTTAGATCCAAAAGAAACATAAAATTACTTTGGCATTAACAGGTAGGACTTTTGCTTAGGTTTAATCTGCTAACTTTGGCTTAAGTTTCATCGACTACTTAATATATACATTTGGATCAAAATGTCAATAAAAGATGTGGGACAACCCAAACGCATAGGAATTCTGACAAGTGGAGGTGATTGTTCTGGCTTAAATGCTGTGATTAGGGCTGTAGTAAATTGTGCTGTAAATACTTACGGTTGGGAGGTTTTGGGAATCCGTCAAGCAACTCTAGGATTAATGGCGCGTCCGCCACAATTCACCAAGCTGGAAGTCGATCAAGTTGACTCGTTGTTAACAGCGGGTGGCACAATGTTGGGGACGACCAATAAAGGCGACCCTTTTGCCTTTCCGATGGGGGATGGAAGTTTATGCGATCGCTCCGAAGAAATTATTGCAGGTTATCATGAATTAGGTTTAGACGCTTTGATTGGTATCGGCGGCGATGGTAGCTTGGCAATTTTGCGTCGCCTCGCTCAACAAGGCGGTATTAATTTAGTAGGTATTCCCAAAACCATTGATAACGATATTGGCGTTACCGAACACGCTATCGGTTTTGATACAGCAGTAAATATTGCCACAGAAGCACTAGATCGGTTACATTTTACTGCTGCAAGTCATAGCCGAGTCATGATTTTGGAAGTAATGGGTCGTGATGCCGGACACATAGCAATAGCTGCGGGAATTGCGGGGGGAGCAAATGTAATTTTAATTCCCGAAATTCCTTATACAGTTGAGCATATTTGCCACAAAATCAAAGAACGCCAAGAGAAAGGCAAAAACTATTGTTTGATTATTGTTTCTGAAGCAGTTCGTACCCAAGACGGCGAAAATGTGACGATTACCAATCGCTTAGGTCAATCTCGATACGGGGGAATTGGCGAATATTTAGCCGATGAAATTATTCAGCACATCGGTGTAGAAACGCGAGTTACAGTTTTAGGACACATTCAACGGGGTGGAACTGCTTCACCACTAGATAGATTAGTTGCAACAGCCTTTGGCGTAGCAGCAGTTAATCTAATTGCCGAAGATAAATACGATCGCATGGTGACATGGCAAAATCGCCAAGTATTAAGTGTACCAATTACAGAAGCGATCGCTCAATATAGCGCCGTCGATCCCAATGGTACTTTAGTTAAAACCGCTCGTGGTATGAGTATTTATTTGGGAGACTAAACATATATGGTACAGGCACAGCATAGCTGTGCCTATCAAAGTACAAAGTTTAGTAAAGTTTGATATTGTACAGGTGTTGGAAAATTAAAAATGCTATTTCATATATTTGAACCATCCCTGACGTGTGGTTTATTTACCTGAAAATAGCTGTAATATAATCATAATATTAGGTCTGTTAATATTGTGAGTTTTGATAATGTTTGTAAGCTGCTGGCAGAAAAATATCCAGCAGATTTTGTTCGGTGGTTAATTGCTGAGGAATCGGCAAATACAAAAGTGCTAAAAACTGAATTAAGCTTGGAACCAATTCGTGCAGATTCTGTGACTTTTATTCAAACTAAAAACAGGATTCTGCATATTGAGTTTCAGACTTTAACACAGTCTAGCCCTGCAATTACCTTCCGAATGCTAGATTACTCCGTGAGATTAAAACGTCAGTATAAATGTCCAGTTGTGCAGGTAGTCATCTTTTTGCAAGAAACAAACGATGAAATTGCTTTTACCCAAGAATATGTGGATGATATGACAGTACACCGCTATCAAGTCATACGGATGTGGGAGCAAGATTCGAGTGTATTTTTAAATAATGCAAATTTATTACCTCTGGCTACTCTGAGTCGTACTGATTCCCCACAAAGTTTATTGTCCCAGGTTGCGAAAAAAGTGGCTACAATTTCAGATAGGGAGACAAAACAAAATATTGCTGGGTATACAGAAATTTTAGCTGGTTTGCGATTCGACAAAACTTTGATTCGTCAATTGTTAAGTGAGGATATTATGCAAGAATCAGTGATTTATCAAGATATTTTGCAAAAAGGAAAACAACAAGAAGCTTTTTCTTTATCTATGTCTCTGCTAGAAGAACGTTTTGGTGACATTGATGAATCAATTTATCAAAAAGTTCAAGGTTTGAGAATTGAACAATTAGAGGCTTTATGTCGATCTCTCTTAAGAATGTCTGAGATGGATGATTTAGTAACTTGGTTAGAACAGCAACAAAGTAGTTGAAGTTAAATTGATTTTCTTTAAGAAAGCATCGCACCTCTCTACAACCCTAAACGGAGTGAAACTGCACACTCACCGATATCCCGCCTAGAAGTGAAGTTCAGGGCTTCAGGTATGAGACTCGGAAGAAATTCCGAGACGGAATAGAAACGCATTGTGAGACTATTAATAAAGACATTGTTTAAAATCACTTGATATATTTGTTATCCCCTAACTAACTATTCCCAAGACAAACTCGCCTTCATTCACAGCTTGATTGATTGCGACATCATAAACTAATCCATCTTCTTGAGCGCAGATATCAATTATACTGGGTAGCTTACCTTCTTTATTAAAACTGAGAATTTGATAGAGTTTGTCTCCAGCTTTTACTGAAGTGCCTAATTCTATTCTGGATTGAATCATACCACCTGCGATCGCATAATATTTTTTCCTGTTGCTGCTAGATGCAAAAGTCATCTCATGGGTTTTTATGTCACCTGATAAATCAGGCATTTGCAGTACACCTTTTTGTGCTAAATAATTTTTCACACCTCGTACACCTTTAGCAACTGAATCAGGGTGCATTTGCATTCCTGAGCCTAATTCTAATGTCCAAGCTTCCACATCAAACTTGATTTCTCTACCTAATTCTTTAAAACAAGCTTCCAGTGCTAACCAAGGTTTAATAAAAGCTTCATCAAAAGCATCACCATCATATTTCAATACGGTTCAGTTAAGGCTGAAAGTCGTGTAAATTAAGCATTGTCCAAGAATGAAAATGAGCGTGTGGTGCATCTCAAAGATTTCTTATTG
>NZ_JBALDN010000117.1:0-46310 GCF_036917375.1 Nostoc sp.
CTTCAATGTAATTCAGTATATTGCTCATGCTTCTGTGTAAAAATAACTCTTTAATCTTCTTTTATCACAGAATAATACTATTTTGGAGATGTCTACTAGTTTCGATGTAGACAGTTTCACTCATACGAAATAGGTTAGGAGCCTTCCTAATAAGACTTGATTTTATATGAATTTCTGTGATAATCTGCCTTCATATATAAATTACAGTTAATTGATAAACTAACCGTAGTTTGTAATTACACAGTGTGCATCAAACGGGAATCACGCATTATGCCAAAAGATTGGTATGAATGGCACGACCTATACGACACTGAGCTAAAATTGCAGCAGCGTCTAGAAATCGTGCGGGAATATATTGCTTATAGCTTGAATGCCTCACCAGATGGCGCTATCCGAATAGTGAGTGTTTGCGCGGGTGATGGACGAGATTTATTAGGAACTTTAAAAAATCACCCCCGTGCAAAGCATGTTTCTGCACGACTGGTTGAAATAAATTCAAATCTAGTTGAGCGTGGACGAGCAACTATAGAGTCTTTGGGTTTAGCCAAGCAAATTGAGATTATCAATGGTGATGCAACTCTTGCTACTAACTATGTAGGAGCAGTACCAGCAGATATCGTGATTGTGTGTGGTGTCTTTGGCAATCTGGCTGATGAGGCTGAACTCAATCGCTTACTAGATAACCTAAGTTTTCTGAGTAAACCAGGTGCTTTTGTCATTTGGACTCGTGGACACTCCAACGGTATTACCTACTCTGACAATGTGCGGAAAATTTTAAGTGCATCTGGATTTGAAGAAGTAAACTTCAAGCTTACCGCCACGGGAGATATGGGTGTTGGTCTTCATCGATACCTTGGTGAAAACTTGGCTGCACCTAAAGAACAACAGTTATTTGTGTTTTCCGGCATTCCTAGTAAAGCGAGGTAAAAAATGTCTATTCAAAACACAGTGTCAACTTGGGAAGAAGTTTTAGAGACTGCTAGAAAAAATACCTCTGCGCGTAGGGTAAAGAGGACAGGACAATCTCCTTCTACTGCACCAATACCCAGCAGTTTACATAAACTTCCTCCAAACACAGAACCGCCAGTCTTGCTTTATCGAGATACTAATTCCTGGTGTCCTTTCTGCGAGAGAGTTTGGTTTGCTCTGGAAGAAAAGGAAATTCCCTTTGCAACGGAGTTTATTGATTTAAGTAATAAACCTAAATGGTACACTGACCTAGTTCCCACAACCCTTGTCCCAGCAGCAAAAATTGAGGGAAAGTTAGTATATGAATCCAAAGATATTCTCTTAGCTTTAGAAGAAAGGTTTCCACATCCAGCATTATTGCCGGAAAATCCAGAGGAAAATGCTGTTGCTAGGCAGTTAGTTGAAGAAGCTGAGACTAACGGTTTTAGAGAGATTGCTTACAAATTCCTGAGAGAAGCACCTGTAGATGCTGATGAGTTGGCAAACTTACAAGCAGTATTTGAGGCAAAGTTAGATGAACTTGAGCAAGCTTTAGCTAAATACCCTGGCCCCTACTTTGTAAGTACGTTTAGCTTAATTGACATTCTGTATAGCCCCCATCTAGATAGATTGGCGGCTAATTTACCTGTGTATCGAGGATATCACCTCAAAGGAAATCCTCGTTTTCCTCGTATCAATGCTTGGTTTGATGCACTTAATCAGCGTCCTGCTTATCACAGGGTGAAGTCGGATAATACTACCAACAATTTACTGTTGCGTCGTAGATGGGGTGTTGAACCGATTGGAAATCCTTTACCTCTGGATGTGGCAGATAGTGAGCAAATTCAATATCGAGCCGAAGCAGCTGAGAGATTGAGCGATAATCGGGAAGTTGCGATCGCAGATGTTATCAAAAATTCTGGAGTCCAAGCTTTAGCCGCAGATGGTGATTTTACCACAATTAAGGACGCTGTTGATTTTCACCTGCGACAACTAGCTGATTATCTCATTCATGGCAATGGTGCAACTTTACCGGGTGGAAGGACTGGTGGTAAAAATAGCAACGTTGATCCTATCTTCGCTGCTGTGGGTGCGATCGCTTTCGCATATTTGAGAAATCGCATCTGCGCCCCCCGTGACATGAGTGCTGGTGCAGCAACGGCGTTTCGGGCTGCGATCGATAAATTGTTGACTTCTGTTTATTAATTGGCGTTGCTGATTGAATGGATCTGCCTCCTGCCTTGTTTCTTAGAAGAGGGATAACACAAATCTATATCTCCCTCATTCTTATTGCTACTTATTGAGAATAGCTTTTGATGTCATTGTTGATTATTCATGGCTACTCAAATGTCTATTTTTATTCTTGCTTGGCTTTTTTATCTCAGTAATTACCGCTTGTGACATCTCAACATATTTTGCACCTTCTAAATACTGAGAATTTTTAATTTGGTTTAAGATGATGCCTAACACAGGTAAGTACGCTATCTGATGCCATTTTTTACTCAAGCCTCTGCCAATGCAAGAAGAATTTACTGATTTACCAATTAGTATAAAATTGTTTTGGCAGTAGCGATCGCCCGCTCCACACTCTCCACAATATAAACATTTTCTGGCGACAATTTTTTAAAGAAAAGTTTACTTTCTTCATCATTATTCAACAAAATTACTTGCTTATTTGCTTTCAAAGCTAAAGCGATTTCTGAAGCGGTTCCTGCACCCATACCGCAAGCAATGACCAAATCGCTACTAAGAACATTAATATTGTTTCTAGAATTACCCATGTCTGTGAAAATAGCAATATCCACGTAAGAGGACATACCATCCTGATTCTTACCTGGAAGAATACCAATAGTTAAACCATCAGCAGATTTTGCACCTTTACTTACTGCATCCATTACGCCTACATTTCTACCACCAGTGAGTAAAATCCATCCTTGTTTGGCAATTAGTTGACCTAGTATATAAGCATTTTGTAAATCATTTGCTGTCGCATTTTCTCCCCTACCCATAACCCCAATAACAATTCTTCGCATAAAATTTCGGATGATACTGGTTTTCAACGACAGTTGAAAGCGGTTTCTCTGAAAGGGCGATTGCCGGAGTGAGACTTTGGGAAGATAGCGATCGCCTCTATTGACAGTGACAGCGTTTATCATCTGTAACTTTTGCGATTCAACACTCACCGCTTAAGGAGCTACTTTTTCCCGAAACTGCAAGCTTCTTAGTTCCTCTGCACTCTTTTGATCCTGTGTTCGCCTCACTTTAATAGTTTTTTGCCTGCTCATCCAAAAAACACCATAACCACTGTTCTCCTAACTCAGCCGAGCTAATTACTGAATGTCCAGTTTCTTCATAATGCCGTCGGGCATGTTGATGAACAGAAGAATCACAGCACAGCATCTTGCCGCAACTTTGACAAATACGGAGATGCACCCAGCGACTGTTTATCTGGATACATTCTTCACAACGAAATACTGGGTAGTTTGCTTTAGAAATCAGAGTCTCCGCAGTCAGATTATCTAAATGTTCGCAGCTCATAGAGGTTTGAATGAGACGTTAATCAGAGTATATATTAGTGCAGGGAAACACAGATCATTTTGTCAGTTAAGCATTAGAGTTCATATCTCAATGGCAAGCTTGATAAGGTGAAATGCATTATTTTTAGGGCTTTTGGGTGCAAGGTGTAGTAAAGATTCAGTAGCAGCGATCGCAAAAGATGACTAATCTAAATGCTATTGCTCAAAGTTTTGTAGGAATCCTCCCCCCTGCCTTTGGGTGAACAACAGTAATCAACCTGGCAACCTCCGACATCACCAGCCAGTATTCGGTCATGCCATTTGTAGTTCCAGTAGTACTCAGTAGCTTCAGGTAATTATTAACAAAAATTAGTATTGTACAAAGGTCGAAGAATGAAAAATTTTGTCAGAGTAGAAGCAAGGCTTTTGATATTTACTTGTCTGTAAATTAAATGACTCAAATATTTAAAGAAACGACCAAGAAAGACAATTATACCCGTGTTGCTCAACTTATAGATGTTCAGGCAGCAGGCAGTTTGTTAATCCACAGGGGAAAGCAGACTATTGTCTTGTTTTACTCAGACAATAAAGTTTATGCAATTGATAACCGTTGTCCCCACATGGGTTTTCCCCTGCAAGGTAGCACTTGCAAAGATGGTATTGTTACCTGCCCTTGGCATTACGCCCGCTTTGATATAGCTAGTGGTGGAACCTTCGACTCTTGGGCAGATGATGTTCCGGCATTTCCTGTAGAAATCCGTGATGGTGAAGTTTGGGTGAATTTAGCACCGCCAGTTAATCCTCATGCCCACCACCGCCAACGCCTTGAAGATGGTTTAGAGCAGAGTATTTCCTTAGTGATTGCCAAATCAACGATCGCATTGTTAGATATCGGAGTAAATCCGGCGGAACCATTTCAAATCGGGCTACAATTTGGCACTCGTTACAACAAAACAGGTTGGAGTACAGGTTTAACTATCCATACCTGCACGATCAATCTCCTACCTTATCTGGATGAAGAAGACAAACCCCGTGCTTTATTCCACGGACTTTCGGCAGTCGCTAATGATAGTGCAGGTGCGCCGCCTCTGTTTGTCGTTCAGCCATTGCCTAACTCTACAGTTGATTTTCCGACTCTTAAAAGCTGGTTTTGCCAGTTTATTGAGGTACGGGATAGTGAAGCTGCACAAAGATGTCTGGTATCTGCGATTCGCTCAGGGGCTAATTTAGAGCAAGTTGCAGATATGCTGTTTTCATCGGCTACAGATCATCGTTATCTCGACATTGGACATACCCTTGATTTTATTAACAAAGCACTGGAAGCACTTGATGTTGTTGGTTGGCAAGCAGCAGAATCTGTTCTACCTAGCTTAGTTTCGGGTTTAGCTAGTGCATCCCGGATGGAAGAATCTAATTCCTGGCGCTACCCTGTAGACTTGGTGGCAATATTAGAGTCAGCTTTTGAGCAATTACCCAGTGTTTTAAGTGCGGGAAAATCTCAACGAGGAACTTGGTCAAACTCGGAGCAATTAATACCAATTTTATTAGGTGAAGACCCACAAGCGATCGCCGACTCGCTACTAAATGCCCTACAAGCTGGTTGTACAGAAGAACAATTAGCAAGTGTAGTTACTTATACGGCAGCACTGCGTGTAGCTCGTTTTAATACCAACAATGACTTTGGAGATTGGAATTCAGCACATCATCCATTTACTTTTGCTAACGCTGTGCATCAAGGCTTACGACGAGTGCCAACAGTGGAACTACTTAGAGGCGTGTTTGATGCGGCCATGAGTGTTTATTTGAATCGTTTTTTGAATGTACCACCAGCACGACTTCCAGAACCCAAAGACTCCGTTCCAAATCCCGAAGAATTACTCCAGCAGCTACCTGATTTATTAAATCGTCAACAGCAAGTTAACCAGACAGGTCAATTAGTGGCTAATTATTTATATAGTGGTGGCAAGCCTGAAAAACTGATGGCGATGCTAGGGAAAATGATGCTCAGAGAAAACCGTGATTTTCATGTTATTCAAGAAATAGAAGCCGCTTTTCGACAGTATTCTCTATTAGGTGACACTCCTGCTGGGGTTCATGTATTGGTTGCTGCTGCTCGGTATCTAGCAGCCCATTCTCCCACAATGCGATCGCAAGCCCAAACCTATCAAATCGCTTATCGGTTACATAAAGGCGATCGCCTATTTGAGGAATATTGACTGTGGAGAAATAGCGAGTATTGGCGATCGCGCCAAGGGGCTTTGCAAATACAAGCCCCCTGGCGCGATTAATAAAAAATCTTTGGTTTAACTCGCTGTGGGGTAGACAAATATTTGATACACTACTACAAACTTTTCAAACATCCTCTAAGAGAATTAAACCCTATCTCAAACCAAAACAAAGCCTGCATAGACAGGCCTTGTTTTGGTAGCACCAGACTATAAGTCTGTGGGCGCTTTCAAATTTTTACAAGAAATTAAATGACTAATTTCAATCAACTGCCTTCTTCACTGCATTGCTTGCATCGTCAGCTGTACGTCGAACATTTCTACCAGCATCCTCAGCCCCACGCTGAACATTTGTTGTCACATCTTCAGCAGCATTCTGGGTATTACCCTTAAGATTTTCAATTCCTCGCTGAGTTCCCTTGACAAGACCTTTGCGAACTTCTTCAGCTGAACTGCCGATATCTTCACCCAGATTCTTTACTCTTTCACCAAGGGGTGTACCTTGTTTGTAATTTTCGCCATATTGCCCTGGGCTGTCAATTCCCTTGCGATCGATATTACTTTGAGCATTTTTCACTAACGCCTTAGCTCTGTCATTAGCTGCCTTTTCATCTATCGCTCTAGGATCTACATCACTAAAGTTATTCATCCCACCAGCAGGAGAATTCAGAGGATAATCTTTAGTGGAATCAGATCGCTCGACATTAGGTGCTTGATAACCAGGCTGTGGTGGCTGTGATGCTACTCCTGGAGCACCACAAGCCTGAGTCAAAAATAGGAATATCCCTGCTAAAAAAACAGTTAAAATTTTCAAAGGACGAATATTTCTCAGCCAAGTCATTGCCTTTTTCATAGTTTTCACTCCTTGCATTTTTGTGATTAGTTAAACTTCAACCAAGATAGCATTTGGAATTACTTTTGTATCCCAAGCATTCAGAAAGAATAATAACTTTATTTAATGATATTAATAATTAAATAAGTATTACCTCTAGCGCAAGTCACATTTTAATTAGCGCAAAAGGAATAATTTTATCTAACTCTAGGGAGATATAAACTAAAATAATATGATTGTTGTCAAAAGAGCTAGATCAACCTGTTTGATACTTCAAAAGCTTTGGATATATAGCTGATGTCCCATAATATTTGAGTATTTAGCCTTTGTTGCTCTACCATTAAATGACTAAATTCATGAAGCAATTTTTACGCTGGATAATTTTGGGAGGGACGCTGTTTTTTTTAGGAAAAGCTCTGAAGGATAATTGGATTGAGGTGACAGCTATCCGCCTTGATGATGTAGGATGGGCAATTATGGCGATCGCTTGTGGCGTAACTTTACTAGCTCATACTTGGGCAGGCTGGATCTGGACTTGGATATTGCAAGAGTTAAATCAACCTGTATCATCTCCTCAATTCATCCAAGTTTACCTAAAAACGAACATCGCTAAATATTTACCAGGTAATATCTGGCATCACTACGGGCGAATTGTCGCCGCCAAAAATGCCAATATTCCTACAGGTGCAGCCACTTTAAGCGTTTTGCTAGAACCCCTACTCATGTTAGCGGCTGCTTTAATCATTATTGTCTTATGTAGTAGCCAATTTGCAGCAGCAAATACTACCTTTGTTATACAAATACTACAATTTCTGAGTTTAGCTGTAGTCCTTGGTGCGATTCATCCGTGGTTTTTGAACCCCGTTATTCGTTTTTTGTATAAATTAAAAGCAAAAAAGTCTGCTGCTACCACTCAACCAACTATTCCCTTCAGTGTTAAAAGCTACCCTTTGCGCCCTTTGTTAGGAGAAGTGGGTTTTATGGGACTACGCGCCACTGGTTTTATACTAACTATGTTCGCCTTGGGTTCGTTGAATGCGAATCAAATTCCTTTGTTATTCGGGGCTTTTAGTTGCGCTTGGTTGTTGGGGTTTGTTATACCTGGTGCGCCTGGTGGGTTAGGTGTGTTTGAAGCGACTGCGTATGAACTTTTACGACACCACTTTCCAGCTGCCTTAGTATTTAGTGCGATCGCTCTATATCGCCTCATTAGTATTCTAGCTGAAACTGCGGGTGCTGCCTTAGCTTGGTTAGATGAACGCCTTGCGAAATCCTGAATCAAGCAAAACTCATTTTTATCTATCTACTTTCATCTGTGAAAACACACGATAACTATCCAGATTGAATTGCTGATCGCTGCTTTGTTGTTCTTCCATCTTAATCAAGTTATATTCTACATTTTCTGCATAAATGGCAAACGTGATATTAAAAATCTCAATAAAATTTATGACTCCTTTGCATTCTTCTTCGGAATATTTTTCGTAATAACGAATCAGATGAGCAATCCGAGTTTCTAAATGTCTCCGAGAATTTCTACAAATTAAAATAACCTTTAATAATATAATTACCAGGGTTAGAGCATGACCTTGACCAATTAATGAAATAAATAATTGCGAAGGTTCTTTAGCATTTTCTGTTGTCAAGTAATCAATTACTCGATTGCAAGTTCTCAAGAAAAATTCTTTAGTGATAATTTCTTGATTATGATCTGCCTTCCATAACGATAAACTATGTGCAAACTGCTGCCGCCAATTTGCAACTAATTCTTGATTTTCTACAGAAAAAAATAGATATTTTTCTAGATTTGTTTTAAATTCTTTTAAAGTTTGATTTTCAGTTTGCTTGATAAATATATGGGCAATATTATCATGGCTAAATACGCCTTTCTTTAAGACAATTGCTTTTATTAAGCGCAGAGCTTGATCTCCCAAAATACTGGGATTTTTATAGCGTGTTGTGCTTGAGACGGCAGATTGAGAGCGAGCAATATACATTGCTAGCTCAAACTTAAATTTGTCTTTTATCTGTTTAGAAAGTCTTCTAGCAGCCTCTTGTTGCTCTTTAGGGTTCTTATTATTAACAGATTGATCGATCAATAAATAGGAAGTGTAGCGATTAGCCCAATGACCTTTAAATGATTCTTCATATTTAGTAGCAAATAATTTCAGATCCTTGTAATCTTTGCTATTGGCAAACTTCTCTAACCAGATTTTACAAGTTTTGACTAATGGAGGATTATCGTCTTTGATTTTCAGATTTTCATGAACAAATAAATTAACTAAGTCTTGGATATATTTGTCTTTTCGGTTGGTTTTCCAATTATTAATTATGATGTAGCAACACCGCTTAATTGTATTGTATAATTCTTCCTCGTTCTCATCTAAAAAAACACTATATATTCCCGGTATAGAATCGGAATCTTCGGAATCCAGACCGTCTATAAATAAACCTTTGAATTCTCGTAAAACATCTTCTGGTGGCAATTTATTGACAATTTCCACAAAGAAGCTATAAATCTCTTCTTGGGCAGTTTGCACATCTAGTTGTCTAGAGTTAGACGTAACACAATGGGGATTTTCCTGACTAATTGATAAACGATTAGCGGTCATTTCAGTTATCAGGACAAAAAGGCTTCCTGTTCATATTATTACCAGCTTAACCTTGGCAAACAGGAGCATCAATCTATTCTTCAGAAATTCAGTCATCTTTTTACATAAATTTGATTAACTAGGGCTATAAATAAAGTATTAAAGAGAAATTGTTTAATTCTTCATCAAATATTTCAGTAAAATTACTTATTTATCGCCAGAAAAGACCATACATAAATATATGGATATGGGCAAGTTTATCTATAAATTTAGATACAACTCGCCCATACTTTCTATCGATGTGACTTTACCCATAACTTTGCCGCTACTGGAACCATAACTTTGCCGTCAACAAGACTATAACCCCCATTCTAGCGTTAGCTAATTTTGGATGAAATTGACAGTTTGGAACCATAAGTTTGCCGCTAGTCCAAATTGGAAGGATAAGCTTGCCGTGAGTCCAATCAAGCATAGAAAGCAGAAAAGCACCGAATTTTTTTATAATGGAGCAGAAGCGGTTCATGCTGGTATGAGATAGAAAGCTTCAGCTATCCATCTGTTCTGAGTAACTACTGGAGTATTAGAAGATCCTCCTAACCAGTGAGAATATTGCGAACAATAGCCTAAACTGGATTGCCACTCTAACCAAAGTAGTCGGCGATGACAATGAGGACAATTTTGCGAGGATGTTGATGTATTAAACAAACTCTGACATCTCAAAATTTCCATCTATGGCAGCCATATTAATTCAAAGCGAGGAATATGTAGATTTAACGTTTAAGCTGAGAGGCGCACCGATTCCTCTTGACAACGGTTATCTTACCTACGCTGCCTTATCCCGTATTTGTCCCCCACTACATGAACTAAACAATATTGGGATTCATCCGATTGCTGGAATACCGACCAGAAACAATTTGCTTGAACTCACTGCTCAATCTCGTCTAAAAATTCGGATTTATCATCAACAAATTCCTTTAATTTATCCTTATTTAGCGGGTCAAGCTTTTCATATAGGTCAAAATTTTTATCAACTAGATATTCCCGACTACCAACCTTTAATTTCTTCAGAAAGTGTCTATTCCAGATTAGTGGTAATTAAAGGGTTTCAAGACTCTACTAGCTTTATTGAAGCTGTTCAACGGCAACTGGATAATTTAGGAATACAAGGAAAAATTGAACTTCTTACCCGACAAGATGGAACACCTCAACGAAGACAATTAACCATCAATAAAGAAGGAAAACAATTTAAAGTTAGAGGATTTGGCGTAAAAATCAGCGAACTCAACCCAGAAGATTCCTTAATCCTGCAAGAACAGGGGATTGGCGGGAAACGAAAGATGATGTGTGGAATATTTGTCCCAGCGACTCGCAGCAAGGAAGAAGAGGAAACCTGATCATGCTTGCTACCCAACCCAAAATTTCCCTATCTCTTGATGCTGCGGATACGACAATAATGCACCGCGTCGGTATGACGGGACTTTACATGACGTTAAAGCGATTAGAAAAGCAATATCCCTCATCTCGTCAACGGGGAGGACATATATCATGGTTTTTGACTGCTGGTACTATTGAATTATTCTGGGAAGGAAGTGATTTCGTTGCCCTATCTTGGTTAATTAATGAGTCTTTTCAATTAGATGATACAGGTTTAATTCATTTAGCTGGATTAGACAATGATGCAATAGATTTAAGTCAGAAAATCTATATTCATGAGGGAATGTGTGCTGTTTTTCTGCGTCATAATCAGTTTTATCAAGCGATCGCTATGTTATCTAGCCGGCGTTGTTGCATGAATACGGAAAAATGGTAAATTTTACTTATTCCTTTCTACCTCTACTAATCCCCTCCTAGTTTCTTAGTTGGACTATGAAGACGAAAGCCAAAACTAACTACAGAGTCCGTAACTGGCAGGAATACGATGCGGCGCTCAAGCAGCGAGGAAGTCTGACTTTCTGGGTGAGTGAAGAAGTAATCGAACAATGGCGCAACGAAAAGAAAACAGGACGGAAAGGAGCCTCCAATTATTACAGTGACGTGGCGATGCCTTCGGCAACCCGAAGCGGGAACGCTACGATGGGAACAGTACAATCGGTATTTAACTTAGCAGGGCGGCAGACAGAAGGATTTCTGGAATCACTGTTTACAGTAATGGGAATTGAGTTGAAAGTACCAGATCACTCCACTCTATGCCGTCGTTTGAGCAAATTATCGGTGGAACTGCCCGTAATCCCAAAGGATGAGGCAATCCACGTTGTAGTGGATTCAACTGGGGTAAAAGTGTATGGTGAAGGAGAATGGAAAGTTCGCACACATGGGGTAGGTAAACGACGGACGTGGCGGAAGTTGCATCTGGAAGTTGATCAAGGAAGCGGAGAGATTTTGGCTGCGGTGGTGACTACTAATGATGTAGCTGATTGCGAGGTACTACCCGACTTGTTGGAGCAGATTGACTCCAATATTGAACAAGTATCTGGTGATGGCGGTTATGACACATTCAACTGTTACGATACAATCACTCAACGCCAAGCCAAAGCAGTGATTCCACCTCGCACTAACGCTCAGATTCAACAGTCTAATAACTCTAAACTACTTCCACATCAAAGAGATGAAAATTTGCGTCGGATACATCAAATTGGTCGCCAGCAATGGAAGGAAGAAAGCAGATATCATCGACGTTCTTTGTCTGAAACAGCTATGTTTCGACTCAAAATTATTTTTGGGGGTAAGCTAAAACGACGCTTTTTTGACAATCAAGCTGTTGAGTTATTCCTGCAATGTGCTGCACTTAATCGCATGATTCAATTAGGTAAACCAGATAGCTACAAAGTGGAAAAATAATTATTAACTCTGCTAAGAGTTGGTGTATCTTTTTCCTGTTTCATGCAACAAAGCCGTTTCAATATGCAGATGTTGAGCGTGCTTGTCCCGGAATCAGTCGTCCTACCATTAACCGAGCTTTGGGAGAAATGCGAGAGTCTGGAGTGATTCAATGTATCAAGCCAGGTCGAGATGCTATTTGGGAGAAAACATGATCAATGATTGATTAATATGATCTTTTAGCTAATTATGATCATATTCTTCGACATGATATTGCCGTTATAAGCGCACTGTAATGCTACTACATTGCCGTTATAGGTCTATTACAGTGCCACAGCATTGCCGTTATAAGCACACTGTGATGGCATCATAATCACGTTATAAGTCCACTGTAATGGCATCATAATGGCGTTATAAGTCTATTACAGTGCCACTCTATTGCCGTTATAAGTACACTGTAATGGCATCATAATGGCGTATCCGCTTGCTTATAATCCACAAAAGATCCAAGCAATACAGGCGATACAGTCTTAAAGAGTGACTTTTTCAGCTTTGGTTCTGAAAAATTTTTCACATTCCCGCCGCCATGACTTGACCTCGTGAAAAATTATTCATGATCTTCGCTGCATCATCCACAGGATTAGCTGCAGAAACGCTAAGAGAGCGCGGTGTATTAGCCAATGTAATAATCGCACCTCTTAAAGCATCTAGCCTTTGCTCAATCCCCTGATTTGCCATTTTTAACGCCTCTACAAACTGATTGCCTCCAGCAGACTCACGCGGTTGAATGCTAGCCGAATTTAAAGCAAGAGCCGTTTTATCCATTGGCGGAATATCAGCTTTAGTGGATGAGGGGAATTTCGCTGATTCACTTGGTAGCTTTATCCCCTCCCGTTGCCTTTGGTAAGCGTCAAACAGGTTTTCTCCCGGCTTGAGGTCGAGTTTGGGCATCTGGTTGATATCAATTCTAGTCGGAAGTGCCAACTCTGGACTAGATCGGTTTTTCTCAGCTTCTGACAAGTTTATTAACTTGCCTGCTTGGGCGCTGGATTCTACTAAATTCAAGGCATTGGCGCGATCGCTTCTGTTGATACTGGCTTTCAGACTTGAAGTTTCCGCACCTTGTGGGGGAATATAAGGGATAAGAAGAAAAGAAAAAACCACCCGACGACTGTCAAGTGGTTCAATGGTAGAAAAATGTTCTTAATTCTTGCTTCGGTTTGTCGTTAGCTCGTGCAGTTGTGATGCTGCATCCTCCAAGTACCTAATCACCTCATCAGGAGGCGATTGTTGACGATATCCCCAGCCTGCAAGCGCTTCTAAGAGGTCTTGGAATGAGTAGCCCTCTTGAGCCAACAGGGTGATAAATTCTTCCACAAAGTTAATCAGCCCCTCCCTGCGGGAATCTCGTAAAGCAGTACGAATTGAGGCTTGTTGCTCAGAATCAATCATGATTGTTGACCTCAAGAAGTTGTTCGGTTAAAACGGCTTTGTTGCTTTGATGGATTTCGACAAGGGATTTTTCGTAATCAATTTCGGCTTGCAAGTCCTCTAATGACGGCGGTTTAATCTCTGACTCTTTTAGTTGGTCGGCATCATACCCCTGGTCATCAATCAGCACAGCGTAAATCCATCCTTCTCCTAAGTCGTAAGCCCTTCTTGTTCCTGGTGACTGATATTCAATCCCAATAATTCGACCTTGTTTAACTAACTGCCCGAAATGGTATTTGGGCTGTGGCCAGTGGCTAGGAAAGCGAATGCATGATTTCTGGGCAATCATTTCTGGTGTTTCTTCTGGCATAGCGTCACCTCGTTTGTTATTACAACTTTTGCAAGCTAGTCGCAGGTTTTTAAATTTGTTGTTACCGCCCTTGGATAGTGGAATCTAATGGTCGATGGTTAGCGTTTCAGGCGTGAGTTCATGCCCACACCAGAAACATTTCATCCCGTATCGCTCAATCAGAAGTGCTTTCTTATATCGCATCTGCCTGGGGGAACGCCGTTTACGTCGGCGCAAGAAGCAGCGGTTATACATCTCATCAGCCATGCTTCTTTCTCGCCGATAAAGAGGCTTTAACAAGGTCACAAACCGTATCCACAGAGTAAGAATTTACCCAAGCGTAATTAACCAAGCCGTCTAGCACTTCATCAAATGTGAGACCTTGTGCTTCAAGGAAGGTCATGACTTGCGCCAAGCTGCTGCACACAAAATCATGTCTCTGCTCTTTGAGTGTTATTTCAAGCCTCCAATGCTTCCAAGACTGACAAATGCCACTGCAAGGACTGAACTGTTTTATCCCGTCCTTTGGCAGTGTCTAGCACCAGTTGGCTGTACTCAGAGCCTTTTTCAGTAGGCAGGTAGGCGGGGTTTTTACCATCTGGGTTAGGGATTTGAAAACCAAGATCCGTCAGTAGCTTGTTAACCTTGATAGCGCTCCACTTTTCACCTGTTTTGGCTTCGAGTTTTTCACCTAACTGTGTTGGTCTGACCAATCCTTGCTCGATTGGAATTGATAAGGCTGACTTTGCTATCTCTGCTGCTTCTAATAGGGCCGGGTTGTAAGAGGCGATCGCATTCAACTTCACTCCCGCTATCAGCTTTGAATCTAATCCCGCACCACCCAAGGTCAAATCAAATAAATCTGAGATTTCTTGAGGTGTGGGGACTGAGGACTGGAGACTCTTAACTTGGGATTCTGGAGTTGGGACAATTGATGAAGCTGTCTCGGTAGAGGCTAGAGCATAGCTTCCTGTTTTGCGGATGCTAGGAAGTACAACTGAAGTCACCCACTTTTTGAACCGTTTCGCTTGCGCTTTACGACTAGTGAATATGAGAGAGTAGAATCCAGACTCGCTGATTGCCCAAAATTCCTGATTTGAGGATGACCCTAAGTATTGTTTAGGGTCAAGCAGTTTTTTCTCATCTTCATCTAGTCTTGCGATCGCTGATGATGGGTTGCTATGTTTTAGTGCTGCACACACATCCGCACCAACCCACCAAGGATCAATCGCTGTGCCAACAAACCGAACCTCATGTGACTCAAACTGAAATACTGTTAAGTTGCTCATTTTGGTTTCACCGTAAATGCATAAAACAAGGAAGAGGCACTGGTTTAAGTGCCTCAAAAGGTGATAGGAGTTTATGTTTTATGCCGCAGACGGGACTACTAAACCTTGAATCGCCAGAATGACGAGTTGTGCTTGATATTCGGTATCGCACTCTGAACGGCAATCACTATTGGCTGGTTGTGCAATCTATTTACCATCTAGCTTTTGGTAGAAAGAGCCGAGGAAGTGATAGGTTTTCCACAGCCTGTAGAGAGTGCCAAAATCTTCATCTTCTACGCTGTCAATTTCGTAATTTGGAGCAAGATCGACGTGAAGATTTGATTGAGATTGCGCGATCGCTTGAGCGTCGATGGTCGCTTGTGTCATGATAATGATCTGCATGAATAACGTGGATAGAGAGGCGCTTGAAGTTGTCCAGACCGTGGGCGCTTTCTCTATATCCTTAATGTAGACTAATGCACGACACTTGTCAACTGATGCACGACGCCTTATATTGAGTGTAGGACGACGATTTACATTTAAGGAGGTGCTTGAGGTGGATACGGTGAAAATCAGACGCTACACAGACATTGAAGTTGAAGGATTGGGAGCAAAAATTAGACAAGCTAGAAAAGCTGATGGGCGTTCAGTTGAGATTTTGGCAGGAGAGGCTGAAATGAGCCGTTCTTACTGGCACGACATTGAGGCAGAACGGATACGAGATGCTTTACCTGAAGACACTCTTAGAAAGATTGAGCGAGTCCTTGGTGTTGATTTAGGAGCAAAATTCGATGATTAATGCCTCAAGGATCAGGAGTAAGCGATCGCCACACAAAGCCACCAAAAGCCTTCAATGCCAAAGCGTAAAACTCAAGAAGAATTCATCCAAGAAGCCCAAGCCAAGCACGAAGCCTTCTACGATTACAGCTTGGTAAGTTATTTAAACTCAAGCACTAAAGTTAAGGTTATTTGCCCACATCATGGGGAATTCAACATCACTCCTAGTCATCATCTCCAAGGTGTAGGTTGTCGGAAATGCTTTGATAAACGCCAGACTAATAGCCAAGAAAATATCATTGCCAGATTTCGACAAGCACATGGCGATCGCTATGGCTATGACTTGGTTATTTATAAGCAAATCACTATTAGGGTGACAATTACTTGCTCTGTTCACGGCGACTTTGAGCAAGCTCCTATTGCTCATATAAATGGCTCTGGATGCCTTAAGTGTTTCAATAAAAGGCAAACTTCAACAGCAGAAGAATTTCTCGAAAAAGCCCGTACCAAGCATGGTGATAAATATGATTACAGTCAAGTGAAGCGTTATTTGCTCCCTCCAAATTAAGTTACAGCAATGGTGCCATTTACCTAATAACCAATCTCATAGATGGCAAGCAATATGTAGGACTGACGACAACATCTTAGAGGTGGGCTGGAAAGCCTGCTTTTTCGGACTACCTCACAATAAATAATTGGATATTTTTTATTTGAAAGTCCCTTATTTAATTGTCTTCACCTGCAAAAGATGCAACTTGTGATGTTCGCTATAAAGCCGAGCGGTGGCAATGACAACTTGGACGTATACTGAAAAGAGCTAGAGCAAGTAACACCGCTACTTGCTAGCGATGAATAGTCAGGAGCGATTGTAAGCGATCGCACACACTGGATTACAACCCAGGGCTAGTAAAACTATGGTGTAATTTCGCAGCAATGTGACTAATGTGCCTGTGAAATGCTTATAAGGTTTCAAGACAGCTAATCATAGTAAAATCCCAAAAGGGCTGAAAAAGGTTTCTTCTCCTACTTCTCACTAGCTTTTTCAAGCTAGCGATCGAAAAGTATTGCTATCACTTTGGCTGAAAGCTAGATAACATTAATTCGGCGTGTTTACTGTTCGGGAGTGCCAAAATGTCTAAACAGCTGGGTCAAAAAATTGCACCTACACCGATATCAAATGATATCAGTGTAGTGGATTTGATCGATCGATACTTCACCGCTTACAACTCAGCGCGGTTGCGGGAAATCTGCCAACTACTGAGTCGTGATGTCCTAACAGAAGGTGTCACGGTGGGAGTTAGCCTTTCCGGTGCGATGACGCCAGCAGGATTTGGGGTTTCAGCGCTTGCACCCTTAATTCGCAACGGCTTTATTGACTGGATGATTAGCACTGGTGCAAATCTTTATCACGATATGCACTACGGCTTGGGTTTTGAACTCTTTGCTGGTAATCCGTTTTTGGATGATGTGAAACTGCGCCAAGAAGGCACGATCCGCATTTATGACATTATCTTTGGTTACGATGTGCTGCTAGAAACTGATGCGTTTATCCGCAAGATTCTCCAAGGAGAAGCGTTTCAGAAGCGGATGGGAACGGCTGAGTTTCACCATTTACTAGGTAAATATGTCCGAGAAGTAGAAAAGCAATTGGGTGTGCAGCATTCCTGCTTGCTAGCTACAGCTTATGAATATGGAGTACCGATTTATACGTCTTCTCCAGGAGATAGCTCAATTGGGATGAACGTGGCGGCTTTAGCATTGGAAGGTTCGCAGTTGGTAATAGATCCATCAATTGACGTGAATGAGACAGCAGCGATCGCATATAATGCCCGTGAATCAGGAGGTAAAAGTGCGGCTGTAATTCTCGGTGGCGGTAGTCCTAAAAACTTTTTGCTACAAACTCAACCGCAACTTCACGAGGTCTTAGGATTAGAAGAACGAGGACACGATTACTTTGTGCAGTTTACCGATGCGCGTCCAGATACAGGCGGTTTATCTGGAGCAACCCCATCGGAAGCTGTCAGTTGGGGTAAAATTGACCCGGATGAGTTACCTAACACAATCGTTTGTTATACCGATAACACGATCGCTCTACCACTAGTGAGTGCGTATGTTCTTAACAAATGCCAACCTCGTCCCCTGAAGCGTATATACGACAGGCGAGAAGCCATTTTAGATAAACTGCAAAAAGACTATCTAGCAGCCAAAACCCAACCATCAGATCGGGTTCCAGCAGCAGTGGCTGAAAGTGCTTCACAGCAAACAGCGACTTATCCCTGTGGGCGGATGATTCCGAATACTCACTAGGGGAATAGGCAGGGAGCAGGGGAGCAGGAGGTGTGGGAAGAGAAGAAGATGGGGAAGCATAAATTCTCTTTCCCCCCACACTCCCCACACTCCCCATCCCCTCTGCCCCCCTGCCTCTTTCCCAATGCCCTCATCCCTTCCGTCCAATCAACAAATAAGTTGTCATCTTCCCTTTGCCTTTAACTTCAATTTCGCCTCGTTTTTCAAATACAAATTCATCACATAAGCACTTATAAGTATTTTGTGTCACTTGGATTTTACCAGCAATACCTTGGGATTCCATAGAGCGAGCGATGTTCGCTGTGTCTTTATAGAGTTCATAAGTAAACTTATTCAGATCGACGGCCTCCCCCACTACCGAACCGCTATGGATGCCGATACGGATGTTGAAATTTTGGTTATTCTCAATATTAAATAGAGCGATCGCAGTTTGCATATCCAGTGCCATCAGAGCGATCGCTTGAGCGCGATCTTGGCGGCGTGTAGATAAGCCACTAACCACCACATAAGCATCGTTAATGGTTATGATTCTCTCTAAACTATATCGTTCGGTAAGGCGATCGAAAACTGAGAAAATTGGGTTGAGTAGGTTCAGCAGTTGAATTGCACTCATAGAAGTAGCAATTTCAGCAAAGCCGATGATATCTGCAAATAAAACTGTGACATCAGCAAAGTCTTGGTTAATGCTAGCTGGTTGTTCTTTCAGTTCTTTAGAGGTTGCCCCTGGCAAAATATTCAGCAATAAACGTTCGGTTTCTTTCTGCTGATTCCGAAGTGCTTCTTCTGCTGCTATTCGCTGGGTTACATTGCGAAAAATCCCGCGAATCGCAACTGGATGACCTTCAACAAATTTACAATTAATATTACCTTCTAGAAAGATTGTTTGACCGTCTTTAGTAACGAATATGGCTGTTACTTGCCCAAGCTTTTCTCCTGATAGTACGCGATAAAACCTTTGCAAACAGCTTTGTTTAAACTCTGGATGTATAATATCGAAAACACTCATATTTTTGATTTCAGCTTCGCTATATCCCAAAGTTTCTCGCCATGCCCGATTGACATACAAAAAACGACCAGATGGATTGACACATTGAATCAAGTCATTAGCATTTTCAAATAAATCTCGATATCGTTCTTCACTTTCTACAAGAGCATCTTCTGCTTGTTTGCGTTTGATAAATTGGGCAATCTGGCTACCAATAGAACCCATCATTTGCAATAGGTCTTTATCTTTTGGTAGTAACTCTCGGCTAAAGAAAACCATTACTCCTAAGATTTCACTATCGTCTAAAATAGGGAAGCCAAAAGCTGCATGTAATCCAGCCTCCACAGCAGGTAGCGATCGCCTTTGATCTCCATCTACTGTGATATCTTTAATCCACAAAGGCAAACGCCCGATCCAAATTCGACCAGGTAAGCCAACACTAGGTGTATAAGTAGTTTGCCAGGTGATTGCTTTAAACTCTCGCACAGAAACTAATCGACTTGACCAAATTTCTACACACCTTAGTACCGCATTGAGACTATCTCCTTGTAGTGAAGTGCCAATATATTGGCTGGGTGTCCAAAGTTCGCCTAAATCCCATCCCAAATTTTGACAAATCGACTGCAAAATTTGGGGAATCCCCTGCTTTATGCTCTGTGATTCTGATAATATACGAGTAATAGAATACTGGGCACTTGTACGTTGTTCCCGGCGTTGCCAAGCAGTAATATCCCGACCAATATAAACAATATCTTCTAGTCCTTCTGTCTTTTTGGGAATCACTGAGCAAGAAAAAGCAATCAACAGTTTCTCTCTAGTTTTAGTTCGACAAACCACTTCTAGATTTTGGGTATTACGCTTTAAATAAGAATGTTGACAAATAGTTTTAATTAAAAATTGATCTTCATCAATGATTAATGATATGGGTTGATTGATTAATTCTTCTTCTTGAAAACCAAATAATTCTTGAGCAGCATGATTTACTTTTTTTATTTTTCCTGAATTACTGGTTACTAACAAAGCATCTGCCATTGAAGTAATGACTTGTTCCATGTAATTAATGTTTGATTAATATACAAGCCTGTTTTTCCAAAATTTATATAATTTACTATTACTCATTTTTTTACTAAGTTTATAGTACTTAATTAAACGTGCTATTTTTTCACCTCAATCGAGTATAGTTGAGCAAAAACGACTAGTTCGCTGTGGCGGAAATTTGCCTACCTTTAATAACCTGTTCAGAGCAACTTATCTAGTTAATTGAGATAGTAGCTAGATTTCTGTTGTGCTGTACTAGTCAATGTCTCAGCTAGTGCAAGAGGTTTTGTTAATAAGCACTTTAGTCCTTAATACAAACTTGCTTACCCAATTTAAACTAAATAAGCTTGATTAATATTTTAAATATACTTCTTTTAGGAGATTGACAATTTAATAAAATATTGCTGCGTGAGTAGCTTATCATTAACAGTTGGTTTCATGTTTAATTTTAATCCTATGTGGTATTTTACAAAACGGCGAATTAGATAAGTATTTCAACCAAATATTGCCGTAAACACCCAATACGGTTCGGATAAGCATTTTGAATTCAGAATAGGGTTTGGGGAAAAGGGGAATGGGTTTGCGGTTACGTCACTTTATAAGAAAGTGGCGACTCTGTAGCCATTGGTGTCAACTTAACGTGAAACCGCTCGTCCGCCGGAATTGAAATTCCCGTCTCATATCTAAAGTCATCTTCAGATGACTAAAATATTGCCAAAAATCTCCAGTCTACTTCAGTAGACTTAAGCTATTAGCCTGAAAATTTATTGACGGGCGGGCATCGAAGCTAACAGATAAGCTATTTCCAGCTTAAGTTGACACCTATGCTCTGTAGCTAGGTTCCCACCACTCTCTTATTCTTCAATTCCATCAATGAAGTTTATGATTGTGCGCTGGCTATAATTTGATTCCAGACTTTGACTGCTGTCTGTAAATTCTTTGGCAGGTTATTTTGAGAAATATCGTTGTACTGAACCGTACCTTCTTGGCTGGTGAGGGTGTAGGTGATATAATCAGCAGCACCACTGGGGGCTGGGTAACTCAAATTCCGAAATTTACTAAACTGAGAACGTTGTAGCGATCGCACAAATTGTTGTACCTGTTGCACAGAAACGCGGCGAACACTACGTTCAGAATCATTAGCATCGCCAATCCGCACGCGAATCAGTCGCCCATCTTTGAGTAAAACAGTCTCGTAGGTTCTGCCAGCAAAACCCCCACTGGAGATTTGGCGAAATACTATATCTCGATCTAACGGTGGTGGTAATTCACTAGCTGGAATTTGCACAGGCCCCAGTGTAGTTTCGTTAGCCTTTTGATTTAGCCTAAGTGCGGAACCTGTTTGATTAGTATGATAAACCAAGGTTTGACCGACTCCGCCGACAACCACCCGCCAGCCTGATACCAAAGCTTGGGTACAGAATTCATCAGCATTAGCTAATTCTAAACAGCCATCTCTCCAAGTTTGCTGTTGAGCCTCAATAATAGTTAACTGAGAAATTGGCTGTTGCAAACGTTTGGATGCGGCTTGTAAAACAGCATTTTTTACAGATGTGGGTAATTTATTTGGCAGATTTTCTGAGGGAGCGTTTGCCGAAGCTAAACGTAGCGATCGCCCATTATTATTGGTATGATAAACCCAGTTTTGCTTGCCATTAGATACCACAATCCGCCAACCAGGAACTAAGGCTTGGGTACAGAATTCATCAGCTTGAGGCAGTTCCAAGCAACCATTGCGCCAAGTCTGTTGATTGTAGTCAATAATTTGCAGTTGTCTAGTAAAAATTCCCTGCCTGCGGGCTAAATCGCGCAGTACCGCATTAGCTACTGGACGTGGCAAACGGTTTGGTTTAATATTCTCTTTGAGAACTTCATTACTTGTTTCTAGCGATAAATTTGTAGAAGCCCCCGTCGCACCTTTTACAAGTGTTAAACCGCTAGCAACAGACAAAATTCCAGTCAAAATCAAAGCAGTGAAAATTCGCCCTTGATTGGTGTTAAAGTAGTTTTTCAGCATGATTTTCCTAGTAAAATATAAATAAAAAATAGTATCCAGCCACTAAGTAGACAATAAAGCATATAATTCCAGAATTTCAGCACTTGGAATTAGTTTAGTATTTGTGTTTTAAGAGAGATATAAAGACAGACGCTGATATACTGATTGTTTGTTCCTTATATAAATTCTGGTTGAAGAATTCACAAGTCAGAACAATCAGTGAGGGATACCCTGCGGGATCTTGCTACAGACTTGCCACTGATTGAAAAGCACTAAATCTTCTTTTTCAGAGACGTTATACCAATTAAAAAAAAGAATGCGACAAATAGACCATTTGTACAGACGCGATTCATCACGTCTTTACTCAAGGATGTGTTGCGATCGTTAATTGAATTGGTATTACGCGAATGATTTAGTGAGGGTTTTAAACCTTCTTGTTCGCACGCGACGCTCGAATACTCGCTATCGCGGACTCTCGTAGAGAAGCCATACCGTTGGCGTCGCGTAGCGTGTCGCAGACAGACGCTACGCGAACCTAGAGAAGTGTCGTACAGAATTAATTCTGTTAGCGGATAGCTAAGGTTTAGCCCATTCTGAATCCTGACTCCTGAATCCTGTTTGATAAATCCATCAAATTTGCCAGTTTGTAAACTACCCGCGCTCCAACATTACCATCCCACTCTGCATCACCAACTTCGCAGATATCAAAACCAATAATTTTTCTTCCACTATTGACCAATTCTCGGAACAGACAAAAAGTTTGCTCTAATTCTAACCCACCTGGAACAGGAGTACCCGTACTCGGACATAGTTTTGGATCTAAGCCATCTACATCAAAGCTAATATAAACATACTCAGGTAAATGACTGATAATTTCTCGGCATAAATCAATCCAAGTTGTGCCAGAGTAAAGCTTTTGCTTAATAGCGGGATCGTAATAAGCAATAATGCGACTATCAGATTGGTCAATCATTTGCACTTCATCATGACTAATATCACGCAAACCTACCTGCACTAATTTAGTAATTTGCGGTATTTTCATCGCATTAAACATAATCGACGCATGGGAGAACTCAAATCCCTCATAAGCATCGCGTAAATCTGCGTGGGCATCAATGTGCAAAATGCCATAGTTTGGATATTTAGCTGCTAATGCTTGAAAATAACCTAAAGGCGAACTGTGATCTCCACCTATGACTGCAACTCGCTTTCCATTATTAATTGCTGCCTGACAATTTTCAAACAGCCATTGATTAACCTGTTGACCAGCCTGATTAATTTCTGTGAGGACAGATATTAAATCTGGTGTATCTGAAAGTTGTTTACCTTCGGCTAATCGCCCGATAATTTTTGCTGCCAAAGCGCGGTAGTATGTGTTCTTCTCTAAAATATCTTGGGGAATTTCTTCCATAAAAATTCCTTGCTTCCAACCATCAGGATGATCGAAATCGAACAAATCCAATTGAGTCGAAGCATCTAGAATTCGCTGTGGGCCATTAGCAGTGCCAGCACCATAAGAAACAGTGACTTCCCACGGCACACCAAAAACAATTAAGTTTGCAGACTCATAATCGCAGGGCAAACCTAAGAGGTTGCCATTTATTTCACCTACGCCGCTGGGATTGTAGTCTTTTAATTGATTACTCATTGAGTATCTTCTGGATTTACGTGGATAGACAGCACGCCGCCTAGTGGACATCTGCATTGTAATCAAAATTTTTCACAGGCGGTATAGCGGTCTGTCAAGTTGAAATTGATGGTTAAACAAGCTTGTAGTAAGGACTTTAGTCCTTATTTTTAAGCACTGAAGTGCTTACTACAAACCCTCTTACACTAGCTTAGACATTACACTAGGATATTTATTTGTATTTAACCAATGACCAATCGACAAGCGGTAATTGAGTGGACTCGAAACTCAGTACAAGTGACCAATGACCAACTATTTACTCAACCCGCTTTACTTCAAATCCCCGTAACCCTTCCGGTTCCTCATATTCAACCACAACATCTTTAACTACAGCAGCAGGTGGCCCGGAGTGACACCAGCGAACCATGTTCTCTACAACCTCTCGCACCCCTTCAAAAACTGCCTCTACTCGATTATCGGGGAGATTCCGCACCCAACCGGTTAATCCTAATTGCCTAGCTGTATCGACGGTGGAATAGCGATAACCCACTCCCTGGACTCGCCCAGAAATGAATACATGGGCGCGGATAATCTTTGGCAGTGCTGTAGAATTCTGCATAGACTGGTCTAATCTTTACGATTTCCAGTCTACCTACTTTGTGTATACACAATCTGTTTTTAACTCCAACTCGCGAAATTAATTCCAGTCTTTCTTAATACCTACTAGTTTTTGTATATTTCCAGCGCTTTTTAAGTAATTAAACTACCCAACTCCTAATTTAAGTCCTAGTCTAAATACCTGAAAACTGCTGTAATTTAAACAGTAGTCAGTTATTCCACTTGGAATTTTAAATTGTTTATGTCTAACCTGCCACCACTTAATACAGAAACAATTTGGGCAATTCTTGACGATAAACTTGATGATGCCACAGTCAACCAGTTGCTATGGCATTATTTAGGCTATCGCTATGACTCCTCAACTGCACAATGGGATACTAACCAAGTTGCACCAGAATGGCATAATGAGTACCCACAACCACCAGATTTCATTGCATCTCGCCCTGCAACTGTCAAGTTGACTCGTTCCATTCCTGCTGAAAATAAACAAATGCTAAAAGAAAAACTGGGTTTCAAAGGTTATAAAATTGGAGAATTTGGGCCTCGGGAAACTCGCAGGGCGACGGCAGCAAATTGGTTATTAAGTTATTTACAACAAGCTAACAACAAAAAAGAGTAATTTTGCAGTATATATTTGGTAAAAAACATCCTAACTTTTATCAAATATATCTGCTGGATTGGAATCTCCGAAAAACAATTAGTTTTATTTAATGAGTTTTTTGCAGTTATAGTAATTTGTAAGTAAATGTAGAATTAAAAATCAGATATAAACAGTTTCTACCTCTAGCTTCTGTCTTCAAACCCATAGCTTTGTACTACATTCATATAAAATAAAACTGCTGCAAATTATGTAATAGTTTGAAAAACATATTATTTTTATAAACGAGATTTACTACATAGTAAATCTGTATTTTAGTCAAGAAATAAATACTGTAAACAGGTAAAAATCAAGAAAATATTGTTAATTTTTATAAATTATTTATAAATTATTCCTGAAGATAGAAGCACTGTCGAGTTAATTATTTCTCTAGAGCGATTTGCAAATTATATTGAGCATCAGAGAATGTGTCTATCAACCCTTGATATTACAAACACTTCTATGGCAAAGCCAATTGAATTTAATTTATTTGCACCTTATAACAAAGGAGCAGCATTAATTGGTTCTTTTTCTGATTGGCAAGAAATTCCAATGGAAAAAGGTGATGATGGTTATTTTCGTACAAGTGTTGAACTAGAAGACGGCGTTTATAAATATAAATTCCGCGTTCAATCAAATTCGTGGTTTTTTGAACCAGAGCAATGGGTTGATGTTACAGATCCTTATGCAACTGATATAGATGAACAAAGTGGAAAAGATGATGGTATTATCCGGGTCAAAGATGGGCAAAGGATTACCGATACTTATGTTTGGCAACATGATGATAAACCTTTACCTGCTGACCACGAATTAGTAATTTATGAATTGCATGTCGGTGACTTTTCTGGTGGCGAGGACGATCCTTATGCACGAGGTAAATACAAACACGTCATTGAAAAGTTAGACTATTTATGTGAACTGGGAATCAACGCTATTGAGTTGATGCCACTGAAAGAATATCCTGGTGATTATAGTTGGGGTTATAATCCCCGTCACTTCTTTGCAACAGAATCAAGTTATGGTTCGACTGCTGAGTTAAAAAATTTGATTGATGAGTGTCATGGCAGAGGCATTCGTGTAATTATTGACGGAATTTACAACCACTCAGAAGCATCTGCTCCTCTAACACAAATTGACCACGATTATTGGTATCATCACGAGCCTCGTGACCCGGACAATAATTGGGGGCCTGAGTTTAATTACGAACATTATGATGAAAAATTAGATATTAAACCAGCCTGGAAATTTATTGGTGAGACAATTCGTTTTTGGATTGGAGAATATCATCTTGATGGTATTCGCTATGATGCGGCGCGGCAAATTGCTAACTATGACTTCATGCACTGGATTGTTCAGGAAGCCAAAAAAACTGCTAGCATGAAGCCTTTTTATAATGTTGCCGAACACATTCCTGAAACTACCAGCATTACCAATGTAGATGGGCCAATGGATGGTTGCTGGCATGATAGTTTTTATCACTGCATTCTAGAACACATTTGCGGTGATACGTTTGATTTAGAGCGTCTCAAAGATGTGATTGACTGCAAGCGCCAAGGCTTTTTGGGTGCTACCAATGTAGTAAATTATCTCACCAACCACGACCATAATCATGTCATGGTTGAACTGGGGAACCGTGAGATTTTTGACGAAGAAGCATTTCGGCGGGTCAAATTAGGAGTAGCCATCCTAATGACTGCTGTTGGTGTGCCTTTGATTTGGATGGGAGAAGAATTTGGCGAGTATAAACCTAAACAACCTGAATCATCCAAAATCGATTGGACGCTGTTAGGTAACGATTTAAATCGTAGTTTATTTGAATCATACAAAGGCTTAACCAACCTGCGTAAAAGCAATCATGCTCTCTACACAGAAAATATCGATTTTATCCACGAAAATCCTGAAGCAAAAGTATTAGCTTATACTCGTTGGAATGATGAAGGTTCTCGTGTAGTCGTAATTGCAAATTTCTCAGAAAACTTCCTAGCTGACTATCACGTTCCCAACTTTCCTAGTGCTGGTACATGGCACGAGTGGACAGGCAATTATGATGTCGAAGCTGGTGATGATGGTATCATAACTGACTTAGGACCATACGAAGCCAAAGTGTTTGTATGGCAGTAACAATCTATATTACTGCTTAGTCGGTAGTCTAATATCAAACAAAAGGGGGAAAATATTTCCCCTTTTTCATTTAGAATTTTACTCATTTACAGTTTAATTAGAAATTTGTCAAGCAGAAAATAAGCTATTTTAAAATTTCATCAGTTTATGTTACACTTTTGAGTTGAAGTGCGTCTATAGAATTGCCAAAGCATCCCCCATGCACAACAACTTATTTAATAGTAATATCGATAATGCTAACATTGAGAACGATCGCATTTTATTAACTCCCAATGAAGTAAAGTCAAAATTACCTTTAACACAATTAGCCGAACAAAGAGTTTTAGCTTATAGACAGGAAATAGAAGATATCCTGGATTTTCAAGATCGCAGGAAATTTATAGTGGTTGGGCCATGCTCAATTCACGACCCAAAAGCAGCGCTCGAATACTCTCAGAGATTGAAAATATTGGCCGAGCAAGTCAAGGATAACTTGCTACTAATTATGCGAGTGTATTTTGAAAAACCCAGAACAACTGTAGGCTGGAAAGGGTTAATTAACGATCCAGATATGGATGATTCTTTCCATGTAGAGAAAGGTTTATTAATTGCACGGGAGCTACTATTAAAAATTACAGAGTTGGGATTACCTGCTGGCACAGAAGCGCTAGATCCAATCATCCCTCAATATATCAGCGAACTTATTACATGGTCTGCCATTGGCGCACGCACAACTGAATCACAAACTCACCGCGAAATGGCAAGTGGGCTTTCGATGCCTGTGGGTTTTAAAAATGGTACTGATGGCAATATTCAAGTAGCTTTGAATGCCCTACAATCTGCTGGAAACCCGCATAATTTTCTGGGAATTAATCAAAATGGTCAAGTCAGCGTCTTTCAAACTAAAGGTAATGGCTACGGTCACGTAATTTTAAGGGGTGGTAGTCAACCCAACTTCGATCCAGCAAATGTCAAGCTGGTAGAAGAGAAATTAAAACAGGCAAATTTACCACCGAGAATTGTTATCGACTGTAGCCACGGGAATACCAATAAAGATTACAAATTACAAGGTGCTGTCTTAGAAAATATTATTCAGCAAATAGTGGATGGTAATACATCAATTGTTGGCATGATGCTGGAATCGCATTTGTATGAAGGTAGTCAACCAATTACTGGTAAAGAAGAATTAAAATATGGTGTTTCTGTAACTGACAAATGTATTAGCTGGGAAGAAACCGAAAAAATTATTTTGGCTGCTCACGAAAAACTTAAACGATAAGTCAGAATTCAGAATGCGATCGATGGGAGATTTAGAGGATGTTTGTCAAGTCTGAAAGTATACTAAAAACCCTGCTTTCATTCCTCTCCAATTTCGGCTACGGTGTACACACAAATCAAAAAACCTGCTCCACATTAGCTATTAATTTGTTAGGCTGTGTTATGGCGTTATGCTAACGCCATAACACAGCCTACAAAACTGGAAAAAACCCCAAGTGGTTGTGACGAGTTCTATCTATAGCAATCCTATTGGAGATCCGAACAGGGTTAATACTGATGCAGCTTAGAAAAATCAAATTCTTGATGATTAGTAAAGAACTTCAAGTTGGTATAGATGTACCATTAGTTTCTGTTTCATTTGGGATTACTATATTTGAGAGAAGATTCTACTAACGATCGCACTATCGGACTAGTTGTAAATCGGGATTGCCAGTGGATTCCGCTGAGAAACCTACGGCTGGCCAAAATATGAGAGTGCTGCGTTTGCTTGCGAGTTCTAAGACGTAGGTTTTGCTACTTGGATCGAAGAGTGACCACGAGCCTGTAGATCCTGTCTCGCTGAGGATTTTACCATCTGCCATAAGCTTAATCAGCTTATTGGATTCATTGTCACCGAGTATATAACTATGAACGCGATAGGTTCCTACTACCTGTGCTTGGCTGGAATCTATTGGGGCAAATTTCACGGCACCAGTGGCCTTTATGTTGTAGCGACCTGCGGCTACAATCAGTCCTGACGAAGGAGGGTCGATACGCAAAATCACCTGACTTGCCTGTTTGACATCAAACGGGATGGTCACTTGTCCAGTCTGTGCTGCATCTGAACCAAAGACGGCTTTTGTTGATTTTACGGCTACGCTGTAGTTTTTATTACTACCCTTCTTCAGCAAGCTAACTCGGATCTCCCCCCCAGCCCCAGGAAATCCATTCGCGGAAAATTCAACAGTCAATGTCCCCTTACCTGGCCCAAGAGTTACATAGTAGTACTGTGGAATCTGAACTGTGCTGCTGATTACGGCGATGTTATCGTCAGGTTGCAGTGGAGCTGGGTGTTTAGGATCTGCGGATTGGGCAGTAGCTGCACCTATGTATGTAGTAAGTGACAAGAGCGCACTAACCGTTGTTGCTGTTAGGTAATTGCGAACTAGACCTGTTTGTAATTTATTGGTTTTCATGTTAGATTCCTCAATTAATTGTTGTGGTTGCTATTTATTAATCTGGTGATTTGCTTGGCTCTATCTATATCTGTTGGAGAACGAACATAATTTAGCCATTCCTGCTCACAAGCTCCAAAATTGAGAAAGTTTTTTTGTGCGTTTCCCGCAGGGTACGAGAGTTCAGTGGTATCAAATCAGTGGGAGTCGAATCCCCAACAGAAGGATACCTCTTACCATCTTTTAAAAGATACCCAAGATAGATGTAATAGAATTTAAGATGTGCTAATTACTCAATACTACCAACTGAAGGATTGAAAATGAGTATTTTTCTACATAAAATAAAAAATCTAAAATTAAAAATTGGTAACACTGATGGTTAGGAGTGTTAGAGTTTCAAGAAATTCACCGAAACTTTTCAGCGGGTATTCATGCTGAAGAAACTACAGAAAAAGCAAATTTCGATAATTGTGGGTGCGGCACTGTTTGCCTTTTTAGCTGGGGCAATGGTATCCGCACCTCAGATTGGCAAGTCTCTAGGGAAATGGCTCAAACTGAGTCAAAATCAAACAGAGCAAACATCAGAGCGTAGCATTGCTCAATCAGCCGTCTTTCCACTGATATCACAATCTCTGCCAGAACGGGCGGCAAAACTAGCAGAGATTGCTGGGCAGTCGCGATCGCCAGATCGGAATCGCGCTCGTTATCTTTTGGCAAGTGATTATATTGAAAGAACCCAAGGGCAAAAAGCTCTGGTTTTACTCCAAGGACTAGAGAAAGACTATCCCATCCTCGCGCCTTACATTTTGCTGAAACAAGCTCAAGCAGAGGATATGCTGGGCGAGGACGGCAAAGCCTCGGATCTTAGGCAAAGGGTGCTGAAACAGTATCCCAAAGAAGCGGCCAGCGTGAAAGCCTTATATCTGATTGCTCAACCAAAGCAACAAGAAACTGCGATCGCGCAATTTCCTTCCAATCCTCTAACTTGGGAAATTATCCGCAAACGCTTGCAAGAAAATCCCAATCAGCCACAATTGCAATTGATTTTGGCTAAGTATGCCTACGATCAACCAGGCATAGTGGGCGTTTTGGATCAGCTAGTAAAACAGCCAAACCTCAAACCCGAAGATTGGGAACTCATTGGTACTAGCTATTGGGAAAATAGTCAATTTCCGAAAGCGGCGAATGCTTACGCCAAAGCACCCAAAACATCGCGCAACCTCTACCGTACTGCACGCGGGTTACAGGTGGGAGGTAAAGATAAAGAAAAAGCGATCGCCACCTATAAACAATTAGTGCAGCAATTTCCCAATAGTGAGGAAACTGGGACGGCACTACTGAGATTAACAGAAACCGCAAAAACACCTCAAGACGGCTTACCCTATCTTGACCAGGTAATTAATAAATTCCCCAAACAAGCTGGTACTGCACTAGCGCAAAAAGCCAAAATCCAAACTCTCAAGGATCAAAAATCAGCTAGCGCAGCGTGGCAATTACTCATAAGTAAATACGGTAACTCTGACGAAGCAGCAGAATACCGTTGGAAAATCGCCCAAGATAAAGCCAATGCCAAAGATTACGTCGGTGCTTGGCAATGGGCAGAACCAATTGTCACTAATAACCCCAATAGCATTTTGGCTCCAAGAGCAGGCTTTTGGGTAGGTAAATGGGCAGCTGCACTGGGGAAACAGCAAGAATCTAAAACTGCTTATGAATATGTGGTTAGCCAGTTTCCCTACTCTTACTATGCATGGCGAGCTGCGACAATGTTGGGGCTAAATGTCGGCAACTTTGACAACGTGCGCGTCATGAACCCGGAAGTAATCGCACCCCAGCGTCCATTACCGCCTGCTGGTTCTGAAACTTTCAAAGAATTGTATCTGCTAGGTCAAGACCGCGATGCCTGGTTGCAATGGCAAACAGAATTTCAGAACAAAATTCAGCCAACAGTAGCAGAGCAATTTACTGAAGGGTTGATGCGGCAGGCTAAAGGAGAAAATCTCATCGGAATTGATGAAATTTCTAAATTAGAAGACCGAGAAATACCAGCCGAACTTGCCCAATATCAGACTTTGAGTAAACAAATCACCTACTGGCAAGCGCGTTATCCATTTCCCTATCAGCGAGAGATTGAAAAGTGGTCTATTGAGCGTAAACTTAATCCTCTCCTAGTAACTGCTTTGATGCGTCAAGAGTCACGATTTGAACCAAAAATCAAATCTGTCGCTGAAGCCACTGGTTTGATGCAACTGTTGCCGAGTACAGCTAAATGGATCGCACCACAAATTAAGGTGGATTTCAAAACAATCAACTTAGAAAATCCCAACGATAATATCATGCTGGGTACATGGTATTTGGGTCATACCCACGATCAATATAACAATAACTCTTTGCTGGCGATCGCTAGTTACAATGCTGGCCCCGGCAATGTCTCCAAATGGTTGCAAACTCTAACGACAAAAGATCCAGATGAGTTTGTTGAACAAATTCCCTTTGATGAAACTAAAAACTATGTGCGGCAAGTATTTGGCAACTACTGGAATTATCTAAGGCTTTACAACCCGGAAATTTCTGGCGTAGTGACAAAGTACTCGACCACACACCCACAACTACCAGCGCGATAATCTTAGAAAGTTATGAGTTGTGAGTATGGAGTTAAAGCAATTTTTTAATTCAAAGTTCACAACTCTATACTTACATATTGACAGTGTTTGCTTCATGATTCACAAGGGCTGAAACCCCCATTATTACTTGCGGTTTGGAACGTTTGTGGTTTACTGGGTATGGATCTTGAAGAATTTTTCAGTCGGTTGAATGCTGGAGAGACTAACTTTGCCGATGTTGACTTGAGAGGTGCTTGCTTGATCAGATCCGACCTGAGAGATATCAACCTTAGTGGATCTGACCTGAGAAATGCCGACCTGACTGATGTAGATTTGGCTCGTGTCAACTTGATGGGTGCTAACCTCAGTGGTGCTATTTTGCTGAATGCCAACTTGGAATACGCTATTTTGATAGGGGCTGACCTCAGTGGTGCTGATTTGGACGGTACTAACTTTGAGAATGCCGACCTCAGTAATGCCAATCTCAGAAATGCCATTATCGGGAACGTTCGTGATGCCATTCTCTGCAATACCATTTTGCCAAATGGAAGAATTAGCGTGGACGTGGATGAACAGTAAACCAAAAACTTTTTCTTCAAAGAGCGATACCTGTGGCGGGCTACGCCTATGCTCAAATATTTGTAGCGCTTTCTGTTGAGAGGGTGAAGCGATCGCTAATAGCTTGAGTTGATTACACCTGTGGCGTTAATATATCTTAATGTATTCAGTATTGCTTTTTTAGCGCCCCAATGGAGTTAACCTCAAAAGAATTTAAGTCAGAACTGATATTAGAAGTCCAAGCTTGCTTGCAATTAGCAGTACCTTTGGTAATTACTCAAATATTAGAAGCGGGCATTCCTTTATTGGATGGGGTGATGATGGGGTTACTTAACAGCCAAGCTTTAGCTGCGGGTGCTTTAGGTGCTGTTACCTTTTCTACCTTAGCTTCCGTTTGTCGTTCTGTTCTTTCATCTGCGGGTGTCAGTGTCGCCAATGCTTTTGGTGCAGGAAAGATAGACCAAGTTAATCGTGCTACTGGTCAAGGAATTTGGTTAGCCGTGACGATGTGCTTACCTGTAATGTTTATCATTTGGCACTTTGACTATATCCTGCTGCTAACTGGTCAAGAAGAAAGCAATGTATTATTAGCTCAAACATATTTGCGGTCTATTGTTTGGGGTTTTCCGGCCGCACTCGGTTTTTGTATCTTAAAAGAAGTTAGCTCTGCCCTCAATCGGCCCCAATTTTTAACAGTAATTACGGTAGCTGGACTATTATTAAATGCGGTTGCTAATTACGTGCTAATGTTCGGTAAATTTGGTTTACCAGCCCTTGGTTTAGCCGGTATCGGTTGGGGAAGCACACTCATTTTTTGGCTAAATTTTATCGCTGCCGCCAGTTGGATTTGCTTTGATAACTACTTTAAAGACTATCAGCTTGATTGTGCTTTGCATCAGTTTGATAAAGATATGTTTATAGATATCTTCCAAACTGGGTGGTTTTTGGGATTGCAGTATGGAGCAGAAATTGGAGTATTTACTGCCACTGCTTTAATGATGGGGTGGTTTGGAACAGAGACGTTAGCAGCACATGAAATTACCGTCGAGACAGAAAGTTTTGTCGAAACAGTGTCTATAGGTATTTCCTATGCCGTCACGATGAGAGTAGGACAGTTGAGGGGACAAAACGATCTCAAGGGTGCAAGCACAGCAGGATTAGTCTGCATTGCGCTTGTTACTCCTTTTGTAAGTATTGTGGCACTAATTTTTTGGCTGTTTCCCAACTATATTGTGGCAATGTATTTGGACACCAGTAATCTAGATAATATCGAGATAGTTAAAACGGCAACTTCTTTCCTGGCTGCGGGGGCAATAGTCCAAATATTTTATTCTGTTCAGACTATTGCTGCTGGTGCTTTAATCGGCTTGAAAGACACTAAAGTGCCAGTGTTAATTACTATGTTCGCTTACTGGATAGTAGGTCTAGGTGGGGGCTATTTGATGGCATTCACTTTCGACTGGGGTGCTATAGGTTTATGGTTGGGTTTAGTACTAGGGCTACTTATGGGTGCAGTGCTTTTAACTGGGCGTTTTTATCTTTTGACTTCTGAGATTGAGTCTGGTTGACTAAAGAGGACTTGGGGACAAGGAGAATTGGGGACAAGGGGAAAGACTTGTTGTAAGTTCTCACCTTTTGTCAGCTTGTCTCCCTGCCCCTACTTTAAAAAGTATTTTTTGTTACATAGTGATAGATAACTAAAGCATAGAAGTAAGTGGGATACGTAACTCAAGCACTAGTCGTGCATAGTATTAACAATGCCCACTTCTTATTGCTGTTGAGAAGGTCTAAGTCTATCCCGCCAAGATGGTTGTGACGATGAAGAACCTGAAGAACCAGAACTATTTGCAGGAGACGACTCTCGCCGACTTCTTCGAGGCGGGGGTGAATCAGATTCTACTCTTCTAGAGCGTCGCCGTGGAGTAGATGATTCTGAGGAGGAGTTACTAGAACTTGATTCGGTGCGATCGCGTCTTCTCCGTCTTGGAGTATAATCGCTCGATTGCTGTTCTTCTTGAGAATAGCTTCTTTTTCTTCTACGTCTGCGAGATGAACCACTCTCTTCAGAATCAGAATTTCTTGCTCTTTCCCCTTCTGAGTCATCATCATCAGAGGCAATAGAACGATTCAGCACTTGTTTGGGCTTGATAGACTGGGCTTTAATAGTGCCTTTGCGACCTTCTAACTTGGGTCGTTTGGGAAACTTTTCTACAGGCATCCCCTCTACCGCTTTTTCCATAAATTCGTGCCAAGTGTAAGCGGCACTACTACTACTGCCATAAGTAGGGTGGTTGTCATCGTTACCTAGCCATACTCCTGTCACCATCTGAGGAATGTAGCCAATAAACCATAAATCGCGGGCTTCGTCGGAGGTGCCTGTTTTGCCTGCAACTGGTCTATTATCTAATTGGGCAGCACCACCAGTTCCCGCTTCGACGACGTTGCGTAGCATCCAAGTCATGATGGCGGCACTGTCAGCGTCAAGGGCGCGTTTTGACTTGAAATTAGCTGACCAGATGACTTTGCCTTGGCGGTTGAGGATACGGGTAATACCATGAGGTTCTGCGTGCAATCCCTGAGTTGCAAAACTACCATAAGCGCTGGTTAACTCTAGCAGATTGACTTCATTTGAACCAAGAGCCAAGGAGTAGGTGGGTTTAAGTTCAGATTTTATCCCCATATCATGGGCAAGTTTAATCGTTGGTGTAAATCCCACGTCAATCAACACCTTAACCGCAACAATATTAACAGAGCGGGTCAGGGCATCTCGGATGTTCATTGAACCGTGGAAGTTTTCACTATAGTTTTTCGGTTCATAGCCGTCTACGACAAAGGGCGCATCCTCGTAGCTATCGTAGGGGCTTTTGCCGGTAGCGATCGCAGTGGCATATACAAACCCTTTAAATGTCGATCCTGGCTGCCGTTGTGCTTGGGTAACTCGATTAAACTGGTTTTTACCAAAGTCTCTTCCCCCCACCATTGCCTTAATTTCACCATTTCGGGGGTCTATGGCCACCATTGCCGCTTGCTTAAAGTTTTCCCAGCGTCCTTGATTTCGCAATGTTTTCGCAACTGCCTCTTCTGCCACCTTCTGCCAACTTGGATTCAGCGTGGTTTCTACTACTAGACCTCCATTTTTTAGCACGTTAGGAGAAACATACTTGGGCAATTCTTTTTGGATGTAGCTGGTAAAGTAGGGTGATTCTACTTGGACTCGCTTGGGTAAACTGCTTTTGAGGGTTAATGGCTCCTGAACGGCTGCTTGCCTTTGCTCTGGTGTAATAACTCCATCTTCTTGCATCCGTTGTAATACTAAGTCCCGCCGCCGTTTTGCAGCTTCGGGATTCTTGTCTGGGGCGTACAAGCTAGGAGCAGGAGCTAATCCAGCAATAGTTGCCATTTCTGCAAGAGAAAGTTGGTCTGGCGTTTTACTAAAGTATACCCAGGCTGCATCTGCCACACCGTAAGCTCCACCTCCCAAATAAACCAGATTCAGGTAACGCTCTAGAATCTGATCTTTGGTTAATTCTTGCTCCATTTTTTGAGCTAGGCGGACTTCCTTGAGTTTGCGCCAGATTGTCTGCTCTTGTTTCAAAAACAGAATCCGCGTTAGCTGTTGGGTGATGGTGCTACCACCTTCTACCACACCTTGCGATCGCAAATTATTCAAACCCGCTCTGACAATCCCTTGTGGATCGAATCCATTGTGTTGCCTAAATCTTCTATCTTCTGAGGCGATGAAAGCTTTTTTTAAATTATCTGGTATTTGTTCTAGCTTTAGCTGTTCTCTGGTCGCTTCACCTTGTTGTTGTAATATAGTGCCATCAGCAGCTTTAATGGTCAGTGTTTGCTCTCGAAACACAGCATTCAGCTCAGACTGATCTGGCAAAGTCCGATCTATTAAACTGATGCCGTAGATCGAGGCAGCTATCCCACCACTAATACCTAAACCTGCCCAAAACCAGAAGCGGCGATAGAGTGGTTTAGCGCCAGTTGCCCGATTGACCCTTATCTTAGATGGTAAAATTTTCATTTTGCTCAGTAACTGCCTCGTCTGCGCCAGATGTGCTGGTGGTAAGCTCTCATTCGTTCCTCCTCGTCCAGAGTCACTCAAATTAGTTGGTCTTCGCTTGAACCAGGAGGTAAACTTCCCCACGTCAGTTCCTCGCTCAAAGTAGTAAGCAATTATATAACCACCATCAATCAACTTTGGGGTTATAGCACTACCATTGTGTTAGTATAATATCCTATAAATAATTAACTGAATTCACTATAAAATAATGTTTTTTAAATTTGGTTAATTTAGTTTTGTAAAAAATGCGGTAATTTTGATAACTACTGCGAATATAAAAGCTATTGACAAGTATCCGCAAAGACAGCCCGAAAACGGCTGATTTCAGGAAAGTATAATGTCTACATCGGGCTACGACGAAGCAGAGCTAAGACGAAGCGCCGTTGCTCTTGGTAGTAATATTGGCGATTCCCAAACCATTTTAGAAGCAGCTATAGAGACTTTAGCCCACACGCCAGGTATTGTTTTAGAAGCCAGATCCCATTGGTATCAAACCAAAGCTGTCGGGCCACCACAGCCAGATTACCTCAACGGCTGCGTCACCTTGCAGGTAGAAATACTCCCCCAGCAGTTATTAGAAATTTTGTTAGGAATTGAACAACAATTTGGGCGCGTGCGTCAGGAACGCTGGGGACCACGAACCCTAGATTTGGATTTGTTATTATATGATGACATTACTTTGGATACACCAAATCTCCAGATTCCTCATCCGCGAATGCGGGATCGCGCCTTTGTGTTAGTCCCACTGGCTGAAATTGCCCCGGATTGGATAGAACCAGTTTCCGGTTGTGTCATTAAAGAGCTGCTGAAGGAGGTAGACTGTTCTGATGTACATTTATGGATGGACAATTAAAATTACCATCCTTAAAAGCAGAAGAACACTGATTTTGGCTCTGTATTCACAGATAATCAGATTTTACTATGCCATTAGGTAGAGAATTACCACAACTGCTAAGACAACGCCTGTTTCATAAAGGACGCAAGTTTGATTTTGAAGTTAATCGCTTGCGTTTGCCGAATAAATCGGAAGGAGAATGGGAATGTATTCGTCACCCTGGCGGTGCTCTAGCTGTGCCAGTGACAGCGGAAGGTAAACTTATACTGGTGCGCCAGTATCGTTTTGCAATTCAGGGAAGGATATTAGAATTTCCGGCGGGAACATTGGAAGGAACTGAGCAGCCCTTAGAAACAATACAACGTGAAATTGCCGAAGAAACTGGCTATAGTGCCCAAAAATGGGACAAATTAGGCGAATTTTTCCTAGCTCCTGGCTATTCTGATGAAATTATCTATGCTTTTCTGGCGCGAGATTTAGAAAAGCTGGAGACACCACCACCACAAGATGGAGACGAGGATATCGAAACTGTGTTTATGACTCCTGAAGAATTAGAAAAAGCTATTCTGGAGGGAGAGCCGGTAGATGCTAAATCAGTTTCTAGCTTTTTTCTGGCGCGTCCGTTTTTAGTTTAATACCCTTATGCTGCTAGAGTTAGCGATCGCAGATGCCTACGGTGCAGGTTTTGAATATGCAGACGAAGCGATCGCTAACAACGATTTGAGTCGATACGTCGAACATCTGCGGTTTCGACTCAATCCTGGCAGCTACACCGACGACACCCAGATGAGTATTGCCATTGCGGAAGCGATCGTCGCTCAAGCACCGTGGACGCCAGAAGTTTTAGCCGATAGTTTTGTTAGAGCTTTTAAACGCGATCGCAGAGAAGGTTATGCTCGAAACTTCTACCATTTTCTACTAGAAATTCAAGATGGGGAAGAGTTTTTAACCAAAATTAACCCTGATAGTGACAAAAGTGGGGGAGCAATGCGTGCAGCACCCATTGGCATCTATCCCACACCAGAAAAAGTCATTGAGGCGGCAACAATTCAAGCGGCAATTACTCACAATACAACCGATGGGATCAATGCTGCCGTTGCGGCTGCCTTAATGTCGCATTATTTTATCTATCGACTGGGAGCAAAACGCAAATTAGGACGGTTTCTGGAAAGTTATGTATCTGGAGAGTGGAATAAACCGTGGGAAGGTAAAGTCAAGTCCAAAGGCTGGATGAGTGTCAGAGCGGCGATTACTGCGGTGATGCGAAATGACAGCATGAGCGAACTTTTACAAGATTGTATCGCTTTTACTGGGGATGTAGATACAGTAGCCGCGATCGCACTGGCCGCTGGTTCTTGTAGCGAGGAAATTACTCAAGACATTCCCAATCATCTTGTCACAGGGTTAGAGAATGGAGCTTACGGTAGAGATTACCTCATCGAACTGGATAAGCAGTTAATGAGTTTGGTGGGTAAAAAGATTGGCTAAATCTAATACATCAGAGTAGCACTAGGTAATCTGATTTTTCTAATTTTGGAGCGAGTTGAGTTCAGATGCTCAAAAGGCTAGATTTTAGTGTTTAATTTTAAGTTAGATAATCGAAAGCAATAGGCAAAGGTCATAATTTGCGCGACATAGAAATCACTTAAAAAAACGCTACAAAATATTGGATGCAATTATTGAAATGTAATGTTACCAAATATCCATATTTAGGTTAATTTGGTGTTTTGTAAAATATTTAAAGAAGCAACGCATAGCATCTCGTAGAGAAAGCGATTTGATAAATTAAGCTTTTTAGTGAATTGCGCGTAAATCGTGGTTTTGTTTGTATCGTTGCAGTTGATAAACCAATACAGTTCAGTTAATAAAAATTGTAGGTTGGGTTAAGCAAAGCGCAACCCAACAAAGCCCAGGAAATTTTGGGTTCCGTTCCTCAACCCAACCTACACAGGTTAATATTTTTGGCGCTAACTGAACCGTATTGGTTGATAACCACTGTTGTAAGTTTCTTACTCATTCCCTATGCAATACGGTTCGGTTAAAGGGGAATAAAAAACCTTTAACCGCAAACCCATTCCCTTTTCCCCAAACCCTATTCTGAGTTCAAAATGCTTATCCGAACCGTATTGATTCCCTACGTAGTCAAGAAAGCTGAAAATTACTGTAATCCTCAAAGACTCAGCTAGTTTTAGTATCAAATAGCTATTTGTTTAGTATTTAGCCGTCCTTCTATATTTGCAGATATATATCGAGATAAACACTCTTATACATAGAAACATATATTTCTTATATAGCCTAGTTTAAATATCAATTTATACCTTGTGTTCTTTCCAAAAAAGCTCCATGATTGATTTAGAAAGCCCATAACTATAGGTTGGTTAGTTAATAAGTATGCCAAGATTCTCCATAAATATTTTCAATTCATAACAAGAAAATATCTGATATTTATCTCAAATTTACTTAGATTGGAGTTTGATTAACTCATGCTAGAAGGATGGATTCAAATTATATTAACGCTACTAATTGTAGTAGCGATTACTCCTGTATTTGGGCGCTATATGGCGCGGGTATACCTAGATCAAAGTACTTTTCTCGATCCGATTTTGAATCCGGTTGAGCGAGTGCTTTATGCTTTGGTTGGCGTTAAAACCAAAGAAAATATGACTGGCTGGCAGTATGGGCGGGCAATCTTATACAGTAACGTCGCAATGGGGTTACTCGTTTTCTTCATCATCATTAATCAAGGATGGTTGCCATTAAATCCAACCAAGATAAATGCCCCAACTTGGGATACAGTGCTGCATACGACTATTTCTTTTATTACTAACACCAACCAGCAGCACTATTCTGGTGAAACCTACATGAGCTATGGTAGCCAAATGTGGGGACTTGGTTATCACATGTTCACCTCTGCTGCTACTGGTTTAGCAGTAGGGATTGCCTTTATTCGGGGATTGACTGGTAGCTCGTTGGGCAACTTTTATGTAGATTTAATTCGCTCGATTACCCGAATTTTACTGCCTATTTGTATTCTTGGCGGTATTGTCTTGATGGCAGCTGGCGTTCCCGAAACGCTGGGGGGTGCGGTTGTATTCCCTACCTTGGAAGATGCGAATATTAGTCAGGCGATCGCTCGTGGCCCTGTTGCTCATTTTGAAATTATCAAACAATTAGGAGAAAACGGCGGCGGCTTTTTCGGCATCAACTCGGCACACCCCTTTGAAAATCCCAACGGATTTTCTAACTTGATTCAGATTGTCGCTATGCTTTCGATTCCAACTTCCCTAATCTACACTTACGGGTTGTTTGCGAATAACACTAAGCAAGCTTGGTTAGTCTACGGCATGGTAGGCGTTCTCTATTTAGTATTTATCATCGTCACTGCCATTGGTGAATACAACGGCAATCCGGCTGTGAATGGACTACTGGGTAGTCAGCAACCGAATTTAGAGGGTAAAGAAGTCCGGTTTGGTTGGGCGCAATCTGTGCTGTTTGCCGTAAGTACAACTGGCACGATGTGCGGCGCAGTCAACAGTTTACACGACTCCTTCATGCCCAACGGTGGTTTTATTACCCTTTCCAATATGTTCCTGCAAATTATTTGGGGTGGACAGGGTACGGGAACCGCTTATTTGTTTGCTTACCTGATTCTAGCTGTGTTCGCCACAGGGTTGATGGTGGGACGTACACCCGAATTTTTGGGACGCAAGATTGAGAAGCGCGAGGTTGTACTTGCAAGTTTTCTGATTCTGCTGGTTCACCCGATCGCAATTATGATTCCCGCAGGTATCGCCTTGGCGTTTCCCGATCAATTATCAGGAATTAGCAATCCCGGCTTTCACGGCTTTGCTCAAGTTATCTATGAATACGCCTCGGCTGCTGCTAACAACGGTTCTGGCTTTGAAGGTTTGGGAGATTCACAACCTTCACCTTTGGCGATTGCTACAGGCGCAAAAACCACTGCAACTGCTTTGTGGTGGAACCTGAGTACCTGCTTCAGTTTAATTGCTGGACGTTATATTCCCATCATCGGTTTGCTGTTTTTGGCAGATAGTATGTCTCGTAAGCAAGCTGTTCCATACACGACTGGTACATTGCGAACCGATACCGGACTATTTACAGGCGTTACCGCAGGCGTGATTTTAATCCTGGGCGCACTTACATTCTTCCCTGTGCTGGCATTGGGTCCGATTGGTGAAGCTTTCTTTATTGCCAAAGGTATTGGTTAGGGATTGGGGAGTGGAGGTGCATACTTCGACTGCGCTCAGTAACCAGGGGAGCAGGGGAGCAGAGGAGCAGAGGAGCAGGGGAGCAAAGGAGCAGAGGAGAGTTAGAACACCATTCATCGACTTCGGAACACCATTCATCATCCTCGGAACACCATTCATCGACTTTGGAACTCCGTTCATCGTCCTCGGAACACCATTTATCGACTTCGGAACTCCATTCATCGTCTTCGGAACTCCGTTCATCGTCCTCGGAACTCTGTTCATCGTCCTCGGAACACCATTCATCGACCTCGGAACACCATTCATCGTCCTCGGAACACTATTCATCGACTTCGGAACTCCATTCATCGTTCTCGGAACACCATTCATCGTCTTTGGAACACCATTCATCGTCTTCAAAGACTCATGCTCAAAATTTAATGTATGCCAATTACTACTGATTCTCCCTCCCCCCGTATTCCATCTGGAACTCGTGACTCACGCAAGCACACCCCTAAAACAAATATGCGGGGACTTTACCAAAGAGCAATCCACGAGTCATTTATCAAGCTCGATCCGCGAATTACTGTTAGAAACCCAGTTATGTTTGTTGTTTGGGTAGGGACAATTGTCACCTTGCTTGTTACCCTAAACCCAAATTTGTTTGGCACAATCCAGGCAGATGTTAACCAACAACGCGTCTTAAACGGGTTGATTACCTTTATTCTCTTTTTCACCCTCGTTTTTGCCAACTTTGCCGAAGCTGTGGCTGAAGGACGCGGGAAAGCACAAGCTGATTCACTGCGATCGACGCGATCGGATACTGTTGCCAACAAAATCCTCCCTGATGGTTCGATAGTAAAAGTCAATTCTACAGAACTGCGACGGGGCGATTTGGTAAAAGTCAGTGCCAATAATATGATTCCCGCCGATGGGGATGTTATTAAAGGTATTGGCTCAGTGGATGAGTCGGCAATCACTGGGGAATCTGCCCCGGTATTAAAGCAACCAGGTACAGATATTGCCAGTTCGGTAACGGGAGGTACACGCCTACTCTCAGATGAGTTGACAATTCGCATTAGTGCCGATCCTGGTCAAGGCTTTATCGATCGCATGATTGCCCTGGTAGAAGGAGCAGAACGCAGCAAAACTCCCAATGAGATTGCTTTGACGGTATTGTTGGCAGTGTTAACGCAGGTGTTCCTGATTGTGGTAGCGACAATGCCCCCATTCGTCGGCTACATCGCCAGCTTTATCAGCACAGCCTTTGGTGTTGAGGCGGGAAACAGTTTGCGGGCGGGTGCTAGCGTTGCTATTCTCATCTCGCTACTGGTAGCTTTAATTCCCACAACTATCGGTGGTTTGCTCAGTGCGATCGGTATCGCAGGGATGGATAGAGTTGCTAAATTTAACGTCATTGCGACCTCTGGTCGAGCGGTAGAAGCTTGCGGTGACATCAACACCTTGGTGCTGGATAAGACAGGCACGATCACCTTGGGGAACCGGATGGCTGACGAGTTTATTCCCTTGGATAATCACTCAATAATAGACGTGGCGCGAGTCTCTTTAGCTGCTAGCTTGTTTGACGAAACGCCAGAAGGCAAATCGATTGTGACTTTAGCAGAAAAGTCCCAGGCTGGGGTAGACTTTAACATTGATAAAGCCGAAGGTGTAGAATTTTCCGCCAAAACCCGGATGAGTGGCACGAATTTACCCGATGGCAAACAAATCCGCAAAGGTGCGGTAGATGCGATTAAGGGATTTGTCCGTTCCCGTGGTGGTAACGTTCCTGATGATATAGATGCAGCTTATGAGCGAGTTTCCCGGTTGGGCGGTACACCCTTAGCTGTTTGCCAAGATGACAAAATTTATGGTGTTATCTATCTCAAAGATATTGTCAAACCCGGTTTGCGGGAACGATTTGACCAACTCCGCCGCATGGGTGTTCGCACGATCATGCTCACGGGTGACAATCGGATTACCGCTTCGGTAATTGCCGAGGAGGCTGGGGTGGATGATTTCATTGCCGAAGCAACTCCAGAAGACAAAATTGAGGTGATTCGCTCGGAACAATCTCAAGGTAAATTGGTGGCAATGACCGGGGATGGTACGAACGATGCACCTGCTTTGGCTCAAGCAAACGTGGGTGTGGCGATGAATTCTGGGACGCAAGCTGCCAAAGAAGCTGCTAACATGGTGGACTTAGACTCAGATCCCACGAAGCTAATTGACTTAGTAACCATCGGTAAACAGTTGCTGATTACTCGTGGGGCGTTGACAACATTCTCCATCGCTAACGATATTGCTAAGTATTTTGCGATCATTCCCACAATCTTTGCCGCTGCTGGAATCGGCGCACTTAATATTATGGGATTAAAGAGTGCCCAATCTGCGATCGTCTCGGCGCTGATTTACAATGCCTTAATTATTCCGGCACTAATTCCGCTAGCACTTAGAGGGGTGAAGTTCTTACCTTTAACAGCAGATCAACTGCTACGTCGCAACATCTTCATCTTTGGTCTTGGCGGTATCGTTGCTCCCTTCATTGCCATCAAACTGATAGATATTATCTTACCTTTGTCTTAATTTACTATGAAACCTATTCAGATCCGCCGCACTATTCTTGCATCCCAAGTATTAGAAGAAATAACTGAAATCTGGTGTCAATGGCGTAGACAAAAGCTGCCACTGTATTTGTTTTTGGCGATGTGCTTCAACCTAGTGGTTGCACCTATGGTCTATGCCGCTACTGGCGAACAACTTTCCCGCAGTCAATCTTGGGGATTGGGACTGTTAGGACTGGTAACACTAGGACTTTCCATCTATTTATTTTTTGTAATGTTTGTACCGGAGAAATTCTAATGAGTTTTGCACGCGAAGCCGGTAGAGCCGTTCGTTCTACCTTAGTACTCTGGGTTATTGGAGCGATTATTTATCCTTTTGCGATGATTGCCATTGGGCAGATTGTGTTTCCCTTTCAAGCAAACGGCAGTTTACTGAAAAATAGCACAGGTCAAGTTGTGGGTTCTGCTTTGATTGGTCAACCTTTTAGTAGCGATCGCTATTTTAACAGCCGTCCCAGTACCACCAGCTACAGCACAGCCGATCCCAAAAAAGATGATGCGGGAGTTTTGCAAACTGGGGTTTCTGGCGCTAGTAACTTGGCTCCCAGTAATCCCGCATTAATGGAACGCATTAAGGGTAAAGATGACCCAGACCCCAGCAAAAAGGTAGAGGGTGACTTCAATCGTTTGAAAAAAGCAGGTGTGCAGCCGACTGGCGATTTAGTCTACACCTCTGGTTCCAGCCTTGACCCTCACATTACTCCTGAAGCTGCGATCGCACAAGTTGCACGAGTAGCCAAGGCGCGGGGAGTTCAATCGAACCAACTCGAAACTTTAATTTCTCAAAACACCGATGGACGCTTTCTCGGCATCTTTGGCGAGCCTGGAGTTAATGTGTTAAAGCTGAATTTAGCTCTGGATAAAATTAAGGGATAAGGGCTTGAGGAATAGTAAATATGCCTCGTATTCGGAATAGTTATCTATAGTAATCTTTAATGATTACTTAGAATTTAAAGGCTTAGATTCTCGATTTATTAAATAAATCGAGAATCTTGTTTTTAGTAGGGATAAATAAAGTCTATACCTCTAAATATATACTTATTTATCTAATTAATAAATACATATATTGTTTAGTTAATACATTCTATATATCTTCAAAATATATCCGAAGAACAGCATGTTTTTTATGCAAATTATTGCACAATACTATTAGAGTTAAAAAACATTTTGTCTTGAGAAACAAAAAAGCTTTAGAACTAAGCCCATTTGGTGTTTTTATCGAAGATAATAGCGTTTACTGTGGCATTCATTTCAGTGATATTAAGTTACCGGATAAATGCGCTTTCCTAGGGGTTTTAAGAGAAACTCAAGTCATTTTGGCAATAGATAATCCTAGTATTTTTGCCGGAGATTAAATTTTAGCAATAGCAACCCATTCTATGATGATTCCCGCTCTTAAAGTTATTCTTAAAAAAATCCATTCTGTTTACTATTCCCTCAACAGTTGCTTATTGGAATCTAGACCAACAGACAGCCAATCTCTTAATTCAGATTACTCAGACCTATCAAGTACTTTCAATTCCACATCTTATTAAAAAGATGAATATTTACCGAAGAAAAACAGAGAAAAGTTCGAGCTTGCGGCAGTACAAAGAAAATATGTTTTTACCTCCTGCTTCCTGCCTTCTGCCCCCTGCCTCCTTAACTTTATACTGAACCTGATTTCGACTAACTAAAGGTTTTTAATATGCATACTTCGGAGCTTTTCCGACTTTATGTATCCGCCCAAAAAAGTGTTCATCAGTCCACCCTGATTGAAGCTAACCTGGCTAAGGCAATACATAGTGATACCAAACCACATGACGGAGACATTCCCTTTATAGCACAATACGGTTCAGTTAAGGCTGAAAGACTGATTAGTGATATGAAATTTAGGAGCTTCAACTCGTTGTCCAGTACCTCTATGTTTTGGCTTTTTA
>NZ_JBALDN010000118.1:0-103460 GCF_036917375.1 Nostoc sp.
TTGCAGTGTGCTATTGTCGAGGGATTTCATTTGCAATTCTTCCTCATCCTCTGGCACTTCTTGACGTTGCAGTGTGCTATTGTCGAGGGATTTCATTTGCAATTCTTCCTCATCCTCTGGCACTTCTTGACGTTGCAGTGTGCTATTGTCGAGGGATTTCAGGGATTTCATTTGCAATTCTTCCTCATCCTCTGGCACTTCTTGACGTTGCAGTGTGCTATTGTCGAGGGATTTCATCTGCAATTCTTCTTCATCCTCTGGCACTTCTTGACGTTGCAATGTGCTATTGTCGAGGGATTTCATCTGCAATTCTTCTTCATCCTCTGGCACTTCTTGACGTTGCACCAAAGGAGTGATGGAATTCGCTAGAGGTTTCATCTGCAATTCTTCTGAATCTGGCAATGCAACTCGATGGATGGACTGGTGATTTACAGGTTGCGCCATTCTTTGCATTACTTGCTGTGCAACGCTATCAGCTTCCTGTTCGTATTTGTCTCCAGGCTGGCTAATTGAGAGTTTTGCTTGGGTACGCAGAGGTATACGACTGATATCGTGAGTAACTGGTTTATGGAGTGGTTGTATTTCAGGAATTGCTTGGCGTGAAATTGCCGACGACTTCAAACCAAAGCCAGGTATCGGTTGTTTCAGGGATGGAATTGAGAAGCCTGTAGTAGTTTTTTTCTGCCGACTGACATGTTCTCTCATTTTCTTCTCCAGATGCCCAAGCAGTAGCTAGATCAATAATTTTACTGTTAATAATATCTAGAGTACTGCGATGGCACTCATAACACAATTTATCGAAAGTCTAAGTTTTTGGGAAGTTGATTCTATGGTATCGGGCGATGCCTGCGGTGGGCTACGCCTACGCGCTTCAAGAGGTGTAGGGTGAGCAAATTCTGATAATTTGACAATTTTATGTCCATTTACTCAATTTATTTAAAAGAGATGCGATCGCCCGCACGTTTTTGCACTCTACAAGATTGGCGATCGTATTTTATCAACAATTATACATGGGCGATGTCTACGACGGGCTTTGCCTACGCAATACTATTCAGACAGTCGCTATTACAATAAAGGCGATACCTGCGGTGGTCACTAAGCTTCTTGCCTTGAGCGAAGCCGAAAGGTGTCGAGGTGCGGGCTGCGCCTACGCCCTAAAATGTTAAGTAAATCAGAAAACGTTAACAATGCCAGCTAAAGATAAATTTCATGCTGTGGTTAGAATTGCTTTAGAAAAACAGCAGTGGAAGATAACCGATGATCCTCTGCGACTGGAAGTTGGCGGAACTAAGTTTGAAATAGATTTAGGAGCAGAGCAACTGTTAGCGGCAGAGCGAGGTGAAGAAAAAATTGCAGTTGAGATTAAAACGTTCCTGAGTGATTCACCATTGACAGATTATCATGCTGCTTTAGGACAGTTTTTAAATTATCGGCTTGCCTTAGAAATCAGCGATTCAAATCGCATTCTCTATTTGGCAGTTCCTATAAGTGTTTATGAAGCTTTTTTCAAACGGGAATTTGCCCAAATATCTGTAGAGAGATATCAGATTAAACAAATTATTTATGACCCAATTCAAGAGGTAATTGTACAATGGATACCCTAGAATCTTATCGCCATATAATTCAGTCTTTGTTGACGACTTATGCTGCTATCCCAATAGCGAATGGTCAGATTGATTGTTACACTGTTTTTGATACAAAACAAGACCATTACATGGTTATGAATGTGGGATGGGATGGTCATCGGCGAGTCTATGGTTGTGTTTTACATTTGGATATTAAACAGGGAAAAATTTCGATTGAGCAGAATATGACGGAAATGAGAGTGGCTCAAGAACTTGTAGAGCGAGGGATTCCAAAAGATGATATTGTTCTAGGATTTCAATCTCCTGAAATGCGGGAATATACGGGCTATGGAATTTTTTAACGACAATATCGCGATCGCATTCACCACACAATGCACCAAAGTCTAAATTGTCCGAAAATCTATCCTATGCGATCGCCTCTCGCTGAAATTGTCCAAGCGTTGGCTCGTGGCGATCGCACTTGTAACACAATTGATCGAAAGTATAAATTTTCAAGAACCCAATTCTATGGTATCGGGCGATCGCACTTGTAACACAATTGCTCAAAAATCTGAATCCAGGCAAAAACTAAGTTCGACTTTTGGCTACTTTTGATTCTGATGCACTACCTTTAGCCTGGATTTAGGGAGAGTTTTTTTATTTATGGACTCAAAACAGCAACCAAATTTTTTCACCTTCGATGGAGATGTTGGCGGGACTGCTGGCTACGCTGGGGTTTCGGCGGCATCTGATGCAAGCATGGCGGCTAAAACGGCAAGTAAATATCTCAACGATTCACGGCTGATGAACCAGCTTACAGAACACGTGTATAAACTTTTGCTAGAAGATTTGCGATCGCAGCGCGAAAGGCTAGGTAATTATAATTCCCAAAGGTGGTTGTGATGGCTACAGGCGCTAATAATGGCAACATTACTCATGAATTAAATTATGTCACTACTAATCGTTTCTATGTAGAAATAGACAGTTCTATTGCTGCATCTTTCGCTGAATGTTCAGGATTAAGTATTCAAATTAAAAAAAATATTTTTCAGGAAGGTGGCGTTAACGACCAACAAAGAATTTATTTAGGTCATACAGAATTTGCAGATATAACACTTAAACGTGGAGTTACCGATCATCCAGGTTTTTGGAACTGGATGAATGCAGTTTTTGATGAAAAAAAGAAAACAGCTCGACGCAATGTCAATATTCTAATTTTCAATCAAGCCGGTGAAACAATGATGAGTTGGACTTTGATTGGTGCTATTCCTATAACCTGGAAAACACCTGCACTCCAAGCAGATGGTAAGGCGGTTGCCATTGAAGAATTGACTTTAGCTTATGAAGGCTTACAAGTTGCAAGGTCTACAGGAGGAGGCACCTCTGTACAACGGAATCAAAAAAGTGGATATTTCGTTTCTAGCTAAGTGGCTATTTTTAAACGATAACTATGCAAATTATTCAATCTCCACTAGGAAACAATATTCATCCCCTTGGCGTAATATCATCTTTATCTCTTCCTGATAGAATGGTATTGAGAAAACAGTCTCATTCTCTGCATTCACAAAGTAATTTTCTTAGCCCCATACAAACTAAACTACCTTTAGTTACATCCTCTAAATTTTTATTATCTGGTGAACATGAACCATCGATACAACCATTAATAGGTTGGGATAGTTGGGATAATCAAGATATAAATAGTGATTTAGCATTACTTGAATCTGATTCTTTCGATTCAATAGTTATACCTGACAACAGCCATTTTAATAATAGTGAACTAGTAAAAGACACTATTCCAGTGATACTGCCAAATCGGATTGATAAAAAAACTAATGATGATACCTCGCAACGACTAAATACTAAAAGTAAATCTAAATCAAAAAAAATAAAGAAATCTCAAAAGCCACTTGAGAAGAAATCCAAACCCAAATCTAAAAAAGCAGTGAAATCATCTGTGGCTAAGAATATTGTTGAAAGCAATGCTACTATTAATGGTAATGAAGATAGCTTATTAGCATCAGATGAGCCTCTGTCTGTTGAGGCTAATTTGGAAATACCTACATTGCAGCTGGATAATGCTGTAGTTGATAATTCTCTAGCTTTGCCGTCAGCACTTACCTCACCCGATCTTGATGATGCACCTACTTTACTCCATCCTTTGGCAAATGATGAAAATACTATAGGGGCGAATATTGCTGTACCTAATTCTAAGTCTTCAGTTGCAAAAAGCCCTATTGCAATACAACAAGAATTTGATTCTAGTATTTCAAGTGAGCCTCTAGCAAGTATACCTGTTCAGTTGACATCTACCTCAGCCAATATTGAAGATACACCTAGTTTATTCAGAAATGATAAGAATGAACCGTTAGTAATTTCAGAGTCACAGTCTGGTATGGTGGTTAATCTCTCAGATGTCTCAGCCAATCTGACTTCACTGCAACGTGACAGCTATGTTGAGAGTACTAATAGCGAGTTTACAGAAAGTCAGCCCATTTTAGTACCACCTGAGATTGTTGAAACACCAACAATTATCGCCACACAACCTGAAATAGGTGAAACTGCGATCGCGCCACTTTTCGCCACATCGCCAGAGATTTCTGAAATACCGACAATTAGCGCCATATCGCCTGAAATAGGTGAAACTGCGATCGCACCACTTTTCGCCACATTACCTGAAATTTCTGAAACACCAATAATTACTCCTACATCGCCTGAGATAGGTGAAACTGCGATCGCACCACTTTTCGCCACATCGCCAGAGATTTCTAAAATACCGACAATTAGCGCCATATCGCCTGAAATAGGTGAAACTGCGATCGCACCACTTTTCGCCACATCGCCAGAGATTTCTAAAATACCGACAATTAGCGCCATATCGCCTGAAATAGGTGAAACTGCGATCGCACCACTTTTCGCTACATCGCCTGAGATTGCTGAAACACCAATAATTACCGCCACATCACCTGAGATTGCTGAAACTACGATCGCACCACTTCTCGCTACATCGCCTGAGATTGCTGAAACACCAATAATTACCGCTACATCATCTGAGATTGGTGAAACACCAACAATTACCGCTACATCATCTGAAATTGCTGAAACACCAATAATTACCGCCACATCATCAGAGATTGCTGAAACACCAACAATTACTGCTACATCATCAGAGATTGCTGAAACACCAACAATTACTGCTATATCACCTGAAATTGCTGAAACTGCGATCGCACCACTTACCGCCACATCACCTGAGATTTCTGAAACACCAATAATTACTCCTACATCGCTTGAGAATTTTGAAACTGCGATCGCACCACTTACCGCCACATCGCCTGAGATTGCTGAAACACCAACAACTACAGCTACATCACCTGAGATTTCTGAAACACCAATAATTACTGCTACATCGCTTGAGAATTTTGAAACTGCGATCGCACCACTTACCGCCACATCACCTGAAATTGCTGAAACACCAATAATTACTGCGACATCGCCTGAGATTGGTGAAACTGCGAGTATTTTCAGGAAAATTATTGACAATGAACCAACAGTAGAATCAGAATTTACCTCTGCGGTAACAAATCCTGAAATACCAACCTTTGTTGATACCTTAAATAATCCAACCTCTCTACAAAATGAGGTAAGTACACCACCTCATTTTGAGCAAGATGCGATCGCAGAAAATTTGCCAGCACCTAAAGGTTATGCTACTGGTGGTCATGTAACAGATTCCCCCGTTGAAAATCGTCAGCAGATTGCACCCTCGGATACTGTACCAGCAATGCTGACGCCTGGAGAGTTTGTGATTAATACCAGGGATGCACAGAAGAATTTACCTTTACTACATCACATTAACGCTGGTGGGACACCGCACGATATTATCCTTCCAAGTTTACAGACATCCAATGCTCAAGAACCAGAAGAAACAACCTCTCCAGAAACCCCGACTAAAGTCGATTCTTTTCCAGATACTTCATTACAACTAAAAACTACTGAGACTCACTCCCCTCATGTATCCAATTCCTTAATTCCTTCTTCCTTGGGGTTGGATATGGGAAAACAGAAGCTTTCTATTCTAAATTCTTCACAGCTTAATCCTCTTCAAAATGAAACAATTCATGTAGATGAAGCTTCACCTCAATACTCATCACCTCCCCTGATTTTCCGAAAAGCAAATTCCACCACTAATACATCTTCCCAATGGTCAAATACACCTTCTCAATGGTCAAGTGTGGAAGATTTACTAAATGGAAATGATGATGAATTCACTAGCTTTAATTTTAATGATGAAGAATCTAATAGCCCAAACTATGAATTTTCTCATGCTTCAGAATCACCACAAGTTTTTGCCAAACACCTTCCTTTAGCTAGAGGCTTTGCTGATAGTGGAGAAGTTACTCCAGCCGACATATCTAGAGAAATAGCACCAGTAACTGAGACTATAGAGAGCGCATCCTTATTTTCTCAAGAAGATGATAAAGATGATACAGCCGATCTTGAAGCTCTAGCTCGTGAAGTTTATAGCAGATTACGACAACGGATAGAAATTGAGCGAGAACGTCATGGTGGTTCCTCTGGTAGATTACCTTGGTAAATTTGTATTCAAGAATTAATTTTTGGAGAAATACTCAAATGGCAAGTCCGGCAATTATTGTTATTCAAAAACGTCAACCGCAACTTGAGAAAGCCAAACTTGTAGCTTATAACGGTGAAGCGCCAGATATTGAATTAATGTTTAATCCTACAGATATTAGTTTCTCTCGGACTGTTAAGTGGGAAAGTAAGGATGGTAATAGAGGAACTACTCTACTTCCAAAAGTCAACTTTTCTGGCGTTGAACCTTACAAATTCACACTCAAACAATTACTTTATGATACTTATGAAACAAAAGATTCGGTGATGACAAAATATATAGATAAAATTAAGAAAGGTGTAGAAACTATAAGCAAAGCAACTGATAAACGACCACCTGTTTATATATTTACATGGGGAAATGAATATTTTTATTGTGTAATCACGAGTTTAACTTACACTTTAAATATGTTTTTGAGTGATGGTACACCAGTCAGGGCACTGGTAGATATAGCCTTGCAAGAAGTAGATAAGAATAACCTTCCTGGAGGACGTGAATCTGCTTCTAAAGGCAATGCTCGTGCGGGAGATCAAAAAGGACAAACACTGAGTAAGACAAAATAAGTAATACCAATTTGAAAAAAGAATGCAACAAATAGACCATTTGTAGAGACGCGATTCATCGCGTCTTTAGCCAAGGATGTGTTGCAATCATTAATTAAATAAATAGGTATAAAGTGAAAAATTAGTATTTACTTTCTGATTAAAAGCTGCTCCGAACATTTCATAAGTTATAAAGTAAATAATTATGCCTGCAAAAAAAAGCCTTTATTTAAGCGAACCTAAAATACAGATAGATGGAAAACAGGCTTCTCCTGAATTAATGAAGGATTTGTTGCAAATCACAATTGAAGAAAGCCTTCATTTACCAGCAATGTTTACGCTAGTGATCCATAATAGCTATATTCCCGCATCTGATCGGCCAGAAAACAAAGCTTGGCGACATGAGCCTTTATTTAAAATTGGGAAAAAAGTGAAGTTAGGTTTTACTTCGAGTACGACTCTAGATAATAACTTTCAAGAGGAGGTAGGAGAATTCCTCATTGAAGGCGAAATTACAGCGATGGAAGTTAACTTCAATGAAAAATCTGAAGCTGATATCATTGTTCGTGGTTATGATATTTCTCATCGTTTGCACAGAGGCCGTTATAATCGTTCTTTTTTAAATAAAACTGATAGCGATATAGTCAAACAAATAGTTCAAGAAGTAGGCATAAAACTTGGCAATATAGAGGCAACTGGTGAAGTTCATAAGTATGTCTTCCAAGAAAATCAAACTAATATGGAATTTTTGCGAGAAAGGGCTGCTCGCATTGGTTTTGAGTTATTTATTACAGAGGAAAAACTTAATTTTTGCAAACCAAAAACTCAGGGAGCATTATCACTCAAATGGCTAGTTGATATTAATAAATTTAGTACCCGCGTTACCAGTGCTGAACAGATAAGTTCTGTAGAAGTACGCGCCTGGGACTATACCCAGAAACAATTGATTAGTGGAACAGCCAAGAAAGAAAAGCAAATAACCGAGACAGGTAATCAGCTAGGAAGTAGTACTAGTAATGCATTTTCTAATCTTAAGTCTCCCAAAATGATTGTTGTAGATAAACCTGTTGCCAGTAAAAAACAAGCAGATACAATGGCTCAGGCTTTGTGTGATGAACTAGGAGGAGAATTTGTTTACGCAGATGCCAAAGCAGAAGGGAATCCTGAGATTCGTCCGGGACGGGTTATTAGTCTTGAGGGTATGGGCGATCGCTATAGTGGTAAGTATTATGTTACAGAAACCCGCCATTTTTTCAGTCAGCGCGTTTATGAAACTTATTTCAGCGTGCGGGGACTACGTTCTGGTAGCTTATTCACAACTCTATCTCCAGAAAAACGTCTCCAGCCATCTGAGACTTTATTAGTAGGAATTGTCACTGATAACAAAGACCCAGAGGCATGGGGTAGGGTGAAAGTTAAGTTTCCCACGCTCACAGAAGAACATACAAGTGACTGGGCGAGAGTTGTAGCTGTGGGAGCAGGTCAAAATAGAGGTTTTGACTGTTTACCAGAGGTAAACGATGAAGTTTTAGTAGGTTTTGAACATGGCGATATCCACCGTCCTTACGTAATTGGCGGGGTATGGAATGGCAAGGATGCACCACCGGAAAAGGTAAGGGATTCAGTTACAAGTGGTGTAAGATTACGCACCATTAAAACCCGTGTAGGTCATACTCTACAGTTTGTTGAAGAAGATAAAGGAACTAGCAAAAAAGGTATTCGTGTAGAAACTGAATACGGTCACAAAATATATCTTAATGACAGTCAAAGGTGTATAGAGATTGAAACCAAAGGCGGTCATAGAATCAAAATGGACGATATGGCTAAATCTGTTTCAGTGGAGTCAAAAGGTAATCTGTCATTAGATGCTGTTGGAAATATAGACATTTCAGCCAACGGTACGATTACAGTTAAAGGTGCATTGATTCGACTTAATTAATTCGTAATACTTCGACTACGCTCAGTACAAGTTCGTAATTCGTAATTTTCGGGAAAACAGGTAATTAAAAACACAATAGGAGGTTGTGATGGGTAGACCAGCAGCAAGAATTACCGACAATGTGGCGCATCCCTTACCCCCAGTTTTAACAGGAGGGCCGGGGAGTCCCAATGTGTTGATTGGGTCTTTACCTGCGTGGCGGGGCGTACTTGCCGCCGCAGTACCAGGTTTGCAGTCTGCTAAAACAGCTTCTGATACAGCTATCCAAGTGGCTGAGGCTGCTACCCTAGCGGCGGCTGGTACACCAGGGGCACCTGCTGCCTTAGCTGCCGAACAAACTACAAAGGCAACATCATCTGCTACTATGGGTAGTGCGATCGCTGCTGCTGCTGCTGGTGCTGATATTCATAATTGCGCCACACCCTTGCCTGTCCCTCCCCACGGTCCTGGGGTTGTGATTGACGGTAGTCAGACAGTGCTGATTAACAATCTGCCAGCCTCTCGCATGGGCGACACCGTTTTAGAAGCATTGGGGCCACCGAATAAAATTATCAAAGGTAATCCCACTGTTTTGATTGGCGGTTGATTGAAGAGGCAGGGGGCAGGGGAATACTGCGCCTTACGAATATCAAAGACTCGTTCACGAATATCAAAGACTCGTCTGCGAGTATTAAAGACTCGTCCGCGAATATTAAAGACTCGTCCGCGAATATCAAAGACTCATTCACGAATATCAAAGACTCGTCCGCGAATATCAAAGACTCATTCACGAATATCAAAGACTCATTCACGAATATCAAAGGCTCGTCCGCGAGTATTAAAGACTCGTCCGCGAATATCAAAGACTCGTCCGCGAGTATTAAAGACTCGTTCACGAATATCAAAGACTCGTCCGCGAATATCAAAGACTTGTCCGCGAGTATTAAAGACTCGTTCACGAATATCAAAGACTCGTCTATGAATCTTAATTTATACCAAATTACAGTTACAAATCATTCTCCCTTCGCCCCCTGCCCCTCTGCCCCCCTGCCCTGCCCCTTCATCCTCGACCTTTGGCGAATAGGCTTAAACCTTCTGTGCCGATATCTTTGAAGATATCCATGTAACAGCTGTCTAAGTGCCAGATATGGTTTACGGTCGTCAACAAGCCTATTTGGGAACAGGTTGGGCTTATCCACTGCATTTAAGTGTGCAAGGTGGGATACAACTTAGCCGTGAAGATCAAAAAGTTAAAGAATCTATTTGGATTATCCTCCGCACGGGAGTAGGTGAACGGGTTTATCGACCTACCTTTGGTTCGCGCTTATCGGAACTGGCGTTTGCACCTTTAAATAGCGATACCTTACTGCGAATCCGCCTTTATGTCTTGGAAGCTTTAGAAGTTTGGGAACCACGCATTACTATCGATGAAGTTATCACCGATCCCGATCCAGTGCGTGGCAGAGTGGACATCATCATCAATTATCGACTTAAAGACGGGCCCGATATTTATAGTTTTGTTTATCCTTATTATTTGGTGTCAGCTGGGGAGGAAGCGTGATACGAATTAAAAATTAAAAATTGAAAATTAAGAAAGCTCAATTTCATCTGGGTTTCCAGGCTTGCATCTGTCACATTCTTTTTTAAAATTGGTATGAACTTTGATTTTTTACCGAAATTACCTTCTTCCAACTTAGACGATCGCGCCTTTGATGATTTGGTGCAAGAATGTATCATGCGTATTCCTCGCTACTGTCCAGAATGGACAGACCACAACCTCAGCGACCCAGGAATTACGCTCATTGAGTTATTTGCTTGGTTAACTGACCAGATGTTGCTCAGATTCAACCAAGTACCCCGAAAAAATTATGTTGCTTTTTTAGAATTACTAGGTATTCGTCTCCAGCCTCCCGCCCCAGCCCGCACGGAATTAACTTTTTATTTAAGCGCTGCACTACCTGAAGCCTACACGATTCCCGCAGGATTAGAAGCTTCAACTATTCGCACTGAGACAACAGAAGCAATTACCTTCAGCACAGATTCTCCTCTAATTATCGGCAAACCTCGCATCCAACATTTCTTAACTGCCCAAACTACCGAAGATATTCCCCAATCTCTGCGCGAAAGAGTTACAACTTCCTGGACTCGTCAATCTAACGGTTACTGGACAGGTAATGAACAACCGATATTTGAAGAGGAACCCCAGCCTGGTAACTGCTTTTATTTAGCAATTAATTCTGACGATCCTTTAGACGCTAATGTTTTAGAAATTATTTTCCAAGGGGCTGCGGCTACTCCTGCTGGGATTAACCCCAATCAACCACCCCGGAGATGGGAAGCTTGGGATGGGGAAAATTGGCAATCAGTTTTATTACAAGAATCAGATGATAAAACTCGCGGCTTCAGTTTTTACGAAATCGCCCAAGAAGGTGAAAACCCCTCTCAAGGTGCAGAGGTACGTCTGCATTTACCTCAAATTTGGCCTGTGGCCAATTTTACCTCTTACCGAGGTCGCTGGTTACGCTGTAGCTTTGTAAGCACAGAAGCCAATGAAACTGGTTACAATCGTCCACCACGAATTATTGGTTTAGCAGTGCGTTCAATTGGCGGTACTGTTAGGGCTAGTCATAGTACGCTGATTCAAGATGAGCGATTGGGAATTAGTGATGGTACACCCGGTCAAAGTTTCCAGTTACAAACAGCACCAATTTTAGAACGCCGAGAAAATGAGTATATTTTAGTTACTCCTGCTGGTGGTTTGCCGCAAAAGTGGACTGAGGTGAGAGATTTTGCTGATTCTGGGCCGCATAACTTTCATTACACCATCGATTCCATCACTGGTACAATCCAATTTGGGCCGCTGATTCGGGAACCGAGCCAACTTAAACAGCAAACACAGGTGCGATCGCGAATTCAGCAACCATCACTGGATGACACATCTGTACAAGTTCTAGAAAATAACCAGTCTGAACACCAATATGGGGCGATTCCTCCCCGTGGTGCAGAGATTAAAATGGTTACTTATCGTACAGGCGGTGGTAGAGAAGGCAATGTTCAAACTGGGGCAATCCAGTTTTTGAAGTCTGCATATCCATATATTACTAGTGTGGTCAATCGTGTACCAGCAATCAATGGAGCAGATGCCGAGTCACTGGAACAGGCGGTGATGAAGGCTCCCCGCATCCTCCGCACGCGCGATCGCGCCGTCACTGCTGAAGATTTTGAAGTTTTAACTCAACAGGCGGGTGCAGGTGCGATCGCCCGCGTCCGGTGTTTGCCAGCAAATTCTCGGAGACAAGCTGGTATAGTTAGTTTGCTGGTAGTTCCTTATGCAAATACAGATGCGATCGCCCAAGGCAATGGCATGACACCAGAAGATTTTGCTCTCAGTAATGCCCTGCAAGAGCAAATTTTGAGTTACTTAGATGAAAGACGCTTATTAGGGGTACAAGTAGAATTACAAGAGCCAAATTACGTAGGTGTTTCTGTACAGACAGAAATTGCTTTGGAGCCAGCATACAACAATCCTTTTGCCAGCGAAGAAATTCGCCGGAATTTAAGGCGATCGCTGTATAAATATTTAAATCCCTTAACTGGAGGAATCGACGGCAAAGGTTGGCCATTTGGGCGACCAGTTTATACATCAGATATTGTCGCATTACTGCAACAAACCCCAGGCGTGCGTCATTTAGGCCCGGTTTTGCTGTTTCCCATCCGCAAGCAAGGAGAAAATTGGCGACGACAACCATCACCAGAACAATTGATCGATCCGGGATCGGAAGGTTTGATATGTTCTTGGGCTGATACAAATCTGCGTTCCAATCACGACATCCAAATCATTAATCGCTGATTTGTCATTTGTCATTGGTCATTGATCATTAATTATCTATCCTCCTCTGCTCCTCTGCTCCCCTGCCCCCTGCCTCTTCTTACCCCCAATCTCCAATCAATACTATGGTTCAAAGTCGCTCTAGTCCAGCTGTAAGCATTCAATTAACGCCAATGCAAATTCCCGAAGCTTTACCTGTGGCAGGTTTAGCATTTGCAAATGCAGAAAACATCGATGTAGCTGGACGTAGTTTGCTTTTGCATCCTGGACATCCCAGCGAGATGATTGTGCAAGTACAAAACTTAGAACAACGTCCTTTGCGGGTAAGCTTAAGCGTTGAAGGAAATTTCCCGTCGCAGTGGTGTCAGATTGGCACAGAAGGCAGTGAAATACCGCCTCATGGACAAATGGATGCTGTTCTCTACTTCTCAATTCCCGACACATTTTTTGAAGACCAAGAAGCGATTTCCCCTGGAAAAAAAGACAAACTAACACTCAATTTTCGCAGTCTAATTACTTTACATATAGACCCAGGCACGGACAACGAACAAATCGAGAGAAGCGAGTATTTCGATTTATACATCCGTCCCTACACTGCCTACATGGAATTCTTGCCAATTTTGTATCGGGAAGTGGACTTTATTGGTCGCTTCATGAAAATATTTGAGCAAGCTTTTCAACCAATAGTTAATAGTTACAACGTCATGTGGGCAAACCTCGATCCCTTGACAGCACCGCAAGCATTACTACCTTTTATGGCTCATTGGGTTGCTTGGCAAGTAGATTCTGTTTGGGATCTCCAGCAACAACGGCGTTTAATTCGCCGAGCCGTAGAACTTTATCGCTGGCGAGGAACTCGTAAAGGATTGCGTCTTTACTTGCATCTTTATACTGGTTTACCGCTAGACGAACACTTACCGAATGAAGCTGATAAACATATTAGTATTACAGAACCTTTTGGCCCAAGTTTTATTATCGGAGATGCACAATTAGGAAATGCAGTTTTAGCAGGCGGACAACCATATCATTTTATAGTGCGTTTGCGTTCAAATATTTCTAGTGGCATCATCAACGAACAACTTATTGAAAGAATCATAGAACAAGAAAAACCTGCTTTTTGCACCTATGAATTATCTATCGAAAATCCCTCTAATTAAATAATTCTTAATGATGCTCCTGCATCGCTACCGCTACGCTAACGTAATTCGTAATTCGTAAGTTAAGTAAAATTAAACAGACTTTTAATCCAAAATCTAAAATCCAAAATCCAAAATCGCTATGTCCCATCCTTTCCCACCTCCACCAATTAAATCCTTGGAACGCCTGCAAGCCGCAGACGGGTTACTAATTAATGCAGAGCGTTGGCGCACAGCTCATGAATATCACCGTAATCGGCAAAATGCTCAATATCAAAGTTTAAATCAACCAGGAATTGTCTGCGGTTTAGGCGTGCGAGATGTGACCGCCCCAAGCCAAGTTGAAGCTAGATATCGAGATGGACGTTGGGTACAAATTCAACCTGGGATTGCAATTGATTTAGCAGGTAATCTAATTGTTGTACCAACTTCTTATGATTTTCCCATCGATTTAGAAGTAGTAAGTTCTGAACCCCTCATGATCTACTTAGTAGTTAGCTATGTAGACCCTGATGAATTGCGGCGCGGACAGCAAAGAGATATTGTTCAAGAAACTTATCGAATTGACCAAATAAACTCTACACCAGCTAGTTCAGAAATAGAAATATGTCGAATACTCCTACAACCAGGACATACTGACATTACCCAACCTGCGGATGCTTTTTTCCCTGGATATAATAATATTGATTTGCGTTATCGTCGTCAGGCACAAATGCGTCCTCAAGCACTTGTATGTATGGCGCAGGCGACTCATAGCGATCCTGAATGTGCGCGTAATTTTTTCAGCCTTTCATATTTATTACAAGCAGTAGAACCGCTATACCCAAGTTTGCGGGGGGCTGATGAACCAGGCCAGGTTTCTTTAGGAGAAAATATCCAAGACTATGACATTCTTTATCTCACAGGTGGACAAGCAATTTCTTTAAATAGTCTCGAATTTGAATCCCTGAGAAATTACTTAAATTTAGGTGGTGTGCTTTTTGTTGATGCACCAACAAATGCTAATGCTTTGATTGAGAGTACTCAAGCCTTAGCACAACAGTTAGAGAGTCCTTTAAGACCTTTAGAAGAATTGCAACGGAGTCATCCTTTAAGGACAAAACCTTTCTTATTTGCTGCCTTGCCAATGGTTAATCAACAGCAGATTAAACTGTTAATCGGTGGAGGAATTATTTTAGCAATTGGAGATTTAGCAACTGCTTGGGGGCTTGATAGAGATTTGAGTTTACCCAGATTGACCATTCGGACAGCTCAAGAATTAGGAATTAATATTCTTCACTATGCTTGGAAGCGGCGACAGTTAATTGGGTTGCAACAGGAAGATAATTCAGGGCAGTGGTGAAAGCCAAGTTAGTAAGTTGGATATTGCTGTTCAAACCCAAGACTCTAAAGCGAAAGGGCGAACCTGGTGAATACGTTGGAAATCATTGTCCGTTGAGACTACTGTGAGGTTGTAGTGAATTGCAGTAGCTGCTATCCAAAGGTCGTTATCCCCAAAGCCCAGAGTCTGTATGTTGAATTTTCGTCGCTCGGCTTTCTCTTTAGGGCCAAATGCGTTGACAAGTGTGCCTTTGAGATCGCCATAAATGTCTGAGATTGGTAGATTAATAGGGTAAAGGTCGATAGTGTTTAAAAAAGCCTTAATCCGTTCGAGGTTGGCGGCTTTTTGTTCAGATTTGGCTGCCATATAAAGTAGTTCCCCACAGACAATGACGCTGGTGCCAACGCCCGTTTCGCTATGGGCTTGTAGCTGTTGGATGAGATTGGGTTCACCGAAGATGATGCGACTACAGTGATTAGTGTCAAGCAGATACATCAGAATTCAGCCTGCGAGCGGGTGTCATAAACAGACTGGAGACATTTTTCAAAATTATCACCTTGCCAGGTACCAGCAAATTTCAGCAAATCTTTAGCTTTGGAGCCACGCAGTATTGGTTCCCCGTCTTGGATAATGGCACTTGCTGGTTTAATACCAGAGCTATTTTTTCTGGTTTTGAGATATTCGAGATAGTCGAGAGTTTCCTCTAGAATCGATTCTGGAGCCGTTTCGATCGCAGCAATGAGTTGTTCCTTAATAGTGGTCATGGGGGCACTGGAAGATTGATTGTGGATATCTTGATTCTGCATCATTTCTCACCATTATTTCTGAAACCAAAGATAGTGATACCTGCGGTGGTAATAAAGCTTGGGTTGCCCTAAGCTTTGTCGTACCCCTACTGCCAACATTTTTGAGCAATTTCCACACTACAATATCAAGTTGGAATTATTGAGTTTGGTTGTTTGCGATCGCACCATTATTTTTGTCGTGTTCGAGTTCTCTCATTAGAGAATCAAAACCACTAGTATTGTTTCCACTTTGGGCAAATAAAGACCGAATTTTATTGATTATCGCACTCATGCTATTGGAGAAAAACCGACCGAGATTATTAACAAAGTTTTTCAGCTTTTCAAATATCGAAACCTCTACAGTAGAGTATTTATTGACAATTGGATATACAATTTTTCCTTTTTCTGTTTGATAGTATTCTTGTTCAGGCATCAACATTGATGTGAGTGGTTGCACCTGTTTTGCCATATCAGCTTCGGTTCGTTTATTGCTGAGGAATAAAACATCATAAATTTTTCCATTCCAGCTAGCCCAATAATGGTTTTGGAAAAACCATCGTTTCCCGTCATCACAATTAGGCTTTTTACCTTGGTATGGGGTAGCCCCAGCTTCACTCAAAAAAGGTTTAGCGATACTTTCAATTGTGATTTTTTCAATGCCAAAATATTCTTCTGCAACTTTTTTAAAAGCACGGGCTAATGTCTGACAATCTCCTTCTGGAGAGCCTTTTAAGAGCGTTTCTGGACTCTTGCTCACCATTGTGTATTGAAATTGGATATTTCCAAAGTTTTTGAAAAGTTGTTCTAGTATTTTATCTTGTGGCAATGTGTCATCTATACCATTGACTAGTGTTTTGGCTAGTGAATATTCTTGTAAAAATTTTTGTTTTTTATCTGCTGAGTTATTTACTGCTAATATTTCTTCAGACTTTGCTTGTTCGTTCTTATTAGCTGGTATCGTCTGCTGTGCATCCTGGTTTTGCAGAGGAGATCGATTAATTTGGTTGACTACAGAAGTAGCGACACTATCCGCCTCTTGCTCATATCGATCTCCTGATTGACCAATAGTCAGTTTTGGCTGTATTTCTCCTATTGAAAGGCTATCAGCACGTTTTATCGCCATTTTGCTCAAGTTATGACCAAACTGCGAAGAATGTTCCTTTCCTTGCTGCAAAGATTCATTCATCTTTGTTTGTAATACAGTGAGTCGCTCTTGTCCCTCTGGCGTGATAGTGCCATGCTTGGCTTGTATTTGGAGTTTCGTTGCCTCAAACTGATATTGTTGAAATTTCTGATTTTCTACCTTTGCCTGTACTATAGGCTTGTTGGAGCCAAGTTGAGAGTGAGTAGTGAATAAATACGATTGCAACTGACTTTGCTCTGACGAATAAGCGGATGAGTCAGCTTTTTTGTGGATTTGTAGCCGTTCTTTCATCGCTAGTTTCAAAAGTCAATAGTGGGTAATCTATATATTATGTCACTGAAATATCCCCGACAACTTTTACGAAGGCGGGGATATCATTGTTTACGAATGAATTAGAATTACTTTTCTACCGAATTAAGAACGCCGTACATTTAAGCAACACCATTCTTTGCGTTTCCACAGGGTAGCGACAACCCAGCCATTTTCTTCTAAAGCGTCAGCAACAGCTTTAGATTGTTCTAGTAAAATCCCACTGAAAATTGCCCAAGTTTCAGGTTTAGCGATCGCACTCATTTCTGGAATCAATTCAATAATCACATGAGCCAAAATATTGCAGACAATACCATCCACTGGGCTTTCAATTAGTTTTTTCAAAACGTCTACACTTCCTTGTGCAGGTAGTAAACGTTCTGGGCTAATGTCATTCAGCGCACCATTACTGATGGTTGATTGCACCGCCAAAGGGTCAGTATCCACTGCATAGACTTTCTCAGCACCCAATAACAGCGCCCCAATGGAAAGGATACCAGAACCACAGCCAATATCCGCAATTACCAGATGTTCGTGTTTGCCACTATTACCTACAAAGGACTGCGGAACACCACTTAGACGCATTTCTAGAGATTCCAAACATAGCTGGGTAGTTGCATGGTTGCCCGTACCAAATGCTACACCAGGATCGAGGCGAATTACTAACCGTTCCGTTGTTTCTGGTAATGGTAGCCAAGCGGGGTTAATTAGGAAGCGATCGCCTATTTCTTGCGGATGCCAATATTGTTTCCAGCTAGTCGCCCAATCTTCCTCATCAATTAACTGCCATTGCAAGGAAGGAGATGAAACTCCTACACAGAGTGCATCTTGACGCAGCCACAATGACAGCGCTGCCAAATCTAAAAGCTGTGTTTGAATTGTCGGCAGATAAGCCCTGACTAAAGATGAATTTCCTTTGTTTTCACTAGCTGTACCACGACAGCCAAAATCTTCCAGTCGCCAAAAGATCGATTCTTCTAGGTCTGGCTCACATAAAATCTGTATTTCCCACCAGGTGTTTGCCATCTTTTAGTGCTGAGTGCTGAGTGCTGAGTGCTGAGTTTGAGGGAGTTAGAAGTGCTGAGTTAGGAGTTAGGAGTTGTCTTTCTGGTTTTTTACTTTTAACTCCTAACTTTTCTTGACTCAGCACTCGTTACTCAGCACTCAGCACTCATAGTGTTACTGTATATGCGTCCCGAATACCAGGGACTTTTGTAATCTCATCCAAAATGCCTTCTGGTAAAGGGTCATCTATACTCAGAGCCATGACGGCATCACCACGGACGATTTTACGACCTACTTGCATACTGGCAATATTCACATTAAAACTGCCGAGTAGGGAGCCAAGTTTGCCGATAATCCCCGGCATATCGCGGTGGAGGGTAAACAACATATATTTGCTGGGTGGAACGTTAATCGGGAAACCGTCAACGTCAGTAAGGTGGATTTCCCGCTCACCCAACAAAGCACCTGTGACAGAATGAGTACCTAAAGTACCCGTGGCTTCAAGATGCAATGTGCCGGCATAATCTCGAATCGAAGCATCGCGGGTTTCAATTACCCGAATTCCGCGTTCTTTGGCTTCTATGCTGGCATTTACGTAATTTACTCGTTCCCGCAAAGCTTGGTAAAGTAGTCCTTTGAGGGCAGCGACGATTAAAGGCTGACTTTTGTTGGTTGCGAGTTCCCCTTGGAGTCGAATATTGAGTACTTCTACCCTTCCACCAGCTAGTTGTCCCACTAGATTACCTAGAGTTTCTGCTAGTTGCATATAGGGTTTGAGTTCTTCCAACACATCGGGGCCGAGTCCGGGAATGTTGACGGCTGAACGTGCTGGTAGTCCTAAAAGGACATCACGAATTTGTTCGGCAACATCAATGGCCACGTTCACTTGAGCTTCCGTGGTAGAGGCTCCCAAGTGAGGAGTGAGGATGATTTCTTTACCTAGCGATCGCAACTCAGATTCACCCAAAGGTTCTGACTCGAACACATCCAAGGCTGCACCGCCGATTTTACCCGCTTTTAGAGCTGCTGCTAAAGCTACCTCATCAATGATCCCACCACGAGCGCAGTTGATAATCCGGGCTGTGGGTTTCATCTTTGCCAAAGTTGTGGCATTGATTAAATGGGTAGTTTCTGGGGTTTTTGGAATGTGTAGGGTGATATAGTCTGCTTGCTGGAAGAGTAAATCTAGCTCCACCAACTGACAGCCAAGTTGTTCGGCTCGTTCTGTAGAAATAAATGGGTCATAAGCTAGGAGTTTCATCCCCATTGTCTTAGCTACCGCAGCAACATGGGAGCCAATTTTACCCAAACCGACAACGCCGAGAGTTTTTTTGTAGACTTCCGCACCGACAAAGCTATTGCGATCCCACGCACCGCGTTTCACCGAAGCATTAGCATCGGGGATGTGACGAGATAAAGCCAAAATCATTGCTAGCGCGTGTTCGGCGGCGGCAATTGTGTTTCCCTCTGGAGAATTTACTACCACAATTCCCCGGCGTGTGGCAGCAGGAACATCCACATTATCCACACCCACACCAGCACGACCAATGATTTTTAGCTGGGTGCCGGCATCAATGATTTCTTGAGTGACACGCGTACCAGAACGAATCATCAGCGCGTCATACTCACCAATAATTGCGATCAGTTCTGCTGGTTTTAGACCTAGTTTGACATCAACGGTAGCAACCTGCGAAAGAATGTCAATTCCAGCTTGGTCAATCGAATCAGAGACAAGAACCTTAGACATGATTACTTCATTTAAAGCTACAGGTTTTGCTGCACAAGACTTTTTAGTTTAGTCTTTATCCGTCACAATTCAGCAAAAATTATTCGTTTGAATATCAACTTAACCTTTACATACACTACGTGCTGATAGTATCGAAGCGTGAATTGCTCCCGATGGGCACTGCCTCCTAAGTTTTTGAACATGAGTTAGCTGTTTGCACCACCCTGTCGCTAAATATAAAGCATGAATAGCACTAAGCACCGATATATTTATTAATAGTTAAGAGTTACCAAAATTTTATCGGCTGAAGCAACTTCCTTGGTGGAGTATAAACGCTTGTATGCTCGACTAGGATGCAACTTTAGCTAAGGCAATGCTATACACAACCAGGAAAAGAGCTAGTAACTAATATATCTGTCGAATTTCGTCTCTTTCTCAGTACCACAAGTGGTATCCCTTAGTTAAAGCAAAATATTGCAACTTTTATCCCAAACAGGCGTTTAAATTTACCAAGCGATCGGCTTTTGATTTGTTCGTATCGCATATTACCAGAGTTAGCTTTTTGGTCAAACGCCCATCTTACCATAAAATATTTTTTCAATAGTCTAAGAAAGTCGTGAAAGCTTTCTGGTAAGTTTGATGTTCTTTTGAAGATGAATAAAGCTCAATTAACTAAAATTATTTTTTAAGTCATTCAATCATATTGAAGTTAAAACTAAAAATATTTACTTGCAAAAGCTTGAAAGCAAAAAGTATCGTATCTATCTTTAGAAATAGTAAATCTGACTTTTTTATTCCTAAAGATTAAACTTAATCAAGACAGATGTAGATAAAAATATGTAAATAATCTTGTATAATTTTTTCAGTAAGGTTAGCCATAAACAAAAAAAACTAAATAAAATAACAAATGCCTAGACTAGTAGGACAACGCTCTAATACTGGAGCAAATATCACCAGCTTAATCATCCTGCTTGCCATATTTGGTGCACTTTCCGAATATTTTGGTGTGATTGATATAGTTCCCGGTTTTGGACGAGAGGGACGATATTTTCAGCTGAAGTTTCAGGCGACTAACGAACAAATGATTCCAAAACCAAATCAATAAAAATACCAGGGATATATATAATGCTTAAAGGTAGTGATATTATCGATAAAGTGGTCGTCACCTACGACACAGGTAAGAAAATTGTCCGAATTATAGATTTAATTTTTGACCGGGAACGCAATCAACTTTTGGGTTTTCTAGTTGCAGAGAAGGGATTGTTTCGAGACGCAAAAGTGATTCCCCTACAAGAGGTACAAGCCATCGGGTCAGATGCGATCGTAGTTAAGTCGAAAAAATCTGTTGTGAGGGCACATCGTGTCCCTGTAATTAAAGAGATTCTGCACCAGAATATCGTGTTGAAAAAAAAGAGAATTCTCACTACAGAAGGACTCGACCTCGGTGGATTAGTCGATTTGTTCTTTGATGAGCATAGTGGAATGGTGGAAGGATACGAAGTTTCTGGCGGTGTATTTGCTGATGCTTATTCGGGGCGATCGTTCGTTCCTGCTAGCGAAACACTGAAAATTGGTGATGATGTTGCCTTTGTACCTCCAGAAACTGCTCAACTGATGGAAGAACAGGTTGGTGGTATCCGAGGAGCCGTTCAGGCAACTGGAGATAGATTGCAGGACTCGGCCCAGACTACCAACCGCAGACTACAAACAGCAGCTCAAACTGTGAATGAGCAACTGCAAAGCTCGGTAGAGAAAGTGAACCGCGGGCTACAGTCAGCAAGCCAGAATGCAGGCGAGCAATTTCAAGCCGCAACTGATGCTACTAGCAGCAAACTACAAGATTTCAATCGAGATGCAACTGCCTCCCTAACAAACAATTTGGTCGATCCTGCCGAACAAAAGGTATATGTGATTGGCAAGTGCCTCGAGCGGGATGTGCTGACTCCAGATGGGAATGTACTACTACTAAAGGGTCAAGAAGTCACCCTAGTCAATGCAGAAGCGGCCGATCGCCTGGGTATCCTTGATGAACTCTATCGAGCCACGGGTGGCAGTCTGACTGCCAACATCAGCCGCAATTTACAAGCAGCAACAGAATCTGTTGGCAATCGAATTGGCAACGTAACTCAGAGCAGCGCCGCTAGTCTGCGTCACTCAGTTGATTCCTTCACAGCAAATGTAAATGTAGCGATCCAGCAGGCAAGAGGGCGCAGAGTCTTGCGAACAGTGCGCACTGACGATGGCTTAATTATTGCGGCATCTGGGCAGATTGTGACAGAATACCTTCTCGATCGCGCTCAGACTTACGCTAAAGAAATAGAATTGCTGAACGCTGTCGGTCTGAATCTGGCAACCGCAGTCCGTTCTACCGCAAGTGACAGATGGTTAGAAAACAAAGTTCAACTGGACGATCGAGTAAGCATCGCTCAAGAGAATCTCAACACTTTCTGGCAAGCCTTGAAAGCGAAGGCAGAAAAGTTACAAGGACGCAGCAGACGGGCAATGAAAAATCAACGGATTGAACAAGCATTGGGTCGTCCAGTTACCCGTGTTATTCTCGACCCAGAAGACAACGTGTTACTGAATGTAGGTGAATTGATTACACATCGCGCCGTTAGTCAAGCTGAAACAAGTGGAGTTCTGAATATCTTACTAAGTTCGGTCTATAGCAAGGAGCCGCAAATCTCTGACAAAGAGTTACGTGCTTCAGAACATGGAACGGCAGCCTTAGTACATCATGGTAATGGGCGATCGCAACTTGAATCCAAATCGATCTTGTGACTTTGCCCATAAAATAACCAAAAAGGTCAAGATGGTTATTTATCGTGTGCGAGCAAGTTAGGTAGAACAAAAATATGCGCTAACGACTGATTCCTGCGATCGCAATAAAATTTCTACCTTATTCAATGCCTCATAATCACATACATTTTCCTGTGATAGAGATTGCGATCGCAGAAATGGACATATTTTAGGGCAACTGCTCAAACTCAAATACATAAATAATTTTGGGCTTAATGTACGTTCCGGTTCCAATGCTATTCATGGGCGTTAATGTACATCATCGAACAGCCCATCGTAGACATTGCTAGCCCAGAAATCGCTATAATTCTGGTGAGCCAAATAGAGCCAAATATCCTTTGAGTTTTGGGGAAACCAGCCATGTTAGAGTACAACTTACCAAAGTACTTGCCCTCAGCCGAGGAACTACCAGACTCAGATGAAACGCCTGTGGATAATGAACTACAAGAATTGATACCAGGCTTGTTAAAGGCGATCTTGCTGATGCTTTGGTCAGAGCGCATGGACTGGTTATTTGCGATAGATATGGGTATTTATTATCACCCTGATAAACCGCCAATTGTGCCAGATGGGTTTTTGAGCTTAGGAGTAGAGCGGTTTTATGATGAGGAACTGCGTCCTAGTTATGTGCTGTGGGATGAAAACGTTGTACCGATTTTCGTCCTAGAAGTAGTTTCCCAAAATTATCGCAAGGAATACACTACTAAATTGGATGAATATGAGGCTTTAGGTGTACTTTATTACGTGATTTATTCCTCTCGCCGCCGCCGCAAACCGCATTTAGAAGTACATAAGTTAGTTAATGGTAAGTATGAATTGCAAGAGGGAAACCCCGTCTGGCTACCAGAAATTGGCTTGGGAATTGGTTGCGAAAGGGGAAATTATTGCGGTGTAACGCGAGAATGGATGTATTGGTATGATGAGCAAGGACAACGGTATCTCACGCCCGCAGAACAAGTAAAACAAGAAACACTGCGCGCTCAACAAGAAGCACAACGCGCTCAACAAGAAGCGCAACGCGCTCAACAAGAAGCACAACGCGCTCAACAAGAAGCACAACGCGCTCAACAAGAAGCACAACGCGCTCAAAAAGAAGCACAACGCGCTCAACAAGCAGAACTTCGGGTGCAACAATTGACGGAACAATTAAGAGCGCTGGGAATAGATCCAGATAATTTGGATTAACTGAAATATTTTGCAATATTTTCAACAAGACTGAAAATCAGGTTTTTCATTCAGATTTATGCATTTTCCATAAATCAAGATTTGCTATTAGAAGCTGTCAGTAAAAAACTATTGCTTTTTAGGAATAACGTTCCTGATTCCACTTTTAGAGCCAACAGTATCACCTTTGTAACGAGGGATAATATGAATACTGGCGTGCATAATATTTTGACCTGCGGCTCGATTGATATTCATTCCTACATTAAAGCCATCAGGTTCAAATTCTGCTTTGAGAATTTCTTGCACTTTGTTCGCCATAAACCAGCAAGCAGATTGCTCTTTAAATGGTAGATCAAAATAACTGCCAACATGACGTTTGGGAATAATCAAAATATGTCCTTTACTTATAGGATAGCCATCAAAAATAGCATAAGCAGTTGCTGATTCAGTTAATAGTTTGAGATTTTTATGGGGATTACAGAATATACAATAATTAGATGAATTTCGCTGATGATTATAGTGAACGTACTCATATAACTCACGATACTCATCTAAACAAACTGAAGTAAAGGGCAGTTTGACAATACATTGATAAGTAGGTTTTTTGTGAATATAATGTTCTCTAAATCCTGTTTTTTTGATATCCCTTCTTACAGCATAATAAGCTTTGCCTCCTGGTTTTAATAAATGCGATACTTCCATAAGAACGTTAGTTTGTTCTTCAGTAAACAAAACATTTAAAACATAAAAGCAAATTATTGTATCAAATTTAGTATCAGGATATTCTGGAAAATAATAAGGGTCATACCCTGTAATATCACAGCCTTTTTGGCGCAGTATTTTAACATCATTACCAAGACCACAACCAAAATCTAGTATTTTGCCTTGGAGAAGGTTTTGATTTAATAAAAACTGTCCCGGAAATGATAGATAATTTCTTTCGATCGCAGTAAGATGGCTAAATTGATTTTTTTGCTGTTTCATGGAATTTTTGGTGCTGATGTCCCAAAATTATTCTTCCCAGCATTTGTTTAGGTTATACGATGTCTACAATGGTCACTAAGCGTAAGCCGAAGGGAGTCGAACCATACCGTACCACTTCGTGGAAGCAAGCTACGCGCAGCGTCTGTCTGCGACACGCTGCGCGAACGTAGAGAAGTGCGGGGTACGCCTACGCATCAGGGTCAATACCTAGCTCACGTAATTTAGCTGCTAATATATCAGCACGCTGGCGTTCCTGTTCAGCACGTTGGCTTTCCTGTTCAGCACGTTGGCGTTCCTGTTCAGCACGCTGGCGTTCTTGTTGGGCTTGTTCGCTACTCCACAACAGTAAATTTCCTTCTGTATCCCACCACCGCAGCCAATTCATGGTTTGACATAATCTTTCACCTTGCCAAATTCCGAGAAATAACTTTAACTCAGGAATCCAAAAGCGTCCATTACTATCTGCTTGCTGCAAGGTATATTGTCCATTTTGCAAGCAGCGTATTTCTATGCTTGGTTCGTAAGGGTCGTAGGTTACGTAGGTTGGAACTTGGAGAATCTTTTCGTAATAATAGAGTTTACCGTAGGGTGGAGTTGAACGGACTGATAGTTCTCCACCTTCTGTATCTGAGAGAAATTCCATCACTACAGCCACAGCAGCGCCTTCTAAATTCGGGGTGTAGCTGCGACGAACTACATTTGTTCCCACAGACTGCACTTGAGGAACATAAAACCAGTCTGGTGCTTTAACGACAATTTTTTTGTTGACTGTGGCTACAAGTCCAAAGTTAGAGCCTATCAGCATTTGAGGTTGGATGCGTCCTGTGCTTCCCAAAGCATCGGTAAGCGCAGCAGCGATCGCAGGTTGTTGAATATTTTCCACTGGATCGTCGGGTAAAATGAAGTCGGCTGGAAGTGCTTCCCAAGTAACTATTGGTTCTTTTTGGATGGGGTTAACTTGTAGAACCATAAAATTACTCCTAATATCCATGCACAGTATATTAGTTATTTTTAACAAATCTTCAGCCAGCATCGCTTTTAAGCTAAAAACCCACAAATCTGGAAACATTTCTCTGACAGGTGTATATACTCGTAGTCAAGCACTTAGCAGGCGTGAGTATGATAGTTGAGTGGTTCACTCTCTGGATAGGTCAAAAAGCGGTTGGATTTCTCGTCAAAACTATTATCAGCGAAGAATTTTTCAAAGATTTAGTCAAGGACTACGCTAAAGATTTTTTCAAAAATATCTTTAATAATGCTGTAACCGTACCGTTTAAGCAAGAACCGCTTCAGAAAGCTGTAGTCATGGCGCTGACAGAATTTTTGCAAGCGATGCAGCAACAGTTAAAGGTTCGTTGCAGACTTTCGGAAGCTGAAATTCTAACTTACGCTGAAGATATCAATAAATTTATCCGTGATAAATCGGTTAAAGAAATTATTGGTCAAGCTTTTGACATTAAATGTGATTCTCTAGATTTTAAAATACTAGCAGATAGTTGGAAAAGACTTCAAATCGAACCTCTACCGCCTAAATTTAACTGGCAAACAATTACAGAGCAGTATCTCATACAAGTCCAAGATATTCTTTCGGATTCAGAAGAGTTACGCTATATTTTGGAACTTCAAAAATTATCTAGTATTGATAAAAGTTTAAAAGAAAACGCTGATATCCCCAAGGATTTTAATTTACCGCAATATTTAGAAACTATTCGTGAACGCTACGGCAATCTGAAGTTAGATAGTTTAGAAACTACATCCCGCGAACATCCGGTAAACTTATGGCAAATGTTTATCCCGCAAAATGTGCGGCAAGTTTATCAGGTTTTACCAGAACTGCCTAAAGAATATCTTCGCAGGCTACAAGAAAGTAACCAATTAGATACGGAATTTGCAATAGAAAAGTTTCAAGAAGAAACAGAACGTTATCAACGCAATTATTTTGAACAGCCAATCCGTTCAGTATTAGATGTTATCCGAGATAAACAACGTAAGAATTATTTAGTTATTTTAGGCGATCCTGGTTCTGGTAAGTCTACATTGTTGCAATATCTAGCGTTGGATTGGGTAGAAAAAACTCTCGAACAGAATGATTTTAATCTGCCAATTCCTTTACTGATTGAATTACGCAATTATATGCGCGATCGCGATGCGGGTAATTGTAATGATTTTCTCCAATTTTACCATAATAGTCCCAATTGTTTTTATCACCTCAATCAGCATAAATTGCATGAGCAGTTAAAGGCTGGTAACGCTTTAGTCATGTTTGATGGTTTAGATGAAATCTTTGAATCGGCGAAGCGGGAGGAAGTAATTACCTGTATTCATCGCTTCACTAATGAATATCCCGATGTGCAGGTAATTGTCACTTCTCGGATTATCGGCTATAAGCAGCAACAATTGCGAGATGCAGAGTTTCGCCACTTTATGTTGCAAGATTTAGAGCCAGGACAGATTCAAGATTTTATTGAGCGTTGGCATGATAAAACTTTTACTCAAGCTGAAGAAAGAGATAAAAATATCAAACGAGAGCGTCTACAAAGAGTAATTAATGAATCAAAAGCAATTGCTGAACTAGCACAAAATCCTCTGCTGTTAACCATGATGGCAATTCTCAATCTCAAGCGAGAATTACCTAGAGATAGAAGTGAACTGTATAAAGATGCTTCAGAGGTTCTGCTGCATAATTGGGACGACGGACGCAATTTAAAGCCAGATGAACGTCTGGACATTATTGATTATAAAGATAAACAGGCAATGTTGCGTCAAGTTGCTTATCAAATGCAAACCAGTGAAAAAGGTTTAGCTGGCAACATTATCTATGCGGATGATTTAGAAGCAATCTTCACTAAATATCTGCAAAGCATACCAGTGAGTGATGCCAGAGATAAAGCCAGACGGTTGATGAAACAACTGCGCGATCGCAACTTTATTTTATGTTTTTTGGGTGCAGATTACTATGCCTTTGTGCATCGGACTTTTTTAGAATATTTCTGTGCTTGGGAGTTTGTCTGGCAGTTTGAGAAGGAACGCAGTATTACAATTGAGTATCTCAAAGCTGAAGTTTTTGGCAAACACTGGCAAGATGAAACTTGGCATGAAGTATTGCTATTAATTGCGGGAATGATTGAGCCAAAATTTGTTGGTGAAATTCTTGATTACTTAATGGTGCAAGATGGCGAAGAGGAAAAGTTCATCAACCTGTTTTTAGCGGCTAAGTGTCTTGCAGAAGTGAGAAATCGCTCGGTAATTGCGTCAGTGGCTAATAAATTACTTAACAAGCTAAAAGACTTAACTAAATATGACCTCTGTTACTATTACTCTTTCTTTGATAATGAAGAAACTAAGCTAATTCAGGAAGTTCGCACTCAAGCAGTTGCAACAGTTGCTACAATTTGGAAAGATAACAGCGATACCTTACACTGGCTCAAAGACCGCGCCACTGCTGATAATGACGAATATGTGCGAGGTGCAATCATCCAAGCATTAGCCAACAATTTCAAAGATGATCCCGACACCCGCTCGATTATCAAAGATCGCGCCACTGCTGATAATCAAAGATATGTGCGACGTACAGCCATCCAAGTATTAGCCAGCAATTTCAAAGATGACCCAGACACCCGCTCGTTTCTTAAAGACCGTGCCACTGCTGATAGTCAATGGGATGTGCGACATGCAGCTATCCAAGGATTAGCCAGCAATTTCAAAGATGATCTCGACACTCACTCGTTTCTCAAAGACTGCGCTAGCGCTGATAATGAATGGGATGTAAGACGTGCAACTATCCAAGGATTAGCCAGCAATTTCAAAGATGACCCGAATACCCGCTCGATTATCAAAGACTTCGCTACTGCTGATGAATCTGAGTATGTACGAAGTGCAGCCATTCAAGCATTAGCCAGCAATTTCCCAGATGAGCCGGATACCCGCTCGATTATCAAAGGACGTGTCACTGCTGATGAATCTGGGTATGTGCGAGGTGCGGCCATCCAAGAATTAGCTAGCAATTTTAAAGATGATCCAGATACCTGCTCGATTCTTAAAGACCTCGCCACTGCTGATAAATCTGGGGATGTGCGAGGTGCAGCCATCCAAGGATTAGCTAGCAATTTCAAAGATGATCCAGACACCTACTCGATTCTTAAAGACCTCGCCACTGCTGATAATGAAGAAAATCTACGACGTGGAGCCATTCAAGCATTAGTTAGCAATTTTAAAGATGACCCAGACACCTGCTCGATTATCAAAGACCGTGCTACTGCTGATAATGATAGGGATGTGCGACGTGCAGCCATCCAAGCATTAGCCAGCAATTTCAAAGATGACCCAGACACCTGCTCGTTTCTCAAAGACCGTGCTACTGCTTATGAATCTGGGTATGTGCGAGGTGCAGCCATCCAAGCATTAGCCAGCAATTTCAAAGACGACCAAGATACCTGCTCGTTTCTCAAAGAACTCGCTACTGCTTATGAATCTGGGTATGTGCGAGTTGCAGCCATCAAAGCATTAGCCAAACACTTCAGATATCAGCCCGATTTGTTTGAAATTTACTACAACTGCGTTGTCAATGACCCCTTTGAGCGTAAGGACAACTATGAAACTAACCCTCAGAGTGTTGCACTGGAGATAATTATCAAGCAATTTCCTCAATATCCCCAGATTTTAGCACTGTTGCGCGACAAAGCAGAGAATGACCCAGATTGGCAAGTGAGAAACTTTGCTCAACAGAAGTTGGCAGAATTAGAGAAGTAAAAAAGTCTCAAAAATATGAACAACACAGAAATTCGTCAACAAATCAACCAATATTATGAAATATACAATCGTTATTCAGTGGTCTGATGAAGATGAGTGTTTTGTTGTGAGTCTTCCTGAATGGGGATTTTGTCATACTCACGGAGATACTTACGAAGAAGCTTTCAAAAATGCTCAAGAAGTTTTAGAAATGCTAATTGAATCATCTTTAGCTGACGGTCAACTTCTACCAGAGCCAAAAACACTAGAACAGTCGTTGAAATAATTCGTAATACTCGCCAAAGGCGAGAAGCAAGCTACGTAATTCGTAATTTGTCAAATTAGAGAAGCATACGGCGATGCCTTCACGATAGGCATCGCGGATTTTAGATTTAATCTAATCTAAAATCCCAAATCGAGTTACCGATTCACCGCCGCTGCTTCTCTTGCTGCTGCTGCTTGGTCTGGGTGGATACCCAAACGGGTGAGATTAATGCGACCTTTGTTATCAATTTCGCGCACTTTGATAATCACTTCGTCGCCCACCGCTACTTCATCCTCTACTTTGCCAACGCGGTAGTCAGCTAGTTGAGATATGTGAATCATGCCTTCTTTTCCTGGCAAAAATTCCACAAATGCACCTATCGGGATAATCCGAGTAATGCGTCCTGCATAGACATCCCCTTCGTGCAACTTGCGGGTCATGCCTTGGATGATGTTTCTGGCTCTCTTGGCCTTGTTCTCATCCACAGCGGAAATTGTCACGGTGCCATCATCTTCGATGTCAATTTTTGCACCAGTTTCCTCTGTGATACCCTTAATAGTCTTGCCTCCAGGCCCGATGACCAAACCAATCATGTCTGAATCAATCTTGATTGTTAACAGACGTGGAGCATAAGGTGAGGTTTCAGTCCGTGGTGTGTCAATGCAGGCGAGCATTTTCTCCAGAATGTGCAACCGGGCTGCTTTTGCTTGGTGGACGGCTTGGGCTATAACTTCCAAAGACAAACCGGAGATTTTCATATCCATTTGCAAGGCGGTAATCCCGGTATCCGTCCCGGCAACTTTGAAGTCCATGTCGCCCAAAAAGTCTTCAATACCTTGGATGTCGGTCAGGACTCGTACTTCGTCCCCTTCCTTAATCAGACCCATTGCCGCGCCACTAACGGGTTTGAGAATTGGTACACCAGCATCCATCAGGGCGAGGGTGGAACCGCAGACTGAACCCATTGAGGTGGAACCATTGGAAGAAAGTACTTCCGATACGATGCGAATCACGTAGGGAAATTGTTCTTTGGACGGTAACACAGGTATTATCGCTCGTTCTGCCAATGCTCCGTGACCAATTTCGCGCCTTCCTGGGGCCCGCATTGGCTTGGTTTCACCGACTGAGAAGGGGGGGAAGTTGTAATGATGCAGGTAACGCTTGTGCTGATCTAACTGCATGTCATCGTTGAGGTTTTGAGCATCCCCAGGTGTACCCAGAGTACAAGTTGATAATACCTGAGTTAGTTCCCGGTTAAATAAACCGCTGCCGTGGACTCGCTTTGGTAAGACATCAACTAAACAAGAAACCTGACGCACTTGATCGAGTTTACGACCATCAACGCGGACGTTATCTTCGATGATTTGTCGCCGCATGAAGTGTTTGGTAATATCTTTAAAAGTGTTACCAAGTGCCTTCTTATTTGCAGTTGCGGCAACTCGAATCGGGTCTTCTTCTGGCAGTTCGGTAATCGTCGCGGCAATTTCATCCTTGACGACATCTAAAGCGGCATCGCGTTCGGGTTTGGTGAAACTAAATTGAGACAGGATTTTCTTAATTTCGCCGCTAGCGCGATCGCGGATATAATTTTCTAGCGTTTGGTCTACTTCTGGTGGTGCTTCTTGCACTATTACTAGACCAAGTTCGGCAATTAAATCTTGCTGCGCTTTGATTAAATCCCTCACTGCTTCATAACCAAAGTCAATCGCCTCAAGAATATCTCGCTCTGGCAACTGATTGGCTCCCGCTTCCACCATGATTACGCCATGTGGTGAACCTGCTACTACCAGATCCAAGTCTCCAGCTTCGGTTTCTGCATAAGTGGGGTTAATAATGAAATCATCTCCCACTAAACCAACCCGCACTGCTGCCATTGGCCCATTAAAAGGAATCTGGGCAATTAGGGTAGCAATGGAAGCGCCTGTAACTGCTAACACATCGGGTGGAACTAACTCGTCCATCGACAGCGTTAAGGCAATAATTTGCAAGTCATCCCGCAACCATGAAGGGAACAAGGGACGCATGGGACGGTCTATTAGACGGCTGGTGAGAATTGTTTTTTCTGGTGGACGACCTTCGCGCCGCATGATCCCGCCGGGAATCCTACCAGCGGCATATAGCCTTTCTTCATAATCTACAGTAAGGGGAAGAAAATCAATGCCTTCTCTGGCTTGCGATCGCGTAGCCGTCACTAAAACGGATGTGTCCCCTGATTCTATCAAAACCGACCCACCAGCCTGGGGAGCTAATAGGCCTACTTTCAGTCGAATATCCCTGCCATCGAAGGATATTGACTTATCAACTTCTGCCATTCAGTTTTTTTTCCTTCTCTTTCGCTATTCTCTTTCTGTGGCAATCCTAACATTTATGCCCTATGGCTGACTTCTAGTACATACAAAGATAGACAAGTCGTTTAACGCAAAGTGTGATACAAGATTAGCGCGTCTACTACCTGCCCATTCTCTAGCTTTACCGCACCCGGAATTCGCCCAATAATCTCAAATCCTAATGACTGCCAAAGTGTAATTGAAGGTATATTAGTCTCAAAGACCAAATTAAACATCACTGCTTCGTAGCCCAGGTTTGCTGCTATCGAAAGCATAGCCTCTCCCATAAACCGTCCTAAACCCTGACTGCGTAACCCAGGTTGTACAATAAAACCAGCGTTGCAAATATGGCTACACCGACCGGGAAAGTTTGGCTTTAAATAAAACGCCCCTAATATTTCTTTTGGCTTGTGTGTAGGATCTACAATAGATGTCCTGACAACAAAGGCATCCTTGCTTAACCAGTAAGCTGAAAATTCTGTAGGAGATAGAGGTTGCTTTTGGGGATAAGTTTTACCTTCAAGAATTACAACATTGAGTAACGATCTGACAACCTCTTGTTCTTGAGGATGCATATAGTCCAGTTCCACTAACATCCCGTTTTTTAAGACTTTAATTAGGGGAAAATTCATTATTAACAATGTTTATATGGAATATTTACTTAAATATTTATTATATAAGAAGCTTGGGCAATAAATGTTTTTAAAAAGATGTAAAAAGTAGAAGAATTGCGATTTTAATTATTGAGTTTCAGAAAAATATAAGTAGTTAGCAAATGGCGATTTTACACTGTAATTGGTTACTAAAAAATCAAAATGGTTGTTTATTTATTTGGGGGGAAACTTGGCGATCGCCACGAGTAAATTTCGAGTCTAATGGATCTGGAAATATCCCTGTACATCCATTGGCAATGACATCAGTTGAGTTGAGTGAGTGGTTGCGTTCCCAGAACATGGCAATTACCAACTTCATTCAAAAACCCCAAGTTGCGATCGCTACTACTGGGCGAGCCTCCAAAGGAGGAGCTACGCTAACGCGCAAAGCCGCCAGTGCGCCTGAGATCAGTTTGCCAACGCACTCTCAAATCATTGCACTACCAACTTATATCCCAGAAGGTAGTAATAAAGAAACAACAGCGATTTTCCCCGTGCATTCTGCCAGCTTGGGGGAAAATACAGACTCCCCACAATATTTGCAACCGTGGCGAGTTGAAGGTTTTTGTCTCAACGCCAGCGAAGCTGTAAAATTTCTCGCCGCGATTCCCCTAAATGCTGCTAAAGGGGAAGATGCTTTTTTGGGTGGAGATTTACGCTTTTGGTCGCAGGTTGCCCGTTGGAGTTTAGATTTAATCTCCCGGTGTAAGTTTTTACCAACAATCGAGCGAGAATCAGATGGTGCATTTGCTGCTAAATGGCGAGTACTTCTAGACAGTGCAGTAGATGGAACCCGCCTAGAAAAATTTTCTGGGAATATACCGTTGGTTTGTCGCACTTATCAAGAAGAAGTAGGGACTAAGGAGGAGTTTTCCCAATCCCGACTTTATGTAGACTTTCCCACAGAACCTCAAGAATTACTTTTGGGATTTCTCAACAGTACGATAGATGCCCAAGTGCGAGAAATGATGGGTTCTCAACCTCCAATTGAAGCTAAGGCGATTGCATCTTTACCGTCTGGGGTGCGACAGTGGTTGCAAGCCTTAACTAGTGCATCTGGTATCAATGCAGATGCAATTGAAGTGGAACGATTGGAAGCGGCATTGAAGGCTTGGACTATGCCGCTACAATACCAATTAACTCTTAAAAGTCTATTTCGTACCTGTTTTCAACTGCGTTCTCCAGAGTCTGGCGAAACAGATTGGACATTGGCGTATTTTTTGCAAGCGGCTGATAATCCAGAGTTTTTAGTCGATGCAGCAACTATTTGGAACAATCCAGTTGAAAAATTGGTTTATGAAAATCGGACAATTGACCAACCACAGGAAACATTTTTGCGAGGTTTGGGGGTAGCTTCCCGATTATATCCAGCGATCGCACCCAGCTTTGAAACCGAATATCCCCAATCTTCTCGTATTACCCCCATTCAAGCTTATGAGTTTATCAAAGCTGTAGCCTGGAGGTTGGAAGACAGTGGTTTGGGAGTAATTTTGCCTCCCAGTTTAGCGAATCGTGAAGGATGGGCAAATCGTTTGGGTTTGAAAATTACTGCTGAAACTCCAAAGACAAAGCAAGGACGTTTAGGATTGCAGAGTCTACTAAATTTCCAATGGCAATTGGCAATTGGCGGACAGACTATTTCCAAAGCCGAGTTTGATAAACTTGTGGCTTTAAATAGTCCGCTAGTGGAAATTAACGGTGAGTGGGTGGAATTGCGGCCCCAGGACATCAAAACAGCCCAAACTTTTTTTACCACTCGCAAAGACCAAATGGCGCTTTCTTTGGAAGATGCCTTGCGTTTCAGTACAGGGGATACTCAAGTCATTGAAAAGTTACCAGTGGTCAGCTTTGACGCATCTGGGGCATTGCAAGAGTTGATTGGGGCGTTAACAAATAATCAAGCGATCGCACCTTTGCCCACACCAGCAGCCTTTAAAGGACAGTTGCGGCCTTATCAAGAACGTGGTGCTGCTTGGCTATCCTTCTTGGAACGTTGGGGCTTAGGCGCGTGTCTCGCCGACGACATGGGACTCGGTAAATGCGTAGCCAATGATACTCTAGTAAATGTAAATGGACTGTTACACACAGCCGAGACAATCTGGACAACTCATACTGGAGAAACAGAGTTTGATGGTGAAGGATTTTGGGCTAACCCCACAAAGCAATTACTAGTTAATTCCATAAATGAAAAAACTGGCAAAATTGTCCAGGCTAATGTCAGACGGTTGTATCGGCAGCAAGTCCGCGAGAAATTACGAAAAATTACCTTAGAAGACGGTAATAGTATCACTATCACTCATCGTCACAAGCTGCTAACAAGTAAAGGTTGGACAAATAACTTACAGGTGAGTGATTACGTTTGTGTCCCAGGTAAAATGCTCTGGAATGGAGAATCACAAGACCCTGATTTAGTCAAGTTTCTTGCTTGGCAGATTGCCGAAGGGCATGAACTACCCCATGTGGGAAGAGTCACAATATCTCAAAAAGATACTAGAGTATTAGAGGATTTACTCCAGATTTGCCAACGCATTCAAAACCGCTATAACCTCAAAATTAACAGCCCTAATATCTCTACCTTCCCTAACAGAGTTCCTTCTCTTCGAGTTAACAGCCAAGCCTATCGGCAATTCTTAGAAGCCAAGGGTTATGTTTGGGGCAAACTATCAGCAGAAAAATCTATTCCGTCCTTCATTATGCAGGCAGACTTGGATAGTGTGCGGATATTTTTACAAAACTATTTTGATGCTGAGTCTGCTGTTCTTTTTAATATGCGGAGTATTGAGATTTCTACAGCTTCAGCTTTACTAATTCAGCAGCTTTCTGCACTGTTGCGCCGTTTCGGCATTTGGTTGCGAATATCGCCCAAACTTAAGTGTGCCACTAATGGAACTCGCACTTTCCGCACCTACTATATTGGTGTAATTGGAGGGAATTCGGCTCGCAGATTTATCCAAGAAATTGGTTTTAATAACTCAGAAAAACAGAGCAAACTAGAACGAATTTGTCAACTGGTCAGCAACACAAATATTGAAGGAATTCCTGCTTCTGATATAGTTGCTCAAACACTAATAGCAACAGGACTCCCATTGCGGCATTTTGGGATGCACAACACTGTTTACATTAATGGTTCACAGCAATTTTCTAGAGATAGTTTACAGCGAGTAATAGCTGGGATGAGCCGCATGATTAGTGGAGAAGCCCAAGAAGAATATCAGCTACTAAAACCTTCCAAGTGGACAACTCAAACGTTGTCAGCATATAGCAAACTAGATGTAGAAAAGTTGAGATTAACAAGACAGTCTTTGCAATGTCTTATCGACCAAGAGGTATTTTATTGCCGAATAGAATCAATAGAAGAAGTAGATTATGATGGATGGGTTTATGACTTTGAAGTTAGCGAATATCATAATTTTGTAGCTAACAATATTATTTGCCATAACACTGTCCAATTCATTGCTTTCCTGCTACATCTCAAAGAACAAGATGTACTAGAAAATCCAACACTATTGGTTTGTCCAACTTCGGTTTTAGGTAACTGGGAAAGGGAAGTCAATAAATTTGCACCAAGCCTGAAAATTTTGCAATACCACGGTGACAAACGCCCAAAAGGAAAAGCATTTTTAGAAGCCGTAAAGAAACACGATTTAATCGTTACCAGCTACTCACTGCTCCATCGAGATATCAAGTCATTGCAAAGTGTCTCTTGGCAGATAATTGTTTTAGATGAAGCCCAGAATGTGAAAAATCCAGAGGCGAAGCAGTCAAAAGCAGTGCGGGAACTAGAAGCGACATTTCGGATTGCGTTGACGGGGACACCAGTAGAAAATAGGCTGCAAGAACTATGGTCTATTTTAGATTTTCTCAATCCTGGGTATTTAGGCAATAAGCAATTTTTCCAGAGGCGGTTTGCCATGCCAATAGAAAAGTATGGTGATACGGCTTCTTTGACTCAGTTACGTTCATTAGTGCAACCATTTATACTGCGGCGATTGAAAAGCGATCGCGACATCATTCAAGACTTGCCAGATAAGCAAGAAATGACCGTATTTTGCGGTTTAACTGGCGAACAAGCTGCACTTTATCAACAAATTGTCGAACAATCTTTAGTCGAGATTGAATCTGCTGAAGGATTGCAACGTCGGGGGATGATTTTAGCTTTATTAATCAAACTCAAACAAATCTGCAATCACCCAGCCCAATATTTGAAAGAAGCGACATTAGAACAACATAATTCAGCTAAACTTCTGCGGCTAGAAGAAATGTTAGAAGAAGTTTTAGCAGAAGGCGACAGAGCTTTAATCTTCACACAATTTGCTGAGTGGGGTAAATTACTTAAACCCTATTTAGAAAAACAGCTAGGGCGAGAAATATTCTTTTTATATGGCAGCACCAGTAAAAAACAACGTGAGGAAATGATCGACCGTTTCCAACACGATCCTCAAGGGCCACCGATTATGATTCTTTCTCTGAAAGCGGGTGGAGTAGGATTGAATTTAACACGAGCAAATCATGTATTCCACTTTGATAGATGGTGGAACCCAGCCGTGGAAAATCAAGCCACAGATAGAGTATTTCGGATTGGTCAAACCCGGAATGTGCAAGTACATAAATTTGTCTGCACAGGCACTTTAGAAGAAAAAATTCATGACATGATTGAAAGTAAGAAACAACTAGCTGAACAAGTTGTAGGTGCTGGTGAAGAATGGTTGACAGAACTGGATACAGACCAACTTCGTAATTTACTAATACTCGATCGCAGTGCAGTAATTGACGAAGATGCAGAATAATTTCGTAGTCAGGACCAAAGTCCTTAATTTGAGCGCTTTAGCGCTCACTACGAACCTCATAAAATTAATTAGACAGACTACTAATTTTTTCAATTGATTATGACTAATTACACATTACAAGCAAGTCGAGAATGGTGGTCACAACAATGGCTAGATTTGTTAGACTCTTATCGGTTTAAAAAGCGTTTAGAACGTGCGAGAAATTATGCTCGTCAAGGAAATGTTCTCAGCATCGAATTTAAAGGTGCAAAAGTATTAGCTAGGGTTCAAGGTAGCGAAGTAGAACCCTATAAAGTTTCCCTCTCCCTTGAACCATTTACCGATGAACAGTGGGGTTATGTAATTGAAACCATGTCCCAAAGGGCAATTTTTGCTGCCAAGCTACTAGCAGGAGAAATGCCACAAAATATAGAAGAAGTCTTCACGGCTAATGGTCTTTCGATATTTCCATTTACCCTTGGTGATGTCCATAGTAAATGCTCTTGTCCTGATAAAGCAAATCCCTGTAAACACATTGGTGCTATATACTATCAGTTAGGCGATCGCTTCAGTGAAGACCCCTTTGTACTATTTCAATTGCGCGGACGTACCAAAGAGCAAATTATCAGCGATTTGCGTAAACTACGTAGTGCCAAGATTGAACCCAATACTACAGAAATGCTTGATGTTCAACAGTCAATTACTAATAACAAATACTCTGTAAAAATTGACTCTTTCTGGCAATACAATGAGCCACTAGAGTCATCCTTGGTAGTTATTGTGCCCTCCAGCAGCGAGACGATATTAGATGTATTGGGAGCGATTCCACTAGCAAAGGAAGAGGAAAATACAGTAAATTCAACTTCGAGTGATGTGGTAATGAAATATTTGAATACCGTTTACAGAGATGTAAGTCAGAAGGCTGTTTTAGCAGCAATGAATGTAGGAGGAAATTGAGAATAATTCGTAATTCGTAATTCGTAATTATGAATTAAATTGACTGTAATATTCTTGCCTTAAAACTCTATTCTTATATGAGTAGAGTATTTAGCAATTCTGACTTCTGATTCATTGTCCAAACTCAAGCCTAGCCTGTTCTACCAAATCAGCAGTCACAACATCTTGGCCTGCTTCACGAGCCAGCTGTTCAATTCTGGATTTAGCTTGAGAGCGGACAAAAAAGGGAATATTTTGTAACTTTTCCTTAGCTTCAGATGTCCATCGCAAAGCATCAATAAAATTGGAATCGTTCATAGATTAGTTACCTTGGCAAGTCTGCTCACTTTAATTAATAGATTACTAATTTTCCTATAAAAAAAGCCCTTGCTTTTACGCAAGAGCCTTTAAATTAATAGTCAGTGATGAAATAAACTTTACAACCTAATCTAGGTCGTCCATGAACATCACTGGCTCAGTATCACGGTTAATTCCTTTCTCAAAACCACCAGCCGCAGCCCGTGCGCGACCAGCGTGCCACAAGTGACCAACTAGGAAGAAGAATGCTAGTACGAAGTGAGAAGTTGCCAACCAAGCGCGAGGAGATACGTAGTTGAAGGAGTTAATTTCGGTAGCCACACCACCTACGGAGTTCAAAGAACCCAAAGGAGCGTGGGTCATGTATTCAGCAGCGCGACGAGCTTGCCAAGGCTGAATATCATTCTTGATTTTTTCCAAATCAAGACCGTTGGGACCACGTAAAGGCTCCAACCAAGGGCCGCGGAAATCCCAGAAGCGCATGGTTTCACCACCAAAGATGATTTCACCAGTTGGAGAGCGCATCAGGTATTTACCTAGACCAGTAGGACCTTGGGCGGAACCGACGTTAGCACCCAAGCGTTGGTCACGAATCAAGAAGGTCAAAGCCTGAGCTTGAGAAGCTTCTGGACCAGTAGGGCCAAAAAATTCGCTTGGATAAACGGTGTTGTTGAACCAAACAAAGATTGAGGCAATAAAGCCCATCAGCGAAAGAGCGCCCAAGCTGTAAGAGAGGTAAGCCTCACCAGACCAGATGGATGCACGACGTGACCAAGCAAAAGGCTTGGTAAGAATGTGGAAAATACCACCAGAAATTAAGATAAAGGCGACCCAAATGTGACCACCAACCACATCTTCTAAGTTATTGACGCTGATAATCCAGCCTTCGCCACCAAAGGGAGACTTGATTACATAACCGAAAATAACTGCTGGGTTCAATGTCGGATTAGTAATAATCCGAACATCACCACCACCTGGTGCCCAGGTGTCATACAACCCACCAAAGAACATTGCCTTTAGCACTAACAGCAGTGCACCGATTCCCAAAATAATCAGGTGGAACCCGATGATGTTGGTCATCTTGTTCTTGTCTTTCCAGTCGTAACCAAAGAAAGCAGAGTATTCTTCTAAGGTTTCTGGACCACGAACGGCATGATAGATGCCGCCAAAGCCAAGGACGGCTGAGGAAATTAGGTGGAGTACACCGACAACAAAGTAAGGGAAGGTGTCGATGACTTCACCACCAGCACCAACACCCCAGCCCTGAGTGGCAAGGTGAGGTAACAGGATCAAGCCCTGTTCGTACATAGGCTTTTCAGGAATGAAGTGAGCGACTTCAAACAAAGTCATCGCTCCAGCCCAGAATACAATCAAACCAGCGTGGGCAACGTGAGCACCCAGCAGTTTACCAGATAGGTTGATTAAACGTGCGTTACCAGACCACCAGGCAAACCCAGTGGATTCTTGGTCGCGTCCAGCGCCGCCTAAGATATTTGGTCTATTAGAGAGCGTTACCACGTGGTAATACCTCCTCAGGGAATACAAATTGTTCGTGGGGTTGATCTTGAGGAGCCATCCAAGCGCGGATACCCTCGTTTAGCAAAATGTTTTTGGTATAGAAGGTTTCAAACTCAGGGTCTTCCGCCGCCCGTAATTCTTGGGAAACGAAATCATAAGCCCGCAGGTTGAGTGCTAAACCGACGATGCCGACGGCACTCATCCACAAGCCTGTGACTGGCACGAACAACATAAAGAAGTGCAACCAGCGTTTGTTTGAGAAAGCAATACCGAAAATCTGTGACCAGAAACGGTTTGCCGTCACCATTGAGTAGGTTTCTTCCGACTGGGTTGGGTTGAAGGCGCGGAAGGTGTTAGCACCATCACCATCTTCAAACAAGGTGTTTTCTACTGTCGCACCGTGAATGGCGCACAATAAAGCACCACCCAATACACCCGCAACACCCATCATGTGGAAGGGGTTGAGTGTCCAGTTGTGGAACCCTTGCAGGAATAGCAGGAATCGGAAAATTGCCGCAACGCCAAAGCTGGGTGCAAAGAACCAGCTTGATTGTCCCAAGGGGTACATCAGGAATACGCTGACGAATACTGCAATGGGAGCAGAGAAGGCGAGGGCGTTGTAAGGACGTATCCCTACTAGACGCGCAATTTCAAATTGCCGCAACATGAAGCCGATTAAACCGAAGGCTCCGTGTAGGGCAACAAATGGCCACAACCCACCCAGTTGGAACCAACGGGTGAGGTCGCCTTGGGCTTCTGGTCCCCACAACAGCAATAGGGAATGTCCCATGCTGTCGGCGGGGGTGGATACTGCCACTGTCAGGAAGTTACAGCCTTCTAGGTAAGAGGAGGCTAATCCGTGGGTGTACCAAGAGGTGACGAAGGTGGTGCCGGTCAGCCAACCGCCTAGTGCTAGGAAGGCGCAGGGGAATAATAATATCCCTGACCAACCTACGAATACGAAGCGATCGCGCTTGAGCCAGTCGTCTAGAACGTCAAACCACCCTCTACTAGGGGCGCGTCCAACTGCGATGGTCATCGGACTAAAATCCTCTTTTTTTACTAAAATTGCAACGTTTCTAAGGCATTACGGAAAGCCAATGTAACCGACTGCCGTGAGGAATTAACGTTTTTTTTGACAATCTCAACTGCTTTTAAGTAACTGAGATTCTGAGAGCTTACTGACTAGTTAAGTCATTATTTCTCAGGGTTATGACATTACACGTACCATCGGCTAGTAATCTAGCTTGTAGTAACTTAATGATTCTTAACTTATCACACTACTCAGGGTTTTTGCCTGATACGCAAAAGGAAATGAGCTATGAAACACGAACCTTATAAATAATATGAATATCAGAAATTTTACAATTTGACACAACTTTTCTCAGAAATCTAAAAAAATTTAATACAGATAGAGGTAGGTAGATAACTCCTTTCAAGAGGTCAAAAAGAGGCAGGGAGAGGGTAGCAGGGAATAAGGGGGGCTGAAGGACAGGGAGAAAGAATTTTAATCGGCCATTGAGTAAAAAAATAGTACAACATTCCCGAAAAAATTATATCGGTAGCAGGAACATGGAAGGGCGCAGTTGAGTTTTTGTCAACGATGTTTGGTAAAATGTGGATAATGACTTTGCCGCCACGTCGTTGATACACCTCTGGAAAACCTATGTGAAACGTTAGACAAGGAGAAGGGAAGTTGGCATATCTTGACTAAATACAAATAGCATAAGTGGTTTGTCCCTTAGTATAAGGAAGCCAGCATTATCCAAGACAGTAAATTTGTAGGGTACAAAGTGAAAAATTTATAGTCTGCGGCAGGGTTCCCGTGGACTTCAAACATAGCTCTCCGTGCCTCCTAAGCAATAGCCGGATTGGCACACGAACCCAGCACTCTATGCAAAAGCATTTAGTGTGCGAGTATGTGACAGCGAGTATCTCACGGGCAATAGTAGTTCAATGACGACATCAACAACGATTAACAAAGGCGATCGCCTCCTGCACCAAAATGTTCTCGGTTCTCGTCGGTTCAGTAACTACTGGTGGGCAACTATCGTTACCTTGGGAGCAAGCGGCTTTTTATTGTCTGGAATATCCAGTTATTTAAAAGTTAATTTACTCATAGTTTCCGATCCCACTCAACTGGTATTCGTCCCCCAAGGATTAGTGATGGGGTTATATGGTGCTGCTGGCTTGCTATTAGCCACATACCTTTGGCTAGTGATTTTATTGGATGTTGGAGGCGGTTACAACGAATTCGATCGCGAAACTGGCGCAATCAAAATCTTCCGTTGGGGGTTTCCTGGCAAAAACCGCCGAATTCAGATTGATAGCCGCATAGAAGATGTCCAATCTGTACTAATAGACGTAAAAGAAGGTCTTAACCCCCGTCGCGCCCTCTATCTACGCATTAAGGGACGGCGAGATATACCATTAACACGGGTTGGACAACCGTTATCTTTAACAGAGTTGGAAACAGAAGGCGCAAAGTTAGCCCGCTTTTTGGGAGTGTCGCTAGAAGGACTTTAAGAAAGTGGGGGAAGAAGCCGGGGAGCAGAGGGCAAGGGGGAAAATAAAAATTAAATTACCTCTTTCCCCTCTGCTCCCTTGCTCCCTGCCCCTCTGCCTCTTATCTCCAATGCCCCTCAAAACGATAAGATACTCTGGTTAAATCGGTAACAGGCAATGCGGTTAAAAATTTCACAATTTTTGCTTTCTCTTGTAATTATCAGTGCCTTGATGTTGGGAGGATGTTCAACACAGCAAGTCGCTTCTAATAGCTCTTCTCCAAACTCGACAGCTACCTCGGCCACAAGCGAGGCAAGCACCAAGGCAACTACTGAAGCAACTTCTGTATCTCAAACTATTAGTGAGAGTATTCCTGGAATAACAGATTTACCAAGACTAGAGGGCAAGGCTACTGTGGTAATCACGGTTAAAGGTTCGCCGATTACTATCGAAGTAGACGGCACTGATGCCCCCATTACAGCTGGCAACTTCGTAGATTTAGTGCAAAAGGGTGTGTACGATGGTTTAGCTTTCCATCGAGTTGTGCGCGATCCCCAACCGTTTGTAGTTCAAGGGGGCGATCCAAAAAGCAAAGACCCGAAAGTTCCAGCAGATCAACTAGGAACAGGTAGCTATATTGACCCAAAAACGGGAAATGCTCGTTATATACCTTTAGAAATTAAAGTTAAAGGTTCAGATACTCCGATTTACAATAAACCATTTGATGCTACTGCTCAAGCTGTCATATTGCCCCATAAACAAGGTGCAGTAGCGATGGCGCGATCGCAATCACCAGACTCTGCTTCTGCTCAGTTTTACTTTGCTTTAGCGGATCTAGCTTTTTTGGATGGTAACTACGCCGTGTTTGGCAATGTCACTCAAGGCTTTGATGTCGTAAACAAAATTCAGCAAGGCGATCGCATTGACTCTGCTAAAGTCACTCAAGGTGCTGAAAATCTGAAAGCGCCAGGACAGTAGGAGGAAGAGGGCAGGGGAGCAGGGGAGCAGGGGGGCGAGGGAAAAACTCTTAACTCCTCACTTTTAACTCCTAACTCCTAAATTGGTCAAAATTGTTGTTACTGGTATTGGTTTAGTTTCCGCTTTGGGTGGAAGCTTAGAGGATAGTTGGCAAAATTTAATCGTAGGTAAATCTGGAATACGGTTACATCAACCGTTTTCAGAACTTACACCACTTCCTCTAGGTTTGATTGGTAAACAACCATCTGAGTTGACAAGGTTAACTCAGATGGTTGTTGCTTCTGCTTTAGAAGATTCTGGGTTAGTTGCACCTTTAGCTGATTGTGCTGTAGTTATTGGATCGAGTCGCTCTTATCAAGCGTCTTGGGAAATGCTGGCGCGGCAAATGTATAGTGACGCGAAAAATTTTCCCGTGTCCTCTTTGGGAAATTGGCTAGATACATTACCTCATATAAATGCGATCGCAGCCGCGCGACAAATCGGTGCATCAGGTATAGTTTTAGCACCGATGGCAGCTTGTACTACTGGAATTTGGTCTATTGCCCAAGCAGCTATGCTTATACAAACTGGGCAATGTCAACAAGCGATCGCAGGTGCAGTGGAAGCACCGATTACACCCTTAACTTTAGCTGGATTTCAGCAGATGGGTGCTTTGGCGAAAACTGGCGCTTATCCCTTTGATTTACAGCGAGAAGGCTTAGTGTTGGGTGAAGGCGCAGCTGTGTTTGTCTTAGAATCAGCAGAGTTGGCAAAACAGCGTCAAGCAAAAGTGTATGGTGAAATTCTCGGTTTTGGCTTAACTAACGACGCATATCATAGTAATTCACCAGAACCTGAAGGGAAAAGTGCGATCGCTGCTATCAAACAATGTCTAGAACGTAGTTGTCTATTACCAGGCGATATTGATTACATTCATGCTCATGGTACAGCTACCCAGCTAAATGACCAGATGGAGAGCATGGTAATCCAGCGTTTGTTTCCCGAAGGCGTGGCAGTTAGTTCCACGAAAGGAAGCACAGGTCATACACTAGGGGCATCTGGAGCTTTAGGTGTGGCTTTTTCTCTCATGGCGCTAAAGCATCAAATATTACCGCCTTGTTTAGGTTTGCAGCAGCCAGAGTTTGATTTAGATATTGTTACAGCAGCACGTCTAAGCAAAATCCGGCAGGTATTATGTTTGAGTTTTGGCTTTGGGGGACAGAATGCCGCGATCGCACTAGCAAGGTAAAAATTTTGGGTTTAACTATCTGACCAAAAATATATAAATTTTCATTTAGGGGCGCACCGCATTGGTGTCAGCTTAACGTAAAACCGCTTGTCCGCCGGGAATTGAAATTCCCGTCTCATAGCTAAAGTCATCTGAAGATGACTAAATATCGCCAAAAATCTCCAGTCTACTTCAGTAGACTTAAGCCTAAAAGCCAAAGAAATTTATTTCCGGGCGGGCATGGAAGCCAACATTTAAGCTATTTCCAGCTTAAGTTGACACCAATGGGCGCATCACTGCCCCTACAAACGGTGATTTTTGAATAATTTCCGTATATCAGAATATAAAATATAAAACTGTAACAAAAACTACAAAATTCTTCCTTTTTCAAAAAAAAAGGATAAGCTTAGGTACAGATGAGATCCGGTTCGCAAAGATACCGTGATTAGGAGAAAACTTATGATTTCAAAATCTCTGTTGCTGTCAGAACCTGCTTCTCCAGCGCATATATGCCCATTTGACCAAGCCTGTAGCTACTTAGAAGCGGCAGCTAAAGAATTAAATTTAAATCAGGGTTTGCTGGAAATTCTCAGCCACCCGCGTAAAGTTGTTACGGTTTCCATTCCCGTAAAACTAGATGATGGGGAAATACAAGTTCTCGCTGGACACCGGGTACAGCATTCTGATGTCTTAGGCCCCTACAAGGGTGGAATTCGTTACCATCCGGCTGTGACATTGCGGGAAGTATCCGCTCTAGCAATGCTGATGACCTGGAAATGCGCCTTGTTAGGTATTCCTTACGGTGGTGGGAAGGGTGGCATTGCTATAGATCCCAAACGCTATAGTGTTGGCGAATTAGAGCGAATCAGCCGCCGTTATATCAGCGAGTTGATTAAAGATATTGGCCCTTCCGTAGATATTCCTGCGCCAGATATGGGTACTTCTGCCCGTGAGATGGCTTGGATGATGGACACCTACTCTGTAAATGTTGGTCATGCTGTACCAGGAGTTGTCACTGGGAAACCCCTTTCTATTGGTGGTTCACTGGGACGAGAAATGGCAACCGGACGTGGCACGATGATTATTGTCCGTGAGGCGTTAGCAGATCGAGGTAAATCTTTAGCAGGAGTGCGAGTAGCCATTCAAGGTTTCGGTAACGTTGGCTGTGCCGCAGCAGAATTACTACATGAAGCAGGCGCGAAAATTATCGCCGTTTCAACAGGTGCAGGGGGAATATTCTCTGAAGCTGGTCTTGATATTCCCAAGTTGAAAGTCTACGCTGCTGAAAATCGCAAGAGTATTGTTGGTTTCCCGCAATCTGTACCAATTAGCAATGCAGATTTATTAACTTTACCCTGTGATGTCTTAATACCAGCAGCTTTGGAGAACCAAATCACTGAAGAAAATGTGAATCAGGTGCAGGCGCAAATTGTCGCAGAAGCAGCTAACGGCCCGGTTACTCTTGAGGCTAACTTGGCATTAGAGGCGCGGGGTGTGACAGTGTTACCAGATATTTTGGCGAATGCTGGCGGTGTAGTGGTCAGTTATTTAGAGTGGGTGCAGGGTCTTTCTTACGTATTTTGGGATGAGGAGCGCGTCAACCGTGAAATGGAACATTTGATGGTGCAAGCCTACCGCAAGGTGATTCACCAGTCGGAGGTACGGCAAATTTCTTTAAGGTTAGCAGCTTACACACTGGGGGTAGGTAGAGTGGCTCAGGCGCTGATTGACAGAGGTCTTTATCCTTAATATTTGAGCATAGACAGCAGTTTTTAATTGAATAAATAACATCTAAGGGCACAATGTTATTTTGTGCCCTTATATTTTATGAATAGCCGATGTTTCTGTTAAGCGATCGCTACAACATAACTAGTGGTCTGATTAGAGGCTGCTGCCTGCAATCATAAATTGAGTCAGCAGCCTACATGAATGCATTCCCATTCTAAAACCAAACTTACGACTCGCCAGAAGGTGCAGCAGCATGAATCAAGTCTGGCTTCTCGTCATTCGGAGGACGCTCAATAGTTTGAGCCGATGTGGGACGTTGATGGCGATTGCGAGTTTGGATCTGTACGGGTTTACCCGTCTTAATTGACTCGTAAAGTGCTTGAATAATCGAAACATCAATCAACCCTTCCGTCCCAGATGGTTCTGGGTCTTTATCTTTGAGAATACAATCAGAGAAATAAGTAAATTCAGCCGCTAGTTGATCGCGATCCTCAAAAGTACGCTCTTGAGTTTCACCATTAATTGTCAGGTAATGCTTGATTTCTCCTTGCCAAGGATATGCAGGTTCTACTCGTAAATCGCCTTGAGTACCTACAATCTGATAGGTTGAAACACTTGCACCTCCAAAGCTACAGGTAAATGTTGCCAATCGCTCATTAGGGAAACGCAAGATGACGCTAGCCATTTCTTCCACTTCGCTGAAGCGTTGTTCTCCGTTATTGGCAGCTACAGCAAATACTTCAATTGGTTCATCTTGAAATAGATAACGTGCAGCATTAATGCAGTAGATGCCAATATCGTAGAGCGTGCCACCACCAGTAACATCTCGTAAACGAATATTGCCTTCTTCTACTTGCTGAGTAAAAACAGAATTGAAAATTCGTGGTTCACCAATTTGCTTTGAGCGCAAAATTTCAACTGCTTGTAAATTGGCTTCTTCTAAATGTAAGCGATAGGCAATCATCAGCTTCACATTGTTATCATTGGCAGCTTGAATCATTGTTTCACACTCTTTTTCTGTAACTGCCATTGGCTTTTCACATAACACATGAATTGCCTGATTAGCAGCCCGCACAGTGTAGTCACAATGCAAGTGATTGGGCAGCGCAATATAAACTGCATCAATCTCGCCGCTTGCCAAACAGTCCTCATACTCTTCGTAGGAGTAAGTATGCTCTATTCCATACTTTTTGCTCAATTCTTCGTTTTTAGTGGGGTCATCTGAAACTAGTGCCACTAATTCTGAGTTTTCGGCGTTGGCAAACGAAGGTAAGGCAGCTTCTTGGGCAAACCAACCTAAACCAACAACGGCGTAACGAATTTTGTTCTTACCATTTGTAGCAGTCATTTTTATCCTCTTTTAATGAAGGAATATTGGTTCTTCAGTACTTGTTATGCTAAACTAATAATCAAAGTGCCAATTTAATAAGCATCTTACTCTAAAATTATTAAAGTTTCTGAACCCATAAGCTGAACGCTTAATTAGCTTGAGTTTGTTATTGATGCCTTCAACAGCACCACTTGTTGTCCTATTATCAAAGTAAGCTACTATTTCATCAAACCATCGGATAAAAGTATTGTTACTATTTGGGAAATATTTTTTAGCTTTTGATAGCCATATACCCAATTTAAAAACTGCCGGATACCAATCATTTGTTTTATTAAAAACTCTTCTAAGTTTCTCTTTCAATTCATGCATTAATTTTAGACTAGGAGACACAGCTTTCACCTGAATAAGTTTATTTTTTTGCTCTTCGTTTAAATCTGACTCATTTTTAAGTAAAACATATTTACTTTTATTTAATCCTGATAATACTTGCTCCTGTTTGAATTTTTCTTTTGATGTCTTTGCTTTTTTTATTAACTCTTCTGTATTTCGCCTTTCTCTTTTTCTCTGTGTATCTAATTCCTTATTTATCTGAACCATAACGTGAAATCTATCTGCAACTACTTGAGCTTCAGGCATTAATTCTGCCACTAAGTTTTTATAACCTCTCCATAAATCTATACTGACTTCCTCTATTTTTTCTAAGACTTCAGTTCCCCATCCTATAAGAGTTTCCTTTATTATTTCTTGAGTCCGTCCACTTAAAATAGCAATCAGTTTGGATGTATCCAAATCTATTAGTACTGCACAATAATTTCCTTTTCCTTTAACTAGAGCTATCTCATCAATTCCAAGTCTTTTTAATTTTAAAGGTTTTGAATCTGATAATTCTAGCGTTGCGTCTTTTAACATACCTTCTATCTCTTCTGTTGTGACTATCCCTTTTGAAGCTACAGTGTGAATATCGTTTTCTAAAACTTCTTGTATCGTTTTCTTTGCAAGCCGCTTTGTATAAGTTCTTTTCTTTCTGACAAAATCTAAATTTTCACTAAACGGTTTTTTACATATTTCACATTTGAATTGCCGCCTATTAATTTCTAAAAATACTGGCTGTTCTCCAAAAGGTAAGTCTTTAACAATATATCGATGATTTTGATGTAATTTCTGACTTTTTGTGCCACATCTGGGACAAGTACTATATATTTTTTTTGATTCGGTTTGTAAAATAATTCCAATTCCATAGTGGAGGCGATGCGATACAACTTTTATATCTCCTAAATCAAGAAGTTCTGTTAGAATCTTAATATCTCTTTTGCTAGTCATGACTGTAAATTTATATAAAAATAGTCTGAATTATATTTACAGTTAACAATAAATACTCTTTATAAGTCAATCCCTATAATGCTTTAGCAGATTATTTATACTTGTTTTTGACATCATCTGATATCTATTGTTAATGATTTAGCATAACAAGTACTGAAGAACCGGAATATTTTGGTAATTTTAATGCCCTAATTGCGTGTAAATTATGGCTAACATATTTATGCAAACATCTAGAACAAAGCGCATTCTTACATTGCTAATGCAGCTTCTACATTTGATACCAACTTAGCTTTAGTTTCTTGAAACTCTTGTCCCAACTCAGTTAGCTCTTGCTCGCTCATACATTCGCGGACGGCATTAAAAATTTCGCTTTCTTCTTCTTTTACATGATGCTCAAGTGTTTCTTTCAATTCGCTCATTTTTTCTTTAAATTCAGGGTTATTAGGCTTAAGCGCCTTAATTTCTTCTAAAATCACTGAAACTTCTTCATGTTCTTATTCAGCTTCTTCAACATATTGTTCAGTTTCTTCGTATTCTCGCAAAGCTGGGTAGAAGACTAATTCTTCAGTTCTTGCATGGAAGATCACTTCTATATAGATTTGATTGAATTGCTCAACCAATTTTGCACATTTAGCTTTTTCTGCTTCTGCAAAAAGTTTCTCAACTTGCCGATGCTCTGCTTCAATTAATGAAAGAATGTCTGTTGCTTTAGTTTTAGCCATTTTTCCCTCAATAATAATCGATTTATAGGGCTGATAAATTGGAGGTTAATAAATGGGAACTCGTATATTCTCAATGACTTGGGAAATGAAAACCTCATTCTTTGAGTAAGCTTTAATTTAGACTTAAGGAATATTTTCGGTATTTCACCTTGACTGAAATTCATAACCTCAGCATGAGGGATGCTGAGTATGTAGCGTTAGCAGGTCAAAGCTACAACCCAAACCTCGAACACCTGTTGAAGATTCCCACAAATTTGGTACAGCCTCACAAATAAGTGGTGTAAGTCCTAAACATAACTAAGTTCTGTTTGTCTTTGATGTTACAACAGAAATGACAATAGCCACTTAGTATATATGACAACCGACTTTCAAAAACAGGGATTATTGCTTCTGCGTCAAGCGCTTGATAATTCCACAGCCGATTTTCGCCCTGGACAATGGGAAGCGATTGAAGAATTACTTCAGCAGCGATCGCGGTTACTTGTTGTTCAACGCACTGGTTGGGGTAAAAGTCTAGTTTATTTTTTAGCAACTCGCTTGCTACGCGATCGAGGCGCTGGTTCTACTCTTTTGATTTCGCCATTGCTAGCTTTGATGCGAAACAAAATTGCAGCAGCCCAACGCATTGGTGTAAAAGCCGAAACAATTAACTTTAATTGAGATAAATTAAAAAAATACTAAGGATTCGGCTAGTGTATGGTGAAACCAATAATCCCATCAGAAACTCAAACTTTATACGATGAAGATTATTACCTGTGGCTGAGGACAACTATTAATCAACTTCGTGCTGGGCAGTTTTCTGCTGTTGATTTGGAGAATTTGTTAGAAGAGTTAGAAACTATGGGTAGAAGGGAGAAGCGAACAATTGAAAGTTTATTAATTAAGCTTCTTGAACATCTACTAAAACTCAAGTGTTGGGATGAAGAACGAGAACGTAATCAAGGACATTCGAAAGGAGAAATCAGGTCTTTTCGTAGAGAGATTAAAAAAGCTTTAAAAGATAGTCCTAGCTTAAAACCTTACATCTTAGAAATATTTGATGAATGTTATCAAGATGCAAGGAAAGAAGCAAGCGATCGCTCTCAACTTACCATTGACATATTTCCTGCCATACCCATTGGTTCTTTAGAACAAATCTTAGATGAAAACTGGTTTCCTGAATATAACCATAATCATCACGGTAAACCCGATTAAAATGAATACGCAACTTGGGTTTCCATAGGAGTATGCAGACGTGCAGCCGGACTTAATAGGCTTGGAAATTAGTAAGGGTGAACTAAGACGTTTGACTGGGTTCGATCCAGAAGACGTTTTTCGCCCCTCGGTTTTGCGAGATAGCAAAAAGCGATTAGGGTTTTTTATCAGTGAAATGCTGGTGACGCTGGCGCTAACGCCAATAATTGTGGGCTTTGTTTACGCGTTTATTATTCTGCCAACTATTGGTTCTTCAATTCGACTAGGAATTCTTTTACTAATTTTAGTGCCAATGCCGATATTAGTGGGGCGATGGCTATGGCGACAATTAACCTGTCCTGAAGGACTGACAATACTTTTAGACGAAGTTGATAAATATCATGACCTGGTTGCTGCTATAGATATTAATGACCAATTAGCAGCATCAGGAAATGTAGAAAGCAGTATCCATGACCGAGAAAAAGTCACCGCCGCCTTACAACTAATTAGAGAAGATTTAGTCCGCGCTCTGAAAACGGAACGAATTTTGCGAGATAATAAAAAATTGCTTGCTAATAACCAAGAGTTATTTGTGAATAATTTAGCCAGTCTGCAAGCTTTACAAGTTAGTAGTCAAGCAGGCGAATATGCTCAACTGCTAAATCAATCATTGCAAATTGCGATCGATGTACAAGCAGAAATCAGAAAATTGCAGAAAGGCTGAGTAGAAATTACCTCTGTTGATGAATTTCCCAGAAAACAATCGCCCCGTTGACTTAAATGAGCAACAAACCCAAAATAATTGTCCTGGATGATGACCCTACAGGTTCTCAAACAGTCCACAGCTGCTTGCTGCTAATGCACTGGGATGTAGACACTCTACGCCGTGGGTTGCAGGATGATTCGCCGATTTTCTTTGTGCTGACTAATACTAGATCGCTAACGCCAGAGTCAGCTGCATCTGTCACCAAAGAAGTTTGCCAGAACCTGAAAACAGCTTTGAATGCTGAAGGAATTGAAGATTTTCTAGTTGTCAGCCGTTCTGATTCTACTTTGCGGGGACATTATCCGATTGAAACAGATGCGATCGCACAAGAACTTGGCCCCTTTGATGCTCATTTTCTCGTACCAGCATTTTTTGAAGGCGGACGCATCACCCGTGACAGCGTGCATTACTTGATGATTGACAGTGTAACCACCCCAGTCCATGAAACCGAATTTGCCCGTGATTCCGTCTTCAGCTACCATCACAGTTACTTACCCAAGTACGTCGAAGAAAAGACTCAAGGACGAATTAGTGCCGAAGCTGTAGAAAGATTTGTCCTAGCTGATATTCGCGCTGGTAGTTTGGAACGATTGTTACAACTTCATGGTAATCAGTGCGCTGTTGTCGATGGTGAAACTCAAACCGATCTCAACCGCTTTGCAGTGGATATATTAGCAGCAGCAAGTCAAGGGAAACGCTTTCTGTTTCGCAGTGCAGCAAGCATTTTAACGGCTTTAGCTGCTTTACCACCCCAACCCATTACTGCCGAAAACATGGGGCAGTACGTGCGCCAAGGTAAACCAGGTGCGGTGATTGTTGGTTCCCATGTGAAAAAGACTACCCAGCAATTAGAGGCGCTGTTGCAACTAGAAGGAACTGTAGGCATCGAAGTAAATGTAGAGCGATTACTTGATGATGCAAATCAATCTGCGACATTACTAACTGAAATCCAAGAAAGTACACGGGCGGCACACAAAGCTGGCAAAACACCAGTGGTTTATACTAGCCGTCAGGAACTGAATTTTCAAGATGTCAAGACACGATTGGAGTTTGGGGAAAAAGTTTCAGGTTTATTGATGGATATTGTGCGCGGTTTACCATCTGATATAGGATTCTTAATCAGCAAGGGTGGCATTACTTCAAACGATGTCTTGAGTACTGGACTAGCTTTAACTTCAGCCCGTTTACTCGGTCAAATTTTAGCTGGTTGTTCAATGGTGTTAACGTCATCCGATCATCCCCAGTTTCCTGATTTGCCTGTGGTGCTGTTTCCAGGTAATGTCGGCGATGCTGATGCCTTGGGGACAGTTTATCAGAGGTTGACCTTGCCAAGTTGAGATTTTAGACTTTCCTGCGAAACGCATAGCTTGCTTCCCCGGAGGGGTACGGCTACGCTCAGTCGAACGATTTGAGATTAAAGAGTCTTTTGGTTAATGTCGGACTAATATCCCGCTACGCCAACACCCCTTGTGAGTGACACAAATCCAAAATCCAAGTTGCGCTGTCAGCGCACCAAAGGTGCGACCCAAAATTGAAAATCTGTTGTCTTTTGGCTAGTAGTATATGACTTCTGATTCTGCGATTCCCAATCTAAAGTCAAATTCTGCACTTCCTAATGCAGAATCAAACTCTATCCTTTCTGAGGTAGAGGCAAATCCTACTATTTCTGATGTAGAGTCAGATTCTATCCTCCCGGATGCTGAGTTAAAATCTGTCCTCCTTTATTTAAAATCAAATACTGTCCTTGGAGATGTAGAGTCAAATTCTGCTGAACCAGATGTAGAGTCTAATACTGATGCCGGATCGGATTTTATCCTGACTGATTTAAATCCCAATGAGTTAGCATTACCAGGGCATCGCGTAAATGATAATACTCAAGTTCAGTTAAAAAGTAAGGAGGGACGATTGTTATTAATTTTGCCCTCAGAATCTCAAGTATCTGCTTCAGAACTTACTTGGTCTGATATTTGGCAACAAATCAGGCAACGTCTGAGTGCAGGCGATCGCTTCCGGGTATCTAATACACCTGTGCATCTAATGGCACAAGACCGTTTAGTGGATACCAGACAACTCCAAGAACTCGCCGAGGCTTTGAGTGAAGTCCAACTCCGACTGATATCTGTCTCGACGAGTCGGCGGCAAACTGCGATCGCTGCTGTAACTTCTGGGTATTCTGTAGAACAATTACAGCCCGTCACTTCCCTGAGTACCGAGCCAACAGCTACAGCGATCCCCCAAGAAGATGCCCTCTATTTAGAAATGACAGTCCGCTCTGGAGTAGAAATTCGTCATCCTGGGACAGTAATTCTCTTGGGAGATTTAAACCCAGGTGGTATTGTAATTGCAGATGGAGATATTATTATCTGGGGTCGTCTGCGTGGAATCGCTCATGCTGGGGCTGGAGGCAATAGTGAGTGTCTGATTATGGCCTTGCAAATGGAACCAACCCAACTGCGGATCGCAGATGCTGTAGCTAGAGCACCAGAGAAACCGCCAATGCAGTTTTATCCAGAGGTGGCACATATTACGCCCCAAGGAATTCGTATCGCTAGGGCGACTGATTTTTCCAGAAACCAATTCACCAAGAGCAATCAAGAACCATAAATATTTACTTAAAGAATGAAGTATATAAGTAAAGATGAAATAAAACAAATATTCATGCCTCACCCTCATCAGGGAGAACAGATATTTCTTCATACTTGATACGATACTTCATACTTTATACTGCAATTTACTGTTTTATATTTCCTGAACCCTCATTGACCGCATTTCTATCATGACTCGCATTATTGTGATTACCTCCGGTAAAGGAGGAGTGGGTAAAACCACAGTTTCAGCAAATTTGGGTATGGCTTTAGCCAAAATGGGGCGTCAAGTTGCTTTGGTTGATGCGGATTTTGGTCTGAGAAATTTGGATTTGCTCTTAGGGCTGGAAAACCGCATCGTTTATACTGCGGTAGAAGTCTTAGCCAGAGAGTGCCGATTAGAACAAGCCTTGGTGAAAGATAAGCGCCAACCCAATCTCGTACTTTTGCCGGCAGCCCAAAATCGCTCTAAAGATGCAGTCACACCCGAACAGATGAAGTTATTGGTGAATGCACTAGCGCAAAAATATCAGTATGTGATTATTGATAGCCCTGCCGGGATTGAAAATGGGTTTAAAAATGCGATCGGGCCGGCCAAAGAAGCGCTAGTTGTCAGCACACCAGAAATTTCCTCAGTTCGCGATGCCGATCGGGTAGTAGGGTTACTAGAAGCACAAGGTATCAAGCGTGTTCATTTAATAATTAACCGCATCAGACCCTCAATGGTGCAGGCAAATGATATGATGTCAGTGCAAGATGTTCAGGAACTTCTCGCCATTCCCCTGATCGGGGTAATCCCTGACGACGAGCGTGTTATTGTATCTACCAATCGCGGCGAACCCTTAGTGTTAGCGGAAAATCCATCTTTAGCTGCTACAGCCTTTGAGAACATTGCTCGTAGATTAGAAGGGGAAAGTGTCGAATTTCTGGAGATCGACTCGTCCCAAGACAGCATCTTCGCCCGTATACGAAGGTTGTTCAGGACAAAGATTGTTTAACTTACCTTTCCAGTCTCCGCGCCAGACCTATTCGTAATGATTGAACTTCTAGAAAAACTTTTTTTTCGCGGCCCTGATAGCAGTCGAACTCAAGTTAAACGTCGCCTGCAATTGGTGATTGCTCACGATCGCGCTGACTTAGATCCTCAAACGTTGGAAAAAATGCGGAAGGAGATCCTAGATGTAGTCTGTCGCTATGTAGAAATTGAGACAGAAGGCTTGGAGTTCTCCTTAGAAAGCAACCAACGAACCACAGCTTTAATTGCCAATTTGCCCATTCGCCGGGTGAAGGGTGCCATACCTGAATGGGAAAGAGGTGATAAGCCTCTCTAGCTTGAATTTGAAGTATTTATATTTATGATTTAGTCAAATTGTTCGTTCTTAGTCAGGACTTTAGTCCTGACTACAAACTACTTTTTATAGATGGTTTGGCAGATATTATATTGCTGATTGAAAATATGAATTTGTCTTACCAAAACAGTAAAAATTGAAGATATCCAACCTCTGTCATTCTCTGAAAACAGGGATAAAAAAATCCCGTTGTCAGCAGTGACGACAACGGGAGTATGTAGGGTTTTTTATAATCTATCGGTAGGCAACTTGTGGGCCTGCCCAAATTTCTGTCACCTTTTTACCAAAAGTAATCGCCCGATCGTTATCTGTTGTAGTGATAGTCTTACCATCATTAGCAACTTGCATTAATGGCCAGTTTTCCTCGCCCAATTCCCCTGCACGGAATAACACGCGATCTGGTTGGCTTTTACTCCACCCTAACAATACGGCAATTTTTTCATGTTCTTCCTCACTCACAGGAGCGACTGTGTTAACGTGATTTTTTTGCCGATCCCAAATCACAGCACTATCTGTAGAATCAGCTGTGTTAAATATACCATCAAACTTGCGTGCTAAGAAGCGATCGCCTTTTTCTGACCAGCTAACTGGAACTAATACCCCAATCTTACCGCTCGTATCAGTTTCTTCTGAAGATTCCCCCTTTACAGCCTTTACCTTTAATAAAGGATCGCTAACTGGAGTCGTTGAAGCCATCACCCACAATTTCTTAGTGTGCATATCTTGGACAAACATGACGCTAGTTACACGGCTGTTGTACATTTGAGGTTTTACCTCCAGTTGCACCCGGCTATAAACAGCATATTTACCATCTGGAGAAATCACGGGTACGCTGCGATAGTGACGCACTCCAGAACCACCATTAGCAGCAACAGCTTCTTGAGTGGCTGTAATCCATTTCCAAGGAATCGGATGAGGACTACCTATTGGGTCTATTTGTTCTGCTTGGGACTCATTAGCTGGTTCCACAACAGGTATTTCCGTCGTTGTGGTTGATTGAGATTCTCTAATGGCTGGTACTACTTGAGTTGCTGTCAATGATTCAGTAAAAGATTTTTCTCTAGAGAGATAATTTTCTTGTCCTCTCAAAGACTTGACATTAGCAGCTTTAAGTTTGCGTATTAAATTAAGTTGACTAACAGGAACATCTGTTGATGGTGCGAGTTCAACTGCTGCCAAAGAATCGGGAACAGTTACATCACTTACATCTAAATCACTGCTTGCGAGATAATTATCTACTTCAGTTGAAGACTCAATTTTATTTGCTGGTAATACTTGCGGTTCCTGAACAGCAGTACTTTGTGTTGGCACAGAGTCAAATTCTTCTGTTATCGATTCGATTTGATCTGTTTTTAATGTTTCAGCTATCTCAGGTTCCCCAACTACAGCTATTTCCTTTGATACAGAGTCAGATTCTCCAGTTATCGAAGTTAGTTTATGTACTTCGGATTTTACTGGGATCGAGTGAGCCGATGCTCCTAATAAGGGTGCAATCAGCATCACAACGACAACGTAATTGAGAAATGGTTGGGTGCGGAACCATCCTGACAGCAAAAGGGGTTTAAGCATTTGTAGACTCTCTAGAGGGGGCAATTGCTATGTGAGAAGCAATACATCAACAGCAATGGAGCAGGTGGTAGTTATATGTATAACAAGAAACTAAAACTAATGACGAAATAATATCTTCAAAGTTTGCAGAGGTTTACAAAAATTAAGTATCATTGTCTACACCTTTTCTTACTTAGGTACGGAATATTTTTTTGCAAAAATATGCGAGTATAGTAAATACGCTGATAGCTCAGTAATTACTACACGATATATAATGTTCCTATACCCAAACACACCAAAAATAAGTCTTGGTTAAGGAATATTTAGGATATAGTTTGAGGAATGAGGCTGGCAAACAAGAGTTAGATAACTCAGCTATCGGGGATCGTACTAGCGATCGCTAGTACACAGCAAATAAGCTAGGTTACACACTAAATATAACAGCGCAAACCCTCATGATAGTAAACGTGAGGCGTTAATTAAAAACCTGGGAAACCGGACGCATAATACATCATACTCAGAATATATTGCTATCAGCAACCCAAAGTTATAAATTGCTATCTAAACTACAGAAGTAGTTAGAAGACGCAATAGTTTTTCGGAAACTTAACTACTAAAGTTAATTTCGGGCAGACAATCGGGAACACAACAAAATTCACTCGGTAGATGCTCTAGCGACTCGCAAAGAAAAACCACTAAGTGATTAGTTTCACTAGAGGCAAATGCGGCTGATACTAGCTGTTACGCTTGTCAACTTAACTCGGCAAGTTAATCAAGCAGCCTTTGGTTTCATGAATACGAAAATATTGTACCACCAAACAGCCAATATTATTTACAGCCAACAACTGTATTTTGCAACTGCGTCCCGTATACAGAAACCTGCTAGTAGTCTGCCAACCCAAAAATGCTGGGTGAGAATTGGGTAAAGGTTAAAGGTTAAAGGGGAAAGGATAAAACACCTTTACCCATTGCCCTTTCCCCTTTCCCCCGCCAAGGAAACTTGGCGAACTGCTAGATGCTGGCTCAGTGAATTCTGTTTCAACATGCAACTTAAATGTTGTCAGTTATCAGGGGCGCACTTACGATTAACTAATGACTCACGACTAAAAACTACTAATTATTAATGAAAATTGTATTTTTTGGTACACCCCAGTTTGCTGTACCCACCTTGGAAAAATTATTGAATCATTCAGAATTTGAGGTGCTGGCGGTTGTCACCCAACCAGACAAACGCCGGGAACGCGGAAATAAACTGACCCCTTCACCAGTAAAAGCGATCGCCACTGCTCACAACTTACCAGTATGGCAACCCGAACGGGTGAAAAAAGACACCCAAACTTTAAGCAAACTCAAACAATTAGATGCAGATGTGTTTGTTGTTGTCGCTTATGGACAGATTTTATCGGCAAAAATCTTAAATATGCCAAAATTAGCTTGCATTAATGTGCATGGCTCGATTTTACCCAAATATCGCGGTGCAGCACCGATTCAGTGGTGTTTGTATAACGGAGAGAAGGAAACGGGGATCACCACTATGTTGATGGATGTGGGGATGGATACCGGCGCAATGTTGCAAATAGCCACTACACCGATTGGATTACTGGATAATGCCCAAGATTTAGCCGACAGACTAGCAGAGATCGGTGGGGATTTGTTAGTAGAAACTCTGTTGAAGTTGGAACGTAAAGAAATTCAACCAATTCCCCAAGATAATTTAGCAGCTACTTATGCACCTCTGATTCAAAAACAAGATTATGCCTTGGATTGGTCGAAAAGCGCGCTCCAATTACACAATCAAATTAGAGGCTTTTACCCTAACTGCACAGCTACCTTTCGTAACAACCTGTTGAAAATCACCGCTTCTGCTCCTCTTGGTTCTGTAAGCGATTGCGATCTCCCACCAGAATTAGAAGAATTGATCCATAAATTGCCTGATTTGTCAAACGTATCAGACAAACCGGGAGTTATAGTCAGCATTGCTAAAGGAATTGGTGCGATCGTTCAAACTGGGGAAGGTTTCTTGCTGTTACGAGAGGTTCAGCTAGCAGGTAAACGTCCCCAGTCGGGATGGGATTTTGTTAATGGTAGCCGCTTAACTGTGGGAGAAGTTTTTGGTGCGGGAAGCTGACGGGTTGGCAATTTTAGATTTTGAATTTTGGATTTTGGATTGAAGGAAAAAGTATTCGACTGATTTGTATTGAGCTTGCTTGCCCTTCTTCTTGCCGTTCGCGCAGCGTCTCTTAGAGAAGGGTCGAAGTAGCACTCACACCGAAATCCAAAATCTAAAATCTAAAATCCAAAATTAAATCGCTTCTAACTTTTCATAAAAGCGGCAAGATTCACAAGGGCCATCTGGGTTGACTGCACAACGAATGAGTTCTGAATGAGCATTGTAGCAGCAGGTGGCATCACCGATTACCCAACGTCCCGCTACCAAACTTTTCTCAGATGGTCGTTTAGCAGACTGTACATAAATGGCGATATTATGCAAGCGGTAGCGCCCACCTTTAAGTTGGTATCGATGGCGGCGTTCTAAAACCGCGTAGGTTTTACCTTCAAAATCGAGATAGTTTCCGGGTTGGGGTGTCCAATCAAGTTGCACTTTACCGAGGGACTCACGCGGATGCGTCAGAATCACCTCGGTTTGTAAAGAGTCTGGCTCCATAAGCTGATGTGATTTGATTTACATTATAAGGATAGTATCGCGATCGCTTTCTTTAGCTTACCGAATTTAAATTACAATTATTGATTAACTCTTCGCGTCCCTACGGATTAAGGCAACCAAAAATCAGGTAGGATAGATTTGGTCAAGGCACGCAAAGTTTGGTTGAGCGATCGCGCCACTTGGATATGCACTTCATCCTCTTCTACAGCTAAAATCTCAGATGGCTGACCTGCTCCCAAATAAGACACAACTAAATTCGCCGCCTCCAAACCAGTAACATAAGCCTTTTCCTGCGACCAGGAACCATGACGGTTCACAATCCAATCCCCACTCATAAATACATTCTCAAAACTTGTCTTCGCGGGCAACATATAACGATAGCTACCAGGTGCAAAGTGAGTTACCGCCTGATGTAGCCGAATTACACTGCTATCAATTATCTTTGCCTCCCGAAACGCTGGCACACAAGTTGCTAAATAACCCTGAACTATTGATAAAATCTCCTCATCACTCAAACCCAGAAACTGATTTGCGTGATAGAAATCAGCTTCAATCACTGTTCCCGGTTCATCTCTATATTCATCATGTAGAGCATTCAAATCAAAAAACGTCCAACCTGTACTTGCGTCGAATCCAAAGCAAGCATTAGAAGGACGAGGAATATCAATTTTCCGGTCAAACCATAGTCGCGTTGCTAAAACATCAATTGCTCCTAAATTGCTCAAATTACGAAATTCTTCATGACTTTGTAAACTAGGGCTAGTTGAGACAATTTTCTTCATCCCCGTGATTCCAACCGCAAAAATCACGGCATCTGCATCAAAAACCTCATCACCGCAAACCACACCTTTGACTTGATTACTATCAACAATTAAGTCTGTAACTCGACGCTGTGGCAACACTCGCGCCCCAGCTTTTTCAATACGTTCCACCCAAGGACGAAATATCTTTTCTCCAACAGTTCCCCGACACCATACCACATCAAAATCTGGTTGATGAGCCAGAATAAAAAAGTAAAGCATCCCTAAAGTTGCGGCGGCTGAACACTGTTCGCCAGGGGCAAATAAGCCCACTAATAACATTGGTTCAAAAGCCTCACGGTAAAGTCGCGCAGAAACGTTAAAGTCTTTGAACAATTCACGGGCAGTTACAAAGTCATAGCGCCGCCAAGCTGCATCAGAATTGTCAAAATCAACCACAGCATAAAGTAAAGGCAGGGCACTGAGACGGTCAATTAGTGGCAGCCGCTTAAACTGAGTGTAGAGAAAAGTTCCCAGTGGCGAGGGGAGTCGCGGTAAATCTTGAAAAATTGGTGATTCAACTTCCAAACCTGCTGGCGAATATTGCGAAGAACGAGTCCAAGTAGTAAAAGGATTAATTTCTAATTCATTGATTAGGGAAAAAATATTTTTGTAAGGATACCAGAACCCATGAATGCCAGCTTCAACAGATTTTCCGGCTGCCGTTTGCCAACCTGCCACCAATCCACCAGGATAGGGGCCTGCTTCGAGAAGTGTCACATCATAACCTTGTTTTGCTAAATGGTAGGTTGCTCCTAAACCAGCCCAACCAGCACCTACAACTACCACCCGTTTTTGTTGTAACCCTCCTACCATCGCAGCCTCCAATTGTTGCAGTCCATCAACTAATGTATACGAACTTGTGTTTTGATCGAGCAAGGGTTGTCATTATAGCGGTTTTCACTTGGATGCGATAGGCGCTTTGCTAGCACATTCCATCGAATTTAAAATAGTTATAGACTTTAAAAAAGGCTTAGGGAAAGCCGTTCAGTAAAAATCACTTGCGGTTAATGCTGAGTTAAGAGTATAACAGAAAACAGACTTGACTATTGATGAGGATAATCATACATGTCTCAATTAGCAAATGTAAAATCCAGTCTCAATGACTTTGAATTACGAGATGGAATTTATTTTCCTAGCGACTATGAACAATTAACAAATACTCAACATAAAAAAACATGGGATGCAATTGGTAAAACATACTATGGTTCCCAAAAAATTGAAAAAATTGCAGCAACATCGCCGATTAAACAAGATTACACTCTGCTAACTGGTACGCCTGGAGGTACTTGGAACAAATTTCCATTAAATAAATCTGTTGGTTCTATTCTAGAAATTGGTTCTGGTTATGGTCGCGCACCTTTACATCTCTCGAAAGCGAAAAATCTAAAATGCGAGAAATATTACGGCATTGATATTTCTGAACCTTTATTGCGGCGGCTAATCAAAGTTAAACAAGAATACAATTTTTTTCCAGAAGCTGAATTTAACTTGATTTGCACTTCTGCTGAAACATTGCCTTTAGAAGATAATTCTATAGATTTGGTAATTTCTAATTGCGTTTTTATGCATATTCCAGATGCCCAATTAAGAAATTTATTGGCTGATATCTCTCGTGTGCTAAAACCTGGTGGAATTTTTGTTTTTAATCATTCCTTTCACAATAAGTCTTGTCCTTCTCATATCATCCATAATTTTATTAGAAGGCTGAATCCATTTGTGAGAAATCCAGTTTATCTCAAACAATATTCATCTGCTGAAATAGAAGAAATGTTAGCTACTGCTGGGATGAAAGCCAAGTGTCCAGAATACATTGTCGAACCAACAGCAGAGTATGCAATTTTGCCGGAAACCATCAAAGGGATTCCCGTACCTTTTGCTAATGCTATCAACAGAAGTCTTAAGCCATCAGATAATTTAAAAGAAACTTTGGCTTACGGTTTTAGTGCCTACAGTACTCAACTGGACTGATTAAAAAACTATCTGCTTGTCACAATGAACTGAATACAAATAATCTACAAAAGCACAACATTGTTTGTGCTTTTATTTTTACAATAAATGCCTATGAACTTTGGCTTTTTATTTTTTGCTTTGAGTTTGATTATTTAGTCTAAACTCTAATCATCACAAAGACGCAATGAATCGCCGTCTCTACAATAATCAGTCTTTTGTTTTGACGGCGATTCATCGCGTCTCTTGCCTTAACCGAACAGTATTGATATGACTTATAATTATGGGAGGATTAAGGTTGCCCAATGTAGATAACATTCGCCAAAACTTGTACTTTGCTTAACTCGCGCACGAGACGTTGAGCTTGATGTTTATAAAGTGGTATTGGCAACATTCTAGGCAAATTATTCATCCATTGTCTAGCATCAGTAGAACTACATCCCGTAATTAAAACTATCTCTTCAGCACCATACATAATGGCATTTGTAGTCAGAGCTTTTTCTATCTGCACCTGCCAAAGACGAGGCAGCATTTCACCCCATTCAATTCGCTGCAAACTACTGCTTGTGGCTAAAACAATCAAGCGATCGCCAGCATCAAGTTTAACATCATACCAGGGCATTAAAGAGTAATTATCTCGCTGATATTTCTGGTAGAGAATCGGTACAACGCTGTAGCCAGATGCTATTTCAGATAAAAGCAACCCATTCAGGGTATCGCCATCTTCAATCTTATATTCCGTCACCATAACTATTTGCTCATTCAAGTGAAACAAGCTGAGAACATTTTCTCCAAAAGCAGCACAAGCAAAAACTTCTGCTGACAAAGCCGCACCACATATAACTTGAGCATAAGGAAACAGAGGGGCGACATTATCACTAAATTGGCGGTCTTGAGAGCGGATAATCAAGGTAGTGGCGGGATTCATTGCATGAGCCATCAAACCAATTTCCAGATTTTCCATATTGTCGTCCCCAACTAAAATGATGCTTTTAGCATGGGAGAGATTCGCTTTAGTGAGTGCTTCGCTTGCATTACCAACGATAAGGGGCATATCGGGTAAAGTTTCTTGGTCGAGAGTGGTAGGATGAATTCCTACTAACGGCTGGTTGAGTTCTTGCAAAAGAGCAGCTACTTTCTGTCCCAAGCGATTTAAGCCAATAATTATTAGATGGTTGCGTTGTGGTATGGGAGGACGGGAATTAAAAAAATGAAATCTTGAAGTGACAAGAGCATCAGTCAGCAGTGCATATAATACTCCTACGAAAGCTTGACCTGTCAAAGTTAGTCCCAGGCTAAACAACCGCAACCACCAAGGGATAGCATCTGAGGGCTTTGATTGCGATGCAAATTCAACACCGCCAAATAAATCCCCGTATCCTCCCAAGAGCAAAATTGCTGTCGCATAAAAAGCTTCTTGGATGGTGATGTCAGGATAATATAAGCGATAAAGAATTATTCCAACAAGCCACAGGATGAGTACAGTAATCGCATAGATTGTCGCAATTCGCCGGATTTGATTTTGGCTTTGGTAGTAAGATTGCCAAAATTGCGCTATTTTTTCCTTGAGATTTTTCGCTGTGATGCCTTGGATAAACTGTTGCCACTGCCACTTTTGGCTATAAGATTGTCGGCGTTGTTCAGAGAAAGCTAAATCGTATGCCACATCTATGTAAACTAGCGTGTCTCCTACCTGCACTTCTGCCTCTGGGTTCCAGCCAAACAATTCTTTGGTTGGGTTAAATGAAACAGGTCTATGACTTAAGATGCGGCGAGTTGTCAGATTGAGTCTATGTACTGGCTTGCCATTACACCAGCTATCTTTTGCTTGTACCTGGTGCTTTATCACTTGCAACAGTTGCCCTTCTAAGGTGAAATATCCAATAGCTTCAGAACCAAGGGCTGTCAGAGCGAAGGCATGAGCGGAAAGATGAGTAGGTTCAAAAGCAACAAAATTACCGAGATTTTCCCACAAGAGTTTGTTGAAATTTTGTTTGTCAGAACGTACAATCAAGCGAACGTGAGGATTAAGACGCCGTGCTGCAAAGGCAGCTTCTATATTTATCCGCTCATTTCTGGTTACTAAAAGTATTGAACGACACTGCCTTATACCTGCCTGCTCTAAAACACTTGGCTGGCGACAATCTCCTACGATTAACTTTTCTAGTAAGTTAGGTACTTCTGGGACTTCCCAATGTTCAGGCTGCACATCCTCAATGGCACTGACTTTAACATCGTATTCCTTGAGGATTGCCACGCAATGTTGCCCTAAACTTTTGAGTCCGCATACTAAGAAAAGGTCTTGGGGTTTTTTTTGATTGCTGGTAGGAGGAGGATGCACTTTCTGTTGACGGTAGTATTAGATACTGCGAACAGGGTGTGTTTAGTAGGGTTTTTACACTTCGGTAATTTCCAACAATTTTACCAGTTGGTTTCAAGATGAGTATCAAATGATAACAAACCGTAGCGAATTCTGATATTTGATACCTAACTGAACGCGAATTTTGTTTACAGTTTGGATAGTTTTTGGGATTACCTCCATTGATTGTGATGTAATTTACCAACTTTTTCCAACATATTCAAGCCAAAGTTGGTAAATTAGGGATTAGTTGAGCTAATTCTTCCCTACGCAACTATGCCATTGGATTTATCGCCTCTTTGGATATCACTCAAAACTTCATTACTTGCCACATTTATCACCTTCTTTTTGGGTATCGCTGCTGCCTACTGGATGCTGGGATATCGTGGCAAAGGTAAATCATTGATTGAGGGTATCTTTATTGCGCCCTTGATTTTACCGCCCACAGTTGTCGGGTTCTTGTTGCTGCTATTTTTTGGCAAAAATGGCCCTGTAGGGAAATTCATGGGGACTTTTGACTTCAGCATCGTTTTTACTTGGTATGGTGCAGCGATCGCAGCCACGGTAGTTTCTTTCCCTTTAATGTATAAAACTGCACTGGGAGCCTTTGAACAAATAGACGGTAATCTGCTGCGAGTAGCTAGAACTCTTGGTGCAACTGAAACTACAATCTTTTGGCGCATCAGTTTACCTCTAGCACTACCCGGTATTGTCGCCGCCACCATGTTAGCTTTTGCCCGTGCTTTGGGAGAATTCGGCGCAACGTTGATGTTGGCTGGTAACATTCCCGGACAAACGCAGACAATCCCAATGGCGATTTATTTTGCTGTGGAAGCGGGAGCAATGAACGAGGCTTGGTTCTGGGCGATCGCAATTATGGTGATTTCTCTATCTGGAATAATTGGGGTTAACTTCTGGCAAGAATTAAGGGAAAAGAGGAGGGGAGCGGGGAGCAGGCTTGCCGTGAGCGTAGCCGAACGGGAGCGGGGAGCGGGGGAAGAAATTCTTTATACTCCGCAATCTCGTTTTCAATCTGGGGGATTGTTAGTCAACATTGAAAAAATCCTGACTAGCTTTGATTTAAAAGTTGCTTTCACTTCTGATGAGCAACCCTTGGGATTGTTAGGAGGTTCTGGAGCAGGTAAGAGCATGATTTTGCGCTGCCTTGCGGGGATAGAAACGCCTACAACCGGACGTATAGTTTTAAATGACAGAGTTCTGTTTGATTCCGAGCAAGGAATTAATTTACCCAGCCGCGATCGCCGCATCGGTTTTTTAGTACAGAATTACGCCCTGTTTCCGCACATGAATGTAGCGCAAAATATCGCTTTTGGTTTGCCCAAAAAACTATCTGCTGGGAGTATTCGGGTGCAAGTTGAGGAGCAACTTATAGCGATGCAGTTGCAGGGATTAGGCGATCGCTATCCACACCAACTCTCTGGGGGTCAACAACAACGGGTAGCCTTGGCAAGAGCATTGGCAAGTCAACCGGAAGCATTACTTTTAGATGAACCGTTTTCGGCACTTGATACCCATCTGCGTAGTCAATTAGAGCAGCAAATGACAGAAACTTTAGCTGACTACCAAGGTGTGACTTTATTTGTTACCCATAATATGGAAGAAGCTTATCGGATTTGCCCGAATCTATTGGTGTTGGAGCATGGCAGAGCCGTTCATTATGGTAGCAAACATGAGATTTTCCAGCATCCTGCTACCGTTAGTGTCGCCCAACTTACCGGATGTAAAAACTTCTCCCGTGCTGTTCTCCAGTCATCTCAACAGGTGGAAGCGATTGATTGGGGTTGTACTCTGCAAGTAATTGAACCTGTTAAAAGCGAATTATCTCACATCGGCATTCGTGCCCATCAGTTCATTTTTACCAACGACTCATCACAGGAAAATACCTTTCCCTGCTGGTTAGTACGAACAAGTGAAACACCTCACCGGATGACGTTATTTCTCAAACTACATTCGGCTGGCAAGAATTCTCAAGATTACCATCTGCAAGCTGAAGTCTTCAAAGAAAAATGGGCGACGATGAAAGACCAACCTTTTCCTTGGTATGTGCGTTTAGATCCTCTGCGGTTGATTTTGATGGAGTGAACGCAGAGATGTGCGGGGCGCGGGAAATTCTTTAAAATAACTTTACTTCAAGCGCCCAGACCCAAAGAGTCTGAGCGCTTGAATATTAGGTTGCAGAGAAACTTCTGCTGGATTATTGTGGAATTATGCGGGCATCATGTGCATACTTCTGCAAGACTCTGCACACTTACGACAAGTGGCAGCACATTCCATCATTTTCGCGTCGTCGCTCATCATCTCACACGCCATTGCAGTGCGATCGCACATTTCCGCGCAAAGCATAGAAGTGCGTTCCATGAACTCAGAACCGCTCATCATCATGTTCATGCACATCATGCACATTTCAGAGCAATCGCGCATCATACTCATCATACTCATCATGTTCTTATCCATGTGCTGACCACCTTTGCTCATGCAATGAGTCATGGTTTCCATGCACATTTTATGACAGTCCATACAAACATCCATGCAAGTCTGCATTTCTGGAGTCATGGTTTCAGTCATCATCATCATCATCATCATCGGAAATACCTCCTGATTTTTTGATGGATAAAATAGTGCCCCTGAAAGGACTACTCATCACATTAGTCTTATCCTTTTAAAGAGTCAATGGGGTTTTTAATGCAGAATTTTTAAGCCTACTATCCCGATATAATTACCGGAAAATTGAAGTAATTCTACACTAGTTTGGTGTTGTTTTTCTGGGAAATACTATACATTAAGGTTTAGAAACCCTCATTTACAAGTGTGGTTTACTTTGGCAAGTCAATTTTATATCGGTGATCAAAAGTTATAGTTAAATTTAACTCGAAAATAATGTTATTGTTTTTAACAAATGAATGTCTAAACTAAGCATTTGTAAATTTAATTTAACTGTATTTTATTAACTTATATTAACTAGTCCTATATATGTCCTGAAAAATTCGTAATTCATAATATAATTTCAACTGCACTTCAAACAAAATTTCCTCAAAAAAAAGTAATTTTCACAACTTAACATAAGATATGATGTAGGTTATAGATTTGATTGCAAGTTGAGTAAGCGATCGCTCGCTGCTTTTAATGTCTCAGGTCTTTTGCTGAAGCAAAATCTGATTAACGAATGTCCTTTTTCTGGTTGGCTGAAAAAGCTGGAACCGGGAACTACAGCGACACCGATATCTTTAATCAGATGGTAAGTGAATTCAACATCTGTTTTATAGCCAAATTTGGAAATATCTGCAAGAACATAATAGGCTCCTTTGGGAACGAAATAGGGAATGCCAACTCGGTCTAGAATTTGTAAAATGCTGTCTCGCTTTTGGTGATAAAGTTTGGCTAGTTCTTCATAATAGGATGGTGGTAGTTGCATAGCGGCAACTCCGGCTCGTTGCAAAGGTGCAGGTGCGCCAACGGTGAGAAAATCATGGACTTTGCGAATCGCCCCTGTCAATTCGGGGTTTGCCAAAATGTAACCGACTCGCCATCCAGTAACGCTATAAGTTTTGGATAAACCGTTAATAGTAACGGTGCGTTCTTCCATACCGGGAAGAGTCGCTAGGGCAATGTGTTGAGTCCCGTCATAGAGAATATGTTCATAGATTTCGTCTGTGAACGCTAACACATCCCATTTTTGACAAAGTTCAGCAATTAGCGTGAGTTCTTCACGGGTGAAGACTTTACCTGTGGGGTTGTGGGGTGTGTTGATAATAATAGCTTTGGTATTGGCATTGAAAGCTTGACGCAACTGTGCTTCATCAAATGTCCAATGGGGAGGATGCAGTGTCACGTAACGGGGTATAGCACCAGCTAAAATCGCATCGGGGCCGTAGTTTTCGTAATATGGCTCAAATACAATTACTTCGTCACCGGGATCGACTGTTGCTAGCATCACAGATGCCATTGCTTCTGTGGAACCACAGGTAACGGTGATTTGGGTTTCGGGATTGATATCTAAACCGAGATACCAACGGACTTTGTTAGCGATCGCATGACGAAATGGGCGATCGCCCCAAGTAATGGCATACTGATTAACATCTGCGTCTATTGCCTGATATGCTGCCTGTTTCAACTCCAAAGGACAAGGAAAATCAGGAAACCCCTGTGCCAAATTTACTGCATCGTGTTGCAGCGCCACCCTGGTCATTTCTCGAATCACTGACTCTGTAAACTGTTCTGCCTTCGCTGATATCTTTTGCCGCCCAATCTTACTCATCCCTATACCTCCGTATTGCCGTTAACCGAGAATTTCTGCAAACCCGACAAAATCCATAATGCTGATAGATTTATCGTAGTATACTCAAATTTCCGACCTAGAGGGAATGCGACCTTATAATCTATATACTTAATTATTGAGATTAATAGTCAATTATTGAAGTACCGATCCAGAATCATCATGAAATCTTTGCACCGTCCCGATCTGTATAGCTGGTCTAATTTCAATCCGGCAAGAAATATTGATTTCAATGGGATTGCCTGGATTCGCCCAGATGGCAACATCTTGATTGACCCAGTAGCCCTATCAAACCATGATTGGAATCATCTAAAATCCCTCGGCGGTGTGGTTTGGATTGTGCTGACGAATTCTGAGCATGTCAGGGCAAGCAAGGAAATTGCCGATCAAACCTATGCTAAGATTGCTGGGCCGATTGCAGAAAAAGATACTTTTCCTATACCTTGCGATCGCTGGCTATCTGATGGTGAAGAATTTGTGCCAGGACTGAAAGTGATTGAACTCCAAGGTTCTAAAACTCCTGGTGAGTTGGCTTTGTTACTGGAAGAGACAACTTTAATTACAGGGGATTTAGTCCGGGCACGTAAAGCAGGTAGCTTGACAATTTTACCAGATGACAAGCTGCTGAATCGAGAGGAGGCTGTTGCTTCTGTTCGCAGGTTGGCTCAACTGAGTCGGGTAGAAGCAGTGTTGGTGGGGGATGGTTGGCCAGTCTTTCGGGATGGACGCGATCGCTTAAAGGAACTTGTAGCAACGCTGTAAATAATTAGGGTAGCACAGCTAGCTATGCTACCCTACAGGCGATTGTGGTTCAAATAGATTGAAAAGGCTCTCAGAAGAAAATCAAACAACACCGTATCATGGTAGTTAGTAACATTTCTGTTTGATACTTTCTTTTTTGCCTTAAAAGAATATCAGGTAAGCCATCTCCTGATTCCCTGACGGCAGAATGTGGAAATTTTCACTGATAAACCTAGTTGGAGAACACTGATGTCTAAGGAAAGAAAAAGTAATAAAGAAGCTAAAAAACCTAAAAAAGATCCTAAAGACAAAAAGGAGAAAAAAGAGCCAAACAAATAGGACTATTTAGGTAAATAGCTTTAGCGAAGACCAAGAGTTGCACTTTCCTAAATTGACAATATTTCGTCCAGAATCATTGAGTAGGAGAAGTTATTGTCAAAAATTTGTTCACCCTTGGTCAAGCCTCAAAATCTGATGATTTAGGTTATATATGCGATGTCACGACGGTCTACGCCTACCCAACTTAATTAAGCAGGCTCAAATTTCAGCGAAACACCGTTCATGCAGTAGCGCTTGCCAGTGGGTGCAGGGCCATCATCAAAAACATGACCCAGATGACCACCACAGCGACTACAATGCACTTCAGTTCTGGTCATAAACAACGACTTGTCTACAGTAGTGGCGATCGCACCCTCAATTGGATTAAAAAAGCTAGGCCAGCCAGTACCACTGTTGAATTTGGTATCAGATGTAAATAGTGGCTGTTCACACGCAGCACAATAATAAGTACCCTTGTCGTATTCCTTATCTAATGGGCTAGTATAAGGGCGTTCAGTCCCATGTTTACGCAATACATTAAACTGTTCTGGCGTTAAAATCGTGCGCCACTCTGACTCTGGTTTGGTAACTTCAAATCCACTCTTAGAAGTTGTCATCGCTTCTGGCCCCCATTTGATATACCTTGATAACAATGCTGTGCCGACTATGACTGCACTAGCCTGTAAAAAATAGCGTTTGTCCATATATCTATTATTTTCTATTTTCCGGTTCACTGGCCAATCAATTCCAGTACGGGATTCCCTACATGAATGACTATAATCAACGACCGCTCTGAATTAGCCCTGATAAACTGATTAAAATTGGCTTAAAAACAACAAATTATTTTTCAATAAAATATTAGGCGGCAATACGATCGATTTGACTTAATTTTGGACAATAGCAAGGATAGTTTTCAATTGGAGCATAAAGTACGGTCAATCATCATCCTCATCAGAGGTGATTGTCAGATCCTGAGTAGTCCCGTGTTTACCCTGACTCGTCATAAATACAAATGCGCGATTGAGCCGCTTTACTCCACTTAGGGTAATTAGAGTCAGTAAACCTCCCAATAATCCCATTTGCCACAAACCACAACCAATCGCAGCCCCCAAGCCGGCCGCAGTCCAGACACAGGCGGCTGTAGTTAAACCTTTTACTTTTGGCGTTGTAGATTTTCGAGGAGATTCTTGTAAAATCAATCCTGCTCCGAGAAATCCTATGCCAGTAGCTACACCTTGAATTGTGCGACTCAGTGCATTAGTAGCAGCATAGGGACTCTCGCCCTCAACCTGCAAAGGAATCATCACAAATAGTGCTGCTCCCATACTCACGAGCATAAATGTTCTCATCCCTGCTGGTCTACCTCCTTGCTGACGGTTAAATCCAATCAAGCAACCAACCAGGAGCGCCAAAGACAATCTAAACGCTATATGTGGCCAATCGTTGGCAGCAATAAACATCGGCCCCATTGCCTTATTTCTCCTAGAGACAGAACGGAATTTTGCACCTATTGGCAGTAGGCTGGATGGCTACCCACTTTTATAGCTGAAAACTTAAGCACAGCAAATCAATAGGCTTTCAGTACATTAAGGTTAATTTAACAAAAGGTTAGAAATAAGTAAACTAATATACCCAAAGCTGCCATTGATGTATTCTTCCTAGAGACAAAAGAAAGGGAGCGGGGGAAACAGGGGAGGCAGGGGAAGCAGGGGAGGCAGGGGAAGAAAGAAGGGAACTCTTAGCAGGGAGCAAGGGAGGAGAGTTTATTCCCTTTGCCCCCCGCACCCTGCCCCATGCCCAATCCCCAATCCCCAATTTTTACGATCGCTAGCTTATTGAACACCGCCTAATATACATTGGTCTGATAGAGATACCGGAGTTTTATGAAAAACTTCTTGCTTGATTAAGTAGGATATGTGATACTCTAAAAATCATAAATAAAACACGGTATTTCTATCGAATTACCGTAGTTTCAAAGGACAGAACTCATGCAGCTACTATGGTTCATCCCAACCCACGGCGACGGACGTTACCTTGCAACTGCTACAGGCGGACGGGCAGTAAGCTTTCCTTATCTGCGGCAGATAGCCCAAGCGGTGGATGACCTTGGTTATACAGGGGCATTGCTGCCCACTGGTCGCTCTTGCGAAGATGCTTGGATTGTCGCATCAACGTTGGTATCACTAACCCGACAAATGCGTTTTTTGGTGGCGATTCGTCCCGGCTTGGTATCACCTGGGGTAGCAGCGCGGATGGCGGCGACTTTCGATCGCCTCTCTGGGGGACGCTTGCTGATTAATGTCGTGACCGGTGGCGATCCCGTGGAATTAGCGGGAGATGGCTTGCATTTGGATCACGATCGGCGATATGAATTAACAGATGAATTTTTGACAGTATGGCGAGCGATCGCTAGTGGTGAACAAGCTAATCTCCAGGGTGACTATCTTAATATCCAAGATGGTAAGCTGCTGTTTCCACCCGTCCAGAAGCCATATCCGCCCTTATGGTTTGGCGGTTCCTCTCCTGTTGCTCAAAAAATTGCTGCCAAGCACGTAGATGTCTATCTAACTTGGGGCGAACCACCGGCACAAGTAGCCGAGAAGATTGCAGCAGTTCGCAGACTTGCTTTATCGGAAGGCCGGACTTTGCGATTTGGGATTCGCCTACATGTGATTGTGCGCGAAACCGAGAGTGCAGCTTGGGATGCAGCGAATGATTTGATTAAGTATGTAGATGACGAAGCGATCGCTAAAGCCCAAAAAGCTTACGCCCGGATGGATTCAGTTGGACAACAGCGAATGACTCAATTACACCACGGTAATCGTGAGGCATTAGAGATTAGCCCGAACCTGTGGGCAGGAGTCGGTTTGGTGCGGGGTGGTGCGGGAACAGCCTTAGTCGGCGATCCCCAAACTGTAGCTGCCAGGATATTCGAATATGCAGATTTAGGTATTGAGTCCTTTATCCTCTCTGGCTATCCCCATCTAGAGGAAGCTTATCGAGTCGCAGAACTTTTATTTCCCCATTTGCCATTAGATAATTTACCCGCAGTGGAGAAGCAACACGTCTTAAGCCCATTTGGCGAGATTGTGGCAAATGAAGATTTCCCTAAGCAAAAGCCTCAAGAAAGAGCAACGTCCATATCCTAGTAGTTATGAACTAGGAGATTAATAGCTATGCTGCACCAACAAATCGACCAAAAAATCTCAGAAAAAGAAGCGTGGGCATTGCGTCGTCAGTTGGGAATACCTAACAATAAACGCTTGTGGGTGCTAGCTTGCATGGATGAACGTTTACCAGTAGAGAAAGCATTAGGAATTGGTGAAGGAGATGCTCATATTTTCCGTAATGCTGGGGGGTTAGTTACAGATGATGCAATTCGGTCAGCGATGTTAACTACACAGTTTTTTGGCACAAAAGAAATCATCGTTATTAATCATACCGAATGTGGCATGATGACAGCATCAGCGATGAAGACCAAAACTGCAAAACATAATGAACCCGTTTTAGAAATTAGGAGTTTAATTGAATGACAAATATTTTAGCGATCGCAGGTAGTCCAACCCATCCATCTAGAACCTATGGTGTTGTCGAATACACTGCCCAGCTTTTACAACAAGAAGGCTTGCACGTGGACATCATTTCAGTTCGAGATTTGCCTGCTGAAGATTTAGTTTTTGGACGTTACGATAGCCCTGCTTTAGAACAGCCAAAAGAATTATTAGCAAAGGCAGATGGTGTGATTATTGCCACTCCAATTTACAAAGCTGCTTATACAGGAGTGCTAAAAACATTTCTAGATTTGCTGCCACAAAAATCATTGACAGGTAAACCCGTGTTACCAATTGCTTTAGGTGGAACGATCGCTCATTTATTGGCAATTGAATATGCCCTGAAACCTGTGTTATCTGAATTAGGAGCGCGGCATATCCTAGCTACAGTTTATGCGGTAGACAAACAAATTCAACGACAACCCGATAACAGCGTCCTGTTAGATGAGGAAATTGAGCAAAGGCTCAAAGACGTTCTCAAAGAATTTGTGAAAGCTGTAGAATATGATGCCGCCGCACCTCAAGAATTGGTTCACGCCAATTAAATAATCAAGTTTATACCTCCGTTTGCTCGTAGCGGATGGGTAATTTCTACCCTTCTGCTACCTTTCTCTAAAATTAATCAAAGCAACATAAAATTATTCTCATAAATTCTACTTCTATAGCGATATTTAAATGAATAGACAACACCTAACCTTCTCTATAAACCTATCTAATATATTTAATTAGCACCACTGTAATTTATAGTTATTTCTATAAAATATGTGTAAATATGTCAATTGTCTCCTAACTCTACCTGTAGTAGATGAGTAAAATTTCCTCATCTACTATTTTTTACCTGAAGTTGAAAACCTTATAAACAAATTCATCACATTATAGGTTGGATAAGGCGAATACCTTACCCAACCGAAGCGCGATCGCTCTTAATATAAAAGCATCAACGTGAGTTCGATAAACCTCTCCTTGGCTTTACTACGCAAAACCAGGGAGAGGTCTTTTTATTACAGTTAGTTTATTGTAAAAGAGTAGCGATCGTTTGAAGAACAAACCTACTTTTATTTGGCGCTGATTACAAGCTCCCCATATTGAAGCCACCCTATATTAATGGCGATGTGCTTTTTTGGCCAGTTTAGCCAGTAAATTAGATGTAGGGCGTAAAAAAATAAACTCAATGAAAGCAATGTCTAACGACAGGCCGCAAGCCGTCTGCGCTTCTGATTTTGCATCTATCGTCGGCGAAGAAAATGCTGTTTGTCTTTGGGAAAATATCGAACTCGGCCAGCAAAAACGTATTCAACAGGCTATAGCTTCTGGAAAATCACCCACTTGTATTGTCTATCCCCGCACTCAAAAACAGCTAGCCGCAGTCATTGCCACAGCTCATACAAATAACTGGCGCGTCCTCCCCTGTGGTAGTGGCAGTAAACTCAACTGGGGTGGTTTAGCCAAAGGTATTGATGTTGTAGTCAGTACAGAACGCATGAGCCAACTGATTGAACACGCTGTTGGTGATTTGACTGTCACGGTAGAAGCTGGGATGAAATTCTTCGATTTGCAAACACTTTTGGCAAAGTCGCGGCAATTTCTTGCCCTTGACCCCACAGCACCAGAATCTGCAACTATTGGCGGTATTGTTGCCGCAGGTGATACAGGTTCTCTACGGCAACGTTATGGTAGTGTGCGCGACCAGTTACTAGGTATTACCTTTGTACGTGCTGATGGAGAAATCGCTAAAGCTGGGGGAAGAGTAGTTAAAAATGTTGCTGGATATGACTTGATGAAGTTGCTTACAGGTTCTTACGGCACATTAAGCTTTATTAGTCAATTAACTTTTCGCCTGTATCCGCTAGCAGAGGCATCAGGGACGGTAGTACTAACAGGTAATGCAGAGGCTGTATCTCAAGCGGCTGATATCCTTCGAGGTTCGACGTTAACACCAGTCCAGGCTGATTTGCTATCAGCTAACTTGGTGTCCAGCTTAGGTTTGGGTGAAGGACTAGGATTAATTGCTCGCTTTCAAAGTATTAGTGAAAGTGTTAAGGAACAGTCAAATCGAGTTTTGGAAGTAGGGCAAAAGTTGGGTTTAGATGGGGCAATTTTTGCCGATGGTGACGAAGCTAATCTATGGCAGAGATTGCAAGAACGAATGCATACTGCTGCTACAGAATCAGTAATTACCTGCAAAATAGGAGTGTTACCTAATACTGCTGTGGAGATTTTAACTCAGGTGGAGTTAGGTTTGATTCATATTAGTAGTGGTTTAGGTTTGTTACAATTAGAGAGTAAAAATAAAGTTTTGAAAATCCGCGATGAGCTACGCTCTGCTGGAACCGTTAGCACTCAAGCTAATAGAGGTTTTTTAACAATTTTGTCAGCACCAAGGGCTGTTAAAGAACAAATAGATGTTTGGGGTTACACGGGCAATGCTTTGCCGTTGATGCGCCGTATTAAGGAACAGTTTGATAGTAAGAATATTTTAAGTCCTGGTCGCTTTGTGGGTGGAATTTAGTTTTAAGAAAACGTACCGCACAAACACAGAAGACGCCGAGATAGAGAGGGGAAAAAGAGAAATATGCAAGTTTCAAAAAATTCTGTTAATAATACGGCTAGTTTAAAGAATTTGAAGGGCTTTGATGAGAGTCATCCGCCCGATCCGAAGTTAATTGATAGTTGTGTGCATTGTGGATTTTGTCTCTCGACTTGTCCCAGCTATCGAGTACTTGGCAAGGAGATGGATTCTCCTAGAGGACGCATCTATTTAATGGATGCAATTAATGAGGGTGAAATTGCTCTCAATACGGCAACAGTAGAACATTTTGATTCTTGTTTGGGGTGTCTTGCTTGTGTGAGTACTTGTCCTTCTGGTGTGCAGTATGACAAGTTAATTTCTGCAACTCGTCATCAAGTTGAACGAAATTATCCCCGCAGTTTACCAGATCAATTTTTTCGTCAATTGATATTTTCTCTGTTTCCTTATCCTAATCTTTTACGAGTTTTATTAGTTCCGTTATTGGTTTATCAAAAGTTGGGGTTTGCTAAGTTATTTCGGGCTACGGGTTTACTGAATAAAATATCGCCCCGTTTGGCAGCAATGGAATCAATTCTGCCAGAAATTACTCTTAAATCTTTTCAAGATAATTTGCCTAGTGTGATTCCTGCTAAAGGTGAGAAACGGTATCGCGTTGGGGTGATTTTGGGTTGCGTCCAAAGGCTGTTTTTCTCACCTGTGAATGAAGCGACAGTGAGGGTTTTAACAGCGAATGGTTGTGAAGTTGTGATTCCCAAATCTCAAGGTTGTTGTGCGGCGCTTCCCGAACACCAAGGACAAACAGAACAGGCGAAAGCTTTAGCAAGGCAGATGATTGATAGTTTTGCCAAGACAGATGTCGATTTTGTAATTATTAATGCTGCTGGTTGCGGTCATACTTTGAAAGAATACGGTCACATTTTAGAAGATGATCCAGAATATCGGGAAAAAGCGAAGGATTTTGCAGCTAAGGTGAAAGATGCTCAAGAATTTTTGGCAACTGTTGGCTTAACAGCAAAACTTTCACCACTGACTGATAAACCCTTGAATTTAGTTTATCAAGATGCTTGTCATTTATTACATGGGCAAAAGATTAGCGTCCAACCGCGTCAGGTGTTACGACAAATTCCAGGGGTGAAGTTGAGAGAACCAATAGATGCAGCTTTATGTTGTGGCAGTGCCGGGGTTTATAATATGCTGCAACCAGAAGTTGCTGAAGAATTGGGTCGGCAAAAAGTGCAGAATTTGTTGAATACTGATGCCGAGTTAATTGCTTCTGGTAATCCTGGGTGTACTTTGCAAATTACTAAGCATTTGCAGTTACAAGGTAAGAAGATTTCAGTTATTCACCCGATGGAGTTGTTAGATTATTCGATTCGCGGTGAAAAGTTGAAATTGTAGAGGTTTGCTAGCTGCGTTGTGCATTTACTTTTGTCCTCTCTTGGTAAAGGCAGAATGTCTTAGATATGCTTTACCCCACCCTAACCCTCCCCTTATAAAGGGGAGGGAACTGGCAACAATTGTATGGGACGGTATAGAAAGATTAGTTCCAGTTTTAGCTGCTATTGAATATTGAGCATTAATTATTCCTCCCCTGCTCCTCTGCTCCCCTGCTCCCCAGCCTCCTCTCCCTGCCTCTTGCCGATCCTCAAAACAGATGCAACAGCCGCCCCACACAGTATTAGGGCTGCGAAGTGAAAAGTTCCTTGGAACCCTGCAACGATCGCATCAGGAGGAGCAACAGAGACATCTGCACCCGCAGACATGCTAGCGATTAAGGCTCCAAATACTGCCCCAATTAGAGAAACTCCTACGGTGTTACCTGATGTACGTGACAAAGACAAAAGCCCAGAAGCAATCCCTAGCCGTTCTCTCGGTACCGATCCCATAACAGTGCTGTTATTGGGCGATTGGAATAAACCCAGACCAATGCCGTAAATAAAATAGCGCGATACATAACCAAACTCAGTAATTTGAGCGTCAAAGGTGCTAATCCCCAGACAGCCGCCAATCATCAACCCCAGCCCAATTGAACTGATTAGTCGAGCGCCAAAGCGGTCTGAAAGTATTCCAGCTATTGGGGCAATTAACCCACTCAGTACAGGCGATACGGCTAGTAATAGCCCTACTTTTACCGTCGGATAATGCTTGACGCTCTCTAGAAAGAAAGGGACGATCAGTAGCGAACCGCCAATAACAATGAATGCTAACCAGCCACTTAGCAAACCCATACTCAACTGAAGATTGCGAAACAGCTTTAGCTCTAGTAGTGGCTGCTCTAAAATCGCTTCAACTACCAAAAAAGTCGTGAAACTTACGGCGGCGATCGCTAATAATACCAGTGCATTAGTACTGCCAAAGCCTTGGCTCTGTCCTAGTGTCATACCTAGCCCAAAAGTACCCAGAGTCAATAAAGCCAATATGGCTCCCAAAAAGTCAAATTTCTGTTTGCCCTCAATGCGTGCAGAAGGTGGCACTACACGAGCTATTAAGAAACTAGCGATAATCCCCAAGGGTACATTGATGAAGAATATACTATGCCAACCTGACCAGCTTAAAAGCAATCCGCCAGCAGAGGGGCCAAAAGCAATTCCCAGTGACACTACACTACCGATGACGCCAACAGCCCGACCTCGCTCGGAAGAGGGAAAAACTTCTGTGATAATTGCCAAACCAAGCCCAGAAATGAACACAGCACCTAATCCTTGAAGCGCCCGAAAGGCGATCAACCACTCGATACTAGGTGCAAAACCACACAACAGCGAACTGAAAGTGAACAGAACCAGTCCCCCTTGGTATAAGGACTTCTTACCCCACATATCCCCCAAGCGGGTTGCTCCCAAAACTAAACCAGAACTGACCAACTGGTAACTCAATACAGCCCATTGGGTGGTAGGAAAACTAGTGCCAAAGGCTTGCACTAATGTGGGCAAAGCAACATTAATAATGCCCACATCCAGAGTAGACATGAATACCCCAAGTCCGACACCGAGTAAGACCCAATTTTTTTGAGAGCCTGATAAAGCTAGAGGTTCTGCTTGGAATTGTGCCAACGTTTAACCTCCGTCTTTAACTTTACGCTTGTGAATAGTTTGCATACGTATATTCATTGTAGGGTGCTATCCTCGCTACCGAGTTCAGGAAACTAAGTTTAACGTGAGTTCTTGCAGAAGTAGGGAAAAGGTTAAGGGGTAAAGGTCTAAAATTTTCCCTTACCCTTCAACCTTTCCCCAACACAGGTATCTACTTCCCAATCGGCAAGATTGGCTTTTCCACTTGTCATATATTTGGTAAAGTACTTAAGTACTCTTAACTCTGCACTCCTTCGGCTATATCAACGATAGTATTCAACAAAGTACGGTAATTTGATGGAGTTACTGTATTTTGACTAGTTAGCAAACTATCATAGACAACTCTCAGAAGCAAGCTCTAGAGAAAATGGAGAATAGGGAATGGGAAATGTCAATTATTAAAGTTACATCTGCAACTGCAAACAAGTACCTTTTTATATAAGCAATGACTCAAAAAGCTGCCTTATCTCGATTTGCTTTAGGATTTATTGCAGGCTTTGTGTCTGTTTTGCTATTTCATCAAGGTATGTTGGCGCTGCTATATGTAGTAAATTTTACATCTCGCGCCCCTTATTCAACTGCACCGACACAACCATTAGGAATCCCGCAAATTTGGTCAAATGCTTTCTGGGGAGGCATTTGGGGACTGATTTTGGTATTAATTGCACCTCGTTTTCGACACGATAAAAACTATTGGTTAGCAGCTTTAGTCTTTGGTGCAATTGCTCCGACGTTAGTAGCTTGGTTTGTGGTTGCACCACTCAAGGGTCAACCCATCGCTGGCGGCTGGAAATTTGTAGGAATAGTGACAGGTTTATTGGTTAATGGTGCTTGGGGTGTGGGAACCGCCGGGTTGCTGAGATTATTCTCTAGGAGGCAATTGTTTAACAGCTAGAGTTTTAAACCCTTCTAAGTAGATGGGTAATGTTTAGTATCACCCGTAACCAAAATAGCTTCTTGTTTATTTCAGCATCAAGTTGAAAATGTGTATATTATTATTTGAGAATAATCGGTCAAAAAATAGCGATCGGATTATTCGCGTTAGACCAATTCTGTATAAAGATGTGTAGAAATAACCCTACTACCTGCGGTGCTTCCCGCGGGTTCGGGAGGGTTGAAAGGGGTCTAAATGATGTGCAGCTTCACAGAGAATTGGCATTATTCAGTAAATCAAAAATCAAAAGAATTTATTACAATGACAATGGATAATTTTGGGATTTACACACTGGCTAATGACGTGGTATTTGACCAACTAGTAGCTTTGCTAAATAGCATTGAGGTAAACGTTAGTCCAGATATTCCTATTTGTATTATTCCCTATGATGACCGCTTAAAACGAGTTAAACAGGAGATACATTCTCGGCCGAATGTCACCTTGTTTGACAATAAAAGCTCGATCAAAAAATGGGAGGATTTTGCCGTTCAAGTTTGGAACGCTTATCCAAGAAATAGCCGAAAAAATAAACCTTCTATCGAATGGAATAAAAAAAATAACTTAATCCGAAAAATGTGTGCTTTTGATGGTGAGTTTGAAAGATTTGTATTTTATGATGCTGATAGTTTGGCAATGAATAAGTTGGATAAGGTTTTAGAAAAACTAGACCAATACGACTTTGTGTTTGATGACTGGGAACACACAAAACAAACTTCAGTTGCAGCTTTCGACTTGCCGAAGTTAGAACAAAAAATGTCTTTGCCTGAATCTGAAATCAGACGAGAAATCCACTGTTCTAGTTTTTTTGGTTCAAAAAAAGGTATTTTAGGCGCTGAAGAATTAAAAATACTCAAAAAGCGATTGATAGAAGATAAAGAAGTCGAATTGATTAACGAAATCGCTTGGTGGTGTGACGCAGATTTATTTAGTTACATGACTTTTAGAATTGCTCGACCACTATTTAACTTTACACTCAGTCCCAATGGTGAAGATAGAACTGGTAACTGTGCTAATGCAAATCCATTTGTAAACATTGATAATGTTCTTTACAACCAACAGGGATTAAAACCAATTCATCGTCTTCACTATATGGGCTATTCTGCTATTGGATTTGCCCGCTTGTGTAAAGGTGAAGATGTTGATATTCGTTACAAAAATGAATTTTTACACTATCGCTTTCTGAAGCAACCAGAGAAAAAACCGAAGCAATTAAAGCCACCCACCCTAGCGGCTAGAAGCAATCGATTTATCAAAAAAGTTTGGAATAAAATTAATCAAACTATTTCTTACACTTAGCTTTTGCCCAGCCTTGCTCATTAAGCGTTTAGTTAGTGAGCAATGTCCACTCTCATCTTGCAAAAATGCCTAAAGTTAGTGTTTCCATTCCCACCTTTAATCGAGTTAATTTACTACCTTTTGCAATTGACAGCGTGCTCAACCAGTCTGAGCAAGACTTTGAGCTAATTGTTTGTGATGACGGTTCTAGCGATCGCACACCCGAATTGATGTCACAATACACAGACGATCGGATAAAATATATCCGTCATCAGCAAAATATTGGTAAAAGTAATAATATGCGCTCTGGCTTTGATGCTGCCAGTGGTGAATATTTTATCAAATTTGATGATGACGACCGACTAACACCCGATTTTCTCGCAAATACATCAGCTATTCTTGCTGAAGACTCTAGCATTGATTTTGTTGGTACAGACCATTGGATAATTGATATTAACAATGTGCGGGATGAGGCAAAAACTCAAGAAAATTCTCATCGTTGGGGTAGGAAGAATTTATCCGCAGGTGTTGTAAATAATTTGTTGGAAGTCGTATTTATTCAGCAAAGTTTTCAAGTTGGGGCGACATTATTTCGCCGTAAAACCTTGCAAGAATTAGGATATATGCAGCCAAATCTGCAAAATTGTGAGGATAATGATTTATTTGTACGTCTGGCTTTGGCTGGAAAAAAGGGCTATTACTTACCAGAATTATTGATGGAATATCGCTACCATACAGAGCAGCAAGGTATTAATCGAGCTATTCCTTATTTATTTGATAAAATTCAGTATTTAGAAAATTATCAGTTTGAGTCTGAAAAATTAGAAAAGGTCAGGAAAAATCGTTTAACTGAAACACAATTATTATTAGGTTTGCGTTTAATTGAAAAGGGCGAAACGCAAAAAGGCAGAGAGCTAGTTTTAGCGGGACAGTCTTTTTCGACTGCTAAAGCTTGGACTGGTTTAGGTTTATCGTTGTTACCAGTTGGGTTGCGAGGTAAGGCGTTTAATGCACTGCGGCAAATGCAGGGTTAGGCTATGGGAATAATGATATGATCCAGTTAGTCTCCATGACTTTTATCAGCTTTTTCAAGAGCATTAAGAATCTCAGCTTTTGTCATCCGTGTTGTTATTTTAATCCCTTGTTTTCTTGCAATTTCTTGTAGTTGGTCTTTTTTCATGTTATACGATGGCTTGCTTGGAACTTCTTCAATAATCTTTTTAACAGCTTCTGTAAATTGCTGAACTAACTGAGTGTCAATATTTGTTTGCTTATTTGGACTCTCCTCCAATTTTTTAACCGATGTAGTAAGTTGCTCAATCTTTTTGTTAAGCGTTTCTACTTCAAGAAATAATTTATTAAGCTGCTTAAATATTTTTTTAGTTGATTCTGTGTCTTCAGAAACTGATGGTAATACTACAGCGATAGAATCCGAGGAATCTGAAAAACCCAGCAATTGCTGCATTTCTTCTTTAGCAGCAGCAGCTTGCTCATCGGTCATATCAAATACCCAAACCCAGAGTTTCTCAATGTCAAGTTCTTTAGCAACTAGACACCAATCAGCACCATAAACAACTTCGTACTCTTCTTCCTCACTGTATGCCTCAGTACGACGCACAATTAGAGGAATTAAGTTAGTACCTTGTTGAGTAAGACTATTCCTTAAGGATTCGCGTTTTTCAAAAGGAACTTCTACAGTTTCAGACTTTGGTACAGCAATTTGAAAAGTGTAAACTTGTCCGTGAGAGATTGATTTGATACGTAAATATTCAACAATCCGATTGCGACGTTCTGCGCTATTCATTTTCCTACTCCTTTTTCTTGGTAACAGAAATCAATTGTTTAGCTAGTTTTATATAGCAGCTAAAAGCATCCTGTGCAGCTTCTTTATCTTTAGAATTTAATTCTTTATCGAATTCTGCGAAGCAAATTGGATACCCTTTATTAGGTGTAGTTGAAACTATGCTCAGGCTTGGAATCCATGTTTCTTGGGGAAATAATTCTATATTTTTACTTTCTGGATTCTTTGATAGAATATCAAAAATCTGCTGAGTCATAGCTAAAGCAACCTTATTTGCAGCTCTATTGTACATACTTACTGCTATACCTAAAATTGGCAGTGGTTCATCTTTGGATTCATCAAGTGCAATGGCTCTTGAAATCACGTACTCTAGTGCCCGAATAGGATAAGGAGCTAACTGGGTAGGAATTAATACTCCAGAGGAAGCCATGAGTGAAATAGTATTAGCTTTACCAAATGATGGTGGTGGGTCAATTAAAATATAATCATATTGATTACGATATTTGTTAAGCTTCTTGGCTAGTACGCGATCAATATCCGGTGTATTAATTAGTGTAGCTTCCATATAACTCAAACGAATGTGAGATGGAACAATATCTAGTTCAACATCATCCCAGTTCTTATGAATAATCGTTTCTTCTAAGCTAGTTCTTGGCTCAGTTAATAGATGAGTAATATCTTTTTTACCTAGCTTTTCAACATCATCTAAAGGATCTATTCCTAATCCCATTGTTAGGTTGGCTTGAGCGTCAATATCAACCAGCAGAACTTTTTTACCTAGCTTGTTGAGAGCAGCAGCAAGGTTGATAGTTGTTGTAGTTTTACCTACCCCTCCTTTGTTATTAAATACAGTAATAATCATTGATTTACGTTCCTCCTTAGTTTCTGAAACCAAAATTTTTTCTTCACTGGTTTGCTGTGTTGGAATGGAAGAAGTTTTACCTTTGTTAAATAAACCCAACATATCTTCTTGTTGCACCTCTTTTGAAATTAAATTTAAAAATTGTAATCGAATATTTTGTTGATTTTTATACAAAGTAGAAGTAAAGTTTAAATAAGTTTTTTTAGATAAAATTTTGTAAAATGACCTATATTTATGAATAAGTGTGGCTTGGGAATATTCTACAATAGTTGTAATTTTTTTATCATGGTTATAAAGTATACGAAAGTCATAGCCATTGGTTAACAGACCGAGAACAGATCCAGTGTGGCGCATGTAATTATTAATTTGCCAAACGTTGTGGGCAATGTTTTTATTGGGTGCTTTAACTTCAATAATTAAATAGGCTGGTTTTATTAAAGCGGAATCTGGTTGACCCACTAGGAAATCAAGCTTAGATTGTAGAATTACCACTTGAGACTGCCAATCGGCATTGCTGTAACCAAGAATGTGCAAGAGGGGAACTACTACCTTTTGCTCTACATCGGATTCGTTACTATTTGGAGCGATCGCTTGAAAAATGTTTTGCAGTGTCGAGCCATAGTCAGCAATCATACTAGCACCGAGAGGCATCCAACTTTACAATTCTATCCACTAATTTCTCCCTTGTAAAATTTTTGCCACTGTTGCTCGTAAAATCTAAGAATGGCTAGAATCAAAGTGTTTACCTATTTGCGCTAAAGGTTTTGGCTACTGTATCTTGTCCCCACTGCCACCAACTTGTTGATAGTCAAGCTATTAGTTGTCCCTATTGCCGGACTACACTCAAAGCTTACGGTCATCCCGGTATTCCATTGCACCGCGCCGCTGGGGATGGGTATCTGTGCGACACTTGCACTTATCACGCTGATGATACTTGCAATTTTCCTAAACGTCCCTACGCCAAAGACTGTACCCTCTACCAAAATATTGAAGAGACAAAATTAGAGTTGGAACAGCAGCGTTACACTAACAGTTTTGCTGTAACGGTGAAAAGTTGGGTAAAACGCAATCAGGCTTTGCTGTTACTTTTGGGTTTATTATTGGTCTGTTTATTGTTCGTGATATTAAGGTCTTGATTTGGGTTCTCTGGGGAGTTTAAAATATAACGCTTCTGTGTTGAGTCTAATACAGAACTAAAGAGGGGAACATCTCACTTTGGCAAAAGTAAGATGCTCCCCTTTTACACGACGTGCCTTTAACAGTTGACCATCATCAGCACCAAATACAGTGTCACTATCGCTTTGGCCCACTAACCAGAAATCATCAGTCACCTGCCAAAGCATACTTTGATGCTTTTGGAAAAGAAAGTAGCGTTTTTCAGCAGCAATACCAAATAATAACTTGAGTGTACAAAAATTCCGGTCTGCCAGTCAAACATCCTCTTCTTCAACAGTAGGTAAATCATACTATGCGCTCCAGAATTACTAGAGAAAGTTGAAGGGAATGTTAAGCTGAAAATTATAGTGCGAACATTTATTCCTGTCTTAAAGGTGGTGAATTTAAGAAACCACTACTAACGAAATATGATAAGTATTTATCAAAGAGTTTAACATCCATTGGTGGACAAACAATTGCAGAATCTGACAATCCATTCAGGGTATTCTGATAGTCATAATCAACTGTATTTTGATACAACTCCATGATTGTCAAAGAATTTTGATAGACTTTTTCAGACATCATCGGTAAAAGCGGATGCAAAACATTTTCCTGAGAGTGCCTGAAATTTGCAATTAGCTCATCTTTCCACTGAGTATATGGTAACTTCTTGAGTTGATAACCATAAGAACAAATAAACTCAAAAAGCTCAATGAGTCCAATATTTTGGTCTGGTGGGGGTACTATATGGAAAGCTTTTCCTAGAGATTCTTGCTTTTGGGATAAATGGACAATTGCTCTGCTGGCGTAATCTACAGGAATCAATTCTTCTTTTTGATCTATGAGTTCCGGATAACTACCAAGTTGTATGCATCCTTTAATAACTCTAGGCACAAAAGAATCTTTTGTATGAGCAATACCTGTTTTGCTATGTCCCATGAGAAATCCTGTTCTGAAGACGCTAACAGGTATTCCCCTAGACTTGGCAACCCATACAAGATTTTCGGCTACCCATTTGGTTTGAGCATAGCCAAGATCCAGAGCAACATAGTCTTTAGAAGACTCGATGTTGTCATCTTCGTAAACTACTTTTTGTCCTGTAAAATGGCTGATTGCACCAAAAACAGCAATGGTAGAAATGTAATGCATTGGTTTAATTTTGCCCATACAAGCTAATCTGAGAACTTCTTGAGTTCCGAGAACATTGGATTCCTTGATTACAGAGTATGGTTTAGCAAAATTGACTTGGGCAGCACTGTGATAAATAACATCAATTTGCAGAGCCAGTTTTTCAAACTGTTCTCTAGTAAGACCCAAGTATGGCTGTTCTAAGTCTCCCGGAACCGCAATCACATGAGAGCTAAAATTTGGGTGATGAAGAGAATATTTTTCTAGGTTTTGTTGAATCTTTTTTAACCCTTCATGCTCGTTTGTAGAACGCACTAGGCAGTATATTTTTGCTTGAGTTTGATGTAGCAGTTCATCAACTAAAAAAGCCCCCAAAAAGCCTGTAGCTCCTGTGAGAAAAACATGACGCAATTCATCGACATGAGCAACAGACCTTCCTTGAGCATCAATGGTGGGATCGAGTACTACCTCAGATTTGAGATCGATCGCACTGGTTAAAGTAGAAACGCCATCTCGACGCACTGTCTCTATTACCTGAGCCAGCGCTTCTATAGTGGATTTTTCAAATAAGCTTTTTAGAGGTAAATCTACTTGAAAGGTTTCTTTCACATAAAAAATCAACTGAGATGCTAGTAGGGAATTACCACCAAGCTCAAAGAAATTATCGCGAATCCCAACTTCTGCGATCGCTAGAACTCGGCTCCAAATTTCAGCCATTTGCTCCTCAATCGGAGTACGAGGTGCGACAAATGCTGCTTCCAAATCGCTTCTACCCATTTCCGGCTCTGGTAGACTGCGAATATCTATATTGCCGTTGTATATCTGCTTAGTTTGCCGATCGCCAGGGAATGTTAACAGGGGTAAGTTGGAAATTGTCTGGTCTGGGTTAGAGACAATAGTCTGTAATAGAGTAGAAAAATTTTCCACCATTAGAGCGATCGTCTCAGCTTTAAATAGGTCAGTACTATATTCCAAGTTGCCCGATAGCCCTGCTGCTGTCTCGCGCAGTTCCAGGTATAGATCGAACTTGGATGTCCCATTATCAATTTCCAGACGGTTCATTGCCAATCCGGGAACAGTCAGCTTAGGCGTTGGGGTATTCTGAAGATTAAACATCACTGAAATCAGTGGATTTTGGTTCAAGCCCCGCTCGATTTGTAGAGCATCAACTAGCTTCTCAAACGGTAAGTCTTGGTGAGTATAACCCGATAAAGCTACTTCCCGGACTCGACCTAACAACTGCCGGAAACTTGGGGAGCCGGACAAGTTAGTTCGCAATACCAAAGTATTGAGCAAAAACCCAATTAGTCCTTCTAATTCAGAACGGTGGCGATCGCTAATCGGAGCACCTACTAAAATGTCTTCTTGCCCTGTGTAGCGAAATAGGAGTGTCTGGAATGCTGCCAACAAGGTCATAAACAAGGTAGTACCCTCTTGGCGCGAGAGAACATTAAGGGCATCGGTTAGAGATTTGGGGATAACGACCGATTGACGCGCCCCCTGATATGTTGGCTCCAATGGTCGAGGATAATCGGCGGGCAATTCTAATATAGGTAGACTGCCACTCAAATGTTGCTGCCAATAAGCAAGCTTATTATCTAAAATTTCACCTTGTAGCGACTGCCGTTGCCAAGCTGCAAAGTCTGCATACTGAATAGCTAAGTCAGGAAGGGGCGAAGGGTTGCCAGTGGAGAAAGCTTGATAGAGGACTGACAGTTCCTCGAACAAAAGATTTAAAGACCAATCATCACAAAGAATATGGTGCAGGTTGAGGAGGAATATATGTTCCTCTGAACTCAATTGCAGTAATGTTGTTCGCAGCAATGGCCCTTGAACTAAATTGAAAGGACGTTGGGCTTCTTCAAGGATGATCTGGCGGACTTGAGATTCGCGATCGTCTGGAGACAGCCCTTGGAGATTCACAACTAAGAGTTTGATGGGAAAAGTTGAGTGGATGACCTGTATGGGTTGTCCGTTCAAGCTCGAATATGTAGTTCGTAGGATTTCATGACGGTTGATAATTTCATTCAAACTCTGTTCTAATATTGTGGCGTTGAGTATACCTCTGAGGCGAATGGCTTCGGGAACATTGTAAAAAGCATGATTGGGTACTAACTGGTCAAGAAACCACAACCTTTCTTGCCCAAAGGAAAGCGGTAAATCGCCATCGCGCCCAATAGATTGTATTGGCACAACAGAATATCCTATGTCTTCCTGTTGTGCTTGTTTAATGCTGTCAGCTATTTCAGAGATGGTGGGCGCTTCAAAGAAATGCCGCATTGGTAACTCAACTTGAAAAATATCGCGGATACGACAGAGGATCTGAAAGGCTAGTAAGGAATGGCCTCCCAACGCTAAGAAATTGTCATGAACGCCAATGTTTTTTAGACCCAATACATTAGACCAAATTTCTGCTACTCGTTCCTCAATCGGGGTGCGAGGAGCAACAAACTTCTCATTTGTATTCAAAGTTTGAACGGGTGCTGGGAGCGCTTTACGATCGACTTTTCCGTTAGCTGTTAAGGGTAAAGCACTCAATTGCACAAAGCGAGAAGGGATCATGTAGTCAGGCAATTTCTGTTTGAGAAAACGGCGTAAATTACCAACATTCGTGTCTGGTGATTCGGGTTTGGGAACTACGTAAGCTATTAGGCGTTGGTCGCCAGGGGAAAACTCTTTAGCAATCACTACAACTTCTTGCACATCAGGATGTTGCCACAGTGCAGTTTCAATTTCTCCTAGCTCAATACGGAAGCCGCGAATCTTTACTTGTTGGTCAATGCGCCCAATATACTCAATGTTGCCGTCTGGTAAGTAGCGAGCTAAGTCGCCTGTTTTATATAATTTACTCCCTCCTGCCTCCTCAAAAGGGTTGGGGATGAATCGTTGCTCTGTCAGTTCTGGACGGTTGAGATAGCCTCTAGCTAGTCCCTCGCCGCCAATGTATAGTTCTCCAGAAACACCTGTAGGTACTATCTGCATTTGTTCGTCCAACAGAAGACAGTATGTGTTGGCGATCGCACGACCAATGGTCACGATGCTGTCACCTTTCTTCACCAAGGCAAATGTGGAATAGGTCGTATCCTCTGTAGGGCCGTATAGATTAAAGACTTTTTGGATATTGTCCAACGCATATATCTGCTGCACCAAACGATTTTGCAGAGGTTCACCTGCTAAGTTAACGATGCGAACAGAAGCAGGTATACCTTGAATTCTCAGTAACTCTGCGATCGCAGATGGCACTGTATTGATTAGAGTGACTTCTTGAGCGGCAAGTAAGGTAGGTAAATACAAGGCATTTTCTGCCAAAATCACCTTACCACCCCAACTGAGGGGAACAAATATTTCAAAAACTGAGAGATCGAAGCAAATAGATGTTGCAGCCAGCACTCCAGCTAGATCCTCTGTTGTAAAAACTTCTTTTGTCCAATGCAACAGAGCGACTGTGCTGTGATGTTCAATAGCTACCCCTTTCGGTTTACCAGTCGAACCGGAGGTGTAAATTACATAAGACAGGTTTTTATCTGTCACTAGACAGGTTAAATTCTCCTGACTTTGTTGTGTAATTGCCTCTCGATCGCTATCTAGACAAACTATATGGGCCTGATGCTCTGGAAGTTTTGAAAGCAAATTTTGTTGTGTCAGCAGTATCGATAACTGTGAGTCCTCTAACATTAAAGCTAGGCGCTCTGAGGGATAGGCTGGATCTAAGGGGACATAAGCTCCGCCTGCTTTGAGGATAGCTAATAGTCCAACAATCATTTCTAGCGATCGCTCCAGGAAAATGCCAACTAGAACCTCAGGTTGGACATTCAGGGTTTGTAGATAGTGTGCTAGTTGATTAGCTCGTTGGTTAAGTTCTTGATAAGAAACTTGTTTATCTTCAAAAATGACTGCAATTTGCTCAGGTGTTTTTTCTACTTGATATTCAAACAACTGATGGATGCATATATCATTTACGTAAACTGCTGGATTTTCTTGCCATTCTAGAAGCAGCTGGTCTACTTCTATCTTGGGTAAACTGAGGTCTTGTTGAGAACTTTCAGTAGAATTTTTCATTATAGATCAGTATTTTTTGATACTATAATTTTATTTGCAAATACTTAAATTGGCTAGTCACAATGAAAAGTTTTTACTTGGCATAAGTTTAAGAAAATGAAAGCAGAGTAGGAATTTCGTAAAAATTACAGCAGATTGCAACAGGCGTGAGGTACAGATGATCTGAAGGGCACAGCATTGCTGTGCCCCTACGTGTGTACTTCATTTACCTGAAAAACCCTGTAATTGTTCAAGAGACTTCTTGGGATTGTAGGGAAAAGAGTAAGGGGTAAAGGGTAAAGGTATGGAATTTTCTCTTACCCTTTAACCTTTAACCTTTCCCCTTTTCCCAACATCTTGGCATTTGTTACTTTTGCAAGATGTCTAATAGATAGGGAGAACAATCTCAAATTCAGTTCCCTCAGTGGGCTGAGAACGCACAGTTAAAGTACCGCGATGTTGTTGGATAATGGAATAGCAGACAAATAACCCTAAACCTTGACCACGACCAACGGGTTTTGTGGTGAAAAATGGTTCAAAAATCCGCTCTTGCAAACTCACAGGAATCGTACTATCTGTATTGGCGATCGCAATTCGTAACCATTCACGATCTATCACTCCAGTACAAATCCGAATTTCTGGATGTTCGCTACTTTGGGGATTATCTCGAATCGCATCAATGGCATTGTTAATAATATTCAAGAAGACTTGATTCAACTGGCTAGGATAGCAAGTAACTAAAGGTAGATCGCCATACTCCTTAATGACGCGCACTTCGGGTTGATTTTCAGAAGCTTGTAAGCGATGTTGCAAAATTAACAGCGTGCTTTCAATACCACTGTGTAAATCTACAGCTTTGATTTCCGCTTCATCTAAGCGAACAAAGTTGCGTAAACTCTGAACAATTTTGCTGATGCGATCGCTACCAATCTTCATAGATTCTAAGGTTTGATTGGCATCTGCAAACAGAAAATCAAGCTCAATCTCTTCCTTCATCGCTTGAATAGCTGGATTAGGTTGGGGATATTCCTGCTGATAAAGTATCAGCAAACGCATCATATCTTGAATGTAATTTTCCGTATGGATAAGATTACCCTTGATAAAATTAACTGGATTGTTAATTTCGTGAGCAATACCAGCTACCAATTGACCGAGAGATGACATTTTTTCGCTATGAATTAATTGTCCTTGAGTTTGCTGTAATTTTTTCAAGGTCTGCTCTAAATCTTGGGCTTTTTGGTTGAGAGCTTGGGTTTTGTGTTCTACCTCTGCTTCTAGGGTGCAAGAATAGTTTTCGGTTTGTTGATACAGACGGGCATTTTCTACAGAGATAGCGGCTTGACTAGTTAGGAGTTGGAGAATCTCGATGCGATCGCTGGTAAAAGCGCCTAAAGTTAAGTTGTTCTCTAGGTACAAAATACCGCTGAGTTTTCCTTGGCGACTAATGGGAGTACATAAAACAGATTTGGGCTGGTGAGTGATAATGTAGCGATCGTTGGCAAATTGCACTGCTGTACTCAAGTCTTCAAATACAGCCGTCTCTTGAGTTCTTGCTACTGCATAAATCAAACTTTGGGGAATTTCTGAGTATTGCTCTAGGGGAATTTCTAAAGTTTTCACCAGTTCTCGATCGGCTTGAGCTACAACTAACCATTGTTCCTCTTGGCAAAGAACTAAATGACCGATTTGGGCGCCAGCATTGGCGATCGCGATCTGCATCAAGGTTGCCAACAGTTTCTCTAATTCAATTTCTTGAGAGATGGCTTGTGCGGCTTTCATCACCGCTTGCAAATCTAAGTATAAATTTTGGTTGCTAGAGCTTTTAGTTACACTTCTCATCAAAGTTAAGGGGATGGTTGCCGTAGATGTGATGGCAAGATTAGGCGATTGGAGAATGGCTGCTAGTAGTTGCGGATATTGTTCTTCTAAATGGGCGACTTTCGCCTTTGCACCCCAATGAGCGTAGCAATAGTAGGCTTGTTGCATATAGTCTGCGGCCAGTTTCTCTTTGCCCCAAGCTAGGTAGAATTTGGCAGCCAGCTCATTGCTGAGTGCTTCTTCTTGGATATAGCCGTTTTCTTTTGCCCCCTGAATGGCTTTTTCATAGTAGGTTATTGCGTCTAAATGACCCAAAACTTTTGCCCGCTCTGCTTCAACTAAATCGTATTTGTGCTGATGATTGGCGGGAGCGTGAAACGCCCACTGACTCATCAATTTCTGGTTTTCTGCAACTTTTTCTAGTGCCCATTGTTGCTCTGCCTGATTGCCATTTGAACAAGCAGCCAGGAGAGCGAGGGAGTAATAGAAATTATGTTCGGCAAACTGCAAGAAACCAACCATGTTTCCCAGGTATTTTTCGGCTTCTTGAGCATGGATCGCTGCCTGCTGATAGCCCTCAAAGATGAACAGAAGAATGGTCTTTGCCAGATGGAGCAGGAACAAGAGAGTTCCGTTTTGAGTTTCGATTAAAATCGGCAGTATTTTCCGTTCGTCAAAACTCTCCCCAACTAGTATTAGAGGATCTTCTGCTGCTCCCATCAAATTCAACACAAGCTGACGACAAATCTGCCCGAAGTAAATTTGATACTCTTGTTTGAATTTCAACAACAGATCGATGTATTTTTCCTGTTGCTGATTCACCTGCTCCAGTGTTTCGCCGACGAAGAAAAGATAGTTACAGTAGGAGGAGGCGTTGTAGCAGGCATACTCTATATCACCCGCTTCTAATCCAACCTGAATAGCTTCACGTAAGGGAGCGATCGTTTTGCGAGCGGGTTCTTGCCAGTGCCGCACAAACACATCAAAAATGTTAATCACTTTTGCATACAATTTCTTGTCGTTGAAGCGCTCTAGTAATTTTAATCCTAACTGTCCCAACCGATAGCCTCTTTCAATTCCGGTTGGGCTACCACATAAAACCAGACCATAAAAGGTGTAGCCAAATGCCGAAAATGTCGAGTTGCCAAATTGAATCGATAGGTTCACTAGTGTGTAAGCAATCAGTGGTAACATATCTGGTTTAGCGTTCAGGCTGGGAGTAACCATTGCGATCGCAATTCGCATAGCTGCCAACTTGTGCGGATCGAGCATCTCTGGCAGGTTCATTAAATCCTCGATCGCTAACTCCTGTGGGGGTTCTTTAAACAGGGGTTCGCCCAAAAACTCCAGCACTTGTAGACAGATGTCGATCGCTGCCAGCATTTGATTTTGAGCAATGTAGAAATAGATCCTGATTTCATACATCTTCACCTTTTGCAGCAAATCCTGGGCGTGCTGAAGAACAATTTCTGAAAGCTGTTCTGCCTGCTCGAAATGGGCAGTCAGGTACTCAATTTCAGCCGCTTCTGTATAAAGAGCAAGGGTCAGGTCGTAATCATGTTCCCAACCGGTTTCTGGGAGCGCTACCAGTCCTGCTGTGAAGTATTTACTTGCCGTTTCATAGGCGGTTGCTGCTTTGGCTTTTTGTCCTGCTTGCAGGTTTAGTTGAGCCAGTTCATGGCGTTGAACTCGATCCAGCTCTTGCAGCCTGGAGATTTCGTCACCATTTTGTACATTCAATAATCCGGGAGAAGTTTTGTGAGCCGTCAATCTCAGACCGTGATTTAATTGATTGACAATTTCAAAAATTTTGCCTTCTCGCTCTGCTTCAGGCGTATTTGCCCACAGTTGTTGCCCAATTTTAAAGTGGGTAGACTGTTTTTGAGCTTCTGAAATCAGACCGTAGGCAGCTTGTTGAACGCGATCGTGCAAGAATTTATAAGGAACGGTAATCTCAGCACCGCGACCGATGTTGTCTGAGTTATTTGATTGGAAGAACTTGTAGGTTTCACTAATGGGGAGAATCAGCCCTTCTTGTAACGCCGTCCATAAATTGGCCGCCATATCAACAAGTGATATTTCAGAGACCATTGCCAAGGTTCTCAAATCAAATTGGTTGCCAATACAAGCCGCCAGTTTCAAAACCTCCTGTGTATCCACCGGAAGTTTCTGTAACTGCAATGCCATGAACTCTACCACTCCATCGGTCAATGCCAATTGCCGCACCGAAGCCAAGTCACATTGCCAGTAACCCAGTTCTGGCTGGAACTGAATCCAACCCTCCTCGTGCAGTGCTTTGAGAAACTGGGTTGTAAAAAAGGGATTCCCTTGGGTTTTCTGATATACCAATTGTGTTAGGGGTTGAGCCAGTTTATTGGGACAACTTAAGGTGTCTGCCACCAATTGATTCACCGTTATTTCCACCAAGGGTTCCAGGGTAATCGTATTGACGGTAACTTCGGCTTGCTGAATCTGCTCTAGCGTCAGCATCAAGGGATGAGCCGGAAACACTTCATTATCTCGATAGGCACCCAGAATGAGTAAATATCCAGAACTGGCTTCACTCATCAATAATTGCAGTAAGTTCAAAGAAGCCGAATCTGCCCATTGTAAGTCATCTAAAAACATCACTAGCGGATGCTCAGGGGTGGTGAAAACCTGGATAAATTTCTGAAAGAGCAAATTGAAACGATTTTGGGCAGCATTACCAGATAATTCTGGGACTGGCGGCTGTTGACCGATAATTCGCTCTAGTTCAGGAATTACATCAATAATCGCTTGTCCGTTTTCACCCACAGCCGCCAAAATTTTCGCTTTCCATGCCGCCAATTGGACATTACTTTCACTCAGCAATTGTCCCATTAAATCACGAAAGGCTTGCGTAAAGGCACTGAACGGAATATTACGCTGCAACTGATCGTATTTGCCTTTGATGAAGTAACCGCGTTGTCTGACAATCGGTTTATGGACTTCATTGATCGCCGCAGTTTTACCAATCCCGGAAAATCCTGCTACTAGCATCATTTCTGAACTGCCATTAGCGACGCGCTCAAAAGCTTTCAGCAAGGTTGCAACTTCTGTCTCTCGCCCATAGAGTTTTTCGGGGATAATGAAGCGATCGCACACATCCCGTTGTCTCAGGACAAAAGTTTCTATTCTACCCGTTGCTTTCCATTGATTGAGACAGCATTCTAAGTCATACTTCAAACCCAAGGCGCTCTGATACCGATCTTCGGCATTTTTCGCCATCAACTTCAATACTATCTCTGAGACGATCGCGGGAATTTCTGGATTAATCCTGTGTGGGGCGAGTGGGAGCTTGGCTAAATGACAGTGTACTAACTCCATCAGATCGTTGGATTGAAAAGGTAATTGTCCAGTCAAAAGTTCGTACAATGTCACCCCTAAAGCATAGAAATCACTGCGGTAATCAATGCCGCGATTCATTCGTCCGGTTTGCTCTGGGGAAAGATAGGCAAGGGTTCCTTCCAAAACATTAGGATTTTGGATTTCCTGGGTTTCGCGGGGGAGGAGGGAAGCGATGCTGAAGTCAATCAGCTTGACTTGTTGCGATTCTGGATGAATCAGAATGTTGGCGGGTTTGATATCTTTGTGGATAACTTGATGCTGGCAGACATCATGGAGAATATCAGCAATTTGTTGGGCTATTTCTAAAATTTCCCGTAAAGATAGGGAATAATTTTGGGTATAATCTCGTAGGGAAATACCGCCAAAGTCTTCCATCACTAAAGCATAGCTATTACCGTATGCTTCTAGGCTTAATGGATGGATTATGCCAGGAATGTTGAGATTTTTGGTAATTGTATACTCGTTACGAAACTGTAATAATTCGTTAAAAGTGGGGTAGTCTTGCCGTAATAGTTTAATTACCACTGGACGCTGACTTGACTCTTGCACAGCTCGATAAACTATTGTCTGAGAACCTGCATAGAGCTTCTCAACAATGGCATAACCAGGGATATACGGCAATAGATTCGAATCGGGGATTGCTGCCAGTGTTGTCATAGCGTCAAGTTAAATTCTTGAGAAGAAGTTTACAGTTTTAATATTTCCCAAGAATTGGGCAGAATAAACATTCCGTAACTTGTATACATAATTAATTGAGCCACAACTAGTAGTCTGCCAACCCAAAATTGTTAGGTGAGGGCTGGGGAAAGGGTAAAGGGGACTGGGTAAGGGATTTAAAACCTTACCCCTTACCCTTTACCCCGCCAAGTTACGAAAGCGAACTACTAGGCAGAATTCAATGCTGCTTGCACGAAGATTGTCGATGATATCATGTCCGCCTAGCGTTAACCTTTTTGCTGTGGAAGCACTGGAAGTTCAACCACCCACATGACAACAACCGATTCATTGGCGGTTACTGCCACTCGCGTTGTTGTTTGCTTGGAACAAGCGCTGCGAATGATTCAGTGGTATGGATGGCGATGGAAGATCGAACAACTTTTCGCGACTCTTAAAAAAGCGGGATTGAATTTAGAAGCGACTCAACTAGGTCTGCGATCGCTATTCAACGCCTGACAATCCTGGCTTTGTCCGTAGCCGTGCGAATCTTATACCATTTTGGATTTTAGATTTTAGATTTTGGATTGTGAAACATCCATTGGATAAGTGTTTCAGTTTCCCATCTGTCGCAATCATTTTTCAAATTGGTATTACAAATGGTTGAAGGACGCAATCGTACTCAACTTTCTGCCGATTTGACCTTTTGTCAACAGCAGCAATGCTTATCTCAAATTCAAACTTCTGTTGAAGGTGATACCAAAAAACTGCAAAATCCTTATCCAAAGGGTTGTTTACCCTGGGCTACTTGGATCGATCGTGCAAGGGCTTGGTGGTTGGTCTGGTTATACTTCTGGTAGACCTTCGAGAATGGCTACCCTTGCTCGTGATTTACGACAATTTGAATTTATCTTTCTTGGCTGGAAACTTGCTCTAGGCAAACTTGTGTATACACCGTAGCGCAAGCGAGGAGAGGGTTAGGGGGTTAGGTTTTTCGTGGGCTTTTTCACCACCACTCCCCACTCCCATTTATTTGTTAACTACTCGTTGTTGGTATTCCTGCTCAGTAATCATATCGAGAGTGTTCTCCAGGCGATCGACAAATACGATACCGTCGAGATGATCGTATTCGTGTTGAAAAATCCGAGCGATAAAATCGGTTAATTCTTGCTTTTGTAAGTTGCCTTGAGAGTCAGTGTATTCCACTTCAATAGATTTATAGCGAGGAACTAACCCTCGAATTCCTGGAACACTTAAACAACCTTCCCAATCTTTGACAACTTCAGTTGAATGAGCAATGATTTTGGGATTAATCATGGCAGTAGGTTCCATTTCTGGGGCGTTGGGATACCTGGCATTAGGACGGGAAGCCACAATAAATAAACGATAGGATTGTGCTACTTGAGGCGCAGCGATTCCCACGCCGTTAGCCTTGGCAACAGTGGCGATTAAATCTTCAATTAATTTTTGGATCTGCTCATCTTGAATATTTTCAACCCAAGCAGCTTTTTGGCGCAATGTTGGATTGCCTAATTGAATTATTGGCGCTAATTCAGTCATGATAAAACTCCTTTAAGTAATGGGGAATGGGGAATGGGGAATGGGGAATGGGGAATGGGGAATGGGAAATGGGAAATGGGGAATGGGGAATGGGGAATGGGGAATGGGAAATGGGGAATGGGGAATGGGAAATGGGGAATTTTTATGACTCCTGCCTTCTGCCTTCTGCCTTCTGCCTTCTGCCTTCTGCCTCCTGCCTCCTTCTAGATCATCCTTCACGTCTAACAGGTAAAGGAGCAGGTTGAACTCCTACTTGGACAATTTGCCCATTGCGTTCCACTTCTATGGGTAATTTAGTACCGATTTTGCTCTTTTCTACTAGCTTTTGTACTTCTTCAATTTTAGTAACAGGCTGGCTGTTAATGCTTTTAATCACATCACCGACTCGCAGTCCAGCTTCAGATGCAGGCGATCGCGGTACAATCTCAACCAGCAAAACGCCTTCATTTGCTGTAAGATTTAAGCGATCGCCTGCAACATTTTTGATTCTTTCTTTATTTTCTGGTGTCAATGTCACCATCTGCACACCCAAATAAGGATGATCCACTTTACCTTTAGCGATTAATTCTTGGGCAATCCTTTGCACGGTGTTAATGGGTATAGCAAATCCCAAACCTTGAGCGCCTCGGATAATCGCTGTATTCATTGCAATCACTTGGCCACGAGCATTGAGCAATGGGCCGCCAGAATTACCAGGGTTAATTGCAGCATCTGTTTGGATGTAATCAACCCGTTTGTCACTTGCACCGATATCGCTACTAGAACGCCCTGTAGCACTAATAATTCCAGATGTGACGGTATTATTCAAGCCTAATGGATTACCAATGGCAATTACAGCCTCTCCTGGTTGCAAAGCATCGGAGTTACCCACAGCTAGAGTTGGCAGATTATTCGCATTAATTTTAATCGTTGCCACATCTGTTACTGGGTCTTCACCCAAAACTTTCCCATCAAAAGTCCGGCCATCTTTGAGTATAACAGTCACTCTATCAGCACCATCTACCACATGGGCGTTGGTAACAATTTGACCGGAAGAATTAATAATAAATCCAGAGCCACTACCCCGTTCTACACGTTGTCTAGGCTGTGGCGCTCCCTCTCCAAAAAACCGCCGGAAAAATGGATCGTTGTTAAATTCGTCTGGTACGCGAGAAGTGATTGTTCGGGAAGAATCAATACGAACTACCGCAGGCCCCACCTGTTGCACTACTTTCACGACAAAATTAGGATCTCCAGACGAAGAGAAAATCTGCGAGGGGACTACCGGATTAGGTACTGTTGTGTTTTGGGCTTGAGTATCCCTTGGCTGATTATCAACAGTCTTAGCAGGTAAAAGAGAGCAGCTCCCCAGGAACACCACTGCTACCCCGTATGAGAGCATCCACAACCTCTGGGGTAAACCCCTGGTTTCAATCTTTTTGGGTGCTGAGTGATGGTTTGTTATCTTCATGTGTCGTTGCTTCTCCCTTGTCAGTCAGTGGGTGTTAGGATCTTGCCTACTGGGTATGTCCCAAAATGGTTACAACTTAAAAGCTTATTTTAGGTCTAGCGTGTCTCAATGCTAAATTAGTGCTTTCTCTTCTATTGTGACGATTAGCAGCAAAGGTGGTGGATAATGGAAATTCCCATAGAAAGTCTGTGGAGTCAGGTACTAGAGCGCCTAAAGCTTGAACTATCCCGACCTACCTTTGAAACTTGGATCAAAACTGCTAGTGCAGAGCGATTAGAAAATAATTGTTTGGTTATCCGCACTCCTAACCCATTTGCTCGGAATTGGTTACAGAAGTATTACATCAATACTATTGCTCATGTAGTCCAAGATATTCTCGGTCATCCGGTAGGAATTTACATTACGGTTGCTCAAGGTGATGAAGTTTCTCATTTTAGCGAACGAGAGATTGCTTGGGAATCACCAAATTCCAGCAGTATTTCTGAACCTGTTGCCGATCGCAATCATAAAACTACTGACTTAAACTCTAAATATGTCTTTTCGCGGTTTGTAGTTGGTGCTAACAATCGCATGGCTCATGCTGCTTCTTTGGCAGTTGCGGAATCTCCAGGTAAAGAGTTTAATCCTTTGTTTTTATGCGGTGGTGTCGGCTTGGGTAAAACTCATCTGATGCAAGCTATTGGTCATTATCGCTATGCAATTTTTCCTAATTGTAAAATATTTTATGTTTCTACTGAACAGTTTACTAATGATTTAATTACAGCCATCCGTAAGGATAGTATGCAAAGTTTTCGAGAGCATTACCGAGCGGCTGATGTTTTATTAGTGGATGATATTCAGTTTCTTGAAGGGAAGGAATATACTCAAGAGGAATTTTTTTATACTTTTAATACTTTACATGAAGCTGGTAAGCAAGTTGTCATTGCTTCTGACCGTCCCCCTAACCAAATTCCTAGCTTGCAAGAACGTCTTTGTTCTCGGTTTTCTATGGGGTTAATTGCAGATATCCAAAAGCCCGATTTAGAAACGAGAATGGCAATTTTGCAAAAAAAGGCTGAGGATGAGAATATTAGTCTTCCCCGCGATGTGATTGAGTATATTGCTTCTAACTACACTTCTAATATTCGAGAATTAGAAGGAGCTTTAATTCGGGCGGTGGCTTATATTTCTATTTGGGGTTTACCGATGACGGTGGAAAATATCACACCAGTTTTAGAACCGCCTAACGAAAAAATGGCAGCTACCCCAGAAGCAATTTTAAAGATTGTGGCGGATAATTTTGATGTTTCAATAGATGACCTCAAAGGTAACTCGCGACGAAGAGAGATTAGCTGGGCGCGTCAATTAGGAATGTATCTCATGCGCCAACACACAGCTTTGAGTTTGCCGAGAATTGGTGAGGAGTTTGGTGGTAAAGACCATACAACGGTAATCTATAGTTGCGATAAAATTACCCAACTTCAGGAGAGCGATCGCACTTTAGCACAAACCATCCGCCAACTGAGCGATCGCATCAATATGACTAGCCGTTCTCAAAAACCATCCTGAAGATTTATTTTAAGTTTTCCACAAGCAGCAGCCTCAATTATGAGCTTTGACAGTTGAAGAATTAGTCAAGAATATTAAGTAACGTCTAAAAATTGATTAAATTTAACTTAGATTGTGCAAAAAACTGCGGAAAACTAGATATTCTACAGTAAAAATTTAATTGAGTATAATTACCTTGTGGAAAAACTCAAGTACTTTTCCACAAGTTTTCCACAAGGTAAACTTGCCTAACCATATATGATTTCAACAACAATTGTGGCAAGTTTTCCGCAATTTACTGGCATCGTTTTCGCTGCTCATTTCCTTCCCGTCGAGTCCGTGAAACCCATTCCTGAGCATCTTCACCGAATAGCGGATAGTGCCATAACCTTCAAATCGCTCCAGTTGCGTTTTGGTTGTGCTTGAGTGATATGTTTCTTCATACGCTCTACCAAATGCCCCATTACCGTCAATTGCTCCTCTGGAGTTAATTGCTCAATCTCGCTTAAAATTTTTTCAAGTGACGGACTCATCAACTTAACTTTTCTCAACTGCTGAAAATTTTAGCGTCTTTTGGATATATCTCATTTCAATACCAACACCATTATCCAACTGCATGGGACTAGATGATTTTAAATTGGTTCTACTATTTATTAACCACAACTCGAAAAGCCATGTTGTAACTTAAATTATATGAGACAGCAAATTGATTCTTAGTTAAGCTGCAACCACAACCCGAAAACCCACGTTGTAGAAGATATCCGCACACGCGTGTACCGAGTTTTTTTAAATCAAATAGGAATCCCATAGCATATAACTAGACTAGTAAAAGGTTCGCCATAACCCCACAACTCGAAGCTGCGATCGCTGCTATCCAACTGCTCTCATCTACAGAGCGCTTACAAGTACTACAAATCCTCACCGAAATCGATTTCGCCTCAAATTCCCAAACCGATCTCAAAACCCTCAGTACCGAGTTTTGGCATGGCTCTAGGCTCAAGCAGCTACTAGCCACCCGAACCCCTACGACCGTTCATAATCTCAAGGATCTCGCCGCTAACTTTTGGCCCGAAGAAGACTTAATTGAGGATTTCCTCACCTTCCTGCGACAGCAGCGCCAAGAGGTAAGGCGATCTTTCGCCTCGTTCCCAGCCTCTAGGCTGGGAATGTATTCCGAGAGGTTCTACCTCTCGTCAAGCCTACTGGAGGCGGAGCCTCCCAGAATGGGTTCCCAGCCTAGAGGCTGGGAACCAGTTATTTAGTACCGTTCCCTATTGGATTTTAGCTAGCTAACGATCGCACCCAAAGCCCCATTCATAGATCCATTTACTGAAGAAGGCTGAACAGAATCGGCTGCTAACGGATTGGTGACTTTGGAATTGCCTAGTACGCCTCGCTTCTTCTTGGTATTACCCCGTCTAGCACCACCCGCCATCTCGTATTCCTGGCTGATTTTACCGTAACGGCTGGCAACTCCTAGTAACATTTTTTCTGACATGGCTATCACAGCCTGTTCTGCGTTTTTCACATCATCAGTCAGTTTGTCAATGGTAGATAAAGCAGTATTGTAAGCAGCAAGCTTAGACCGGAGATCGTTAATTGTCGTATTATAAGCTTGTATAGTCAGTCCTTCGCCAAAGTCAAGTTCAACGCTGATAGATTGTAAACTTTCAATTCGGCGATCGGCTCGTTCTAAAACGCTGGAATTTCTTTTACGGCGTGCCATAATGCATCTCTGCTACTAGGTTTATAGTACTGTTTTATACAAAAATGCATTTGATGTCATGGGGAAATACTACAAAAAAGTTGCGTAGGCGTAGCTCATAGCAGACATCCTATCTCCCAAAGCTTAGTTAATTTCACCTAAATTATTTGTAGATTTCAGGTAGTAAATCAATTCATAAGTTCATTACAACAAATGCTGCAATGATTTAATCCTTTCTTATACATGGAAGAACATGTGTTGCAAAGTATTAAGCCTTTGCAGCAATTGCTTATATAATTTTTGGAAATACTTAAGCCTTTCTTATA
>NZ_JBALDN010000119.1:0-66711 GCF_036917375.1 Nostoc sp.
AAAAAGCCAAAACACAGAGGTACTGGACAACGAGTTGAAACTCCTAAATTTCATATCACTAATCAGTTTTTCAGCCTTAACTGAACCGTATTGGGCTAAAAAATACTTGCTGGTATTTCAATCTTAAATGTAACAATCTGGACATTATCCAAATAACTGTAATTTAACTATGAGACTTGGGTTAATTTTGATTAAGAAATGCTCATAGACATCAATTCTTCTGCTATGTCAAAGTTAGCTGTGACATTTTGCACGTCATCCAAGCCTTCTAGAGTATCAATTAACTTGAAAAGCGATCGCACCCGATCGGGATCGGTAACTTCTACACTATTACTAGGAATCCAGCGCAATTCGGCATCAGTTACCTTAAAACTTTGATTTTTGAGTGTCTGACTAAGGGTTTCTAAATTTCCAATATCAGTAAAAACCTCAGCCATCTCATCTTCAGTCATCTCATAAGACTGGGCACCGCCTTCAAGTGATGCTTCTAAAAGCTGTTCTTCGTCAACTACACCCTGCACAACACAAACGCCTTTTTGTTCAAACATCCAGCTAACGCAACCTGTTTCACCAAGATTGCCACCATTTTTACTAAAAGCTACACGCAAGTCAGCAGCAGTGCGATTGCGATTATCTGTGAGGGCTTCGATTAAAATCGCTACACCACCAGGGCCATAGCCTTCGTAGCGAATCGCTTCAAAAGTAGCACTATCGCCGCCAAAAGTACCTGCACCTTTAGCGATCGCTCGTTCAATATTATCATTGGGAATACTCGCAGCCTTAGCCTTGTCAACTGCTGTTCGGAGTTGAAAATTCAGCGCCGGATCTGGTACGCCGCTTCTAGCCGCAACGATAATCGCCCTGGATAACTGAGTGAAGGTTTTTCCCCTTTTTGCATCTACTACCGCTTTTTGGCGCTTAATATTTGCCCATTTACTGTGTCCTGCCATAATTTGAGATGATCGTAACTTTATTTAAGATTAGGATATACCTAGCTTTTGCCTGAATGCAAAGGTGCATTTGGTAAAACACCAACAGAATCACCCAAAGCAATCCAGCAGCACTGAGATTTGATTCTTAAGTGAGATGGGGAATGATGTAGTTTAATTACTTGCCGCGTCCCGTTTAGATCGCAAAAGGTTCAAGTTCCGTGTTATGCCACTCTTGTTCAAACCGTTCAGTAATCAACGGTCTGATGATAAACTTGGGCGGGCTACCATCCAGAACATCAATCCGCACACATGAATAAGGCAGTCGGTTCTGGAAATTGTAGTTATGACGGCCCACAAATAACGTTGAATCCGCAACTTTCCGAGTGGGTTTACCTGCAATCTCAGCAAAAGTTTCCATCAATTCAGTCCCTTCTCGCCTTTGATAGCGGGGACGATGACCGCTCCCACCAGAGATAATACAGTTGATGTGCGAGTCTGCAAATCCGGTGTCAGTTGTGCAAAGATGCTCTAAACAGTGAGCGTGACCGTTTAAAATCAAATCGACTATGGGACGTTCTTTAATTAGAGTACCAAGAGTTTCTGCCACTTGTTCAAATACCCAGCGCAAACGGTGACGAACCGCCAAAGTTTGTGCCTGATTCCACTTGGTAGCTTCTGTGACGTAGGGAGGATGGTGGAAAAAGATTACACGTCCGCGCACTTCGGAGTTATTCCAAGATTCGATTAGTCTGCTTCGCAACCATTCAAGTTGTTCAAAATCAATCGCAGGCATTTGATGAGATGCTAGTTGTTTTTCAATGTCAATTTTAATTTCGTTTATTTGGTCTAATTTGGCACTAAAGTCATCAAGTAGTTCCGCTTCGGTGGGTTTATCTGGGTTGAGGCGATCGCATATTCCCAAAATCTCCAATTCTTCTCGATCTATTTCCTGGCGACGCTTTTGTAATTCCCGACGGTAAATTTCCCCCTCTTGAGTTGCAGGTAAAGGTGATGGTGTATTAAAGGTATTAGAATCGAGTGCAAAAAAGTCAATCCCGCCGTAACGAAAGGTGTAATAGCGATTGGGTAAACGGGTAAACTGTCCAGGTTGATAACGCAAGCAGCGCCCTGTATCGGTCTTTGCAGTGTAGTGCCGATCTAAATGACGTTCTAACTCTTGTGGAGACATTGCCTGGGTGTAGTCCATAAAAGCCCGTGCATAGGCATTACCTTGATACGATCCATGCCAGCCAATCTCGATATCTTTATAGCGGAACAGGCGACGCAGTGACGATGTTGTGCCAGTAAATAAACGGTACATTAAAGGTACATCGTAGTAATCATGATTACCAAGGACTGGCAAGAACGGCAGATTAAACACCATGCGGTCATAAGGAATGCTTTTCGGGTTGTCACCACCGACAAGAAATTCCCGGTAAGGCTCAATAAAGTTTGTTGAATAATATTCTTGGGAACCCACCACATAGATGACATCGCCAGTATGCAACACAAAGTTGCAATCATTGCGGTGAGCCAGCATCAGTTCGGCAACTTTTCGTTGGGGGTGGTGTCGAGAATGAGATTTAGTGCCGGAATCGCCGATAACCATAAAGGAAAATTCTGGATTATCTTGCCTGCGATCGTCAATAACTAGACTGGTTTGGTCAATTCCCCGTTGCACAAAACTTGGATGCATCCACCGCACCCGTTCCTTCATCTTTTGAATTTTCACAGGAATCGGTGGATCGGAAATCAATTTCATGGCTGATAACTCTTGAATGCCTAATGCACACACCGATTGTAACGAAATATTTAATTGTCATTTGTCATTTGTCATTTGTCATTTGCTAATAGACCTCTTGCACGAATGCAAAACTAGCCCACCCTACGGGATCTTGCTACATCCCCCAACCCCTTCTCCCAATATTGGGAGAAGGGGAGACAATTTCAAAGTCCCTCTCCCAAGCTTGGGAGAGGGATTTAGGGTGAAAGCTCATTGATTCATGCAAGAAGTCTAATGTCTCATGCCCAATCTCCATCCTTAAGGCAAATTTTCCCGCAGTAATGCTCGAAAGCCTGCTTGTTGAAAATGCTCATCGGCAGTCAGTGCTTCAGTGATTCCGCTATATTGCATGACAATAAAAGATACGCAATCGACGAATCCCCATTCTTTCTCTGTTCGTTCGCGATATAGCTCGAAAGCACGTTCGTAAAGTTCCTGGGAAAGGGGGACAATTTCTACTTTCGAGTCTGCAACTAGAGAATTTAATAATATGATTGCCGCTTGACGATAAGGTTGTTGGGATAAGGCATTGCCAATTTCCAACATCACCGCCTGTGTTGTCACCAAACGAGTTTCTGCTGCTTGTAACATTTTAGCCAGATGTAAGGCTCGGTCATGCAAGCGATCGCTCGGTGCAGATAAGGCAATGGCAAATGATGTATCAAGAAAGACTTCAGAATGCATGAAAAGTTTATTTACTGTACAAATATTTATCTATATTGGCAGACCAGTCAGGCGGCCCTTCGAGGTTGAGCGATCGCGCCGTTTGCAAAAATGATACCGTTTCCTGTTCGCTGGGCGGTAAAATTTCAATACTGATTCGCACGCGGGTATTAATTGGCAGTGCGATCGGTTCAGCTGGATAGAACACTTGGCCATTAAACACAGCTGTGATTTTTTCTACCATTTTCCTTAGAAAGTTTTTCTAGTCTATCCTAAGCTGGTTGTAGTGATACGGGTAGGGTAAACGACCCCATAAGTAGTAAAGATACGTATACTTCTTTTACAAATTATCTCGATTTTTCAAAATTCCCTAAACCACTAGCTGAATTACACCCCACTGTCCATTTGTCAACCAAGAAGAGTCAGATTTTGCTACTTTCTCAATAACTTCTGGTTTTAGACCAACTGCTACTTCTGACTTGAGGGTGCGTAGAGCTACCATTGGCACGGGTAGGTAGCAGACTATATCTGCAATGTCGGTGGTAAGTTCCCAGTGACGATCGCCTAATAATCGGCGATAATTGGCATCTCCTTTAACTATAACCAAACTCGCATTGCCTAACTCGTTTTTAAGGGAGTTGGGTATTTCCCAAAAGGCTAAAGGCGATGTCCAAAAGTAATCTTCAGATAGTACTAAACGCCCTGATGCAATATTGTCTTGCAGTCTTTGGGTAAAGGATGTAAGTTGTTGATTTCCAGTAGCGGCTAAAAAACTTATTGTGTAATGTACATCCTTAATCATGGCATCAGATACAAAAGTCGGATGTGGCTTTAAGTGTAGGTAAACCCGATTAGCCAATCCGCTACTTAACAAAAAATCTACTAAACATAAATCACAAACAAGTTCAAAACCAGCATTATCTACAACAAAATCAATCCGTCCCCCTTGAGAATTGGTTAACAATTCCGTGACTTGGGAGGCATCATTTACTAAGATGTGAGCTAGTTGGGTTTGAATATCAAAACGACTGCGATCGCTCTCGGATGCTGACCATAAACTCAAGTCAACTCGATTTCCCCACAAAGCAAAATATAACAGTGCTATTAAAGCTGTTTGATTTGATTCTCCCTTCAGTTGGGAATTATTTAACCAATTGTTAGCCCGATCGCACAGTAGAATAATCGAATCCAGAGATACTTCTAAACTTTGAGACTTTTGTAACTCAAACGGATCGACACCTTGCGATACACCAGGGCGAAAATAATTGGTGATTTCTAGAATCAAACGAAAAAAATAAGTTTCGGCAAAAAACCAAGGAACATCTAGCCAACGCTGACCTTTGTATAATTCTAAATATGTATTCCAGGCTGAGAAATCTACAGCAGTCTTCTTTAAAAGAGGTTGCACATATCCTGCTGGCAATTCTGTAGCCAGGTTTTCTAAGCTGGTATTAATTTCAGACGAGAAATTATTTTCAGCAATAACTTTGCGAGCGATCGCAGGCATTCGTTGAGTAACTGTATACTCAGTAAAAGAACCAACTTCTGACCCCAAAAGAGACGGTGGTATGGGTAATTTGGGGATGTGGGATATATTCACCACAAACTTTGATTCTCCTTATATTTTCAGTTATTCTAACGCTGTGTGCCACTTTCTTTCAAACCCAATCAACTCAAAAGCGCAACAAATCGACGAATAGCTGCAAACAAAGTATTTAATAAAGTCAGAAAAGTATTATCCCAGACGCGATAAATCACCGTCAAGACGAAAGACTGATTATTAGACTTCTTGCATAAGTCGGGAAAAGGGGAAAGGGGAAGGGCAAAAGGTTCTGCAAAAGTCCCTTTCCCCTTTAACCTTTACCCTTTTCCCCCTCTTGCAAAAAGCACAAATGCCAAGAGGTCTATTGTAGAGACGGCGATTTATCGCGTCTAAAGTTATAGGGAGATGCGGAGATTGATTCCAGCACTCCTAAATTGTCTAGAGTGAATCATTAATATCGCCAAATGATTTCATCTGTAACTCGACTGCGTTGACATAACCTCGATCGTTTAAAACTTCCGCCGATAACTTATTAGCCTTAATAGCAGCCTGAACCACATCTTTCCCAGTCAAGTATCCGGTTTGGTATTTGAATAACAAAGTGCCGTAACTAGGAATACCCTGCTCTTTTAAATAACCTTGATAAGCTAGAAAGGCAAGATTAAAGGGTTGCAGATATTTACTATCTGTAGGATTTTTACGTAAAGTATTTGAGTTGATATTTGTATTTATTTGTCCATCACCATTAGTAGTATTAACTGTTTGAGCACCAGCAATTCCAGGTATAAAAGCCATAGAAGCAATGATAAGTGCAGAATTGAGCAAAGTTGTGAATTTCATCATTTTATCCTTTGTAGAGATTAATTATTGTTTTTAATTAATAGAATCTTCTTTTTTTGTAATTTCAAGCTCTTATGATTAGATCATCATGTTTGTTTTTTTTATTACTTACAAATTTGAGTTAGACAATTCCCTAAAATTTTGAACACTAAGCTTTTAAGAGAATTGGTACAGGGTAAAATGGAGTATTTTGGAAAAAAACTGTAATTGACAAAATGATATAAGCTACACCTCACAAGTCTAGAAGTAACTTAGCTCATTAAAAATTACCAAAACCCATCATGTAATAGGCAATAGAAGCAGTATCAAAGGTTTTGAGATAATTGCCATTCATGGAATAGCTAGGAGAAGTTTCAGAGTTGACGGCTGTGTTTATTGATGGACTATTGTGATTCTTGGCTTGATGAAGGCAAGTGCTTTTAGGCATAGAGTTAATCCAAGCAATAATGTGTGCAGAATTAAGTGAATTTGTGAATTTCATAGAGTTATCCTCAATTAGAACAAAATGCAGTTGCAATCAGTATTCTCTAGTAATAGAGTCCACCATTTTATTAATCTCAAGTTTTTAGGAGCAGTTCATCTGATGAATTGATTTGTTAATTACCCAAACAGGTTAGTCAAATTCACCCAAATTGGATAAATTGAACATTGAAAGAAGGTTTAATCAGAATTTAAAGAATGCAAATATATGCTAAATAACATCCTTAGATGGCAAGCATTTATCTAAGGTGCGTTAGCCTAGTCCACCACAGGCATCGCTCAAATATTTAGATATTTTTTGCTCAAAGCGATTAACCGAAATATAACTTTGTTTTGACTAATAAACTTTCCATACCAATATGCTAGAAAATCTTTATGATGTAAGCAAATGCTTTTAATTTTCAAATCGATAAATAAAAGTGATTGTAATTAATATCTAGAGGGAAATTCTGTAACTCATTGCCTCTTCGTAGCATCTGAACTATTTTGGCAGCGTCACAGGTTCCAGAAATTCACTACAAATAAGCTGATACTGTAAAAATGTTATATGTATAGTTTATTTACAAAGTCATTTATGCCGAAAGCAATTTGGAATGGAGTTGTTTTAGCCGAGAGTGATAATACTGTAGTTGTCGAGGGAAACCATTATTTCCCTGTTGACACCATTAACAAGCAGTACTTTACTGAAAGCAACACCCACACTACTTGTCCTTGGAAAGGTGTTGCCAGTTACTACAGTATCGAAGTTGAGGGGCAAACCAATAAAGATGCTGCTTGGTATTATCCCAGCGCAAAGGAGAAAGCTAAGAATATTGAAGGTTATGTGGCTTTCTGGAAGGGTGTAAAAGTCGAGGCTTAAGAAAGGTTCCTGGAATTATTTTAGTTTCAGGTAATTGATATTATGTCCGACTAACTGCCCATAAAATAATTAGCCTGCACAGACGGGCTAATTATTTAAACTATTTTCTTTAGGAATTGATTTTAATACGTAATTATACCTTCGCCTTACGAAATACTACTTGCTTTCTCTTCACCAGCCAAGCCAGACTAGCAGCAAGTATAGTACCAGCGATCGCACTTGGTTCGGGTACTGGTTTCGATATAATAGCACCAGGCTTCAATATCAAAGTATCAGAGTTAAGAGTTAGAGTGCCTGCTGCTCCTGAATTATTGCCACCACCGTTAATTTGCCCAGAATTGCCACTGGTGCTAATGGGAATCGTTACCTGGCTGCCAGTCACAACAACGCTATCGTCGGCTGTAACAGTTAAACTACCTGCTGCTCCTGAATTATTGCTACCACCGTTAATTTGCAGGCTCTTAGTAGAGATAGTTAAATTGCCGCTAGAACTAGTTAAATTGTCGCCAATGGTGATCCTACTGAGAGCCGTTACATTATTATCACCAATTCCTGTTAGTCCACCATCGATCGCTAAATTCTCGCTGCTGATAGTGCTATTGATAAGTGTTAGGTTACTATCTATATTCACATTGCGGCCGCTGATGGTGCTATTAGTAAACGTTAGGTTACTAGAATTGTAAGCGTTGATATCACCAGCGATCGCAAGCCCAAAAAATGTAACATTCGCGGCGTTAATGTCAAACACGGGAAAGTGATTATTGCTACTGATGGTAAGTAAGTTAGCACCTGGGCCATTAATAGTGAGATTTTTTGCGATCGCAAGTGCCCCACTTGTCAGTGTAATTGTACTAGGATTACTGCCCAATAAGAACTCTACCACATCATTGTTACTTGCACTGTTGATCGTATCTCGCAACGAGCCAACGCCATTGTCATTGAGATTGTTCACCGTCAAGGTAGCAGCTTGTGCTGATTCCACTTGCATTATCACCCAACTCAGAGCAACGACTGTGGAAATAGCTTGAGCAATAGCCTTTTTTTTATTATTTTTTGTCACCTAAAACTCCTCGGATTAATTTTTCAAAATTAAACAAAATCTCGGATATTAATCTTACATTTTTTAACTAAATATTAATCATCTTTATTGACTATTATTTGTTGGTTTTAGCCATGCAAAAACCTGCGTAACCGTTAAATTAAGTTGCAAAAAGTCAGGTACAGGCAAGACTTCATCTCCATTTATGTCTATAGGTTGCTGCCCTGGCAAAAATACTAATACTAAGCGTTCATTGGGATCGAGCAACCATCCTAATCGAGTACCGTGTTTTAGACAGTGAAGAATATTTATAATTACCTTGGTTGTATTCTGTTCTGGTGAAAGAATTTCAATTGTCCAATCAGGATAAATACCAAAGGTATTTTCAATTTCACCATTAGCATCAAAGGGAATGCGTTCCCAAGCAAATACACTCACGTCTGGTACAATCGAACGTCCGCCAAATGTACAGCGTAATTCTGGAAAAGCCAAAGCAATTTCTTGTTCTTCGGCAACTTGGCTAATTGCGTTACAAAGTTTTAGTTGTAGCCGAGAATGTTTGCCTTGTGGCATTGGTTTCTGGTAGATACGACCATCGATAAATTCACTAGCAGGTTCTGTTTCTGGCAGTTTGAGGAACTCTGCTAAGGAGATTGGTTTGTGCAGCGTACTTGTCATAGCTGTGCAAATGCCATATTTGATTGGAATCTTAGCATTTTCTGTCTTTGAATTTTAAGGAGTGAGCCTATTCTCCTTGATGTTGCTTACCTGAAAATAGCTGTAAGCTGTGGTTAAGACTTGTATCGATAAGTTTTGCTTAAGCTGTAGTAACGATCGCATAAGCTTTGTCACAAATAGATAAGCATTCTGAACAAAACAACTTGTGTTGTTAACGAACGGACAAGTTTTTGTTACTAACGGATAAGCATTCGTAACGAAACAACTTATGTTGGTAACGAATGACAAGCTGTGGTAGCGACAACAACTTTATTCCTAACAACAGCTTCTGCGTTGGTAACAAATAGACAAGTTGTCGTTACCAGTTCCTCTCCAACGGGCGAGAGGAATAGTTTTGCGTAGTAAAACCAGGGAGAGGTTTCAATAATTTACTCTAATTAGGCAGTTACAAAATGAGCCGTTGAACTCACGTTACGTTAAAAAATTGACCATAATCAAAGCTAACCATATTGACAACGGCTAGATATTCATCAGAGTATTTAATTAAATTAACGGTTATCAAAGTAATTTTTACTAATAAAGTTAAATCCGTTGACTAGCTAGCATTGAAAGACCGCTATCAATACAACTCATAATTGTAAGCCTTCGTGATTAAATTTCCTAATTACGAATTACAAACGGGACGCAGGTTTGAAAGCAAAAATTTTTTGTGAGTCCGTGCAGGCAATTAGTGTTTGTCTAGCTGCAAATTCCATTTTTTACCAAGGCTCACGAATACTCAATCACTACAAACACAGGAGAAAATCATGGTTAATTCATCATTGAATCTCTCTGACCTCAACGGTATTAACGGCTTCACTATCAACGGCATCTCGAGCTTTGACTTTTCAGGTTGGTCTGTTAGCAGTGCTGGAGATATTAACGATGACGGTTTTGACGACCTGATTATCGGGGCATGGCAGGCCGACCCTAACGGCATATTGTCAGGGCAGAGCTACGTAGTATTTGGCAAGAGCACAGGCTTTAACCCCACTTTCAATCTCTCAGACCTCAACGGCACTAACGGCTTCGCTATCAATGGCATCAATGCTGGTGACAACTTAGGCAGGTCTGTCAGCAGTGCCGGAGATATTAACGGTGACGGTTTTGACGACCTGATTATCGGGGCATCAAATGCCAAACCCAACGGCAATTATTCCGGGCAGAGCTATGTGGTATTTGGCAAGAGCACAGGCTTTAACCCCACTTTCAATGTCTCAGACCTCAACGGTGCTAACGGCTTTGCAATCAACGGCATCAATGCTGGTGACAACTCAGCCAGGTCTATCAGCAGTGCAGGAGACATTAACGGTGACGGTCTTGACGACCTGATTATTGGGGCACCTTATGCCGACCCCAACGGCAATTATTCAGGGCAAAGCTACGTAGTATTTGGCAGGAGCACAGGTTTTAGCCCCACTCTCAATCTCTCAGACCTCAACGGCGCTAACGGCTTTGCGATCGACGGCATCGCGGGGAGTGACGATTCAGGCAGGTCTGTCAGCAGTGCTGGAGATGTTAACGACGACGGTATCGCTGACCTGATTATCGGCGCACCTTATGCTGACCCCAACGGCGAGAGACCAGGGCAGAGCTACGTGGTATTTGGCAAGAGGACAGGCTTTAGCCCCACTTTCAATCTCTCAGACCTCAACGGCGCTAACGGCTTTGCAATCAACGGCATCGCAACGTTTAACAACTTAGGCTATTCTACTAGCAGTGGCTATTCTGTCAGCAGTGCTGGAGATGTTAACGACGATGGTATCGCTGACCTGATTATCGGCGCACCTTATGCCGACCCCAACGACATATTGTCAGGGCAGAGCTACGTGGTATTTGGCAAGAGCACAGGCTTTAGCCCCACTTTCAATCTTTCTGACCTCAACGGCGCTAACGGCTTTGCGATCGACGGCATCGCGACGTTTGACTTTTCAGGCTATTCTGTCAGCAGTGCTGGAGATGTTAACGACGACGGTATCGCTGACCTGATTATCGGGGCATGGCAGGCCGACCCCAATGGCGATAGTTCAGGGCAGAGCTACGTGGTATTTGGCAAGAGCACAGACTTTAGCCCCACTCTCGACCTTTCTAGCCTTGACAGCACTAACGGCTTCGTTATTAACGGTATAGCAGAAGGTGACAACTCAGGCAGGTCTATCAGCAGTGCCGGAGACATTAACGGTGACGGTTTCGCTGACCTGATTATCGGGGCACCTTATGCAGACCCCATCGACATATCGTCAGGGCAAAGCTACGTGGTATTTGGGGGAAAGAATATCGGCACCACAGAGCTGTCGGGAACTGCTGGGAAAGATGCTCTTTTTGGCACAATTGGCAACAACATCATCGACGGCACAGCTGGTAACGATACTCTAACAGGCAACGGTGGTGAAGATAAGTTTATTATTCGCTCTGAGGATGGCAATGACATTATCACCGATTTTGCTGGTATAGGTAAAGGCTCAAACCCTGCGCCAGAGGTAATTCTCAATGTTGATACACTGCAATTTATCGGTTCAGAATTGACTGCCCAAAATCTGCAACTAACTCAAAATGGCAACAACTTAGAAGTCACCTTTGAAAATGTGGCTAACACCAAAGTCACTTTGCAAAACTTCCTCTTAGAAAACCTGGATAATCTGCCAGCAAGTCCTTCCAAATCTGCACTCGGCAATGTTCTATTTAATGACCAAACTAGAATCACCGACAGTTTTGATGTAATTAATGCCAACTCGACTCAAACCAGCATTTGGAACAAAAACACTGTCACCTTTCTGAATGACTTAAATAATAACATCGCCGGTTTTGACAACTCTAATGATGTGATTAATGGTCAAGGGGGTAATGACATCATTAATGGTAATGGTGACAATGACTTGCTGCGGGGTGGGTCAGGCGATGATATTCTCATCGGTGGAGAAGGTAATGATACTCTTGCGGGTGGTGTAAACAATGATATTCTTGTTGGTGGCGCGGGTGCTGACACATTTCTTTACAACACCGATGTTGCTTTTGTTCGGACTGATATTGGTCAAGACGCGATCGCTGACTTCAACAGTTCCGAAGGTGACAAGATTGTACTGGAATTGACTACCTTTAGTGCTATTACCTCTGTTGCGGGAACAGGTTTTAGTAACAACAGTAATTTTAAAATCACCAATTCACCAGAGATTAGCACAGCGAAAATTGTCTACAACGCTGTGAGTGGGGAATTATTCTACAACCAAAATGGCGATGCCGTAGGTTTTGGTAGCGGTGGTCTATTTGCGACTCTAACTGGTGCACCAACTCTTACGACATCAGATTTTGTGTTGCAAGCATAGTTCGTCTAAAACACCGAGTTCCCAGCTAGGAAATTAGGAAGTAGCAATTGTCAATTTTTAATTAGAAGCTGCCTGTTCTGCAACCGAATGAATTATTTCCTCCAGCGTTTGCAATAATTCTTGCTCGTTATAAGGTTTAGAAAAGTAAGCCCGCGCCCCCAATTGCATAGCTAGTTGCCGATGTTTATTGCTACTACGAGAAGTCAGCATTGCAACTGGAATATTTTTTGTATCCACATCTGAATTTACCTTACCTAAAAATCCATAACCATCAAGGCGAGGCATTTCAATATCGCAAATTACTGCCTCAACTTTCAATCCACTATGAAGTTTTTCCAAGGCATCTTGACCATCTTTAGCTTGCTCTACCTGATACCCTCCTTTTTCAAGAGTTAGAGCTAAAAAGCGGCGTACATTAATCGAATCATCTACGATTAAAATTGTACCTTTCTGCTTAATAGATGCTGCTGACATTTTCTCTTCATCAAATATCAGGAATGGTGTTTTTAATCTTGCTGATGGTAATTGAGTACCTCTAGGAGTCTTTTTATTTGTAGCAATCCAATACAGTAACTCATTAACATTAACTAGTGGTACTACTCGACCATCACCGAGAATTGTACAGTTGCTGAAGCCTTCAGGTAAAGGTATATTTCCTTCAACTTGGCGAATCGCAACTTCTTGTTCGCCCCAGCAACGATCTATTTGGATCGCGACTGGCTGATTATTACCTTTGACTACTAACACACTGTTAGTACTAATGGCTGCCGGAATTTCTAACTCTGCGCTATCGTAGCGTAGGCAATTAAACTCTAAATAACGAGTTAAGCGAATCAGTGGCAGCATGGTTCCTTGCCAATTTAAAACTTCGCTACCAGCCATTTCAAAAACTCGCTCGTCTTGAAGCAAAGATATTTCTGAAATGACATCTGTGGGAAATGCTAATAGAATTTTATTGATTTCTACTAGCAGAACTCGTGCAACGGAAAGTGTAAACGGTAGTGATAAAGTGAAGGTAGTACCAACTCCTGGTTCCGTATCAACTTTCACATCTCCTCGAATTAGTTTGAGGTTGTTGCGAACCACATCCATACCGACACCGCGACCAGATAATGCTGTGACTTGTTCGGAGGTGGTAAAACCTGGTTCAAAAATTAGTGATAATAGTTCTTCATCACTAGCATTAGCGAGTAGAGAAGCATCTAATCCCATAGCCAAGGCCCGGGTGCGAATTTTCTCCAGAGAAATGCCCCAACCATCATCACGGATAGTAATGATGGTGCGATTGCTGCGGTGAGTAGCTGTAATTTCAATTAATCCTTGTTCTGGTTTTCCTAAAAGGCGACGCGTGGCAGAGTCTTCGATTCCATGATCGAAAGCGTTCCTTAACAAGTGCATTAAAGGTTCGTTTAAAGCTTCTAAAATGCTGCGTTCAATTAAAGTATTGCCACCTTCAATTTTTAACTGGACATTTTTGCCATACTCGACATTTAAATCGCGTAAAGCTCTGGGAAAACGTTCTATTAAATCGGACAGCGGCCGCATTCGGATGTGATTTAGCTTTGTCTGTAATTGTTTCGATGTTTTGTTGAGTTTACGAGCAATATGGTCTGTATCATCTACACTGAGTTGCACATCTGTTGTGACTTCCTGTACTTGAACAATGGTTTCCATAACTTCCTGCGATCGCAGGTTTAATTCGTTATAGCGATCCATTTCTAAGGCATCAAATTCTGTGTTTATACCTTGTACTTGGTGGCCATTTTCAGCTTGTAGCTGTGAGGTAGCTTGAGTGGAAATTTTGTCGGAGACTATACGTAATTCCTGGTTTTCGCGGTCGAGAACTTGGACTCGCTGGTTGAGGTTACGAACGAGTTTGCGTAATCTTTCTAGTTGTGAGTTTAAGCCATTTCGCTGAACAATCAGTTCGCCAAATAAATCATTAATTTGCTCTAGCTGTTTGCTAGGAACTCGGACGCTATTTTCATGAATTTCTCTTTCTTTAGCAACGGCAACTGGCTCTCCTTTGCCTTCGCTCAATTTGGCATCTGGAGGATTCTCTTCTTTAGCAAATATTGTATTGTGTTCGGTGACATTGACAGCATTTACATCGTCGGCAAATTCTGCATCTACAAATGTAAAATTGGCTGCGATACCTGCGGTGGGCTGCGCCAACTCTTCATCTTTAACCCAAGTTTCTGGAGTTATCTCTGCTTGCCAAACCCCTGTTGACACTACTTCTGTGTCGAGGACATCTGTGGGGAGAAGTTGTGGTATCACTTCTGCCGGTAATAGCGGCAGGAATTGCATAGAACTACCCAAATAAATTTCTGTAGGCAAGTTATCTAGCTGATTTGTCAGCACCAAAGCTTGCGATCGCCGCCATGCTTGTAATGCTAACTGGGCAATTTCGGGAATGCGATCGCTACTAACAGTTTCCAAATGCTGCGTTACCGACTGACAAAGCTTGCTAAAAGCTGGCAACTGGAGCATTTCTCCCAAACCGCCTAATTCAGCTGCCAAGATTGCAATTTCTTCAGGCAATCCGGCTTGTTCGGTATCTGCCAATATAGATTCTAGACGTTGTAAACACTCTTCTACTTCTGTAGCAAATAGCAAAGGGATAACGTCTTGCCCGTCCTCTGGGGATAGCATAGTTGAGGCATCTTCTGGGGTGGGGTCGCCCAAGCGATCGTGCAACTCATCGAAGATGGGATAACAAAAAGTTGCTAACCACTGATCTTCGACAACATTCCCTTCTGCAAGCAATTCGACAATTTGACGCAGCCAGTCAACTCCAGATAGCAATAAACTTTGCAACTGAGTATCAATTTCTAAAGAATTTTTTTTAGTTTTTAAAACTTTAAAGGAATCTTCCAGACGGTGAGATAAATCACTTAGCGATTTAAATCCCATCATCCCCGCACCACCTTTAATAGAATGAGTGGCCCGGAGTGCAGCATTGATTTTATCCAAATCGATGCGGTTACTAGTATCGATTTCCAGCAATACCCCTTCTAAGGTATTTAAGTAATCTGTTGCTTCTTCCAGAAACTGCATCTGGATTTCTAATTCTTTGTCTTGTAGCATGGTTTTTGTCCTTAGTCATTGGTCAATCAATTTTGGATTTTAGATTGCGGATTTTAGATTTTTATTTCAATCCAAAATCTAAAATCTAAAATTTGCATGGTCATTCGTCATTCATCACTAGCAAAGGACAAAGGACAAATGACAAATGACAAACTTAACTAACTTTGAAAGCCTCGACAGTCTCTTGCAACTGCTGGGAAATATCCACAGTTTGTTGCAGAGATTCAGAAACTTGGCGAGAAGAATCGCTGCTACGTTGTGATATAGCAGCGATATCTTTCATCAATTGGCTAACACTTTGTGATGTTTCAACCTGAGATGCAGTTGCGGTGGAAATCGACTGCACTAAGGAGTCAATTTGAGAAGATACATCCAAAATTTCACTCAAACTTTGTTTAGCTTCCTCTACAATGCGAGTACCTTCTACCACTTGGGTAGTGCCTATTTCCATTGCTTGCACTACTTCACTGGTTTCTCGTTGGATATTTTCAACAATTTGTTCAATTTCTTGGGTTGCGGCGGCACTCCTAACTGCTAGTTCGCCGACTTCTTCAGCCACTACGGCAAAACCTTGACCTTCTTCACCTGCACGTGCTGCTTCGATGCCGGCGTTGATGGCAAGCAGGTTAGTTTGAATCGCGATTTGATTAATCAACGAAACCACGCGAGAAATTTGTTGCGAAGACTCTCCCAAACGTTTCACTTTCTTAGCAGTTTCACCCACAGTTTCCCGCAAAGAGAGGATATTTTGTACTGTTAAATCCATCGCGTGTCCACTGTTGGTGGCGGTGTGAGCCGCATGGTTAGCAATGAAGGCAGCTTTTTCGGCACTTTCGGCTACGGCTTTCATGGATTGGGTCATTTGGTCAACAGCATCAAGGGTGCGGTTGATTTCGGCAGCTTGGGTTAGCGCTTCCTCTGCTAGATGGCGGATGGCTCCTTCGTTAGAGCCAATGGCACTATTTACATGGATGGCAGCTTGTTTAACTTGGGTAACAATATCCCGAAGGCTTTCTACAATGGAGTTGAAGAAGTCGGCAACAGTACCAATTTCCCCAGCAGTTACGTCTGCACGCACTGTCAAATCGCCTCTGGCTGCGCCTTCTACGTCATTGAGTAGTTGTAAAAGTTGTTGTTGTAGTGTTTCGTCTGAAGCACTTACGGTTACATTTCTGACTTTTTCTATCTCTTCTAATAACTTGGCTTGTTCTAAGGCATAGCCGACTTGAGTTGCTATTTGTTGAAACAAGTCAATTTCCGGCTGTTGCCAAACACGAGGAGTTTCGCAATGATGAGCAATTAATAAGCCTAAAAGTTTTTCTTGGGTAAGAATCGGTACGATTAAATGACCTTTGACAGCGAATTTTTCTAACAGTTGGATGTAACCGTCGGCATTTTTCAGGCTTTGGTCTTGATGAATATTGGCAACTGCTTGCACCTCTCCATCGCGATCGCTTTCTAGATAATGTTCTCGAAAATAGGGGTCATCAATTTGCACTCCCAACATTTCCGGCCAATTACCAGTTACCAATTCCGCAACGACAACGCCAGTCGAAGTACCTGGATTTAGACTATAAATGATTACCCGGTCTGTTTTGAGGATTTGCTGAACTTCTTTGACTGCGGCGTGATAAATATCTTCAGTTTTAAGAACTTTCCGAATCCGTAGGGTAATATCTGCTAGTAATTTTGTCCCTTCAACGTCCAGTTCCTGTTGCTGTTCTTTAACTAAGACCTGCAATTGTTCAGCCATCTGGTTGATATTTGCACTCAATACCCCTAATTCGTCTTCTCTTTCAATTTCCAGACGGGTATTAAATTTACCTTGACCTAACTTTGCTAATGCCGCAGTGGCATTGAGAATTGGCAGTGTAGTCAGTTTAGCTAACCGAGATGCGATCGCACCCACAATCAAGGCTGTTAGTGCTGTGCCGATGGCTATAGTCCACAACAATTGTCTTTGCGGCTCAAATACAGTTGCGGTGTCTGTAGCTAAAAGTACCTGCCAGTTTAAATCAGGTAAACCATCTATCGTACTAGCTGGTACATAGCTAACTAGTTCTTGTTTTTTGTAAGTTTTGGGAACTTCTATAAAACTATTTACCTTTTTGGCTGCTAGCAGTTTAGGTAAATTAGAATACTCTCCCTTGGCCTCTTTCCCCAATAATTCTTTTTGAGGACTCAAGAAAACTGTTCCCGAAGCATCAAGCAAATGGTATTGTTGTCCGTTGGCTGCGTAGTTTTTGGTAACTTCCTCTAAAGATTTTACAGGCATACGTGCTTGTACCACGCCAATAGTTTCACCCGTTCTTGTCTCTTTCACAGGTGCAGCTAAATAAATACTTACGACACCTGTATTTTTTGCTGCTTCCGGTTTGCTGATGACAGGAGTATCTTTTTGTAAAGCGTCTTGAAAATAGCTACGGTCTTTTTGATTTTCCAGGGGTTCGCCTGTAGACTGGACAATCAAGTTACCTTGGCGATCGAAAACAGCAATACTGTCATAAGCTTTGTAGGCTTCGACAACCCGATCTAAAACTGCTTGTTTTTCTTGAGTACTAATACTAGCTTGAGAATTTGTCAAAAATAGCAAGTTTGATATTACCTGAATATCACCGTAGCGTCCCAGCATAAAGCGGTTAACTTTATCACTCAAGCCAGTGGCTTCGGCTTGTTGAGATTGGGTAATTTGCTTAGTAATAGATTTGTTGGCCAAACAAAAAGCGATCGCACCGATGCCCAAAACTGGTATTGTACCGATTGCGATCGCTAAAATAGTCGCTTTCTTAACTAATCCCAGCCTTGTAAAATAGGCAATACCCTGATTCGAAGAATTATTCACACTTTTATTAGTCAGCTTATTTGGTAGCTTTACTACAGTTCCAATAGCTTTTTGAGATGAAATCAGCGATGCTCGATTTTGAGCGCTATTACCTTGATTCGTGTTTGTTTTATTAAACATAAAATTAGTTCTCCTAAGTATGTGAATAAGAACACTAAAAAGCTGTTTTTAGTAGTAAACCCTAATCACTGCGGAGAATAGAAGATTGCACAATCGCCTGTGCATCTAATACCAGTAAGATTTCTTCCTGTTGCACAACGCACCCACATAAATAAGGAACTAAACTGGATGTCACTTGTCCTATAGGAGAATGAATATCATCAACTATAAACTTGGTTGTACCTTTTATTTCTTGTACAACTAATCCCAACACCAATGATTCCACTTGGATAACGATCGCATTATATTGTCGCAGTCGATAATCTAGGGATTCTAAATTGAGCATTCTTGGTAAATCAACTACCCAAATTATCCGACTCCGCCAATTCATTAATCCTAATATGCAAGACGGCATATTCGGCATTGACGTAATAGATTCAACAGGCACAAGAATTGCTTCTTGCGTATGCTTCATTGATAAAACAGCAGTTGTTTGTTGATTTAGCTGAAACTTTAGATAAGTATCTGCTAAATTATTCGGGATTGGTTTTGAAGAAAGAGTAATGTTTGTACTAGTCATTGATTCAAATTACCACTGATTTAATAGTACGTAGGAGATGTTCGCGGGTGTAAGGTTTAGTTATATAAGCATCTGCACCTTGTCTCATCGCCCACAAACGATCGATTTCTTGATTTTTAGAACTACAAACCACAATCGGCACTTTTGCAGTAATTGGATTCCTTCTCAGAGAACGACACAATTCAAATCCGCTCATTTCTGGCATTACTACATCAGTAACGATCGCATCTGGTTTTTCTAACACAGCTTTTTCTAAACCCTCTTTTGCACCACTTGCTTTAATTACGTTGTAACCACTTTCTTTGAGATAATGGCTCATTAATTCCAATTCACTGGGAGAATCTTCTACAATCAAAATTGTGCCAAGCAAAGTCAGGCTCACTATTAAATCTCCTAAAAAAATAAATTAAACATATTTTGTTATTTTTATTTGCCTTGTTTCAATCAGCCAAGATGCTTAAAAACCATTTTTAGCAATTCTGATTGTGTAAAAGGCTTAGTCAAATATCCTGACGATCTGACCATTTTAGCCTTTGCCCTGTCGATAAATCCTGTTCTACCAGTCACCATAACGATCGGTATATTTTTAAAAGCTGAATGTTTACGTAATAATGAACATAGTTCATAGCCATCTAAACTTGGCATTTCAACATCTAGCAAAATCAGATCGGGCTTACTCCGGAGAATTTGCATTAAAGCTTTGACCGGATCGTTGATCGTCACAACTGAAAATGTGTTTTCATCCAAAAAGTGTTTGATAGAATTCAAAACTGTTTGGCTATCATCAATGCAGGCAATTGTATATAGCTTTTTGCCAACAGGTGGCTGAGTAATTTTATTATTCTCAGGAATATCAAAATTGATTGGGATTGGCAATTTTTGCCCAAGCTTTATTTGCAAGTGTGGCAAAACTTGAGCCGATTGTGTTGTAGACAAAACTTGGGAATTCCCACCAGCCGGAATTGATGACTGAATATTTTGCCGATTTCGTAATTGCTTTTGACAGTGTTCAACAAGTAACCGTAAATCCAGGTGACAGAACTTTGGTAGTTCATCCAAAGAGCTTTCTGGACTGAATTCATAGCTACCTTCTTTTAAACACAGAAATGATTCCATTACTTCTTTTGCCAATTCGTCTATCAGGCTTCCTGCTTGTACAGAGGTAATATAGTCCTGATTTACTAACCAACAAATAGCTTGGTAATCTGCATTTGGTATTGATTGATGTTCATTTTTCGTCTCAAACATCAGCCGCATCTGTACGCGAGTGGCGCTGTTGAGAGCAGGAATTTGCTGACTCAAACGCCGTAAGTGACTGTCAAGGCGCTCAAATAGTTTATCTGAATAGGAGGCATAAGTAAGTTTACCGTCCTCTAGATAGATTGACCAAGAAACTATCCCGGTAAATACGCTTAAGCAACCCGTAGCACGCCGACTTGTTAATTGTGCCAACAGAGATAGCGGATGTAGTTTCTGGAACAACCTGTAGCTACCTATAGGAGTTGTGCTCATTTTGCTTTTACTTCAGCTAAAATTCGATACGTGTAAGCTAAATTCGTGTAAAGTTATTCCACAATCAAAATCAAGTAAAAAGCATTAAACTTTTGGATTTTAAAGTACATCTGTTTACATCTAGGTTTGTGGTGAAACTCAACGATAGTAGCGTTATTTTCAGATGAGCAAATCTTAGTAAATTCGTAAATTGTGATTAATCTACTTAGTGTTACTGAGATTTATCAACATCTTTCGAGAAATAAGACATAAAAATGTCAAGACTAGATGAAGCCACTTTCCATTGAGTAACCCCTATCTGACCACAGAAATAATACTGATTTTATTGATGGCGATATCTTTTAACTTCTGTATTTACACTTAAGCAAAATTTATTTTTTAAACAAGTAAGGACTGAATGAAGCCACTTTGCATCGAATAACTTCAAGTTGACCACAGTAACAATACTTATTTATTGAAAGCAATAAATGTATTTTTTGTTATTTGCATTTAAGGACTTAGATGAAACAGAATGCAAAACTTATTTTTTGCAGAGTGTTTTACGCCGAGAGTAGGTACTGAAAGTTCTCGGAATGGTACGTTATGCCTCGAACACATCCTACCTACGAAAATTGTAGGTTATTAAATCCACTAGGACTTATGCACTTTTACACATTTACTATCATTTTGAGAACAGACTTATTAAGTTAAAACTCTTTCCCTGTCTTGTTTACAGGCGCATTCTACCACAAAAAAATTTTCAAATATCCTCTTATATAGCCGTAGTCACACAGGTTAGGACATTTGGAAAAGGTGAATGCTAGAGTTAGCAATAGTTTTACCTCGTGCCTCCTGCCCGGTTGTTGAGCGTAGTCGAAACACTGCCTCCTGCCTCCTGCTATATTTGAAGCTGTGTTGGCGAAATATATTTTTATTTAAGCAATATTTAAGTAGGTTGGTAACTATTCTTGAACTTTAACTCAAGTATAAGTACCAGCCTAGATAAGGCAATTTAATTTATCAAAAGTGCGGATGAAAGGACTTGAACCTTCACTCCTTTCGGAACTAGAACCTAAATCTAGCGCGTCTGCCAATTTCGCCACATCCGCATCAGTTTATTATCATAGCATAAGAAATTATTTTTGAAAATAGGGAATGGGGAAGAAGCAGGGGAGGCAGGGGTAGATTAAGAAGAAATTCTTACTGGGGGCAATAGAAATAATAAAAAATTACATCTTTCCCCTCTGCTCCCTACCCCTCTGCCTCTTCTCCATGCCCCATAACCAATTACATAACTGCAACACGAGGCAGACGATGCTTGAATCCACAGAGAATTTCCCAAGAAATTGTGTTTAATTGTTTTGCCCAGTCGTCCGCTGAAATTTGTTCTTTTCCCTGTTCTCCTAGTAAGGTGACTACTTCTCCTTCTTGGATATTGGGTATGGCACTTACATCGAGCATTAACTGATCCATTGTAATTGTGCCAATTTGCGACACCCGCTGACCGCGAATTAAGACCTGCATTTTGTTGGAAAGACTGCGAGGAACGCCGTCAGCATAGCCAATTCCTACAACAGCGAGGCGAAGTTCGCGCGGGGCAATAAATTTATGCCCGTAGCTAACAGCTGTTCCTGCGGCAATTGTTTTAACTTGGGTAACTCTTGCCTTGAGTTGCAAAACGGGCTTGAGATCGATCGCATTTTGTAAATGGGTTGCTGGATAAAGTCCGTAAACAGCTAAACCTACACGCACCATATCGTAGTGCAATGCCGGATTTGTGAGTGCGGCGGCTGAGTTTGCCAAGTGCAAACAGGGTACTTCAATTCCCATTGCTTTGATTTGAGCGATCGCATCCTCAAATCGTTTATGCTGTTCTTCCATTACCGTCGGATCGGGATCGTCTGCTGTCGCCAAATGCGAATAAATACTGGCAATATCAAGATGCGGTAATCGCTGCACTAATTGCACAAATTCGCCAGCTTGCCGCCAATCAGTTCCCAATCTAGACATTCCTGTGTCTAATTTAATGTGTACGGGCACTGGAGAACCATGATTCATCGATTCTAAGGTATCAGAAAATACTAATGCTTGTTTAGGGCTACAGAGTGTGGGCTGAAGTTTCCATTGGGCGATCGCATGAATCTGCTCTAGTGTATGAGTTGCCCCTAAAATCAAAATCGGCGCTTGAATCCCACCTTCTCGCAATTGAATAGCTTCTGGAACTGTAGCCACTCCCAGGCAACTAGCTCCCGATTGGATGGCAATTTGGGCGACTGTTACTGCTCCATGTCCATAGGCATCAGCTTTTACTACTGCCATCAACTGAGTACGCGGCGATAAAAACTGCACCAATTGCTTTACATTGTACGACAGCGCCTCTAAATCAATTTCTACCCAAGCTCGTTGCGAAAACCACGCGTAGGTATCGCACTGCTGATTAGGAACTACACCAGGGATTTGTTTGCGACTTAACATTTGTACTGACTCCTATCCCGCCACGGCTAAACTTGCAAATTATCTATCTATACACGCTCCTAAAAGCGAGATCAGATTAAATAGGAAGTTTAACCTTCAGATTGGAAATGATACAAGATGTTGCGGCGCTCAAGTAAAAGTTATGAGGTATGAGTTAGAAGTAAATCTTATGGATCGACTTTTCACTCCGTTCTTCTCTACAAAACGTTGCGTGATTTCGTCAGTCTAAGTAAGAAGTGATAAATTTGACTTTCCAACTCCTAACTCATAACTTAATTTTCAAATTCTTCCAAAAGTATAATTTCTTCTCATCTCCCTAGCAGGGTGTATTTGTGTTAATATATTGTAAAACTCATACCCTGAGCGCAAATAATGGGGAAGGTTTTAGTCTTAAACGCCTCTTACGAACCTCTCAATATAACGAGTTGGCGTCGTGCTGTAGTTCTTTTAATCAAGGGCAAAGCAGAACGCGTGGAACACAACGGTAAATTTCTGTACACGGATTTCCCGTTGCCGACCGTGATCCGGTTGCGTCATTATGTACGCGTTCCTTATAAAGAAATCCCTCTAACTCGCCGAAATATATTGCACCGTGATGGTCATGCCTGTCAATACTGTGGTTACACAGGGGATGAATTGACACTAGACCATGTAATACCGCGATCGCGCGGCGGAGGCGATACTTGGGAGAATATTGTTACCGCTTGTGTCCGTTGCAATGTCAAAAAAGGCAGTCGGACTCCCCATGAAGCTCACATGCCTTTGCGTCATCCCCCGCGCCAACCTTATAGCAGTCTCTATTTCGAGGTCAGCAAACATCTTAAGAGTGGACTGCATACAGAGTGGCAAAAGTATGTTATAGGTCTTTGAGCAAAAAACAGAGGAGCAAAGGAGAAAGGAGAAATACCCTCTTTCTTTGAGAGATAGCCAATAACTTTAGTTCTGAGCGTTAAAAAATTGGTGGCTATAGGCTTGCAACGAAGGTAATTGCATCAATTATCAAGCTTTTAAGTTTGTTGTATGTATATAGAGTTTCCCCTTTGCTCTTTATTTCCCTTGTATTTTGCCCTTTTCCATTGGAATTTACTCTAAATTTTCAAAGGGGATACAAAACAGACGTTATTCATCAAAAATAATTGTTAATTGCTCAATAGTCACAATAATGAGAATATTAAGCATAAGAATATTTCAAATATCAAAGACTAATTCTAAAGTATAAGATAGGAAGTATACCCTAAGTTAGATAAAAATCTCCCTGATTGAATTTACGTAAAGAGAACAAAACTCCTAAAACATATTTATGCTGCCAGATACAGCCCGACTTCCTAAACTTCCTTGCTGTATGCCCTTTAGTGGAAGTTAGTTGATTGTTAAGCGCTGTTACTGACAAGAAATATACTTAGATGTATAGTGCAATGTCTTGAGATTTTTGCGAAGATCGTAATTAATGTGGCTAAATTCAGGGAATTGCTGCTCGTAGTATTTCTGAATTAAAGGAGCCTCACACTTTAAAAAAGTTCCCTATGTACTTTAATTCTCCCGTTACTCAGTTTGAGAGTTTGTCATTGACCACAGAGCCAAACCCAGAGGAACCTGAAATCGAGAAAGCGCCAGTGGAAGTTGCATTTAAGAGTCCATCATTACCGCCATCGGTAGGTGATGGAGCTATATATCTCAGTAACCGTGGTAACTCTCTGGCACAACAAAAGTCAGAAGAACTGCAAAGAACCCTTTTGGCACACCGACACGATCGCCAACTGGTAATTTTGCAAGATTTTCCTGACCCTGATGCCCTTTCTTGTGCCTGGGCTTATCAGTTAATTGCCCAGCAATATGATATCAAATGTGAAATCATTTATGCTGGCGCATTGAGCCATCAAGAAAATATTGCCTTGGTAAGGCTGACTAATTTACCCATCCAACGCTGGACAACCCAAACCTTAAAAACCAAAGATTTGTCATCTTATCAAGGTTTTGTATTAATTGACAACCAGGGAACCACTTCGCAACTACTGTCAGCGGTGCAGCAGGCTGGAATTCCTTTAGTGGTACTCATCGATCATCACAGCATCCAAGGCGATCTGCACTCAGAGTTTGAGGATATTCGTCCTTATGTAAGAGCGACGGCAACCATTTTTACTCAATACCTCCAAACAGGATTATTAGCATTAGATAGCAGCATAAATCAACATGTCAAATGCGCTACTGCCTTGATGCATGGCTTGCGATCGGATACAAGTCGGCTCATGCAAGCGCAAGAAGAAGACTTTATGGCAGCAGCGTATTTAAGCCGATTTTATGACGCTCAACTGCTGAATGCCATTTTACAGGCCAACCGTTCCAAGCGGGTAATGGATGTGATCGAGCGATCGCTGAAAAACCGCATCGTCCAAAATAACTTTTCCATTGCCGGTGTTGGTTACTTACGCTATGAAGACCGTGATGCCATCCCCCAAGCGGCTGATTTTCTCGTTACTGAAGAAAACGTGCATACCGCTGTAGTTTACGGCATTGTTCACGATGAAGACGATGAACTGGAAATAGTCATCGGCTCCCTGAGAACTAGCAAACTCACGCTTGACCCCGATGAATTCATCAAAGAAGCCTTTGGACAAGATAGTGCAGGGCGCTTTTTCGGCGGTGGAAGAACAAGCGCAGGCGGCTTTGAAATTCCGATGGGCTTCTTATCTGGCAGTAACGAAAATTCCGCCTATGCGAAAATGAAATGGGAAGTATTCGACGCTCAAATTAAGCAAAAACTGCTGAGGTTAGTTAATCCGAGAGATAATCCGATTCAGTCGGAGTAGAGACATATCAAGGAGACGCGGAGAACTCCTAACTAATGCAGCAGTCAAAGTGTTTATTCAGATAGCATCCCTTCCCGATTTTTGATAAAAGTCGGGAATTTGGGTTTTATGAGGAATGCTGAACTAAATTGAAGTTAGCTTGCGCCTACCTATTTATTTGTGAAGAAGGAGCGCCATGAAGTCTATAAAACTCCAAATCTTACAAACTTTGTATGAGCAAGATTTTTATGCTTGGGTAGAGCAGACAGCAGAGCTTTTGCGATTGCACCACTGGGACACGCTGGATTTAGAACATTTAATTGAGGAAGTGGTGGACTTGGGTAAGAGTCAACAACGGGCGTTGCAAAGTGCGTTGCGGTTAGTCTTATCACATTTGTTGAAGTGGAAGTATCAACCAGAACGTCGTAGTCACAGTTGGCAAGTGACCATTACCCGTGAGCGACTGAATATAGATGAATTGCTGCAAGAAAGTCCTAGCTTGCGGCGTTTTTTAAATGATGCCGAGTGGATAAATACTACCTATCAAAGAGCGCGACGAGAGGCAATGGTGGAAACAAGTTTATCAGAAGATAACTTTGCGATCGCTTGTCCGTTTTCTGTCGATGAGATTTTAGACTTAGACTTTTATCCGAATGCTGACCAATGATCGTAAGGCAAAAGTGTTGATTATTTAGAGTAAAAATACAGTTGAAGCGCGTCTTGTTTGACAGCAATGTGTTGCTCGATATTTTAGCGCTATCTGAGTGAATAGCTGAGACATAGCGCAATACGGTTCAGATAAGCCCAAAACCCTCATGTAGAGACGCGATTTATCGCGTCTTAAAGACCAATTACCTACACCAATAACCCTTAACTGAACCGTATTGAGACATAGCGTTAAAATCTGTATCAGTTCTGCTTTTTGAGAGACATAGGAATGACACAGCAAGAATTGTTCAATGAGTTTTTATGCCTTCCTGTTGAAGCACAGCGTCAGGTAATCGACTTTATTGCTTTTTTGCGACAAAGATATGCAGTAGTTGAATTAGCCTCTCAGTCGCCAGATTTTGACTTGATAAATGATAGCTTTATTGGGATGTGGAGCGATCGCCAAGATTTAGCTGATAGCACTGCTTGGGTGCGCGGTGTTCGAGAAAATGAGTGGTCAAATTCACATGACTAACTCAACTATCGTTGATACTGATATTCTAATTGATGCAGGTCGCGGTGTTATTGAAGCTGGCCGATCAACGAATAAGTAATAATGATTAAGATTAGGATAAGTTAATTTACACCAGACGTAAATCGTAACTAAGCAAGGGCTACGCTAATAAAACTAAAAGTATGGAACTATACTTAATTCGTCATGGTATCGCCGAAGACAAGGGATTAGGCATCAAAGATGAGGAGCGCAGCCTAACCAAAGAAGGAAGGCAAAAAACTGAGAAAGTTGCCCAGAAACTTGTTAAATTAGGTTTAAACTTTGATTTAATTCTCACCAGTCCCTTAGTACGTGCCCGCCAAACGGCTGAAATCCTAATAGCAGAAAAACTAAGCTCCCAGTTAGAGGAATCTAGCCACCTCGCCCACGATGGTCAAATTTCTAGTTGGCTAAAAGACTGGTTAGAACCAAGAAATTATTCCCAAAATACCCAACTGGCGCTAGTTGGACACGAACCTGATTTAACCAGTTGGGCAGAAATTCTCCTGTGGGGAGAAGTCAAAGAAAGTTTAGTCTTGAAAAAAGCAGGTATGATTGGGATAAAACTACCAGAAACAGGTTCTCCTCTGGGTCGTAGTCAGATGTTTTGGTTGACACCGCCCAAGTACCTGCTATAACAGTTTTTCAACATTTTCGATTGTTGTTAGAACGGCTACTGTTATGGCGACAATAAATTTCTGGTAAGTTAGCTTGATCAGATATTTCACAAAGCGAATGGTGTTGCCATGATGGTGTGCGAATACAAGCCTGGTTTAGAAGGCATTCCCGCCGCTCAATCAAGTATCAGCTATGTTGATGGGCAAAAGGGAATACTAGAATATCGTGGCATTCGGATTGAAGAACTAGCAGAAAAAAGTACATTCCTAGAAACTGCTTATCTTTTAATCTGGGGCGAACTGCCAAGCAAGGAAGAACTAAAAACATTTGAGCATGAAGTTCGTTACCACCGGCGAATAAAATACCGCATTCGGGATATGATGAAATGCTTTCCAGAAAGCGGTCATCCAATGGATGCCTTGCAAGCCTCTGCTGCTGCTTTAGGCTTGTTTTATTCGCTCCGCGATTTACATAATCCTGTCTACATTCGAGATTCTGTGGTGCGCCTGATAGCAACCATTCCCACAATGGTGGCGGCGTTCCAACTGATGCGAAAAGGCAACGATCCGGTACGTCCTCGTGATGATTTAGACTACTCCGCCAACTTTCTATACATGCTCGACGAGAAAGAACCCGATCCTCTGATGGCGCGAGTTTTTGATATCTGCTTGATACTTCAGGTCGAGCATACAATGAATGCTTCTACTTTCAGTGCCAGGGTGACAGCTTCCACCTTGACCGATCCTTATGCTGTGGTTGCTAGTGCCGTCGGAACTTTGGGCGGGCCTCTGCATGGTGGAGCCAATGAAGAAGTAATTCAGATGTTGGAAAAAATTGGCTCTGTGGAAAATGTCCGTCCCTACATAGAGCATTGTCTAGAAACTAAATCTAAGATTATGGGCTTTGGACATCGTGTTTATAAAGTGAAAGACCCACGAGCCATAATTTTACAAGGACTAGCAGAGCAATTGTTTGAGAAGTTTGGGCATGACAAGTTCTATGACATTGCTCAAGAAATGGAACGAGTAGTAGAGGAAAAACTCGGTAGCAAGGGGATTTATCCCAATATTGACTTTTATTCCGGTTTGGTGTATAGAAAGATGGGCATTCCCACAGACTTGTTTACGCCAATATTTGCGATCGCTCGCGTTGCCGGTTGGCTAGCCCACTGGAAAGAACAACTAGCAGAAAACCGGATTTTCCGTCCCACCCAGGTTTACAACGGTCTGCACGAAGTTACTTATACCCCAATTGAGCAACGGTAATTGGGCATGGGGCATGGGGCATTGGGCATTGGGTACAAGAAGCAGAGGAGCAAAGGGGCAGAGGGGCAGAGGGGAAAGACTTACTGCAAGTTCTCCTCTGCTCCCTTGCTCCTCTGCCCCCTTGCTTCCCTGCTCCCCCATCCCTAAATAGCCAATCTCAATGCCAACCATAAGTAGAATTCTCATCTCGCTTCAGGGTGGTCAAACCATCCAACGATATACTAGGCATGGGAATTGGCAACAAATCTTCGATCGGGCGTCATCACAGCAAAAATTAAAAATGGGTGAATTTACAGGTATTAATTTAACTAATAGTTGTAATTCACCATGACTCGATGTCTTAAAGAGCGGAAACATGAATTCAGGAATTGACCTCCAAGGAACTTTTATTGAATCCCTCCGGGATTTAGGTATACCAGCAGGAACAGCCAAAGCGATTTGGATGCCGCTGCCAATGATACTGATGCTGATTGGGGCAACAGTGGGGGTATTAGTTGCTACTTGGTTAGAACGGAAAATTTCTGCCTCCGCACAGCAGCGAATTGGGCCAGAATACCAGGGGCCTTTTGGGTTACTGGTGCCTGTAGCGGATGGACTGAAGCTGGTATTTAAAGAAGATATAGTACCAGCCAAGTCTGACCCCTGGCTGTTTACCCTCGGCCCCATTATTGTTGTAATTCCGGTGTTTCTGTCGTTCCTGATTGTGCCCTTTGGACAGAATATCGTAATTAGCAATGTGGGCATGGGTGTATTCTTGTGGATTGCCTTATCAAGCATTCAACCCATTGGCTTGCTAATGGCTGGCTATGCATCTAATAACAAATACTCCCTCTTAGGGGGCTTGCGGGCAGCAGCGCAATCTATTAGTTATGAAATTCCTTTGGCGTTAGCGGTATTAGCGATCGCTATGATGTCTAATAGCCTCGACACTGTTGATATTGTCAATCAGCAATCTGGCTATGGCATTCTGGGCTGGAACATTTGGCGACAACCAATTGGTTTTCTGATCTTTTGGATAGCCGCCCTCGCTGAATGCGAACGATTACCCTTTGACTTACCCGAAGCGGAAGAAGAAATCGTCGCAGGCTATCAGACTGAATACTCAGGCATGAAATTTGGTCTGTTCTACCTGGGTTCATACGTTAACTTGATCCTTTCTTCCTTACTAGTAGCAATTCTCTACTTGGGCGGTTGGGACTTTCCTATTCCCCTCAACCTCATCGCTGGTTGGCTGGGAGTCAGCGAATTAAATCCCGTGTTCCAGATAGTAACTGCGGCTTTGGGTATCACCATGACCGTGTTCAAAGCTTATTTACTAGTATTTGTCGCCATCCTGTTGCGCTGGACAGTGCCACGGGTACGGATTGACCAACTGTTAGATTTAGGATGGAAGTTTTTGTTGCCAGTTGGTTTGGTTAATCTCCTATTAACCGCCGCCCTGAAACTAGCCTTTCCCTTCGCTTTTGGTGGTTAGTCATTAGTCATTAGTCATTTGTGTATGCGAATGACTAATGACGAAAGACCAAGGACGAAGGACAAGGGACAAATAACGCTGATAGCTTAAAAAGAGAGAGTGAAGCACAATGCTAAAGTTCCTAAAACAAGTTGGTGATTACGCCAAAGAAACGGTACAAGCTGCGCGTTACATTGGTCAGGGTCTTTCTGTCACCTTCGACCACATGCGGCGGCGTCCAATTACTGTACAGTACCCTTACGAGAAACTAATTCCTGGCGAACGGTTTCGCGGTAGGATTCACTTTGAATTTGATAAGTGCATCGCTTGCGAAGTTTGCGTTCGCGTTTGTCCAATTAATCTACCTGTAGTAGATTGGGAATTCGACAAAGCCAGCAAAAAGAAAAAACTCAACCACTACAGCATTGACTTTGGAGTTTGTATTTTTTGCGGTAATTGTGTGGAATTTTGCCCTACTAACTGTCTATCGATGACAGAAGAATATGAGCTTTCCACTTACGATCGCCATGAATTGAACTATGACAACGTAGCGCTAGGTCGTCTGCCGTATAAAGTAACAGATGACCCAATGGTTACACCATTGCGCGAACTAGTTTACCTACCCAAAGGCGTCCTCGAACCCCACGGACTGCCCGCAGATGCGCCACGTGCAGGTGCGCGTCCAGAAGACTTGGTAGAACAAACAGAAAAATAAATGTCATTTGTCCATTGTCATTTGTCCTTTGTCCTTTGTTATTTGACTAATGACCAATGACTAATGACCAATGACTAATGACCAATGACTAACGATCGATGACCAATGACAATTGACTAAGGACAAAAAACAGTGAATCTAGCAGAAGGAGTACAGTTAGTATCGCTTGGCATACTGGGCGTGATGATGATTGGGGCAGCCATTGGTGTGGTGCTGTTCTCCAATATCGTCTATTCTGCCTTTTTGCTAGGGGGTGTGTTCATCAGCATAGCGGGAATGTACCTGTTGCTAAATGCTGATTTTGTTGCAGCTGCACAAATACTAATTTACGTTGGGGCGGTTAACGTGCTGATTTTGTTTGCCATTATGTTGGTGAACAAACGGCAGAATTTTGTAGCATTTCCCAACTCTTGGGTGCGGAAAGCACTTACGGGTGTAGTCAGTGTAGGATTGTTTGGTCTTTTAAGTACGATGGTGCTGGCTACTCCCTGGGCTTACTCAGCTGCTCCTGTGGCGGGTGGCGAAAGTTCTATAGTTTTAATTGGCGAACATTTCTTCACTGACTTTTTACTGCCTTTTGAACTAGCTTCCATTTTGCTGCTGATCGCAATGGTAGGAGCAATTATTTTGGCACGCCGCGAGTATTTGCCAGACCTGTTGACACCATCCAAACTGGGGCAAACTGTTTTGACTTTGCAAGAACGCCCTAGAGAACTAGTATCAACAACCAGCGAAACAAAAGAGTAATATTTGCAACCTGAGTCGCAGATAAACAGCCAGATTTTTTCAGGAGGGATACTCAGATTCATGCAACTCCAGTACTTTTTATTACTAGCAGCAGCTTTATTCTGCATTGGCATCTATGGTTTAATTACTAGCCGCAACGCTGTGCGAGTGCTGATGTCAATTGAATTACTGCTTAATGCTGTTAATCTGAATTTAATGGCATTTTCCAACTTCCTCGACTCAACATTAATTAAGGGTCAGGTTTTCACAGTATTTGTGATTACCGTGGCCGCAGCCGAGGCGGCGGTGGGTTTAGCGATCGTGCTGGCCATTTATCGCAACCGCGATACCGTCGATATGGAGCAGTTTAATCTCCTGAAGTGGTAATTGTGCGTGCAACTCAAGCAGGTAATCATTGCTTATAAAGCGCGGGATGCCCGGAGTAAACAATGGGCAGAAATCTGTGCAAAACAACTAGAAAGCCGCGATTGCCAAGTGTTGATGGGGCCTAGCGGGCCGAAAGACAATCCCTATCCAGTCTTTTTGGCTTCGGCGGGTCAACCAATCGATCTCGCTTTGGTTCTCGGTGGCGATGGTACTGTTTTAACTGGTGCCAGACATTTAGCCCCAGCTGGTATCCCAATTCTGGGAGTGAATGTGGGAGGTCATCTGGGGTTTTTAACTGAGTCAGTGGAAGAGTTTCAGGATACAGAGAAAGTTTGGGATCGGCTGTTTGAGGATCGTTATGCTATCCAACGACGGATGATGTTACAAGCTGCGGTGTATGAGGGTCATGGATCTAATTTAGAACCAGTGAGCGAACGTTACCTGGCTTTGAATGAATTCTGTGTCAAACCCGCCTCCGCTGACCGAATGATCACCTCAATTCTGGAAATGGAAATCGACGGTGAGGTAGTCGATCAATACGTCGGGGATGGGTTGATTATTTCCACTCCTACAGGTTCTACAGGTTATACCGTTTCTGCGAATGGGCCAATTATGCATGATGGTATGGAAGCCCTTACCATCACTCCTATTTGTGCAATGAGCCTTTCTAGTCGTCCCCTCGTTTTACCCCCTGGTTCTGTGGTGAGTATTTGGCCTTTGGGGGATTACGATTTGAGTACCAAGCTGTGGACAGATGGGGTTTTGGGAACTTCAATTTGGCCCGGACACCGTGTTGATGTACGGATGGCAGAGTGTCGGGCTAAATTTATTATTTTGCGCGAGAACAATTCCTACTATCAGACGCTGCGAGAGAAGTTGCTGTGGGCAGGTACAAGGGTTCACTACAGCAATAATCATCGTAATTAATTAAGTATTTTAGAGTGCATTTACCGAAAATTGCGATCGCCTACACTTGTTATGCGATCGCAACCAAAATTATCCCAGCCCCTGGATTTATCTGGGGGCTTTCTACTTAAGGAGAGAAACCTATACATAAATGTATTGGCTCTTTAAAGTTTATTGTAAAATCTCGCCTCATCTCAATTCAGTCCTAGTTCTTCCTTCAACTCCTCCGGTATATTAACTGCTGTCTCTAATCCCCGCACCCCTTCCCACTGCTGCTTTTTACCCCAGATCATCTCTTCTAGATTGGCGTCGCTAAGGTCTGCACCACCGAGAATGGCGTAACTAAGGTTGCTATGGCTAAGATCCGCGCCGTTGAGGATAGCACCACTGAGGTTACTGCCACTGAGGTTAGCATTGTTAAGGTTGGCATAGCTGAAGTCTGTGCCAAACAAGATCGCGTCAGTGAGGTCAGCACCACTGAGGTCGGCGTCGTTGAGAATCACGCCGCTGAGGTCAGCTTCGTTGAGAATCACTCGACTCAGGTCTACACCGCTGAGGTCGGCACCTAAAAACATTGCACCGTTAAGTCTGGCATTGTTAAGTTTGGCACCATTAAGTTTGGCATAGCTGAGGTCTGCGGCAACCAGGATAGCATCGCTGAGGTTGGTACTGAAAAGAATTGTGTCACTGAGGTTAGTACCGTTGAGGATGGCGTGACTCAAATCAGCACCACTGAGGTCGGCGCGGCAAAGGTCGGCATGGCTAAGGCTGACGCTATTAAGGTTGGCTTCACTCAGATTTGCACCGAAAAGGATGGCGTTACTTAGGTCAGCATGGCTGAGGTTAGTGCTGCTAAGGTCAGCGCGGTTAAGGTCGGCGCGGCTAAGGTCGGCGCGGCTAAGGTTGGTATTGCTAAGGTCGGCGCGGTTGAGGTCGGCGCGGCTAAGGTTGGCACAGCTAAGGTTAGCACCACTGAGGTTGGTGCTGCTGAGGTCGGCACCGCTGAGGTTAACACCCGTAAGGTTGGCACCGCTGAGGTTGGCATCGCCGAGGTTGGCACCGCTAAGGTTGGCACCGCTGAAGTTTACGCCAGTTAAGTTGGCATCGCCAAGATAAGCAAGGCTTAGGTCAGCACCGCTAAAGTCTGCCCCGGTAAGGTTGGCATCGCCGAGGTAAGCACCCTTAAAGTTGCCACCTTTGAGAAATTGCCCAACTATACTGCTAAAGTTGCCAATTTCCAGGGCATCGCTATAATTGATAATCCGCAGCAGTTGGGATGTGAAAAAATTGTCTGTGTCCGGTTGGGCAGATGGGTAGAAGTTGATTTTTTGTTTGAGTTCATCTTGCCCTTGAGCGTAACGGTGTAACTCTAGTAATAAAATCAGTACGTTCAGCCCTGTATATATGTCTACCTGTCTCAATCCGATCGCAATATTTTGTGCCGCAAGCTTTAACTTTGTTTTCTGAGGCAGGTTATCATCTGGTGTGCCATCGATAAATTCTCCCTGACACCAGCGACGATAAAAATCTTCTAGCCGCCCAAAAAGCAATTCTAAACGAATTTTTTGATCAGTCACAACCAATTCCATTAGTTGCTTGACTATCTCAGGTTTTAGGGCAGCATTGCCCAATAAATCATAAATCTCTTCATACATCTGGCGATCGCATACTTTAAAGTAAAACCCAGTGGATAAGGTGCCCAATGGGCGATCGTCTATCTGAGAAGTCAAACCGTTCTTTGGTACTGTCCATTTTTCTAAGCTTTTTTGCAGTCTTGCAGAGTATAAATATTCTTGCAAATTATCTTGAGCTAATCTAACGCTTTTGTCTGGTTCTTTAATATTTTTTCCTAGAGGTAAAACTGCTTCAGTTTCTAGGGATGTGGCCTTTGGCATCTCTTGTAACCTTGTACCCCTCACATAATTTCTCAGCAGCTGCCAAACTTGAGATAAATATGTTGACATTTTTGTTTCCGTTGTTACATTTAAATAACTGTTTTTGATAATCCTGTATTAAAAACTTTTCTATGCCAGTTTGCTTTGCATTCCCAAGAATCAATAGTATAAATAAATACTATAGTAAAAAAATCATGAGTTGGCGATATTTAGGGCAGGCTACTTCTTAATGAATTTGCCAACGGTGTTTTTGGATGGTGGCTTCTCGCTCACCTGTAGTAGCCTTAAGCTTCCTCTCATAATGTAAATAAAGTGTTAACTTCAAAATTATTTCCCAGCTCAACTAATTCTATGATTTAGCTAATTTGTTATACTTTTCCTCCAAGGAATTTCCTAGTGTGATGTAAAAATCATACTTACTGTTTATAGAAGATGCAATTGTTAGAAAGAATCCTACACTAAAACAGCACAACAAAGCTGAAAAATGGCAATTAAAATTTAAGTTGAAAGTTTATTGCCTAATATAAAGCGGCTAAGATAAGCGCTATAGGGCAGGCTATATGGCTTTGCAAAAGTTAAAAATTAACGAGAGATAGTTATCAGGTAATGAATGCGATGAACAGATTAACCTTTTATATGATTTTGTTACATAGTTTGTTTTTAGGGATAGCGACAGCTAGCGCTAAGTCACCGTTTTTTAACAATGTTGATACAGCCAAGGATATTGTTGGAGAAAATGTGGTTAAAATCAGAAGGGGAGAGAAATCCAATAGTCAGTTATCCCCAGAAACTTATTCAACGAAAATCTCAGCGTTATCATCAAATAATATTAATATTCCTCAGAAACAGAAGCTACCGTCAAATCAAGTTTGGGTAGTTAATCAAAAGAAACACGCACAACCTCAACCGTTTATTTGGATAGTAAAAAACCTGAAAGAAGCAGGTAAACAGCCATTTTTACAAGTTGCCAACCCCTCAGAGAAAGCGAATGCAAAGCCTAGTACTACCGCGAAACCAGCAGCAAAGGATGATTTAGAGCCATTTAACGAAGTAATTAAAAACACCCAAAAGTCAGGGGGATTGTTCACTCTTTATCGTAATAAAGAAAAGAACAAAATTTATTTAGAAATTAAGCCAGAACAACTTAATAAAAATTACCTAGCTACGGCAACCCTGGAATCGGGTATTGGCGAACGGGGTATTTACAGTGGTATGCCTCTGCAAGATTTTTTATTTTATTTCAAACGAGTCGATGATAAACTACACTTTGTCATTCGCAATGTGAATTTTCGCACTCGTGAGGGAGATCCCCAAGTGCGATCGCTGACGCGATCATTTAGTGATTCTGTTCTCTACACCATTCCCATTAAAAGCATTCATCCAGAACGCAAAACTATTCTCATTGACTTGGAAGATTTGTTACTTACAGACTTAGCTGGATTATCTGGAGATTTAGGAGTTCCAAAAACCACAAGCCAGTCCTATTTTGGGACTGCTAAAGCCTTTCCCCAAAACTTAGAAGTCGAGTCAATTTTGAATTACTCTAGTAGCGTTGACGGCGACAATGAAATTGCAGGCTTTGGGTCGCTAGCTGACAGCCGTGGCTTTACCCTGCGCGTCCACTACAGTTTCTCCCAACTACCCGATCTAGATTATCGACCGCGCCTTGCTGACGATCGCATCGGCTATTTTATCACCGCCTACCAAGATTTATCCAAAGACGACGATCGCGGCGATTCTTTTGTCCGCTATATCAATCGCTGGCATCTAGAAAAACAAGACCCGAAAGCAGTCATTTCTCACCCCAAAAAACCGATTGTTTTCTGGATTGATAATGCTGTGCCCTTAGAGTACCGCGATGCGATGAAAGAAGGCGTTCTCATGTGGAACAAAGCCTTTCTCAAAGCCGGATTCAAGGATGCAATTGAAGTCCGCCAAATGCCAGATGATGCTACCTGGGACCCGGCAGATATTCGTTACAACACAATTCGCTGGATTAATACAGTCGATGGCTACTTTGCGATGGGGCCATCTCGCGTTAACCCATTGACAGGGGAAATTTTGGATGCAGATATTCTCGTAGATGCTAGCTTTATCCGGGCACTCAAGGGGGAATATCGCAAAATCGTTCAACCCAGCCAAACAGAAAATCGCACGACTTTATCAGCTTTGATGCAAAATCGTCTACTTTGCGCCAATGGTTTAGATGGAAAAAACAATGGTGTACCCCAGAAGATGCAAGGACAACAAGGGTTGTTGAATCGTTTGTCGAAAATGGCAGGCGAGTACGATTTATGCTATGGCATGGAAGCTGCTAATCAGTTTGCCTTTGGTTCACTGGCAATGTCTCTGCTGCCTGATACTATGGCTACTCCAGACAAGGTAAAAGAATATATTAATCAATATTTACGTTTAATCATCGCTCACGAAGTTGGACATACTCTTGGTTTACGTCATAACTTCCGTGGTAGTACACTGCTGCCACCACAGGAGATGAATAATACGGAAATTACTAAAAATAAAGGTCTGACAACTTCTGTCATGGACTATATTCCCCCAAATATTGCCCCTCAAGGTACAAAACAAGGAGATTATTTTCCGAGTATGGTGGGGCCTTATGATGAATGGGCAATTAAGTACGGCTATACAACAATTCAGACATCAACTCCTCTAGCAGAAAAGCCAATTTTGGAGGAAATTGCTGCACAATCTTATAAGCCAGAGTTGAGTTATTCCACAGATGAAGATGTATATGACCTTGACCCCACAGCTGATGCTTGGGATAACAGCAGTAATGTGCTGCTTTATTCTCAGTGGCAGTTAAATAATTCGCGGGTGATGTGGGATCGTCTGGATAAACGTTTCCCAATGGCTGGTGATAGTTACAGCGATGTGAGCGAACGTTTTAGCACAGTATTGGGTAACTATTTCCAGCAAATATATTACACCACAAAATACATCGGAGGACAATCTTTCTATCGCATTCACCCCAGCGAGATACCTGCCGAGAAAGTCTCTGGAGTTCCTCAACACCGTTTACCATTTGAACCAGTACCAGTTGAAGAACAACGCCAAGCTTTAGAAACGCTACAAAAATATGTATTTGCAGAAGATGCCCTGAGTTTTTCACCAGACTTACTCAATAAATTAGCACCTTCTCGTTGGCGACATTGGGGTAGTTCTCCACAAGTTGGTCGTTTGGATTTTCCCATTCATGACTTGGTGCTAATGATGCAGGGTTCTGTGTTGCGAGATTTACTCTCAGGCGACCGCCTCTCTCGTCTTAAGGATATTGAACTCAAAACTCCTCAAGGAAAAGCACTGACTCTACCAGAACTATTTGACACTTTGCAGTCAGATATTTGGACGGAAGTTATCCAACCAAAAGGTAAACCAATGAAGATCGCCAGCTTGCGGCGAGGCTTGCAGCGTCAGTATTTGGACATTTTGACTAGTATGGTGTTGCGAAAAGAAAATGTTCCAGAAGATGCTCGTACTTTAGCTTGGTATAAACTCAAACAGCTTGATGAGAAGTTAAAGGGAGTTAATTCCGAAGATGAATATACCAAAGCGCACTTATTAGAAACGCGCGATCGCATTGAGAAAGTTTTGAATGCCCCATTGCAAACAAATTAAAAAAGTTAGGAGTGAGGAGTTAATAGTAAAATTCCTCACTTTTCTTCTTTTCCCTAATTTTGGCAAAATATATTGATTATGCTGTGGGATAAAGGCTTTTTGCTTAAGTATTTTTGAATTTAAAATTGAGGTGGCTACATTTTGGAATTTCGATAAGTCAATATATCTAAAACTTGATGTTCTTCTGAATAAATACGGTTGTCTATTAAATTTATCATTAATATATTGAACAATTAGAGTAATATATAACCGAAAAAAAGTATTTTATGAATGCCATTTTTCTGACTTTCCAAATATTTATTTGGAGTATACCTTTTTTATTAGCTCTTGCTTTATTAACTCTACTAAACCTCAATCAATTTTTCGGATTCTGGTTACTATCGCCTTATGATTATCCCTTTAGTTATGTCATATCCTTATTTATTTCACTATTTTCCAGTATAATTTTGCTTTAGATAATTAAAAATAATAATAAAGACTACAATCCAATAATCTTGGCTTTATTTTTATTTGTAGGCTGTATATCAAGATTAAGTGTAAATACACAAATCGAATCATTTATTAGTGGTTTATTTTCCATGTTTATTGGTTTATTGATCTTGGTTACGGGTATTTCTAAAAATGCAGCTATTTTTGAACTAATTATTTGGATAGTAAACACAATAAACCTAACTTTTGGAACTGTAGTTTTTTATTCATATCCTCTTATATGTTTCCCATTTAGTGTAACTAATGCCATGTATAAAAACCCAAAATGAGGCAGCAGATAATAAAATCTATCTCTGCTACCTCTGCATTATCCTAACTACTCAATGCTTTTAAGAACCGTTGCAAACTCTTAAACACACTGGGCTTTCTCGCAGGTGTCGCGTCTGTTGTTGTTTGCGGTTGTCCTTTTAAAAGAATGAGATCCAAATCATCACCAGATGGTTTTGTGGGTAATTCGGCAATTCTTTGATATTCGCCGTTGGTTTCTAGCCAAACTTCCCACTGTCCTGGGTAGCAGCGATATAGGGCACTTTGATCGTCTATGGGGCGCACGTAATAGGCGGATTCAATGGTACTGATAAAGCGATCGCGGATTTTTCTCGCTGTATAACCAATGCCCACGGTTCCAGCATCTTCTAAACGGGGATTTAACAAGACTAAAGGGCGATCGCCTATTACTTCACACAGCTTTTCCAACTGCGGTACTTCTACCGATGTGGGGGCGATGAATAAGAAAATTTCATCCTCTGGCTGAATTTTTGTCTGCAAAGAAGCAGCCCTACCCGTACCAATATCCAAAATTTGAAATGGTGCATCTGCCCAATCACGACGGGCTAAAGCCGCAGCGCCAGCGTCAGCAAAGAAAATCTTCAAACGGGAATCGTAATCTGTAAATGCTGGCAGAAATTGTTCCGCTACCGGCATAAACTTCAGTTCTGGGAACAGGAACTCAACTTGTAAGCGAGTACAACCATCTGCAAGAGCAGCTTGGACGGCTGTACGAGATTGGGCGATCGCATCTTCAAGACTATTTGGAAGTTCACTCATAATCTGCATGGTTCTGTAGTGTCTACTCCCATTGTTTCAGTATTGGCTCTGAATTAGGACTTACGCAGACGAGATCGCCCAATCCCCTGAAAACGCAGGGCTGTTTCATTGAAAGCGACGAGAAACTCCATTCCGTAAGTGGCGTGGAGTTTTTCATTTCAGTATAGTGTCTTGTTTTTTATAACTTTGGTTATATCTCTATTGATGACTAATAGTGTTCAGCTTGAGTATTACCCTAACAATGTAAAAAATAAATCATCAAATATCTCCATTGAACTCAGTCGCCAGCAGGAGGATACTGAGCGCAATATTTTTTACACTAGAAAATAAAACTTAGGAACAGCGTATGCCTCTTCATAAACTTGAACATTTTGACCAAAATTATCGAGATACTTTTGGCGGAGACGATCTCAAAGCGCTGGATCTTTATACTGGCGGTGGGGACAGAGTTGGCTCAGTTGCTGACGTTTTAGTTGATGATGATGGTCATTTCCGGTATTTAATTATTGATATAAGCTTAGATTTTGTTAGCAAGAAAATCTTACTACCAATTGGTCTTTGTCGGATCAGTTATCCAGAAAGACGCGTCTATGTTGATGGGTTAAGCAGACAGCAAATAGAAGGTTTACCCGATCATACAGAAGACGCGCTCGTTAATAATGATTACGAAGAAAAGGTACGTAGTGTATTTCGTTCTCCAACCAGCGGTGTGACTTACGATCGCGATACATACAATTATCAAAAAGATCCAGATTTATATGGGTTGAATGAGCAATCTCATCAAACTTTTAAACTCTATGAAGAACGATTAATTGCCAACAAACAACGTATCAAAACCGGAGAAGTAACGGTTGGTAAGCATATTGAAACAGAAACTGTAAGCGTTACAGTACCCGTTCAAAAAGAACGAGTTCTGATTGAGCGAGTTACGCCAACAGAAGCAGGAAAAGCTATAAATCCCAATGAACTTCAGTTTCAAGAAGGGGAAGTAGCACGCATAGAAGTGTATGAAGAAACTCCTGAGATACATAAAGAAGCATTTGTGCGTGAAGAAGTCCGGGTGAAAAAAGTAGTAGAACGGGACATTGTAGAAGCAGAAGACACCATTCGTCGAGAGGAATTGGATGTTGATACTGTGGGTAATTTAGATGTGCAATAAAATGCGATCGCTAGACATGAAGCTATTTAATTAGCTGGCCGATGAATTTGTTTAGTAGATTTATTTGAAATAATCATCCAGGCAAAGTTAATTTTTCTCTTTGCCTGTGTTTATTTTATTCAACAACAATATTCCCGACTTACTTATAAGAAGTAGGAAATTTGACTATTCAAAAAATTTGTATTTTTGTATATAAAAGACACAAAACTTTGTGGTGGGAATTCTAATAGTAATATATTTGGCAAATCCCGCGTACTAAAGCTAGACATATCTTTACAAAACTAAAGTGAATGCTCCTAATTTCGCGTCTCTTCTCTAGTTAGATATATCGAGCAAAACTATCTATAACTTTCGATTATTTAACTCTAGAAATAATTCATTCGGCAGAAGGATGTACAAAAATAAATAAATGTCTAGTTTAGTTATTAAGAGATGACAAAAAAATATTTGAGGTAAAACATAATGGTTCTTTACAAACTAGAAGATTTTGAGCCTAGCTATCAAGAGAGTTTTGATGGTCATGACATTAAAGGTCTGGGTGTCTATACACAGGGAACTGATGAAAAGGTTGGTACTGTTAGCGATATTTTAGTTGATGAAGAAGGTCATTTTCGCTATCTAGTTGTTGACTTAGGCTTCTGGATTTTTGGTAAAAAAGTATTACTACCAATTGGCCGCGCCCGTATCGACTATAACGTCGATCGCGTGTACACAATTGGCTTGACTAGAGAGCAAGCTGAAGATTTGCCTGAGTTCGATGAACGTCAAAGCCTTGATTACGACTATGAAGAACGGGTGCGTGGGGTATATCGCCAACCCACAGACTACAACCTTCCTATAGAAGCTTCAACACCATTAGATCCTTTAGCTGCACCATTAGATCCTTTAGCTGCACCTGTAGCAGCACCATTAGGTACAACTCCCACTTACGCTCGTGATAGCTACACTTACGATAATGAGCCTGCTTTATACGGGTTAAATGAGCAAGATCATCAAACTCTGAGATTGTATGAAGAACGGTTAATTGCCAGCAAACGACGCCAAAAAACTGGAGAAGTAACGATTGGCAAGCATGTTGAAACTGATACCGCACGGATTGCAGTGCCAGTAGAAAGAGAACGAGTTGTAATTGAACGCGTAACTCCAGCAGATGCGGGTACGGCTGTTTCTGGGCGCGAAGCAGACTTCCGTGAAGGCGAAGTTGCTCGCATAGAAATCCATGAAGAAACTCCTGATGTTCGCAAAGAAGCATTTTTGCGTGAAGAAGTCAGAGTTAGAAAAGTGGTCGATCAAGACACAGTTGAAACTCAAGAAACTGTGCGTCGTGAAGAGTTAGATGTGAATTCTGGTAATCTTCCGATTGAAGAACGCTAACTATACATAGTCATTAGTTGCTAGCTAATGACTAATAATTAATTCTACACAGTACAGGTGAAGCTGTTGAATTAGCTTTACCTGTCCTTACAAGAGCTGATACCATTTACAATACTTTTCGGATAAACCCAACAATCTCTCTTTTGGTTTGGGAAAAGGTTAAAGTGAAAGGGGTAAAGGTAGATTAAAACCCTTACCCTTTCCCCTTTGCCCGAAAAGTATTGATACCAGTTAGAATTTTTGATTGCAAATATTACTCTGGATATGAGTTGGATAAATCCATCGATCGCAAATACTTTCTAAATGGTATCCAGATGATTAATACATTTAATTGAGCTAAGTAGAAAGCAGTTAGTAAACTTTCCAGATGAATAGCCAAACTATGGCAAAAAATACTTTACAGGCAAAGGGTAATTCTCGCACTGTCTCCTCGCTGGCAGATTTAAGAAAGAAGGTAAACAATTTTGCTGTGTTTGATAATCAAGGTCAGCTAGTAGGAGTAGTTCATGATTTAATTGTGGATGGTAATCGTCGGCTAAACCTGGTGATATCGAGCCAGGCTAATCAAAAAACTGCTGAATATAGCCGGCAGTTAGCTGATAAACATCCTTCTTTATTTCAGTTGCAGAGCCAGAGAATAAAAAAAATAGACAAGCCGACTCAATCTGTTTTCATCGACTTAAACAAATCAGAAATTGAATATATGCCTGAATATTTAGAATCAGAAACACCAGGCGATTTTAACTTAACTGAGCAAGTAGCTAACAATCAAACGACAAATAGCCCAGTTGAGTCATTAAATAATTTAGAACAGATTCCTGAAGAACAGATTATTCGTCTACTAGAAGAACGACTATTTGTTGAAAGCACTAAGCGTAAAGTTGGTGAGGTAATTGTTCGCAAAGTAATTGAAACCCGGATGGTACAAGTTCCTGTCCGGCGTGAAAAGCTAGTTGTGGAACAAATAAGCCCAGAACACAAACAACTCGCAGAAATTGATTTAGGACAAGAAGAAATTTCTAGCGGTGATTTGACCGAAGTAGAAAGACTTGAAGCTACACATTTTGATAACGGTTTAACGGTAAGCGGCGAGTTTAGCTCACCTAAAATTGCTAATTTATTATTGAATGCGATCGCACTAGAGCGAAATAACGGCTGCAAGCAGGTGCGTGTTACCATTGCTGTTGAAGATGAGTCGCACCAGAAAAAATACCAGGAGTGGTTTGACCGCTGTTCTAAAGGTCAATTACTAAAGCCATAACAAGTTTCTAATAAGTTTCTAGCAGATAAATTAGTAGGGTGGGCATTGCACACCCTATTTTTTTGCTGATTTAAGAAAAGAAAGTCTAAATTTCCACTGCCCAATTGTCTAGAGTGAATGTCTCTAAAGCAACTTAATTTACAATACTAAGTAGTTGGGGTTCTTTTGGCTACTTGCAATGAAATTTCGACTGAAGAGACTTTCACTTAAGAAACGACAGCGTTCGATCCCACCGATTAAGATTCAAGTTCAAGATGGAAAATTTGAAATTATAGGTATGGGTGCATGGCATTCCTACTGGCGCGATCCTTATCATCTGCTGTTAACGATTCCTTGGATTGGCTTTCTGCTGCTAATTTGTACTTTCTATATAACGATTAATGCTCTATTTGCCCTAGCTTACTCGATCGGAGGAGATTGTATTGCCAACGCCCAACCTGGCTCTTTTTTAGATTTATTTTTCTTTAGCGTCCAAACCCTAGCATCTATTGGCTATGGGGCAATGTATCCGAAAACAACTTACGCCAACATTATTGTCACGATTGAAGCAATGATCGGTTTGGTGGGAATTGCTGTGATGACAGGACTAGCGTTTGCTCGGTTCTCTCGACCTACAGCCCGTGTACTTTTTAGCCGTGTTGCTGTCATTACACCTCATAATGCGATGCCGACTCTGATATTTCGCAGCGCTAATAAGCGTCGCAATACGATTCTGGAAGCGCAGATGCGAGTCTACTTGATGCGCGACGAAGTAACCCTAGAAGGACAGTTCATACGTCGCTTCCACGATCTTAAACTGGTGAGGAACCAAACACCTAGCTTCACGTTAAGCTGGTCAGTGATGCATGTCATTGATGAGTTTAGTCCTTTGTATGGGATGACACCAGAATCGTTAACCCAGACAAATACTATGCTGATTGTCTCTTTGAGTGGCATTGATGAAACGGTTGCACAGGTTGTTCATGCCCGTCATAGTTATGGTGCGAATGAGATTTTGTGGAACAATCAATTTGTTGATATCTTTTACCACACACCCGATGGACATCGCTACATTGATTACAACCGCTTCCATGATGTTTTACCCTTAGAGTGAAGGGGTGAAATTTCTGAAAGTTACTCGAAAGTTTGATTGAGTGGTGGTTGTAAGGGTTTAACGACCACTCGACCATTTTCAATTACAGTGCAACTTTTAACCGCACTCTTACTGTGGTTAACTGGCACATCCTGGCACTGGTTTTGGTGGGAGATATTTTGCTCTTGTTGTTGGTTGAGGACGACAACACAACAGGCGCAGGAAGCAAGGGACATATAACTTAATTTTGATCTCTATATCTATTATCGCGCTACTGATGCTGTTTGACTGAAAAATTTGCTACTCATGTATTTTGCTCGTCCAAAGCTCCTGTCAAATTTATGGTAAGTACTTGCTTTATTGTGCTTGTAGCCTGTTTGATATATCTAAACCAATTCAACAGGAAAGCGGTTATAGATCCCGCCCCGCTTTCCTCCCTGCTTAAACTTGTTTAAACAGGGTTAGATAGTGGGTTTTTCTAATGAAAAAATTTTTGAGATATCTGGGTTTAGGTTTGCTATCTACGTTCTTGACCGCTACTCCCGGATTGGGGGCTGAACGCATTAGCTTTTATTATCCTCCCTTCGGCGAATTTTCCTTATCGGTGGATTCGCTGGAAACCTTTGCGAAAGTTGGCAAAATCGATCAAGATTTGTCATTTTATGCTAGCCGTGCGACTCCCGAACAACTCGCTCAACTGCGGGATCTACTCCAGCAGCGCTTTAATGTCACTCCTACACTAGTATCTCAAGTTACTTACTCACCGATAGGCGAGCAGTTGGTGCAACAACTGGGAAAATTACTTCTCACTGAGTCTCGAAAGAATGGCTTTTATGCCATACGTGCCTCTTTAATTTTGTCAGCTGCCGATCAAAAAGAGGGGTTAACGGTTGTGAATTTACTGCGGAAATTTCCTAGCGATACTATCCGGGTGAATTTCACAGAGGGGTTGAGGATAGTCGATGACTTGTCGCAATTGATCAAAAGAAAGGATGAAGTTTTTGCCTCTCTGCAAAAAGAAGCGATCGCTCAAGCAGCCACTTCTAAAATTGATTTCTCCCAAAAACCAGATTTGCGATCGCCAGGAAAATTCACCTGGCAGAAAAAAAGCCTGGAGTTAAATGACATTTCTCGCTCGCGCCGTCTACCTGTAGATATCTATCTGCCGTCAGCAGGTTCACAAAAACCTGGAGAATTACTCTCCCCTCCCTTTCCCCTGATTGTAATTTCTCACGGACTGGCCTCAGACCGCTCTACCTTTGTCTACCTGGCCGAACATTTAGCATCTTATGGTTTTGCTGTTGCTGTACTGGAACACCCTGGTAGTAATGCCGAACGCTTTCAACAATATTTTGCGGGTTTAGCAGGGCCGCCTGATGCAGCAGAATTTGTCAACCGACCTTTGGATATCAAATATCTACTCAATGAACTCCAGCGTTTAGATAAATCCGATCCCACACTCCAGGGAAAATTCAATTTTCAGCAAGTTGGGGCGATCGGTCAATCCTTTGGTGGTTATACTGTTTTGACTTTAGCAGGAGCCAATATTAACTTTGGGCAATTGAGGCAAGATTGTAATCCCGATAATTCATCCTTTAATTTATCGCTGTTTTTGCAGTGTCAAGCAAACGATTTACCTCCAAAGAATTACGAACTTAAAGACGATCGCATCAAGGCCATCATTGCAATTAATCCCATTGACAGCACAGTTTTGGGTCAGGGGGGAATCAGTCAAATTAAAACTCCCGTCATGTTGGTAACAGGTAGTCAAGATATTTTCGCCCCACCCGTATTTGAGCAAATTCGCCCCTTTACCTGGCTTTCTGGCTCTAATAAATACTTGGCTTTGATCGAAAATGCCACCCACTTTTCAGCGATCGCCGAACCTACTCCTCAAAACGATGTCTTACCTGTACCACCTGCCTTGCTAGGCCCCGATCGTGCTGCTGTTTATTCCTATCTCAACGCCCTCAGCGTCGCTTTTTTAGAAACCCATCTCCTTAACCGTCCTGAATATCGTTCCTATTTGCAGCCTTCCTACGCTACATTTATCAGCAAAGAGCCACTTAATCTCAGTATTTTACAGTCGTTGTCGGTAGCTCAGTTCGATCGAGTTTGGAGTGGGTCAACTCCCCAGTCAAGCAAACCATCAAATCCTCAACCTACTTCTACCCCTTATCAACCTTTGAGGCAATGAAACAGCCCTGTTGCTTTTGCAGGGAGGTTGGAGAGATCAAAGACCCTCACCCTAAATCCCTCTCCCAAAGGAGAGGGACTTTGGAATGAACTTTAAAATTCGCTCCCCTTCTCCCAAGTGTGGGAGAAGGGGTTGGGGGATGAGGGCTAGTTTTACATTCGTTCTCAATGGCGTGGAATACAAGAAAAAGCCTACAAATCTGTTAGCAACCTTGCTTTTCTCAGAATAAATGTCATTACGGTTTCTTTTTTGGAAATGATATCAGCTGTAACTTCCATCCCTGATTGAATGGGATAGGATTTATCGTCCCTTTTTAAATAAGGTCTTTCTGCTTCAATTGTCACCTCATAGTAAGGCGCAATTGGATTGCCGTTAACTTGAGATGTAATAGCGTCGGCGGTTATGGCTCTAACAGCTCCTTTAAGGATGCCGTAATCTGGGTACGGATAGGCAGAAAACCGCATTTGTACTTCCCCTTCTGAACATTTTGTTACTTGTACGACTTTACACACCTGTAGTTTGCTAATATCAGAAGCGGCAACACGGGCTTTGATGACCAGAGGTGCCTTACTAGGAGCAATTTGAGCGATCGCATCCCCAGCACGAACAACTTACCCAGGATTCCTTAATTCTAGTTTCAGGATAGTACCTGCCCCGGAAGCCTGAATTACAAATTATTGGTCTGCTTTCATTAGCTTCTCCCATCCTGCTCCAAATTCTGACGGATGATGTACTTGTTCGGGGTGACACCCAGCTTCTTGCTGCTGTGGTTATTGCCGTTGTAGTAATGAATTTGGTATCAAGTAGTCTGCAACTATAGGACTCCTATTTGATTTTTGAAAAAACTCCGTACATCTGAAGAGTGGGGAAATCAAAGATAGTGTGTCGAATAAACCACTCAAACAGTCCTGATTTTAGATGAATCAACAGCTGGACTCGATCCAGTTAGTGAAGCTCAAGTTTTGAATCAGCTATTGTTGCATCGCCAAGGCAAAACTACGATTCTGATTAGCCACCGTCCAAGAGTAATTGCCTGTGCTGATTGGATTGTGTTATTAAATCAAGGCAAATTACAAATCCAGGGAACTGTGGAAGATTTGTGTGCCCAACCAGGAAACCATTTAGACTTTTTAATCCCTTAGAGCTAATTTGTAAACTGGAGTAAAGTATTTGTCTCGTAGGGGTTTCAGGAATTTGAATCAATCAAGGGTTAATTCTCTGAAAGTCATGCCCAGCAATAAATTGGGTATCCTTAAGATTTTCTTTACGAATCAGCTCTTAATTAAGTACTCCAACACGACTTTGGAGTACTTCAATACGACTTTCAAGTACTTCAACACGACTTTGGAGTACTTCAACATGACTTCGAGGTATCTGTTGCTTATATAGCAGTCCTAAATCATTCGTGAGAATTTGAGATTGAGATCAAAAGTGCGATGCCTGCTCTGGGCTAAGGAAAGAAACCCAACATTTTGCTTGGTTTTTTGGGTAACGCTTACGCTCAACTGAACTTATACCAATTCTCCAAAATGAGGCAACAGATGTAAATCAGGAAAGTCTTGCTGCAAGTAAGTCGATTTAACTGTGGAATAATAATGACTAATTACGTAAATATACGGGGTACGATTTTTGGCGGAATCATCAATTAGGAATTATATTGAATTACAGTTAGATACAGTTAGATACCCAAATTTTCTAATAAATCGGGGATCTTATTGTTCGCAAATGATTCAAGTTTGCTAGGAAGGAGGCAAGTCTCAAGCATTACTTGGATGAACTCAAAGCTAAACCCAAATAAATTACTATTTATTCTAAAGTTTTGGCAGATAATTGTAGACAACGATCTAGCCATTTTTGATTGTTTTCAATAAATAAAAGTCATCAACCTTTATTTTCAATAAAACAGTAAATATACTGTTGCAATTATATAAGTTAGTTGAGACTTCTAACTATTGCAACCATAAGCCAAAATGCTATATGTCTTTTTTGTTTCTAAACCATGAATTAAATATCACAATTTCCTAAAACAGGGCTATTTGTCAGGAAAATGAGATATTTATACTGAGGGATTCATAAAAACTTATTTAAGAAAATCTTTTGTATATATATACTTGTCGTTAAGAAGTATTAAGAAATCCTTATTAAAGAATATTGCAATAGCTTGATTTAATTGCTAACGTGTGTATGACAGCGATGCTGATGAACGCTCGGATCTAGGAGAAATAAAATCTATGAGCTATACCCATTCAGCCAAGTGTGTTCGGCTTTGACGGGTTCAAAACGAGAAGTTTCTGCCTCATATAGACAACTATGAGGGATTGCAGATTAACCAAGAAATGTCTCATTGCTAAAGGCTTAGTTTCAGTTTGATTTCAATTGCGATTGATTATTTGTCTTACTTTGTTCCGACAAGTGAGTAGCTCTTGCTTGTGGGTATCGGCAATAACGAGGAGTTTGGTAAGACTTAAATTTTGGAGAATAAAACTAATGGAGATTCAAGGTAAAGTTGCCCTAATTACAGGGGCTTCGCGTGGAATTGGACGAGCGATCGCCATCGAATTAGCGCAACAAGGCATCAAGCGGATGATATTAGTAGCACGCGATCGCCGCAAGTTATTGGAGGTAGCCAACGAAATCGAGGCTATGGGTACAGAAGCTGCGATCGTGGCTTTAGATTTGACGCAGACAATAGAAGTAAATATCGCTGTTGCTCAACTATGGCGTAATTACGGACAGATTCATCTGCTGGTTAATTGTGCGGGAGTCGCATACCAAAGCTCATTTCTGCAATCTAAAATGCCTCAAGTTCAAGAAGAACTCTCGGTGAACTTGTTAGGAATGTATAACCTCACCAGTCTAATAGCTCGACGCATGGCCAGCCAAAGACAAGGGACAATTGTCAATGTATCAAGCCTGATGGGGAAAGTTGCAGCACCAACGATGGCGACATACTCAGCAACCAAGTTTGCCATCTTAGGATTTACCCAAGCCTTGCGCCAAGAATTAGCCGAACATAATATTCGCGTCATTGCATTATTGCCTTCCTTGACAGACACAGACATGGTGCGCGACTTAAAATTATTTCGCTGGGTAATCCCTATGACTCCCCAGCAAGTAGCTAAAGCACTCGTCACCGGGATGCAAAATGATTCATCAGAAATTTTAGTCGGATGGCAAAGTCATTTAGCCGTGTTGTGTCAACGCCTCGCCCCTTGGTTGTTAGAGCTAATTTTACGAATAGCTACACCGCCAGCACCAAGCAGACAACGGCTGATTGAAAAACTTATCCCCTCGCGTAGCGTCTCGTAGAGAAGGGGAGACACCGAGGGCGATCGCTGACTCAACACTCCTGAACAAACTTGTCCGAAATCTTCAGTTGTTTGGCTTTACCCTTATGCAACAAAGTAAGGCTCACAGTGCCAAGAAATGTTAATAAGCTGAAAGTAGAAGTAGATTCAGGAACAGATTTAGGATTCTCAATTTTGATAACTTGTCCGAGTCCAGGGCGATCGCCTCGGTTTGTCACGTAAATAGCACCATCAGCACCAATAGTCAAAGCAGTCGGAGATTCTAATCCATTACCACTCAGAATAGTTGTGCGAGTCCCATCAGGAGCTATTTTAATTACCGAACCATCTAGATTACCTTTCCAGAGGGACTGATTGGCGTACTGTAAAGCATATAAATTACCCTCACTATCAAAATCTAAGTCAGTAAGTTGAGTAAAGCCATCAGTATAAACTGTTGGTTGGCCATTAGCACCAACTCGATAGATTTTTGCTTCACCTTCTGGAAAAGGAAAACCAGTTAATTGGCTAATATAATAAGCGCCATCTGGGCCTTTAGCGACATTTGTGGGTACTGCTTGGATTTCAAATGGTGATGACGATGGGCCAGTGGGGAAAATTGGATTAGTTAATGTCTGTCTGGGAATTGTGGCGATCGCCTTTAAATTACTGCCATCAGTACCTACGCTAAGTAACTCATTAGCACCAGTATCAACTGTAATAATATTATTTCCATCTACAAGAAGAGAAAAAGGATTGCTAATTAGATCGCCTTGATCTGGATTATTTGCAAGTTCATAATTAGCTAAATCAGCAACACTAGTCCACGAATTTGTATTGAAATTAGCAGTGATAATTTTTCCTAAGTCAGTGTTACCTAATGCGGCGCGAAATGTGGGGTTTGAACCATATCCAATTGCAATATAAGGCTTGCCAGTAGCATCAAATTTGATATCTTGAGGCCCAGAAGTATCAGTACCATCTGGTAATGCTAAAGAAGGAAGTCCTGTAAGTATACGTTCTTGCGTACCATTTCCAATTTTTGTCACTGCACCAGTTGTGCCATAACATAAAGATTGGTTTGCAACGCTCGGTGAAGGAACACAAGCTCCACTGCCGCCTGTTCCTGCTTCGGTGACATAGAGATTCCCGTCATTACCAAAAGTTAAACCTCGTGGATTATTAAGACCATCGGCAATTACCGAAAATGATGCTGCCTCTGCTGCTTTCATTCCCGAAAAAGCAGCAACACAAACACTCAAAAATGTAATTCCAAATCGTTTTAGTTTCATGACACTCCTCCTAAAATTAAATTTGCGTAAAGCATAGAATGGAAAATTTTATTTTGAGAAATAATAATATTTAATGTTTATAGTTTCTGAGGATTTTACAGCTTATTTAAAAGAGGGAAACAGATTCAAGCCCAGAAAGCCAGATAAAATCTGAATTTCTGAATTTTGAGTTGTATCATACCATTTTCAAAAATCTTTGCAACATCATGAATCGGCTATAGGGCGTACAGATGTACACTACTAGCAACAAAATTAAATAGAATTACTGTATATTTTTTAATGCTTTTTATACAAGTGTGAGATCCAAACTGTTGAACTACACAGATATTGCGGGACTACAAGACGATCGCAGTTTGCATCAATAGATAAAGTTGTAGATCAGAAATTGCTGGGCGATCGCATAATTAGACATACCTTGTTTCGGAGCAATCAGAAATGCTTTCCTTCCCTACAACCCTGACTCCTTTGCCCGAAATCATTGATGGCTTACCGAATATTTCTGGTTGGGAAACAGAGGTTCTCTCTGTGGTTAACCAAGATCGACCAGTATTTTTACCAACAACGAATATCCGCTTAGAAGACGTAAATGCTGTATTTGCGATCGCTTTGCACATGCACCAGCCAACTATACCTGCTGGAAATGACGGTACACTCATCAGCAATCTGCAATATATGTTTGAACATCCCCATGAAGGGGATAACCACAACGCAGATCCTTTTGCCTATTGTTACAGCCGCATGGGTGACTTGATCCCCGAACTTGTAAGTCAAGGTTGCAATCCGCGTGTGATGTTGGATTACTCTGGTAATCTGCTGTGGGGACTGCGGCAAATGGGACGCGGTGATGTTCTGGATAATCTTAAACGGATTACTTGCGATCGCACCTACCAACCTTATGTAGAGTGGCTGGGTACAATGTGGGGTCATGCAGTTATTCCTTCCACACCCATAGCAGATATTAAATTACATATCGTTGCATGGCAACATCACTTTGCAGCAATTTTTGGTTGGGAAGCACTAGCGCGAGTCAAAGGATTTTCGCCCCCAGAAATGCACCTACCAAATCACCCTGATGCTCTCTTTGAATTTGTGAAAGCGCTGAAAGAATGTGGATATCGCTGGCTACTCGTTCAAGAACATTCTGTAGAAACTCTTACTGGTCAATCTCTAACTTATAAACATTTACCACATCGTCTAATTGCCCGTAATTCTCAAGGCGAAACAATTAGCATCACAGCCTTAATTAAAACCCAAGGTTCCGATACTAAATTAGTTGCTCAAATGCAGCCTTATTATGAAGCGAAGACATTATCCAAACAACAAATTGGTAGTGTATTTGTGCCACCAATAGTTAGCCAAATTGGCGATGGTGAAAATGGCGGCGTGATGATGAATGAATTTCCAAGCGCTTTTAAACAAGCTTGGTGGGATATGGTAAATAATGGGGGAGGAAAATCAGGTGTTGTTGGTGTGTGTGGTACAGAATATTTAGAATTAATCGAAGCAGCCGGATGCAAACCTGAAGATTATCCAACTTGTCAGCCAGTGGGACAACATCAGATTTGGGAGCGAGTTTCACCAGATAATACTCAACCGCAAGCTGTAGAGAATGCCATTCAAGAATTGAAGCAAACAAACTCTAATTTTCATCTAGATGGAGCCTCGTGGACAAATCATATCAGTTGGGTAAAAGGATATGAAAATGTGTTGTCTCCCATGTATCAATTAAGCAGTTTATTTCATCAAAAATTTGATCCATTACAACAAGTTGACTCAGCAGAACCTGTAACCAGACAATCTCATTATCGTAATGTTCTTTTACATAATCTGTTGTTGCAAACCAGTTGTTTTCGTTATTGGGGACAAGGCGCTTGGACTGATCACGCACGCGAAATTTACCAACGTGGCGAAAATTTATTGCAGATTAATTGAATTGGAGGCTGGAACGCATATCGATTCTTAAGACTTGATCCTCCTTAAAAATTAGAGAATTAAACCCCCTTTTTTAAGGCAGTTGTGTCATTAATACATTGCATATTACAGTAAATGAAGTACACCCTTCTCCTGTTAAAAGGTTACGGTGAATTACCCCCCTTAATCCCCCCTTGTAAAGGGGGGAAATAGCAAATCTAATTCCCTCCCCTTAGAAAGGGGAGGGTTAGGGTGGGGTATTTTTGTACCTCATCAAGTCGTAATCTGCTGTAGTTTATAAGTATGCAGTAAAATGAAAAATCTTTATGAAATTTTAGAAATGATTAAACGTTGTTCTCAATTGTTACCAAGGTATAACGCGTCTTTCACTCCTGAATTCTGAATTCAGGATTCTGAATCCTGTTGCATCTTATTACACCAAAGGCAACAATATTTCAAATTTTGTACCTATATCAATCTGTGAATGAAAATTCAATTTCCCGCCATGTCTCACAGTAATAATTCGATAACTTACTGCTAAACCAGTATTTTTACCATTCTTTGTTTCCAGAGAAAAAGACTCCATAATTTGCTGTTGTAATTCTTCAGACATTCCAGAGCCATTGTCAGCAATGCGAATTAAAACCCAGCGAGAATCTGGTGCATCTGGGTTGCTTGCTTCTTGTGATATAACTTCTGTGGTAATCTCAATTCGCGGTTTTTGAACAGTCTTTGTCTCTTCTAAATGTAACTGCTGTCGCACTCCTTCATTAAGTAAAGTATCCACAACTTCACTTAAAATATTCATCAAAACCTGGTTTAATTGCCCCATAAAGCAATACACTGGGGGTAATTGACCGTAGTATTTGACGATTTCGATTTCTCCTTGAAGACGGCTATTAATTAGTAAAATAATGCTATCTATACAGGCGTGTAAATCTACTGGCTTGGGAAAAAGTTCATCAATATGACAGAAGTTTTGCAAGCTAGTAACTAGTTTTTTTAATCTTTCCGCTCCCGTCCGAATACTAGCAAGCGATCGCGACAAATCTTGTTCTAAAAAATCAAATTCAATCTCTTCTTTAATTTGATTAATTGCCGGAGAAACTGATGGTAACTCTCGATCGTAAGCTTCTATGAGTTTGAGTAAATCTTGACTGTAGTTTGAAACATAAATTATGTTACCCCAAATAAAACCCACTGGGTCTAAAACTTCGTGCGCTACCCCATCTACTAAACGCCCCAAGTTTGCCATTTTATCATTTTGAATCATTTGGGCTTGACTGCGTTCATAGCGGATCAGATTGTCGATTCCCCGAATTTGCCAAGAAATAATATTCAATTCTTGGACATCTAACAATCTATAAGCACCAGATTCAGTTTCTACTACAATTGGTTCTGCTAATAATTCTGGCGATCGCTTTAAGCTCAGTTGCATCGTAGTTAAAATTGATGTTGTATCAGTAACAAGCAACATCGGTGTCCGCACATAGCTGTAGAGAACAGCTAATGGTTGCTGAACAAATAACTCTTGTCCGAATGGACGAATCAAAAATTCTAGTAGTCGCCGCCGCGAAATCATCCCAATAAACTGCCCCTGTTCTACCAAAATTACTCCTGGTAGCAGGGGGTATTTGTCCAAAAAACTAGCCACTTCCATCCCGGTGTGGCTAATTTCCACCGAGAAATTATACATTGGTAGTTCTTGGAGGGTTGAATCTAAACCAAGATCGCGATCGCTACCCTCAGACAAAAATGGCGGTGAAATTTGGTAACTAAATTCTTCTGGCACTAGACACCCTGATTTTTTCAAAGACAGGTAAAGAATAAGTTAATATTTTACATTCTGCCACCCTCAAAATCCGCTTTAGTTTAGGTATCTAATAAAACTAGTGGTACTGTCAATCTGAAAATATTTCTCAGGCGACTGGAAGTAATTGGCGTGCAATTTATAATCTGGGTGGAGAATATTGAGAAAGCGATCTCTACGACGGTCACTGAGCCTGCCCTGAGCGTAGCCGAAGGGCGCAGCCGAAGTGCGGGCTACGCCTACGCAAGCTAAACTAAAAATAACCTTTACCAAGAGTGCAAAGGTAGCGTTATGACCTCTATAACCAATCCACCCAACGCCCTTACTCCTTTCCCCTTCCCGGATCATACTCAACTTCCTGAGTCCAATGGTACGTTCGTGAAAAATTGGCAAGAACATCCCCAAAGCCTTCTACTAACTGACTCAATTACACCCATCCTCAAGCAATTAAATCCTGAAGGTGAATACTGTATAGGGCAGGACTTAGGCATTTACTGGCGCTTGACCGATCCCCCTGAAAAAGGCGCAGAAGCACCAGATTGGTTTTATGTACCGAATGTACCATTTTTGCTCAATGGGCAAACGCGACGTTCTTATGTGATGTGGCGAGAGTTTATTGCCCCGTTGATTGTCTTAGAATTTGTCTCCGGGGACGGTAGTGAAGAACGGGATAAAACTCCTTTGAAGGGTAAATTTTGGATTTATGAGCAGGTAATTCGTCCTGCCTTCTACGGCATTTATGAAGCGAGTAAAGCCAGCCTAGAAGTTTATCATCTAATTGAAGGACAGTATCAAGTTTTACCAGCAAATGAACGAGGACATTATCCTATAGTTGCTTTGGGTGTTGAATTAGGTTTATGGCAGGGAAAATATCAGAATGTGGAATTACCCTGGTTGCGTTGGTGGGATTTACAAGGTAATTTGTTGTTGAATGGCGATGAAAGAGCCGAACAGGAATCCCAAAGAGCTGAACAGGAATCTCAAAGAGCTGAACAGGAACGTCAAAGAGCCGATCGCCTAGCTGCACAATTGCGATCGCTCGGCGTTGAACCAGAAACCTGATATCTTGCTACGAATTACGAATTACGAATTACGAATTAAAAAAGGGCTGGTGTAAAAGAGTCATCTGTGGCTTAATTTGTTTAGACACAAATTTTACTGCTAGCAGGGTAATCACGATGACAAATAGACCTCCTTCCGAACCGGAGTCATCCCCAAAAACTGCCCTTGGCTTTGATGAATTTATAGCCATTTTGGTTGCCTTCACCACTATCGGAGCGATTCTTTTTTGGTCATTGTCCCGCAGAGATTCTAGTTGGAACTTAAACGGGCTGCTGTTGCCTTCCTCCACTCCGTCTCCTAGTGTTCGACCAAATCCAGTATTGCCCTCTCCTACTGCCAAGGTAGAACCTTATACAGTCCCCAACAACGTTTTGCCCTATTCTTCACCTGAAGTTGTTGTTGAACCCACGACACCTTCATTCCCAACTAACAGCGCAACTCCTTACCGCGCAATGTTACCATCTATTTTGGTAATCCCAACTCAATCCCCACAACCACAAACACCTGTATCTCCTGCAACAGAACTTGAGTCATCACTCAAATCATCAGCGTTGCCTTTAGTAACTCCGGCAAAACCAAAATCAATCATTCCGCCGCCAATTGCATTTAACGATGTGCCAGATAACTTTTGGGGTAGGCGTTTTATAGACGTTCTTTCTGCCCGTGGGATTCTCAAAGGGTTTCCTGATTATTCTTTTAGACCAAATCAGCCTGTAAACCGCGCCGAATTTGCTGCCATACTAGAAAAAGCTTTTGACCAAGAACCGTCTAAGACTGCGATCGCATTTCAAGATGTACCAACAAAATTTTGGGCAACTTCAGCAATTGACCAAGCTATCAGTGCGGGATTTCTCAAGGGCTACCCGAAAAAAACCTTCAAACCACAACAAAATATTTCACGAGTGCAAGTTTTAGTTGCCCTTGTCAGTGGGTTGAATTTGAAAGCACCCACTTCCCCAAATCAGATTATCAGTTTCTATAAAGATGCTAAAGATATTCCATCTTATGCTGTAGGCAAAATTGCTGCTGCTACAACCAATGGTCTGGTAGTTAACTATCCAAATCCCCAAGTCCTCGATCCCAACAAAGTAGCTAGTCGCGCGGAAGTGGCGGCGATGATTCATCAAGCTTTAGTCAAACGGGGCAAACTGGCAGCAATTACATCTCCTAATATAGTGCGTAGGGCTAGCCCGTCGCAGGTATCGCCTCAAATATCTCCAGAACTTCCACAGACTCCAAAACCGAACCCAAAAGTTAAATTGCCCACCGGAGGTTCGCCTCAACAATAATTACTAATTCGTAATTAAACCAAGGATCGCAGGAAGCGACTGCTACGGGTGCTAGCGTTATAGGTGTAGTCTTGATATTACAAATTGTTAAAGATTTTATCAGGGACTTTGAGAGAAGACTGGACACCGACTTCCGGCGTCCAGTCTTCGGGAATTTGGAATTAGAGCGTACTTCTACAAAGAGCAAGCTACGCGTAGTGTCTCATAGAGAAGCGATAAGATATTAAGCTTCTGGAATTTGTTTGCCGACAACTTGTGATTTAAGAGTGGTGATTTCACTAGTTAACTCTTTCCTGGTTGAGGCTTTGAGTAAATAGCGGTAAACAAACCATGCAGAGTAACCAATACCGATCAACTCAAAAGTAGGTGCTACCAAGGGGATATCATTCAAAGCATCTAATATTGCCAAGAGTACTTTAACTGCAACAATCGATCCTACAATTAAACCAACTGTTACCAGGGGTTGCTTATATTGATTAAAGAAGCTTCCCACATAATCTGGTAATGTTGCTAAAAAGGTAGAAATTTGCTCTCCGTATTTTACCCATTCGTCTTGAGGCTGTGCCGGAGGCTGGAGTTTGGTGATGGTTCCGGTTTGGTTGTTGATCTCTGCCACTGTAGTCTCTTTAGATGCGTTTTCGGTAAATTCTTGTTCTGGCATTTTCACTCCTATTAATTTGACAGTTGAGTTTTTCTAATCTGGATAATTACAACCAAAGGTTGTTGATCGGGTAATGTACTTGTGCATCAGTACAATGTTGGTGAAAGGCACAAAAAGATTTTAGTGTCCTATAACCATAGTTGCCCCGTACTATCTACTGCATCAACTACAAGGTAGACAGTCAGTAGGAGGATAGAACTCAGAAGGCAGCAGGATGTATTATAATCAACTTCCTGAGTTCTATTTTTGGAATCACCTGGAATCCTCAGGTTGTGATTATCCCATTCCGTGTCATTTGCTCATAATCGTACTAAATCTAAGTACAAATCATGCAAAAATCACTCCACTTCTCATTTATATAAGCCTAGAAGCCGATTTTATCCGATATTAAAGCTATCTTAAGCCGCGTTCGTCAATTCACGCATTCGTATTGATATTAATACGTAATGAAAATTTTTGTGCGTTCATATAGACTAGACTTTTAACCTCTTTTATGATACACGTGCCTGGAATGTGGGGAGACAAGGGGACAAGGGGGACAAGGTAACTAGAACTTACAACAAGTCTTTCCCCTTGCCTCCAATTCTCCTTGTCCTCTTCCCCATGCCCTATCCCCAACAAGTTTAAAACCTTTTGTTTTTTTCCTGATTGTATTAATTTTATAAGGAAGCAGTAAGGTAGAGTAGTGGCTTAGGCGATCGCAAGAACTCATTGCTTGCTATCAACCGCATATTGTGGAAAGTAGTGTGGTAATGAGAAAACGCTCTCAGACGGGTCTTTGGTGGAGGTAACTATATCATCGATCCTAAAAAAAGTGAGTTATCTTAAACTAGTAATTATACTTATTTATCTTGTTATAAAATTTACTTATATAATTTAAGGTTATACTAATTATCTAGCAAGCAATGATTTGCTCTTGCGATAAAAGAAGATAATGTAGATGTTAATGACTAATTAAGGTATTTTGACAATCTAGACTAATTTGATTATTTTTACGGGAAGGCAAGGAGATTTGAGAAATGCCAACTCCAACTCAAAAGCCAACCCCTATCTACAGCAGTTCAGAAAGCAAAAAAGTGTCAGCCGAAGAGCCATCGACAGACGAACTCCCAACTATAGAATTTCCTTCACGAGGGAAACTCAAAGCTAGTTCTTGGCGTATCCATCAAAAAATTGGCTATGGCTACTTTGTAGCTATTGGAATTGGCTTTTTTGGCTCACTGACTGGGCTAGTGATTGCTAATTACTACCGGGGAAGGGAAGTTAGACAATTTAATCAAGCTTATGAACAAGGGCAACTACTGAGTAATTATAAAGATGCAGTAGTAGGGGCACAATTACATAGTTCTAACCTAGTTGCTGTATTGGATAATTCACAACAACTGCAAAGCAAAAAAGCTGATTTTCTGAAAAACGTTGAAAAAGCCAAGCAACTAGAGTCAAAAATTGGCGGATTTATTGATAGTAAACCTAAAAGATTAGCAGCAACAAGTTCGACTTTACAGACATTATTGCTGGATTACAAGAATAATTTAAAAGCCTACGTTGACCAAATAGAAGCCGTATTACAGAAAATTGATTCCCAAAAAGTGCAGCCTCAGCAGATTTCCTCTGCCCGATCGCAGTTATTAACAATTATGCGTGGTGAAACGGCGATGCGGCTAGACCAGCTTTCTCAAAACTTGACTAACATCCTGCAAACTGCTGAAGATCAGGAGCAAGAAAGGCAAAGAGCCGTTGAGCAGGCGAGAATAGTTGAACGATTCATCGTGATTGCGAGTATGCTGGTTTCGGTAGCGATCGCAGCCATTGTAGCTTGGCGTACCAGTCGAGCGATCGCTGAACCAGTTATCACTGTAACTCAAGTAGCTGAACAAGTTGCAAGGAAACATAATTTTGATTTGCGAGCGCCCGTCACCACTGAAGATGAAATTGGCCTACTCGCCAAATCTCTAAATCGTCTGATTGAGCGCGTATCTGAGCGAACAAAAGAACTACAACAAGCTAAAGAATTAGCTGAAGCCGCTAGCAAAGCAAAAAGTGTATTTTTGGCAAATGTCAGCCACGAATTACGCACACCGTTAAATGCTGTCATTGGTTTAAGCCAACTACTAGAAGACGACGCTACCGATCTTGGTTTATCGCCAGATTTTATCACCGACTTAGAAACAATTAACGCTGCTGGTAAACATCTACTGCACTTGATTAACGAAATCCTCGACTTGTCAAAAATTGAAGCGGGGAAAATGACCCTGTATCCTGAGACATTCGAGATTGCGACGCTGATTCATAACGTTGTTCTCACAGTCAAACCAGCTATAGAAAAAAATGCCAATATTTTAGAAGTGGATTTTGATGAGCAACTTGGCACAATGTACGCCGATCAAACTAGGATGCGGCAGGTATTGTTAAACTTACTCAGCAACGCCAGTAAATTTACTACAAACGGTAAGATAACGCTGACAGTCAACATGGAAAAGGATGAATTCCGACCGGAGGCTCCTTTGGGCAGCATTATTTTCACCGTTACCGACACAGGTATCGGTATGTCTAACCGTCAACAGCAGCAGTTATTTCAACCTTTTACCCAAGGTGATACTTCCACTACGAAAAAGTATGGAGGTACGGGACTGGGGTTGGCAATTAGCCGCCACTTTTGCCAGATGATGGGTGGTGAAATTATTGTCAAAAGTCAGCCAGGAATTGGTTCTACTTTCACTATTCGTCTGCCAATGACTGTGCAGGATTGAATGGGGCATTGGGCGTTAGGAGTGCTGAGTAATGAGTGCTGAGTTATGAGTTATGAGTTATTAGTAATTCTCCCTCTGCTTCTCTGCTCCCCTGCCCCTCTGCTCCCCTGCCCCCCTGCTCCCGTGAATTAAGTAATGATACTTACCCTGCCTGTATCCAAGTCGTAACGACCTCCAACAATTTTCAATTTGCCGGACTGCACCTGCTCACTTAAAAGCTTTGATTGCTTCAACCGTTCAATTTGATATTGCACATTTGCCACCACAGCGTTTTCAACTGCATCACCAGGCTGATCCTTGACCTTTTTTAGGGCTGGCTTAATTGCCTTAACAAAAGTACCAATATCACCGAGTAACGATTCGTTTTGTACAGCTGCGGTTACTGCGCCACAACGCTCATGACCCATCACCATCAGCAGTGGAGAACCTAATAAGACAACTGCATATTCAATACTACCGATCGCTTCATGTGTGGCAATATTTCCGGCAATCCGCACATCGAAAATGTCCCCAATGCCTTGATCGAAAACAATTTCTGCGGGTACTCGTGAATCCGCACAACTAAGAATAGTTGCAAATGGATGTTGAGCTTGAGCAACTTCGTGCAGCCGCAGCTCAGATTGATCGGGGTATTGGGGATGATGCTGAACAAATCGCTGATTTCCCTCAATCAGCTTTTGCAAAGCTGCATCGGGAGTGAGGGATTCAGCAGAAGTTGAGGGGATTTCGGCAGCTTTGGCCTGTTCTACCCGCCAGAGGAAATCGCTGGCAGTTATCGCCATTCCGAACGCCCCAGTGATTCCTAACTTCAAAAAGTCACGACGTTCTATGAAATGCTTCATTGATTTATAACTTTTTTACATTGACGCAACACATCTGACAGAGCGAATTTCCATCACATCGGAAACGTAGCAAGTACCTCCGAATTTATTAAGGACTGGTTTGATATTTTCTACAACCCGCTTGAGTTGTTCTGGCATACAAAATGCGAGGATGTAAACATTATCAAGCATGGTCATGTCTAAATCTTCTGTCGTTCCTCGTAATCCTTTACCAACAACATTTCGGATTACGGCATGGTTATGTACACCCGACTTGTCTAAATTATCTAAAATTTTGGCAAGCTCAAACGAGTTAGCGATAATTTCTATCTTTTTAACTACGTGCATATTATTACCTCCAAAATAGGTTAATTCCGTAGAGATATAACGGAATTCCCACAATAATATTGAACGGGAATGTCACTGCTAGAGCGGTTGAAACATACAAGCTGGGATTTGCTTCGGGAACAGTCATCCGCATAGCCGCAGGGACAGCGATGTAAGAAGCACTGGCACACAATACAGCGAACAACAGCGAATCTCCGCGAGGCATACCGATGAATTTGGCGATCGCTAACCCAATGCCTGCATTGAGTATTGGAATTAGTATGGCAAATAAAATCAGGAAAACTCCGGTTTTTTGCAAGTCTTTAATTCTTCTAGCAGCTACCAGTCCCATATCCAATAAAAAGAAGGTGAGAATGCCATAAAACAACCCTTGAGTAAAGGGTTCTAATACGTGCCAACCACGTTCTCCTGTCAAGACACCGATTAAGAGGCTACCAACTAGTAGAAAAACTGAACTATTAAGAAATGCTTCTTGCAAAACTTCCGACCAAGCAAATTCTCGCTTTTCATCGGCGGTAAATATACTTACCAAGATCAGACCAACAATGATCGCCGGAGATTCCATCAGGGCCAGAGCTGCTACCATGTAACCATCATACTGAATACCAAGCTCAGTGAGAAAAGCACCAGCAGTGATGAAAGTGACGGCACTGATAGAACCATAGGTTGCTGCGATCGCCGCAGCATCGTAAGTATCCAGTTTCAACTTCAGGATAAAAAAGGTGTAAATTGGAACAAAACAAGCCATCAACATTGCTGCTAGGAGTGTTAAAATTACCTCCTGATTCAGTCCGCTTTTGATTAGTTCTACCCCTCCTTTAAAACCAATAGCAAATAGCAAATACAACGAAAGAAGTTTGGGTACTGGTGGGGGAATTTCCAAATCAGACTTGACAAAAACAGCAGTCATGCCTAAAAAGAAAAACAGAATTGGCGGATTCAAAATGTTGGATACAATTAAGCTAAAATCCATATCCACCCCTCTTTATACTGGTAAAACCTGCAATTAAAGAAATTTTTCATCTTTAAAAATTTAACGGTTCAATGATGATGTATGGTGTATTGCTACCTAATTGTCAATTGGGTACTCAATGAGTGAATAGTCCGATTGGTGACTATACTCTCAGTTAGTTATGTACAGCGTTTTGCAAGCAAATAAACCACGGCCTAGTGAACATTGTCATGTCCCCATGAAAACCTTTAGGGGCAATTAATAAATTGCCCCTACTGTTGACAACACAACAAGTTAGAGCTTGTCTACTATCTTTTGATGTTTGATTCCCCGTGGCTGATTTTACGACACAACGCGCCGGAATAACTAGTGGCTAAGTTTTCTACGTAGAAAAGTTAACGTATTATCAGGGCAATTCATGAATTGCCACAACACAAACTTTGTCTAAATCCCAGAATTTTTTGATTTACAACAGTTTTGTAAATCCTGCTTGCTCAAAATGCCGGTTAGATGTAAAAGCTTGAGTAATTCCCTCCTGTGTCATCACTGCAAAGCTAATACAGTCAGACTGACAGCATAGCTTTTTCTTACTTCTACATAAATCATGATAGAGTACCATTCTGGTTAAGAAGATTGCCACACAATCTTTATTGACCAAGTTTCGTTAGGATGTTGTAACCTGGGCAATAGCAACTCTCTATTAGACTTCTTGGCATTTGTAGGGAAAAGGGTAAGGGGGAAAGGGAAAAGGAATAAAAAAACCTTTCCCCTTTGACCTTTCCCCTTTGACCGCAAGAGTGCAAAAGTAACTTTTGCAAGAGGTCTATTGATGTGACGCCAGGCGTAGGCGTAGCCCGCCCTTAGACATCGCTTTTTCACATCTATGACAACAACCATTGACTTTCTCAGTCACCTTAACCCTAGCCAACGTCAAGCTGTCGAACATTACTGCGGCCCGTTGTTAGTTGTTGCTGGCGCAGGTTCCGGTAAAACACGAGCGCTGACTTATCGCATTGCAAATCTGATTCTGAAACACCGTGTCGATCCAGAAAATATCCTGGCGGTTACTTTTACCAATAAAGCCGCGCGGGAGATGAAAGAACGGATTCAACGGCTGTTTGCTGAACAACTGGCCATGAAACAACACGGTCAGCGATTGGATTTGTTGACAGAATACCAACAAACGCAACTGCGATCGCAAGTTTACAAAAACACGATTAAAGATTTGTGGTGTGGCACTTTCCACAGTCTATTTTCGCGCATTCTCCGCTTTGATATTGAAAAGTACGTAGACGAAAAAGGACGCAAGTGGAATCGTAATTTCTCTATTTTTGATGAATCAGATGTTATCAGTCTGATCAAAGAAATCGTTAATAAAGAGCTAAATTTAGACGATAAGAAGTTTGATGCCCGCTCTGTCCGCTACGCTATTAGTAACGCTAAAAACCAAGGTTTATCACCCCAAGAATTTGAGCAAGACCAACCTAATTATCGGGGACGAGTAATTGCCCAAGTTTACAATTTATATCAAGATAAGTTAGCACAAAACAACGCTCTTGACTTTGACGATCTTATTCTTGTACCCACGAGATTATTTCAACAAAACGAGCAGGTATTGGGTTACTGGCATCGCAAGTTTCGTCATATCCTCGTAGATGAATATCAGGATACTAACCGCACTCAGTATCAACTGATTAATTTATTAGTTACTAATGGCGAAACCAAAAAGAGCGAATGGCAATGGGAAAATCGCTCAGTTTTTGTTGTCGGTGATGCAGACCAATCAATTTACAGCTTTCGGATGGCAGATTTCACCATCTTGCTGGGATTTCAGGAAGACTTTGGCGATGGTTTGGTAGATGATGACACCCGGACGATGGTTAAGCTAGAAGAAAACTATCGTTCTTGTGAAAACATTCTGCAAGCAGCTAATGAATTAATTGAAAATAACACCCAACGGATTGATAAAGTTCTGAAAGCAACGCGGGGGACGGGCGAACAGATTACTTGTCACAAAGCCGATGAAGAACTTGCAGAAGCGGCATTTGTTATTAATCAAATTAGCACTTTAGAACAGCAAAATCCAGAGTTAAACTGGGGTAGTTTTGCCATACTTTATCGGACGAATGCCCAATCTCGTCCCTTTGAAGAATTGTTGGTGAAATATCAAATTCCTTACACAGTTGTAGGGGGAATGAGATTTTACGATCGCAAAGAAATTAAAGATGTCGTCGCTTATTTAAGAGCGATAAATAACCCAGCTGATACAGTCAGTTTATTACGAGTGATTAATACTCCCCGGCGGGGAATTGGCAAAACCACTATTGATGCTTTGATAAACGCATCTCAGCAATTAGGGACGACTTTGTGGGAAATACTCAGCGACGAAACATCAGTTAATACATTAGCTGGACGAGCGACAAAAGCTGTAAATAACTTTGCCGCAATGATTAGCCGTTGGCAAGGACAAGTCGCCACGCTTCCGGTGACTGAGGTTTTGCAAGGAATATTAGAAGATTCTGGTTACGTTCAAGACTTGATGAATCAAGGCACAGATGAAGCCACAGATCGGGTACAAAACGTTCAGGAACTTTACAACGCCGCATTGCAATTTCAAGAAGAAAACGAAGAGATTTCCCTACGAGATTTTTTAAGTAGTGCTGCCCTCAGTTCGGATTTGGATAATTTAAAAGAAGGGCAAACAGCCGTTTCTTTGATGACTTTGCACGCTTCCAAAGGTTTGGAATTTCCCGTAGTATTTTTGGTGGGATTAGAACAGGGACTATTTCCAGGCTACCGTTCCTTAAGCGATCCTGCATCTTTGGAAGAAGAACGCCGCTTGTGTTATGTGGGGATTACTCGCGCTCAAGAAAGGTTGTATTTATCACACGCGCGGGAACGCCGTTTGTATGGTTCTCGTGAACCTGCTGTGCGATCGCAATTTCTCGACGAATTGCCAGAAGAGTTATTATCTACCAAACGCGTAAGCCGTCAAAGTTATACCAAAAGTGCCTCTACTTCTAATGGTAAACAAGACACATCACAGAATTGGCAAGTAGGAGATAGAGTATTACACAAAACCTTTGGTCTTGGCGAAATCACCCATGTTTTTGGAACGGGTAATAAGATGTCTGTAGCAATTAAATTTGCCAGTTTGGGACAAAAAATTGTTGACCCAAGAGTAGCACAATTGCAAAAAGTTTGAAAAAAAGCCACAAGCATATAACCCCGATTTTCCAAGAAGTCGGGGTTCTTGTTTTTCATGTTTTAATTTCTTCAAAGTGTTCAACAGTGGGAAATGGTTCATAAAAATGATGCAGAAGTTTTTTCCACTCTTGATACTCAGCAGAACTTCTAAATCCTACAGTATGAGATTCTAAAGTTTCCCATCTGACAAGTAATAAATATTTACCTTGGACTTCTATACATTTTTGCAATTCATGGGATAAATATCCGTCCATTGAGGAAATAATTTTAGAAGCTTTTTTAAAAGTCAATACGGTTCAGTTAAGGCTGAAAGTCGTGTAAATTAAGCATTGTCCAAGAATGAAAATGAGCGTGTGGTGCATCTCAAAGATTTCTTAT